>NZ_JAHYJB010000044.1 GCF_019429335.1 Sulfurimonas sp. | reverse complement strand
ATTTGATTGATGTTTTGTATTGTTTTTTTGGTAAAAAATTATACCATTTACACGATTTCAAAAGGCTTTTTAAAATTTAAATTAGCTTAAATTATTGGTTGTTTGTGGGAATCTGCAAGTGGCTCAAGAAAGTTAACTTTTACATCTGAGGTTTTTTTCTCTAGCCACTTATGCTTGATTTTTGTTTTTTTCACTCTCTTTTTGCAACTGCTCTTCCTCTATTCTTCTCTCTTAATCCTCAACTATTTTTCTTTTAACCATGGCATCACGGTTTTTAATAGACAATTCAATGATTCGTTTTGCATCTTCAAGCGATGAACACTTCTCTATAACGGCATTAAATTCATCAATAGTTGAAGCTCTGCGAAATGAGCGCTCACACTCTATATAGGCAAAGATATCTTTTTTGCTCTCAATCGTATCAAATAGATTTGTCTCTCTTGAGATTTTATAAATAAGCTCTTTGTCTATATGTTTGTTTATCAAAGAGCTAGAGTAGAAGTTTTTTAGGAAGCTAAATAGACCTCTTTCATCAACATTTTTAACAAGAGCGCTTGTGCATGGAGAGTATATCTTTGGATCATTTGTTTTGTTACATTTATATATGTTTGAAGGATTTTCACCAATTTTGTTTGAAAAATATGGGTGAACTTCGCTGTATGATTCATCTATTTTTAGGATTTCCTGATTTTGCTTTGCTCTTTTTTCTATGGCTCTGTCTTTGATGTCAACAATTTTCCAGATGTCGTCGTTATTCTCAATTAAGACAAAGTAAAAGCCGCTTTGGCTTCTGTATTTGTTTGTTGATATGGGCTTTTTATCGCTGATTAAAGCATGTGGTTGCTGTTTTGATATGTTGCAGCCGGAGAGTGCGATGGAGATAAAAAGAGTGTAGAGCGTAAATTTGTAAAACACTTAATCTCCTTGGGAGTTATAAACTCTGGATTCTACATTCTAACGTATTAAAAGAGAGTTAAGTTCCCATACCAGGATGTATGGGAACTTAATGCTTTATATTGATGTTCTTTGCAAAACTAAAAATAAAGCGAACGATTCCGCAGTGAAACGAAGCCTAAGTGAGCGTATTTTTAGTATATGCTAGGTCTATTCTATTTCAGCGTCGATTACGTCATCGTCGCTTTTTTTCTTTTGCGTATCAGCAGCTCCAGCTTGTGCACCTTGCTCTTGTTTGTACATCTGCTCAGCCATTTTGTGACTTGCTTCAGTTAAAGTTTTTACTTTTGCTTCAATCTGCTCTTTAGTAGCATTTTCGTCTTTTAGAACATCTTTAAGTTCGGTTATCGCGCTCTCTATCTTAGCTTTTTCATCAGCTTCAATTTTATCGCCCATCTCAGTTAAAGATTTTTCAGTCTGCGCAATTAACGCATCTGCTTGGTTTTTAAGTTCAACAAGCTCTTTTCTCTTTGAGTCTTCTGCTTTGTGAAGCTCTGCATCTTTAACCATTTTACTAATCTCTTCTTCGCTTAGTCCAGAACTTCCAGAAATCGTGATAGACTGAGATTTGCCTGTACCTTTGTCGGTTGAGCTAACAGTTAAAATACCGTTTGCATCGATGTCAAACGTAACTTCGATTTGAGGTACGCCTCTTGGAGCCGCAGCAATATTTCCTAGTTCAAAAAGACCTAAAGATTTATTGTCTCTTGCAAACTCTCTCTCACCCTGAACAACCGAGATGCTAACAGCAGGCTGGTTGTCTTCTGCAGTTGAGAAGATTTGAGACTTTTTAACAGGGATTGTTGTCCCTTTTTCAATTATCTTAGTAGCAACGCCGCCCAAAGTCTCGATTCCAAGTGAAAGCGGAGTTACGTCAAGAAGAAGAACGTCTTTAACATCTCCTCTTAATACACCGCCTTGGATAGCCGCACCCGCTGCAACAACTTCGTCAGGATTTACGCTTTTATTTAGAGTTTTGCCTCCGAAGAAATCAGATACCATTTTTTGAGCAAGAGGAACACGGATTGAACCACCGACCATAATAATCTCTTTAATAGCGTTGTTGTCTAGACCGGACTCTTTCATAGCAGTTTTGATGTGGTCAATAGTCTCCTTTATAAGAGACTCTATCATACCCTCAAATTTAGCACGAGTAAGCTTGATAACAAGGTGCTGCGGTCCAGCTTCTGTCATAGTGATAAACGGAAGGTTAATCTCTGTTTCAGTTGAGCTAGATAACTCTTTTTTAGCATTTTCGGCAGCATCTTTTAGACGTTGCAACGCCATTTTGTCGTTTTTAAGGTCAATCCCGTGTGTGTTTTTGAACTCACTGTTTAGGTAATCAACGATTTTGTTGTCAAAGTCGTCTCCGCCCAAGAATGCGTTTCCGTCGGTTGAAAGAACCTCAAAAGTACCGTCGCTTATCTCTAGAACGGTAACGTCGAATGTTCCGCCCCCAAGGTCATAAACAAGTACGTTTTCGTCATTTTTGCTGTCTAGTCCATACGCAAGTGCTGAAGCAGTCGGCTCGTTGATGATACGTAAAACGTTTAGACCCGCGATTGTTCCCGCATCTTTAGTTGCTTTTCTCTGTGCATCATTAAAGTAAGCAGGAACTGTGATGACTGCGTCTGTTACTGTTGAGCCGAGGTAAGCTTCCGCATCCTCTTTTAGTTTGCTAAGTATTTTAGCTGAAATCTCTTGTGGCGTGTATATTTTGCCTGCAACGTCAACTGCTGCCATACCGTCTTTGTTTACGATGTTATAAGTTACTTTGTCGTGAGCAGCTTTTGCATTCTCCTCATTCATCATAAGACCCATAATTCTCTTGATTGAAGAGATTGTTTTGTTTGGGTTTGTGATTGCCTGACGTTTTGCAGGATCTCCTACTAAAACTTCGCCTTTGTCTGTAAATGCAACAACTGAAGGAGTTGTATTTTTACCCTCTTTATTTGGGATGATTTTTGCCTCACCGCCCTCATAAACTGCTACACATGAATTTGTCGTTCCTAAATCTATACCTATTACTTTGCTCATTTTATATTCCTTAATTTGATTTTATTTCATAAAATAAAATGAAGGAAACCTCCATTTTATTTGTCGTAAAAGGAACAAGTCCCTTTTACTTTCGCTAGCCGCTAAGGCACTAAAGCTCGACACTCTCGTGTCAGAATTTTTTGCTTTACAGTATTTTTGTATGTGGACGATTCTGCAACCGAAGGGTCAAAGCTTTAGCTTTGGGGTACCCGCGGTGAAGCCTAAGAGAACATATAGAAATTCTGTAAAATATATGAACGAATGTTAATTCGCCACTACTACCATCGCTTCGCGAAGCGGTCTCTCTTTATATTTGTAACCTGTCTGAAAAGTTTGAACTATCTGCCCGCTCTCTACAGTGTCGCTATCTACGCTTTGTATAGCGTTGTGGATATTTGGGTCAAACGGTTCACTGTGCGAAACCATAGTTACTCCATGTTTTTCCAAGGCAGATGTGAGCTGCTTAAGTGTCAGCTCGATACCCTCTTTTAATTTTTCTAGGTGCTCTTTTGGGTCCGTTACGCTCGATGTAGAGGAGAGTGCCATTTGAAGCGCATCCATAACTGGAATCATATCTTTGGCAAACTTCTCATTTGCGTACTCGACTGCCGTATATTTCTCTTTTTCTAATCTTTTTTTGATGTTATCAAAATCAGCATGAACACGAGCATACTTATCTTTTAGAGAAGCCAGTTCCTCTTGCAAAAGATTAAACTCATTTTCCACAGCTTCTGCTTCCGCAGCAGCTTCGTTGGACTCCGCGCACTCCTCCTTATTTACCTGAGGTTCGCTCTGAAGTTCTTCTTTTTTTTCTTTTGACATAGCTGTTTAATTACTCCTTTTCTAAAAAGATGACACAATTATACATATTGAGTGTAACAATGTCAAGTAGTGGTTAAATTTTTTTAGTTAATTAAGTTGAGTCTATATATATCAACTTAATGTTTGCTAAAAAAAATACTTAATATAGTATCATTATATAACATATTTGATTGGAGATATCATGAAATATTTAGTTTGGGCAGGCGGTATAGTGGCAGCACTGGTGGCAACTCTATATGTAGTTGCTTTCACACCACTGGGAAATGGCATAGTAAAGCCCATTGTAGAGGCTAAGATAAAAGAGCAGACAAAACTTGATAGCAAGTTAGAGACTTTTTTGCTTGGCATAAGTGATTTTGAGATAGTTTTGGCTCTAAATGAAAAAAACGTTATAAAAGCAAAAGGTAGATACTCTCTCTTTTCAAAATCTTTTGATGTTGCCTATAATGTCTCTTTGAAAAGTTTAGAGAGTTTGGAGCCGCTTACTTCTGCTCCTCTAAAAGGGGCATTTCATACAGATGGTGGCATAAAGGGTGACCTTGCTTTTATAGAGATAGAGGGTAAGAGCGATGTAGGTGAGAGTGATACCTCTTACCGCGTAGAGCTGAGCGATTTAAATCCAATCTTGATAATCGCTAAGATGAAAAATGCTAAATTGGCTTCACTGTTATATCTTGGCGCTCAAAACCCGTATGCTACCGCGGATATAGATTTGGATATAAATTTTAGAAATATAAATCCACATGTAATGGATGGGGAAATAGTTTTAAAGAGTAAAAACGGAACTATAAATCCAAAATTTATGAAGAGCGATTTTAATGTGACTATACCTGCAACCTCATTTTCAATGAACCTTGATGCGAAGCTAGAGGGGGATTATGCCATTTACAACTACGACTTTGTCTCAAACCTATTTAAGATAAGCACTACGGGAGAGGTATCTCCAGAGCCATTTAAAGCTGACTTAAAATATTCGCTTGATATTAAGGAGCTTGAGGTGTTAAAGCCAATCACAGGTGCAGATGTAAGGGGTGCCCTTAGACTTAGCGGAGAGGCAAAAGGAGATAAGGATAATTTGCTAGTTAGCGGCAAGAGTGATATTGCCTCATCTGATACGACATTTGAAGCACTCCTGAAAAATTTTGCTCCATCATCTATAAGGGCTAAAATAGTAAATCTTGATATCGCCAAAGTGCTATTCATGATAAAACAGCCTCACTATGCGGACGGGTTATTCTCAATGAATGCCGACATAAGCGATGCAAGAAGCGGGAGTTTAAGCGGAAAAATAACAACCGCCATAACAAAAGGGGAGCTTAACTCTGCCTATCTTACAAAAACATACGAGTTTAAATCTCCTATGTCATCAACATCTTTTAACTCTGCAACGACAACCGTTCTAAAGGGCGATATGGCAGAGAGTGCCATTAAGTTTAACTCCAACTTGGCAAATCTTGACGTAAAAAGTGCAAAATACAGCATAGGAAATGCCTCTTTCAAGAGTGATTATAAAGCCTCAATTCCAGACTTGAACAAGCTCTTTTTTGTTACAGACCACCATATGAGAGGAGCTATTGTCGCAAACGGAGAGATTTCAAAAGCAAAAGATTTGGATTTTACAATGCACTCAAATATCGCCGATGGAAAGATAGATGTAAAGCTTCATAATGATGATTTTCATGCAGATTTAAGCTCCATAAAGAGTATGAAACTGCTTAATATATTAATTTATCCGGAGCTCTTGGATGCTACGATAAACGCTAAGATTGATTATAATCTATCCCTTAGCAAAGGCGCTATTGAGGCGCAGGTTGCAAATGCTCTTTTTGCAAAAAATCAGACATTTGATTTGATAAAACAGTATCTTAAATTTGACATGTACAGAGAGAATTTTAACGGTGGCATAAGTGCGGATATCGATAAAGAGAATATCTTGGCATCTGTGGATTTGCGCTCAAAAGAGGCTTCTATTGTAACAAAAAGCACGAAATTAAACACGCTGACAAACCAGCTAGATACCGATATAACACTTAGTGCGAAGAAAAATGTAGTCAGTGGGACTCTAAAGGGAGATGTAAACTCTCCAAAAATCACAATAGATTTAGAAAAATTTATGAAATCTGAAGCAGGTAGAAAAATTGAAGAGAAGGTAGATAAAGAGCTAAACAGGCTATTTAAGAAGCTTTTTTAAGTAGCTCCTCTTTCTCAATGGGAGGTACTTATTTTATGCTTGCATCAGCCAGAGTTAAACAAAGAATAACCTCTTTGTTCTCTTTTTGCATAGCCTTTAGAGCCTGAGTAAGTGTCAAATTAGTAGTAATAATATCATCTACTAAAATTACGTTTTTTGCATCAAATTTTTTTACCTCAAATTCTCTTGGATTTAACGCTCTAAACTCTCTGCTTTTGCCTGAGTATGAAACCCTGTTTTTTGCACGCAGTTTGTTAAAAAGCGGAGTTATACATCTGCTCTTTAGGGCTTTGTTTAATACAGCTGTGTGCGAATAGCCATCAGAGACATAGTCATCAACTGCGATGGATGCAATCATCTCTGGGTAGTCAAACTCGCGCGCGAATTTTTTTAGTGAATTTTTTGCGAGAATAGAGTAGATGTAGTAGCCTAAATCGGTATGTTTTGTATGAAGCAGATTTTTGATTTCGCTGTATTTGTAAAAAGAGATGACCTCAATATTGTCACTGATTTTTCTTTTATGTATTGTTGGAGAGAGAAAGGTTTTTTGGCAATGTGAGCAGATGTGCAAAAGTGAAAGAGTCTCACACATCAAGCAGCGCATTTTAGTTCATCTTCCTAGTCCATCTTCAAAACAGACATAAATGCCTCTTGCGGAAGCTGTACTTCTATTATAGAGTCTCCTTTTTTTGCGAACACGTCCACAAAAAAATTCCTCTCACTAAAGCTTTGGCATTCGCCAAGAGAAAAGTCCATCTTCCTAGTCCATCTTCAAAACAGACATAAATGCCTCTTGCGGAAGCTGTACTTTTCCGATTGCCTTCATGCGCTTTTTACCCTCTTTTTGTTTTTCAAGGAGTTTTCGCTTTCTGGTTATATCCCCGCCGTAGCACTTTGCGGTTACATTTTTGCCCATACTTTTTACTGTCTCTCTGGCAATTACCTGAGAGCCCAAAGAAGCTTGAACGGCTACTTCAAAAAGCTGACGAGGTATAATCTCTTTCATGTTTTTAACTAAAACACGGCCGCGTGAGAGTGCCTGATTGCGAGGAACAACGATACTTAGTGCATCTACCGCCTCTCCTGCAACTTTGATATCAAGTTTTACAAGATCACCGACTCTAAATTCAATCGGCTCATAATCAAATGAAGCGTAACCTTTGGAGATCGATTTTAGTTTATCATAAAAGTCCATAACAATTTCGTTCATAGGTACTTCATACTCAAGCATAACTCTGTCTTGATTAAGGTAAGTCATTTTTGTTTGAATGCCGCGCTTATTTATTAGAAGAGTTATGATACTTCCAAGATATTCACTTGGAGTAATAACCGTAGCTCTAATGTATGGTTCTTCGATTCTGTCTATACGATTGACTTCGGGAAGCTCTGAAGGATTGTGAACATTGATTTTTTCGCCGTTATTGAGAAAAACCTGATAGATAACAGATGGTGCGGAAGCGATTAAATCAAGGTTAAATTCACGCTCCAATCTCTCTTTGATAACTTCCATATGAAGCATGCCTAAAAACCCGACGCGAAAACCAAAGCCAAGAGCCAGAGACGTTTCAGGTGAACATGATAGAGAACTGTCATTTAGTCTTAGTTTATCAAGTGCATCTCGTAAATTTTCAAAGTCGTCCGTATCTATTGGGTATATTCCTGCAAAAACAAAAGGCTTTGCAGGCTCATACTCCACAACAGGCTCTTTCGTAGGGTTTTTTGCATCTGTAATAGTGTCCCCGACGTTGACGACATGTACCTCTTTTAACCCCAAAACAACGATGCCGATTTCTCCTGTTTTTATAACAGAAGTTTTTTTACGTTTAAGCGGATGCGGATACATCAAATCAAGAACCTGATGCTCTTCGCCGTTACTCATAATTTTTACAAGTTGATTTACTTTTATCTCGCCGTCAAAAACGCGAACAAGACCCAAGGCGCCCAAATACGGGTCAAACCATGAATCGTAAATAATTGCTTTAGTAGGAGCATTTGGGTCTCCCGCCGGAGCAGGAATTCTATCTACTATTGCATCGATAAGAGCACGGATACCGACACCTGTTTTTGCAGATACTAAACAGGCATCGGTTGCATCTATGCCGATGCTTGTTTCAATCTCTTCGGCAACTTTTGCGGGGTCTGCGGCAGGCAAGTCTATTTTGTTTATAACCGGAATAAGCTCTAAGTTGTTCTCCATCGCCAAAAATACGTTTGCAATTGTCTGAGCCTCAACACCTTGAGCGGCGTCAACGATAAGAAGTGCGCCATCACTTGAAGCCAGAGATTTGCTCACCTCATATGAGAAATCGACGTGACCCGGAGTATCGATGAGGTTTAGTATATAGTGCTCGCCGTCTTTGACGTAGTCGAGTCTTACGCTTTGCGCCTTAATGGTAATGCCGCGTTCTTTTTCTATATCCATTGTATCCATCATCTGCTTGCCGAGCTCTCTATCACTGACTGAACCGCACTCTTGAATAATACGGTCGGCTAATGTACTTTTGCCGTGGTCGATATGTGCGATGATAGAAAAGTTTCTAATGTTTTTCAATGAAATATCCTAAATGAAAATTTCTGCCTCAAAGAGGCAAGCTTTAGTCGCCTCAGCGGCGCAAGCGGAGTAAAAGGGACAGGTTCCTTTTACGGGACTAAGCAAACAGTGAGTTTACGCTCTCGTTGTGATAAACTCTGCGGATAACCTCTGCAAAAAGGGGTGCAACAGTTAAAACAACAATCTTGTCGTGCTGCTTTGATTCTAGCGTGTTTGTGACGATAAGCTCATCTAGTTCGCCGTTTTCAATATTTTCATAAGCTTTTCCGCTAAGGACGGCATGAGTTGCACATGCCATAACAGAGGCAGCACCTTTGTTTTTTAGTGCGGTTGCCGCTTTTACCATGGTTCCGGCAGTGTCAACCATGTCATCTATCATAATAACGTCTTTGCCCTCAACGTCACCGATAATGTTCATTACCTCGCTCTCGTTTGCCTTTTCACGGCGTTTGTCAACGATAACCATGTCAAGCCCCATACGTGAAGCAAAATATCTAGCGCGTGCCACACCGCCGATGTCCGGAGAAGCGATGATTGGGTTTTTAAGGTTTTTGCTTCTGATGTAGTTTTCAAAAGTTACAGAGCCGTAAAGATTGTCAACCGAAATATTGAAAAATCCTTGAATTTGTCCTGCATGCAGGTCGATAGTTACAACTCTGTTGATTCCTGCAGCTTCATACATATCTGCAACAAGTCTTGCGGTAATCGGAACACGAGGTGCAGCTTTACGATCTTGTCTTGCATAGCCATAATATGGAACAACTGCCGTGATGCTTGAAGCTGATGAGCGTCGAAGAGCGTCCGTCATAATTAGAAGTTCCATTAAGTTGTCATTTGATGGAGCTCCTGTAGATTGGACAATAAAAACATCACGACCTCTAACACTCTCAGAGATTTGAATAGAAATCTCACCGTCACTAAACTTTTTAACATCGGCTTTAGCCAACGGAATATCTAAAATTTGACAAACCTCTTTTGCAAATTGTGTGCTGGCAGAACCGGCAAAAATCTTATAACCGCGCATCGGGATACCTTATTGGAAAATTTAAAAGAGATTATACAAAAATAGTGCTGAGGAGTTGTTAAAATAAAGATAATGATTGTTTTGAAATATTTTTATTGCGGTGTTTTATGGTGGAGCTGTGGAGGATTGAACTCCAGTCCGAAACCACGCTACTCCTAACGTCTACATGTTTAGTAAAGTCGTTTAAGTTTAATCTTGCTTCACACAACTTGCAAAGCTACGCAAGACGAGCCTCTAGGGTTCTTTTTATGTTCGAGACAAACATAAAATATATCTACATAAGAGTTATACTTCGAATCCTGCCTATCTAGAGTCAACAGGTGAAGCAGCCCGCCGACCATCAATTAAGAGGTCGGGGTAAAACTTATGCTACTGCGTAAGCTGGGCGGTAATTTGTGTTGTTTGCGTTTAAGCAAGTTGAGCCGCGTAACGGAAATGCTCAGTCCGACATGCAATTAGAAGCTACTTGATCCCGTCGAAACCAGATCAGCCCCATGAGTAGAATTGTAACATAATTTCTGTAAATGAAAAGTAAAGAAAACTTTTAATTGCTACACAATCACTACACGTTGAAAAGTATATACTCTAAAATAAAATATAGGAGTATGAAAATGAGTGTGCCAAGCAAAGCTAAGGCAATCAAGCTGGACAATCCAGCCCCAATAAAGGTTAGCCGCCAGTTGGGTACCAAACTACACAGATTAGGAGGTAACAAATAGTCTGAAGCTGTAGTAA
>NZ_JAHYJB010000043.1 GCF_019429335.1 Sulfurimonas sp. | reverse complement strand
ATACATCTTTAAGCTTTATGGCAAGTCTGTTAGCCGTCTCCTTTAAAACAGTGTCACCCTCATCTTGACCCATCAAATCATTTACGCTTTTAAAGTTGTCTATATCCATAAACATGAGAGCGCCGTACTTCATATTTTTGTAGCTGTTTTCAAGAGCCTGAGAAAGATGCTGAATAAAAAGTGCCTGATTTGGCAGATTTGTAAGCGGGTCATAAAATGAGAGTTTGTTGATTGTATCTTTTTGGTAAAAAGAGTTTATGGCAAAGCCGACATCACCTGCCAGCTCATCTATCATGTCTCGCTCCTCTTTGCTGAAACCTCTCTCCTCGGTTGAGTGGATAGTAATTACTCCAAGTACTTCATCTGCATTATAATGTTTCCTAAGAGGAAGAGAGTATATCTCAGAAATGCCGTATTTTTTTACCTTTTCCAAGCACTCTACATGCAGAGTTTCATCAAAGTTTTTTAGAAATATATAGCTGTTATTTTTAAAAACATCTCTCTCAATCGGTGTTACTTCGCTCTCTATTCCTAAACCGATTGAGCTTTTTACTCTAAGTTCCCCATCCTCATTGAGCAATATTTTTACGCTGGCAAAAGTTGTGTTTGAGTGCATCGATACGGCTGTATCGTTTATGAGTTCATCAATATTTTTAGCTGTAATAAGGATTTGATTACAGTCTGTAACGGTTCTTAGTATGGAGAAAAGATGTCTTTGCTTTTCATTTGCGATTTGAAGCTCATTTTTTTGCTCCTCTAAATCTGCCGTTTTTTTTCTTACCTCTTCTTGAAGAACTATTTTTTGTTTAACATCTTTAATTGTTAATTTCTTGATTGCAAAATAGACTATTGTGAGCAGCAGTAAAGTTGTAAACCAGTTAAAAAACGTAGTTTTGTAAAAACTGCTCATAGCAACTTTTTCTAGTTCCTCAACAGGAATCTTGACGCTTGTAACGCCTCTTATATCTCCCGTATGATAATCGTAGGCAGTATCGTATCTCTCTTGTATGGATTCTAAAACTTCCTCTTTTTTACCATGACACTGTATGCAATATTTTTCTATAATAAGCGGCGCAGTATAGTGAAGAATTTCTTTGGAGTTTTGCTTGATTTTTTGGATATGTGCTTCACTGTTTGGATTTTTTTTGAAAAAATCTATGGCTTTTAGCTCAAAAGCATCAGCCATATTTTTAGGATTTCTAGGTCTGTCGGTTACATTTCTAATGGTTACGTTGTCTTTTGAGAGTTTTTCAAATTTATCGCTTATAAGCGTGGAAGCATGAGCCGGCAAAAATCCTAATGTTGAGTCGTTTATATCTAAGCCGCTTTTTAAAAATTGCTGATGATATACATATCTCATCGAGATAAAGTAGTTTTTGAGGGTTTCGCCTTTTGCAAAGGCTCTGGTTTGTATGAGTTCTTGTTTTTGTTTATATATATGAATAGTTAAAATAGAGTTTGCCATGATTATCAAAAGAGCAACAAACCAAAATATTTTTTTGTTCAGATTTATTTTTAACATATTTAATCCTCGTAACCATAAATATAGCATAATTTTTAAGTAAATATAGTATCAATTTTATTAAAAAATATTAACAATATTACTAGAGGGCGATAGTTACTGCCCTCTTTTTTGATACGACATGTAGATAATGAACTTAAGCAGACTCATGATAAGTATGCCAGATAGCATACCTGCAACAATGAACGAGAGATACTCATTTTGAGAAATCTGCCCTCCTTCGTAAGCGATAGTTGCAATTGCAATAAGGAATGTGAGAGGCATAGAGTCTCCAAGGGCCAGCAAAAAAGTTCCTTTTGCTCCCAGGAGTGAGGTGTATGCTGCAAAAGAGCTTATCGTTCTTACTAAAACAAGCGCAAGCAGGATAAGCAGAGCATTGTTTAAGATTTCAAACGAGAATATAAGAGTAAAATCAAGTGTGGTGCCGACATAGATAAAAAAGAGCGGAACCAAGAAACCAAAGCCTATTTTATGCAGAGTATGAGGAAGATCTGTTTTGTGTTCAAAAAAGTTTGATATGAAAATGCCCGCAAAGAAGGCTCCAAGAACCATGTCGATATTGAAAAAATGCATAATAGAGGTAAGAACAATAAAAAGAGCCACGCTTATTCTTATGCTTTGAACCTTTGAGTCATCATACGGCATAATGGCTTTTTTAAGGTTTGGATACCACCAAAAAATCAGATTTACCAGTTTAAAGAGATAATATATTGCAAAAAGCACGCCAAAGAAAACAAGCACATGCAGATATAGTTCCAGCTTCAATCCATAGTTAACATACGACTCGAAGATAACGATTGCGGATATACTTAAAATCTCACCTATAACGCCTACCGTAAGAACTACCTCAAGCCATTTATGCTCTTTCCCATGCTCGTTTATAAGTACCATTATCATTCCGAGTGAAACAATAGGTATGGCAACTATATAGACGGGGTTTAAATCAAACAGCAGATATAAAATAAATGAGAGCGCATAAAGTGTTGTAAAGTAGATGATAGCTTTGTTTAAAATATCGTTTTTTTGCTGTGTATAATTTTTCAAATCTATCTCAAGACCTGCTAAAAACATCAGGTAGAAAAAACCTATTTTTGCAATTTGCTCGAAAATATCATTTCCCAACTCCAAAAAGCCGCTCCATACGGCAAGTGAACCTAAAAGTATCTCAACTACTACGACAGGCAAACGTGTGATTTGTGAAACAACGGGTGAAGATATAAGCAAAAGAGCTATTTTCGTAAAAAAGATGTAGTTTTCCATTGAGCTCCGAACTGTTTTTTTTATTGTACTGAAAAAATACTTACATATTGTAGGTAAAAAGCATTCAAAAGAGGCTACTGAATTATAAACTGGTTGAAGTATACCTCTTCAATCTCGCTGTACTCTAAGTTCTTATTTAGTGTCTCTTGCAGTGCTTTTCTCATCACCTCATTGTTTGCGTTTACCATGGAGTAGCCTAACATAGTGTTTATCGCGCTGTCTCTTAAGATAACGCTTTTTTTTAAAATCTCCTCTTTCATATCGTTTTTATCGTTAAACCAAGAGCCTCTTTTTCCGCTTGATTTATACTTCATAGATATGTTTGCGATAAGCTTTCTGTCACCAGAGATATTAAAGACAAAATCCCCCAGATTTGCCTGATTGTCGCTGCTGATGCTAACTTGCATACTGTTCCTTAAAACTGATGCTGCAGATGCTCGGTTGCCGGATATGCTCAATCTTGGTGCCGTTTTTCCCTCAATATCGTACTTTTGAAGTTTAGTAAAATCAGAACTCTGAACCCCAAGAATAAGCAGTAAAATAACAATCAGAGCTGCAATGCCGTAGCTGGCGTTTATAAGTATTTTTTTTCTGTCTATTTTCATATCCGCACTTTATCTATAATCTCTAAATAATTGAGTATTATTATACAAATAAAAGATAAAAATATAATTTTTAATCTTAAGGGCACAGATTGAGCAGAAGAAATAAAACAAAAGATACAAAAAGAGATACGTTAACATTTACGACAAGAGATTTCCTTCCGACTACAAAAGAGGAGATGGATGCAAAAGGGTGGAATCAGTGCGACATCATCTTAGTCAGCGGCGATGCGTATATAGACTCTCCATACATAGGCGTTGCCATGGTCGCGCGGATGCTTGAGAGAATGGGCTATCGTGTCGGGATGATAGGTCAGCCTGACATTAACAGCGATGTTGATATCAAGCGTCTCGGTGAGCCTCGTCTATACTGGGGAGTGAGCGGAGGCAGTGTTGACAGCATGGTTTCAAACTACACTGCAACAAAGAAGTTTAGAAGCACTGATGACTACACACCGGGCGGAAAAAACGACAAAAGACCCGACCGTGCGCTTAGTGTTTACTGTAACCTCATTAGAAGATATTTTAAAAATACCGTGCCGCTTGTAGTAGGCGGTATTGAGGGAAGTTTGCGAAGAGTTACACACTACGACTACTGGGCAGACAGACTGAAAAAACCTATTTTGTTTGATGCGAAAGCGGACATATTGGTTTATGGAATGGGCGAGATAGCAATAGAGCGGCTTACACGCGCTTTGGATGAGGGGAGGGACTACAGAGATATACGCGGGCTTTGCTACATCTCAAAAGAGCCTAAATATGAGTTTATACAGCTTCCCTCGCATCAGGAGTGTTTGGATGATAAAGAGAAGTATATAGACCTTTTTGACGATTTTTATGACAATAACGACCCGATAAGCGCAAAAGGTTTATGCCAGAGTGTTGATACACGCTTTTTAATCCAAAATCCGCCGTGTGACTATCTAAACCAAGCAGAGATGGACGCAAACGCAAATCTCCCTTTTACAAGAGAGCTTCATCCATACTACGCAAAAGATGGAAAAGTGAAGTGTCTTGAGACTATAAAGTTCTCGATAATGACGCATCAGGGGTGTTGGGGAGAGTGCAACTTCTGCGCAATCGGAGTGCATCAGGGAAGAACCATACGAACCAGAACTGAGGAGAATATTTTGCAAGAGGCGAAGTATTTTAACAAGTACAAAGATTACAAGGGCATAATAGCCGACGTCGGCGGACCGACAGCCAACATGTACGGATATGAGTGCAACAAAAAGCTCAAAAAAGGGACGTGTGACGATATCAGATGCGTAGATGCCGATAGACTTTGCAAGGTTATGCATGTAGACCACGGCAGAAATATAAGTCTGCTTAGAAGAATAAGAGAAATAGAGGGTGTAAGAAAAGCCTTTATTGCCTCTGGCGTGCGCTACGATTTGATTACGGCGGATAAAAAGCATGGATATTCATACCTAAAAGAGATGGTTCAGCACCATATTTCAGGTCAGCTTAAAGTCGCTCCGGAACATACGCAGCAGCATGTTTTGGAGCTTATGGGAAAACCGGGAAAAGAGACTTTGATTGAGTTTAAAAGGATGTATGACAGGCTAAACAAAGAAGAGGGCAAAAAGCAGTTTCTAACCTACTATCTTATAGCCGCTCACCCTGGGTGTGAAGAGAAAGATATGCATGAGTTAAAGAGATTTACGACAGAGGAGCTAAAGATGAATCCAGAGCAGGCTCAAGTCTTTACTCCAACTCCAGGAACATACTCCGCAGTGATGTACTACACGGAGATGGACCCAAAAACACGCAAAAAGATATTTGTCGAAAAAGATACAAAAAGAAAAGAGAAGCAAAAGAGAATAGTAGTTGAAAAAGAGTGCTTTAAAGCGGGATTTGCATCGTAAATATTTAAAAAATCTACATGTAATAAAATTTAATGCAAAAAATGTTCCAACTATTACATTCTTTTCAGTTTTAATACTCTACAATATACAAAAATATTGGATTATGAGTATTAATTGATGAGAGTAGACAAGTTTCTAAACGCAGTAAATATAACAAAAAGACGTTCAGTTTCGCAAGATATGATAGACAACGGAGTAGTTCTGGTAAACGGCATTGTCGCAAAAGCGAGCAAAAATGTCGAAGTAGGAACAGTTATTACAATCAACTATCTTGAGTCTGTAAAAAAGTATAAAGTAGTTCAAATTCCCACAGCAAAATCAACACCAAAAAGTTTGCAAAATGAGTATATTGAGGAGATTGCATGAATTATGAAGAGGCAAAGAGCCCATTTACTTCACTTTTTAAGCATGAGATGAACGATGCGCAGATGAGAGAGTTTTTGTTGAGCGTAAGGCTTGATGAGAGCACAGATACGCAAACTATCGCTGCTGCAGCCGAAGTCATGCGTTCTCATGCGATTATGCTTCCGATATCTGATGAACTGCGCTCAAAAGTGGTTGATATCGTCGGCACGGGCGGAGATAAGATAGGAAGCTTCAACATCTCTTCAACGGTTGCTATATTGGCAGCTTCGTGCGGGAGTATGGTTGCAAAACACGGAAGCCGCTCTGTTACTTCAAAATCAGGGAGTGCTGATATGTTTGAAGAGCTTGGCGTGCGCCTTGATTTGAGCATAGAAAATAGTGCAAGACTTCTAGAAGAATCTGATTTTACTTTTATGTTCGCACAGAACCACCATCCTGCTATGAAGTTTATTATGCCAGTGAGAAAAACTATACCTGACAAGACTATTTTTAACATCCTTGGACCGCTTACAAATCCTGCAGGAGCAAAGAAATCTCTCCTTGGAGTTTTCAACAAAGCATTTGTACCTAAAATTGCAGAGGCGCTTCGCATAAACGGTGCCTTGTCAACGCTTGTGGTAAGTTCGGCAGAGGGAATGGACGAGATAAGCATAAGCGATATAACGTACGCTTCACAGCTAAAAGGCGGGGTTGTTCATGAGTTTATCATCGACCCGCAGGAGTACGGCATAAAAAGGGTTCCGCTAAAGGCTATCGTGGGCGGCGATGCAAAAGCCAACGCTAAGATTTTATATAATATTTTTGATGGCAAATCGACAGACGCACAGAGAGATATTGTTATGATAAATGCGGCTTCCGCACTTATGGTTGACGGTTTGGCGCGTGATATTCAAGATGGGCTAGAGATGGCGCAAATGGCTATAAAATCGGGAAAAGCCAAAGAAAAGTTAAAACAAATTATTGAAATATCAAATAAATTATGAAAAAATATACGCTTTGCTTGGACGAGCTTGACACCATGCTTGAAGATATAGCTAAAGATTTTTCAAGCGGCGTAGTCGTTTTGCGCGGAGATTTGGCGGCAGGAAAGACGACATTTGTTAAGAAGATGGCTAAGTTTTTGGGGACTCATGATGAAGTTACCTCGCCAACATTTTCGCTTCAGCACTGCTACGGAGATAAGATTTTTCATTATGACATGTACAATCAGGGTTTAGAGCATTTTATCTCCCTTGGGATGCTCGAAGAGCTTGAGAGAGATGGGTTTCACTTTGTTGAGTGGGGAGATGATGAGTTGATAAATATTTTAACTTCGGCAGAGATAAAGACCATGGTAATCGATATAGAAAAAATTTCAGACAATAAAAGAGAGTATAAAATATGCATGTATTAAGAGCAGTGAATTTAAAGAAAAAAATAAAAGATTTAGAGATAGTAAAAGGGATGAGCCTTGAGGTTAGAAGCGGCGAAGTTGTGGGGCTTTTAGGACCAAACGGAGCTGGTAAAACAACTACTTTTTATATGATTTGCGGACTAGTTGAAGCAAGCGGCGGAGAGGTCTTTTTTGATGATGAAAATCTCTCTGGAAAACCGCTTCATCAAAGAGCGCTTAAGGGAATAGGTTATCTTCCGCAGGAGGCGTCTATATTTAAAGATTTGAGCGTTGAGGACAATCTTCTCATTGCCGCAGAGGTGAAGATAAAGGACAAAGACGCGCAGGAGAAGAGGATTTTAGAGCTTCTTGACATGTTTAACATTGAGCCGATTCGCTACCGAAAGGGTGTGAGTCTGAGCGGTGGAGAGAGACGTCGTGTCGAGATAGCCCGCGCTTTGGTAAACGAGCCTAAATTCCTGCTTCTTGACGAGCCGTTTGCAGGGGTTGACCCGATAGCGGTTATGGATATTCAAATGATTATCAAACAGCTTGTATCTTACGGTATCGGCGTGCTTATCACCGACCATAACGTCAGAGAGACTTTAGATGTTTGCGACAGAGCTTATGTCATAAAATCAGGCTCGCTTTTAGCAAACGGAACAAGTAAGGAGATAGGACAAAACCCTGACGTGCGCAAATACTATCTAGGTGATGAGTATAAGCTCTAGTAAGCTTATTCTATTATGGCAGCATTAAAGCAGACGCAAAGCGTTGAAAATAAGCATAAACTTTCAAATACTCTACGTAATTGGCTGCCTATTTTACACTCAAGCCTAAGTGATTTGGGCGAGGCGATGTCGCCGTTTATAGAGGGAAATCCGGTTGTTGAAGTGACTTCCGGATTTGAAGAGAGCTTTGAGAAGTTAATCCCCAAAAAAGTTACAAGCAACTCCGTAAGCAACACAAGAACAGAGCAGATAGAGGCTTTGACTATTGCTTACCGCTCCTTGTTTGATGTTTTGGACGAGCAGATAGGCACTCCTCTGTTTCCTACTCCGCTATCTCAAAAAATCGCCTCTCACGTCGTTGCAAATCTTGATGAGAATGGCTACTACGAGGGAAAAAGCGAAGAGTTTTGCGTTAAAGAAAATATTAACATGTCAGAATTTGAAAAGGTGCGTCTGCGTTTTGCACATATAGAGCCAGTCGGAATCGCCGCGAAGAGTCTTGCCGAGTCTTTTTTGTTTCAGCTTGACAGTTCTGATATAAGCGATAAAGCCTACCCTTTGGCAATAAAAGTCATAGAAGATTTGGATAATATCTATGCCTACTCTGATGAGGCTGATTTTCCAGAAGTTATGCGTGTTTTGGGCACATTTAAAAATCCTCCTGCTATTGAGTATCAAGAGGAGTCTTCGCATGTCGTTCCCGATTTGATGATATTTTTCAATGATGACGACTCTATCGAGGTTAAACTCAACGATGCCTACTATCCGACAATAAATATCGATACAAACTACGGCGTAGAACATGAGTACGTCTCCCAAAAAATCAAAGAGGCAAAAAGCCTTGTAGATGCACTTGACATGAGAAAAGCAACACTTTACAAAGTAGGGCTTATGATAGTTGAGTATCAGTATGAGTTCTTTAGTGGCGGCGCAATTATGCCGCTTACTCTAAAGACTTTGGCAGATGAGTTTGGACACAATCCCTCAACCATCTCAAGAGCCATCGCAAACAAGTATATAGCCTGCAACAGAGGCGTATTTGCCATGAAAGAGTTCTTCACAACCGCCATAGACGAAGATGTTTCAAACGCGGCAATAAAAGAGTTTGTGGTAAATCTGGTAAAACAGGAAAATAGAAAAAAACCGCTCAGCGACATGAAACTCTTGGAGCTCATACAAGAGAAGTTCAAAGTTCAGATGGTAAGAAGAACAATCGCAAAGTACAGAAAACAGTTAAACATAGCGGGCTCAAGCGAGCGAAAAAAACTTTATCATTTGCATTGATAACATAGGAGATTATTCTTTAAAATATATTAAATAGATGACGAATAAGGATTGGAAGAAATGAAATATCAAAACAGATTACTTGCTTTTTTTGACATTTTAGGTTTTAAAAAGCACCTTCATGACGAAACTTTAGATGATTTATATCTTAAATATAGTTGTTTTATAGATAAAGCCAATAGAGATATATTTGGTGATGTTAAAACAATTTATGGAGAAGCAACTGTTTCAAATTTTAATAAATCAATAATTTTTTCAGATTCAATCTTACTAATATCCTATGATATAGATGATATTTCAAATATCAATAAGTTTTTATTAAGTTGTATTACTCTTATGCAAGAGGCTATAAAGTATGGTTTTGTTTTAAGAGGTGCAATCGGATGTGGCGAAGCTATATACGATGAAGAAAAGAATATCTTTTTAAGTAAAGAGTTTGCGGAACTTTATGTAAAAGAATGTAAACAAAACTGGGCTGGATGTGGATTATTTGTGGATGATGCAATAAAAGAAAAAATTTTAAATGCTGTTTTTGGAAACAGAGAAATTAATGGGTATCAAATTTGGAATGCGGCAACAAATACGCTACTTAAGCAAAAGGTATTTGAAAGTAATATTAGAGCTTCAAGTCCTATTTTAGAGTATCTAATACCAAGTTTTGATGATGAATATTTGTGCTTGAATTATCTATTTACTATGGATAATCGTGAAATAAAAAAACTTTGGAAACTTCTTGAATCTGAGCCAAAAGGTAAATGTTGTACTACAAAGAAATTCCATGATGATATTTTTTCACTTAATGATAGAGGTGAAAGTTTTGAGCATCTTGAACCTATCCATAAAATAAAAGTTATGATGACTGAGACTGGTGCAAAAATAAAATTTGAAGATAGATGTGGAAATGGGATAGACTTTAAAGGGCAAAATATAACTGTAGGATTTATTTAATCATGGCAATAGAAGGGGTGAAAGTGTGAAACAGGACTTAAAAATAAATTAAAACCACCGACACTAACTAAACAAATCCCACACTATGCAAGTTTTTATCGTGATGGGAGGTTGTGACTTGGCAGAGTTTTTTACAGCAGAATCAAAAATAAAATATTTCAAAATGACATATTTTTTAATAAAAATAAATTATTTTAGTATGATGGATAAAATCAATACTTGGAACTCTCAACTATGGACAAGCTAGAAATTGTAAATAAACAAAACCTGCAAGATAAAATCTACACTATCAGAGGACTTCAGGTTATGCTTGATAGTGATTTAGCTCAACTATATCAGGTGGAGACAAAAAACTTAAATCGGGCAGCCAATCGAAATATAGAAAGATTTCCACAAAGTTTTCGTTTTCAACTTACTGAAGAGGAGTGTGAAAACTTGAGGTTCCAAATTGGCACCTCAAGTTCAAAAGATTCTTTAAGGTTCCAATTTGGAACCATAGAACACGGTGGGAGAAGATATTTACCTTATGTATTTACAAAACAAGGTGTTTCCATGACGATACTGTTTTTACACTTTTTAGCAAATATCCAAACCTAAAAATCAAAATCTATATGCAAAAAACGGTTCAAATCGGACACTAATGTCGGTTGAGTTCGGACAGTGATGTCGGTTCTAATCGGACAGTGGTGTCGGAAATGATTCGGACACTTTGGAGTAAAAACCGACACTTAAGTT
>NZ_JAHYJB010000042.1 GCF_019429335.1 Sulfurimonas sp. | reverse complement strand
TAGAAAAAATCCAAGAGAAATAAAAAATCATTCGGACACTTATGCTAAAATATCGCCACAGAAAATATCTCTTCTTCAACTGTCCGAATGAAACCGACAGAGGTGTCCGGATAAACCGTTATATGCATAAAAACAGCAACTGGGAGATCTATAAAAAGGAGTACTTTAAAAGAGATGACCTGCTCTTAGAGATTAGACTTTGCAGAGTAGAAGAGTAAAAAAAGGAATGGTCTCTATCGGTTCTGTATAGACACAATTTTTTCTAATTGTGTGATAGCATCTTGAGAGCCTTTTAAATGGTTCGCACTTCTGTAATATAAGTCAACTGTATCAGAACGCGTATGCCCAAGTGCCGCACTCATCACGGGAGCGGCAGCACCATACTCACTGAGTGCTGTAGCTAATAAATGTCTAAAATAATGCATTGTTAGCTCTTGAATGCCTGTGTCATCTTTTAGTTTGGAAAGTTGTCTACGCGGACTATCCATAATTTGTTTTGTTTTTGGGCTTTTAAATACTAGCCCCGTTTTATCTAAACATATTTCCTCAAAAGCTATCTGGATATCTGCAGGCAGAAAATACTCTTGATCTTCACCGATCTTGTTATACTGAGCTTCTATGGTGTATTTTCCAGCTTGGAAATCTACACTCTCCCAGTGAAGAGTTTTTATCTCTCCCCATCTTCTACCGTGAAATGCAAATAAAAACAAGGCTCTGTAAAATGGATCATTTTGATATCTAGTATTAATAGCATTATATAGTAAGACTAGTTTTTCACTTGCATTTTTCACTTTTCTTTTGCGTTGACTTCTCTTTGGTCGATTAGGAATTGTCATCTGTGGTAACTTTTGAATTGCACCATTAGATTTAGCATATTCTAAAATAGGCTTAAGAACTTGAAATAAAACTTTTTCTATTGAGCGGATACTGTTTCCACCTTCTTTATATTGATGGTGATTTGTTGTTTCCATATTTTTCCGTATAGTGTCAACATAGTATTCAGAGATTTTACTAATTTGTTTGTTTCCTATGAAAGATTCAATATATAGTTCATATAACTTTTTACGATCATTTGTCCATTGTGTATCCGCACATTTTTTATGAA
This sequence comes from Sulfurimonas sp., assembly GCF_019429335.1. GTDB lineage: Bacteria > Campylobacterota > Campylobacteria > Campylobacterales > Sulfurimonadaceae > Sulfurimonas. The sequence continues at coordinate 9,741 of NZ_JAHYJB010000042.1, read as the reverse complement.
AATACTCTTTTGCAATAAAGTTTACTTTGGTATCGGGATTAAACGGTTGTAAGGTTTCAACTTTTTTTCGTTCTTTATACAGTTCTGCTTCTTTGCGAGCGTTGTCTTTTCTAACCTTTGGAGTCCAAGCTTTTTTGGAAGAATAATCAATGGTAGTCGTATACTCTTTACCCTCTACTTTAAAGCGATATCTAAAGCGCGTGAAGTCCTTATTTGCTTTAAGACCTTTTAGTGAGCTAATATCATTGATAAATTCATTCGGTAAAGCCATATTACAGTCCATATATCAAAATTTAGAGATAATAATCAAAGTCCCACTTTGTATCCCACTTTATTTGACGCTATTATACCCTAAATGATATTGTTATAGTAAAGTAAGTATGTTATAAGCCCCTAAAAATAGGTCATTTGACATTTTAAGAAACGGTAGTACATAGGTTTGCGGTACCAGCGGTCAGGGATTCGAATTCCTTCGGGCGTACCACTTCTTCAGAAAAAACTTCAAATTATTCTCAATATCATCACAAAGATTTACTTTACTGTTTCACTGCTTCAATATTTGCAGAGACTATAAAGTTTTCAATGTCCTTGGACCAATCTTTTAAAAACTTTTTACTCTCACTCTTAGGTGTGATATTTATATCTTTAAAACCAGAGTTTTTAGCACTATTTCTAAATCACCTATAAAACTAGCACCTGCAATGCAAGCCCCATAGCTATCTAGTGTTATCATTTGAGAGGGGATTTTTTTTGTTAATACAATGTCAGATATGGCTAATCTGCCGCCTGTTTTTAAAACTCTAAAAGCCTCGTCAAAAACTCTCTGTTTATCTAAAGATAGATTTATAACACAGTTTGAGATGATGACATCTACGCTGTTGTCTCCAACGGGCAGGTTCTCAATTTCACCCAATCTAAAATCAACATTGTCATAGCCGTTTTTATCTCTGTTGCTTCGTGCTTTTGCTACCATCTCTCTTGTCATATCTACACCGATGACTTTTCCTTCTTCTCCAACTTCTATTGAAGCTAAAAAACAATCAAGTCCGGCGCCGCTTCCCAAGTCTAAAACCACCTCACCTTTTTTCAGTGAAGCTATAGCTGTAGGATTTCCGCATCCCAAACCTTTGTCTGCTTCAGTTGGAATGGAGTTTAGTTGTTCTTGCGAGTACCCCAACTCCAAAGATATATTTTGGCTGCTACAGCAACCGCTGGGGCTGCAACCGCAACTCTCATCATTTGATGCAATTTTCGCATAGTTTTGAGCTATTGCATCTCTTTTTTGCTCTTGTGTAAAAGTATTCATTATTTTCCTTCGTATAATATATTTTGAGATTTGATTCTATAAGAACATAGACGAAAGTTCTATAAAAAAGGTTTCACTTTTTGTGTAATTTAGCAAAAGTTGCAGTTTTCATCTTTAATATCAAACTCTACGATATTTCCAAGGTTGTCATATTTGTAACTGCAGCATCGAAGTAATTTTTCTTTAATCTGCTTTTTACCTCTAAAAATTATGTTTTTTATATTGCTATGGCTAATATTTAATTTGTCTGCTATCTCTTTTTGTTTGAGCTCTTTTATCTCAGAGAGATAGAGTGCTTGAGCGTATTTTGGTGCAAGTGAATTGATTATCGGTTCTATGCAGTTTGACAATTCGCTTATTGCATCCGGTTGCTCTTTTTCTTTAAAAATAGACTCTTCATTAAACTCTATGTTATCTCTGTTTTTAGCCTCTCTTCTATAAAAGTCGATAATTGAATTTCTTGTGATGGCAAATATCCACGATGTTAGTTTCTCGTCTGAATCTAGTTTGTCAATATTTGCATATATCTTTATGAAAACCTCAGAGAGTATATCTTTTGCATCATCTGTGTTGTGTACTTTTGAGTTTATGAAAGAGAGTAGTCTTGAGTAGTACTGTTTATATATTTGTTCCATGATGCTTAAATTCTAATAAATATAATACTCCCTCTTCAAAAACAATGATAGACCTTTTTAACTATTTATCTCATGTTTTAATACTTTTGCAAGTTCGCTGCACTCTTTTATTTTATCGGTATAACTAAGATTGCCCTTTAGCAATATTTCTACAAATGCGCTTCCTACAATAACCCCATCAGCGCCTTTTACCTTATCTTTGGCACTCTTTTTGTTGACGCCAAAACCTACATATACCGGTGTTTTAGTATATTTTTTTATAGAAGATAAAAATGGCTGCAAATCTTCTGCGCTTCCAGAGCCTGTTATGCCGGTATAGGCTACCATGTAGATAAATTTTTTAGAATCTTTGACTATCTCTTTAATTCTCTCCTCAGAGTCTGTCGGAGCAACAAAGCTTATGTTTGAGATATTGTTTGAATCAAAAAGATTGCGATATGCAAAAGCCTCTTCATGGGGCAGGTCTGGGATAATAAGTCCGTTTATTCCAATCTCTTTTGCCAAAGGAATTAACTTCTCCATATTCTGCTGATAAAAACTGTTGAAGTATCCCATCCACAGAGTGTCGATTTTTGGCGCAACCGCAGCAGATATCTCTTTGAGGTGTGAAAATTTGAAGCCAAGTTCAAGCGATTTGTGATTCGCCATCTCTATCAAAGGACCATCGGCAACTGGGTCGGAAAAAGGCACTCCAAGCTCGAGGGTATCAACACCGTTATCGCTAAGTGCGAGAGCTAAATCAATGCTAAAAGATTTTTCCGGATAACCGGATGTTATGTATGCTACTAATTTTTTCAATTTTTTTCCAAGTCTGGTAATTTAAGCAGAGGGTATTTTATGTGAGTAAGTTCATTGTCAAGTTTTAGATCATCTTTCCATGCCGCAAACATGTCGCTAATCTCAAGCAGCCAATTTATGGTCTCTTCATTTACGCTTTTATGCTGCACTCGTATCTGCTCAAGCGCTTCTTCAACAAAAGCCGCAAGCCTTGACATTTGCGTAATTTTTAGAAAACCTGAGGCAGACTTGATATTGTGAAAAACACGAAAAAGTTCATTTATGCTTTGTTCGAACATGTTAGATTTTTTCAGATCTAAAATCATAACCTCCATGCACTCAACCATCATAGAGTAGTGATCCAAAAACTCATCGACTATCTCATAATCAAAGTTGGAATCTAAATCACTTCTCACGCCCATAAAATATTTCTCCTATATAGCCAAAATTATAGCAATATTTAGTTAAAATACTTTTTATTAAATTAAAGAGTTGTAAATGAGTAAAAAAATGACGATAACTTCCATAAAAAAGAGCAAGGGTGTTACGCCTTTAGTTGTAATAACGGCTTATGACGCGCTTTTTGCAAAACTTATGGAACCCAGTTCTGACATGATTTTGGTTGGAGACAGTCTCAATATGAGTTTCGCCGGCAAAAGCGACACACTCAGCGCAACGCTAGAGCAGATGATATATCATACAAATGCCGTCGCACAGGGTGCTAAAAATAGTTTTTTAATCTGTGATATGCCTTTTGGAACATATATCAGCAAAGAAAAGGCATTAGAAAATGCCATCAAAGTTTTCCAAGAGAGCCCTGCAGATGCCATCAAGATAGAGGGCGGAGCGGATAAGGCAGATATTATTAAATTTCTGTGCTCAAACGGAATTGCCGTGTGTGGACATATTGGACTTTTACCGCAGGCTGTTCGTTCAGAGGGCGGCTACAAAGTAAAAGGCAAAACTGAGACAGAGCGCCTACAACTTATAGAAGATGCAAAAGCGGTTGAGGCTGCTGGAGCCTTTTGTATGGTTATTGAGGGCGTAAAGGCAGAGGTCGCGCGTGAAGTCGCAAAAAGTGTAGAGATTCCTGTTATAGGCATAGGTGCTGGCAAAGATGTTGACGGTCAGGTTCTTGTTTTTTCTGACATGTTGGGACTTTTTGAAGAGTTCACGCCTAAATTTGTAAAAAAATATATGGATGGCGCTTCTTTGGTGAAGAGCGCACTGAGTAGCTACTCTGATGAAGTTAAAGCTAAAGAATTTCCGCAAGAAATACACACTTATTAAGAGATAAAATGGAAAGATTGGTCGAGATAGAGAGATTTGATGCGGATGAGAGTTGTGAAATAACTCTTCGCCCGAGCGCCTGGAGCGAGTATATAGGTCAGGAACAGATTAAGAAAAATCTCGGCGTATTTATAGAAGCGAGCAAAAAAAGAAATGAGGCTCTTGACCACGTCCTCTTTTTTGGACCTCCCGGCCTTGGAAAAACAACTTTAGCCCTGATTATTGCAAACGAGATGAATGCAAACATAAAAGTGACAGCCGCTCCGATGATAGAAAAAAGCGGAGATTTGGCAGCTCTTCTTACAAATCTCGAAGAGGGCGACATTCTTTTTATAGATGAGATTCACCGCCTTTCGCCGGCTGTTGAAGAGATACTGTACTCATCAATGGAAGATTTCCGCATAGACATCATTATAGGCAGCGGTCCTGCAGCACAAACGGTAAAAATTGATTTGCCGCGTTTTACTCTGATAGGCGCTACAACAAGAGCTGGAATGCTCTCTAACCCGCTTCGCGACAGATTTGGCATGAATTTTAGGATGCAGTTTTACTCTCCTGAGGAGCTCTCTAAAATCATATCGCAAGCCTCAAACAAACTAAATAAGCTCATAGCGCATGAGGCATGCGAGGAGATAGCAAAAAGAAGCCGTGGAACACCGCGTATCGCTCTGAGGCTTCTGCGCAGAGTAAGAGACTTTGCCGATGTTGCAAACGAAAAAGATATAATGCACTCAAGAACAAAATATGCGCTTGATGAGCTTGGCATAAATTCATACGGATTTGATGAGATGGACATAAGACTTTTAAATCTCTTGGTTGGAGCTAACGGAAGAGCCATGGGACTCAGCACGATAGCCGCGGCACTTAGCGAAGACGAGGGAACGGTAGAGGACGTTTTGGAGCCTTACCTGATTGCTAACGGTTATCTGGAGAGAACCGCCAAGGGCAGAAAAGCGACCAAAAGCACATATGAGATTTTAAATATCAATATTCCACAACAAGAAGGAGCTATCTTTTGAAACCCCAATATTTTGTAGCCATACTCTTTGCAACATCGCTTTATTGGATGTATCTTCTATACGCTCCGTTTTTGCTGGGAATGATAATAGCAGCACTTCTTGCAATATCTACGGCAAATATTCATAATTTTTTTGAAAAAGTTTTAAAGTCAAAATTTTTTGCAGCGCTAAGTTCGAGTCTTTTACTTGCCGTTCTATTTTTTGTGCCGCTTGGATATTTCTTGGTAACACTTACGATTAAATTAAATAGTCTAGAACCAGTTGTTTTTAAGAACATAGAGATAGCTATTAAAGATTTTTTAATGAATCCCCCACAATATCTGCTTTTTTTAAAGCCCTATATGGATAACGCAATTCAGGATATGAATATGAACTCTATTGCGTCATACATATTGTCGTTTACGGGCGATATTGGCTCGCTTAGTGCAGGGTATCTCAAAAACTCATTTTTGGTAATAGTTTTTTATTTTTTTGCTCAGTATAACGGAGGGTTTATAGTTGATTTGTTAAAGAGAATTGTTCAGATGTCGGTTGAAGAGACTACTCTTTTGGCAAAAGAGCTCTCTTCGGTTATGAGCGTAGTCTTTTATTCGATAATTGTAAATGCGATGTTTCAGGGCATCCTTTTTGGAGTGGCAATCTCTTTTATGGGATATAACGGACTTCTATTTGGCATAATGTACGGCTTTGCATCTTTGGTTCCAGTCATTGGAGGCGTTATTATGTGGCTTCCGTTTATGCTTTATGAATTCTCTATTGGAAATAGCTCAAATGCACTCTTTATCTCTCTGTACTCCGTTCTTGTTATCTCTGTTATAGCGGATACTTTTATAAAACCTCTCATAATTAAAGAGATAAATCTAAGACTTTTAAAAGAGGATGACGCAAAGATGAATGAGCTTATTATCTTCTTTGCAATTATTGCGGGACTTACGACTTTTGGCTTTTGGGGTATGATTTTAGGACCTGCAATTACGGCGTTTTTCCTGACAATTTTAAAGCTTTTTGAGGCAAGAACGAAAGAGTGTGAATCAAGAGGGGTTTAGTTTTTGTAGATTTGCGGATAATCGCTCTTAAATCTTCGATGTATCCAAAACCAAAATTTCGGCTCATCAGATATAAGCTTTGTGAGCCAATCTGCCTGAAGCTGTGTGGCTTTTTGGATATCCTCTTTTTCGTTATCGGTTTTTTCTACATGTATCTCGTCAAAAAAGATTAGTGTGTAGTTCTCTTCATCATCAGTGGTTATCGTTACGGGAATGATTGCCGCATTGTACTTTCTCGCCAAATATGCTGGAGTCGATGTCTGTTTTATCTCTTTGCCAATAAAATCAACTTTTACGCCTTCTCTTGGATTGATACCGGTGTCAATTACAATCCCGCACCCGCTCCCTTTTTTTATAATATTTATTAGCGGTTTGATTACATTTGATTTTTCAAGAGATTTGTTGCCAAAGCTAGCACGCGACTCTAGCATCCACTCTTGATAATCTCTGTTTTTCATTTTTTTAAAAACAGCATAAATAGGCTCAACAAAAGCTCCGATAGCCGAAGCTCCAAGCTCCCAAGCACAGTAATGAGGAGTTACGTAAATAACTGCTCGTCCATCTTGGTGAGCCTTTTGGACAGCTTCTATATTTTTGATGGTTACTTTTTTTCCAAGCTCATCTTTGCTTATATGTCTAATCTCCATAAGATGCAAAAAATTGAGAAGAAGATTTCTAAAACTGTATTTCACAATCTCTTTTTTTTGCTCTTTTGAGAGTTCATCACCAAAAACAAAATCTAGATTGATAAAGCCTATATTTCTGTATCTAGAGGAGATGTGGTATGCAATTGCCGCTAAGAAAACAAAAAAGCTCTTTCTTGCTTGTTTTGGCAATAGCATTAGAAATTTTTCAAGTAGTAAAAAAAGTTTAAAGCCCATCTCTTAAACAACTCCATTGTAGTCTTGTAAGCGGATTATATCAAAGGATGGTATATAAAACCAGCTAAGTAATAAAATTATTATCAACCCTTTGGTATAATTGCGCCACTCTTACAAAAGGCAAATAACAAATGAAGGCATCAGACATTCAAAACTTTTCCGAAGGTCGCACTAAAGCCAGAGCCTATTTCTGTTATCTCTTTTCAAAAAATATTCAAAACAGGCTCCCCTCTCTTACCCAAGATGTGATAGTTCATAGTCTTTTGAAAATAAAGGCGGATTTAGAAAAATGTGAGGGCGTATATCTTCTTGACAGTCGCGGCGTACAAGTCTCGCCGACTTTCACCGCAACCACTCAGATAGATGAGGATGCAGGAAGAATTAGGGCTGATAGAGCCTATTTCTACCGTGCAGTGAAGGAGGGCAGATGTACTGTTACCGACCCATATCCTTCACTGATAACCGGTGATTTGACCGTAACGACATCTCAGCCTATTTACGACGAACATGGAGAGCTTAAATTTGTTGCATGTCTTGATATGCCGCTTAATGAAGTTATTAAAATATCACGCTCTACAATATATGACAAGTTTTTTAACAATATTTTTAAATATACATATGCGATATTCTCATTTGCTCTCATGGGTGTTGCTCTATTGCTGTTTCTTAAGGGGATGCAGAGTTTTTTCATATATGAAATTACACCTGACAATTTTCAGATAAAAGATGTATTTGAAGCGACAATTTTGATCACTCTCGCCCTTGCAATATTTGATTTGGCAAAGACCCTTATAGAGGAGGAACTCTTGGGCAGAAACAAAAATAACAGCATCTTTGGACCCCACAAAACAATGGTCAGATTCCTTGGCTCAATAATTATTGCGTTGTCCATAGAGGCTTTGATGTTAGTATTTAAATTTGCAATTACAGAGCCTGAGAATATAGTCTATGCTATGTATATAATAGCGGGAGTCTCGCTGCTTCTTCTAACCCTTGCGGTTTATATAAAATTTACAAAATTAAAGATTGAAGAATGATAGGAATCGTTGATTATAATATGGGGAATTTGGCGAGCGTTCAAAACGCTTTTGTAAAACTTGGCGCAGATACCGTTATTGAGAGTAATCCTGAAAAGTTTAAAGATTATGAGAAGTTGATACTTCCAGGCGTAGGTGCATTTCCTGACGCAATGGAGCACTTAAGAGAGCGAAATATGATTGAAGCTATAAAAGAGTACGCGACAAGCTCTAAGCCGATACTTGGAATATGCCTTGGCATGCAGCTTCTATTTGAGAGCAGTGAAGAGTTTGGAGAGCATGAAGGGTTAGGGTTGATTAAAGGCAAAGTCGTAGCTTTTGACCCCTCTAAATTCAGCGAACCTTTAAAAGTTCCCCATATGGGTTGGAACAGGATGTTTACGAAAAAACATCCTCTTTTTAAAGGACTTGATGAGGAGCACTATCTCTATTTTGTACATTCATACCATGTCGTTTGCGAGAATAAAGATGATGTTATCGGTAGGACCCTTTATGGTTATGAGTTTGCATCTGCTGTAGCTCATGAAAATGTTATGGGAATACAGCCTCACCCTGAAAAAAGCCATAAGAATGGCCTCAAAATATTAGAAAACTTTATAAATTTCTAAATAAATAAATTCTGGCTCAAAGAGCCAAACTTCAGTCGCCTTAGCGGCATAAGCGAAGATAAAAGGTACTTTGTTAATTTATCGAACTAATAAAATTAAGGAAAAAAAATGACTTTATACCCAGCTATTGATTTAAAAGACGGAAAAGCCGTAAGACTGACGAAGGGTCTTATGGAGAGCGCAAAAATTTACTCTGACGAGCCATGGATGCTAGTTAAGAAGTTTGAAGAGATGGGTGCCACATGGGTCCATTTGGTTGATTTAAACGGCGCGTTTGCAGGTGAGCCGAAAAACTTGGAACAGATTATAAAAATCAGAGAAAATTGCAATGTAAAGCTTGAGCTTGGCGGCGGAATCAGAGATGAAGCGACGATTAAAAAGATGCTTGCAATAGGAATTGACAGGATTATTCTTGGCTCAATTGCGGTTAAAGATTCAAAATTTGTAAAAGAGATGGCAGCAAAATATCCAATAGCAGTCGGAATTGACGCAATAAACGGCTTTGTAGCTGTTGAGGGTTGGGGCGAGGTCAGTACAATGCGCGCAACAGACTTGGCGAAAGAGTTTGCAAATGCGGGGGTAGAGGCAATTATATGCACGGATGTAAGTAAAGACGGAACGCTTGGTGGTGTAAATGTAGATTTTACGCTTGAGATAGCAAAAGCAAGCGGAGTGAGTACGATTGCCAGCGGCGGCGTTAAAGATGAGAGCGATATTGAAGCATTGGTTGCAACAAATCTTGTTGAGGGCGTTATTATAGGCAAGGCGTACTACGAGGGAACATTAGACCTACCTAGGATGTTTAAGCAGTTTAGTTAAGCTTTGCTTAATCGTAAAATAAATAAAATTTAGGTATTATATTAACTAATTTACAAATATTTAGAGAAAAGGATTTCATTTGAAATTACTTGTTGTTGATGATAGTTCAACTATGCGTCGCATTATAAAAAATACACTCTCAAGACTTGGTCATGAGAATATACTTGAGGGCGGTGACGGTGTCGAGGGGTGGAACGCATTAGATACAAATCCTGATGTTGACATGTTGATAACGGATTGGAATATGCCTGAGATGAATGGCCTAGAGCTTGTTAAAAAAGTTAGAGCAGATGCTCGTTTTAAAGATTTGCCGATAATCATGG
>NZ_JAHYJB010000009.1 GCF_019429335.1 Sulfurimonas sp. | reverse complement strand
TTGTGAGGTATATTGAAGAGCCGTATGAGGGAAATCTTCAAGTACGGTTCTGTGAGGGGCATTGTGCCACTCCAAATTATAAATAAATTTAAATAAAAAGGAGGGGTAGAAATGTCTACTCTACAAAGCACAAAACCAAAAATTATCCTAATAGGTGGTGGCGGGCATTGCAAAGCTGTCATTGATGTGATTGAGATACAAAACAGATACGAGATAGTCGGAATAGTGGACAAAAAAGAGTTAATTGGGCAAGATGTTTTAGGATATAAAATCATCGGTTGCGATGATGATTTGGCAAACTTAGGAGTAGAGTTTCCACATGCCATAGTGACTATTGGGCATATTAAATCAAACGCTTTAAGAGTAAAGCTATTTCATCTTTTAAAAGAACTAGACTTCCACATGCCAAGTATAGTTTCTCCTCTTGCGTATGTCTCAAAACACGCTTTTGTTGATGAGGGAAGTGTCATCATGCATCATGCTTTTGTAAATGCTACCGCAAAAGTGGGCAAAAACTGCATCATCAATACAAAAGCCCTAATTGAACATGACGCCGTTGTAGAGGATAACTGTCATATCTCAACCGGTGCTGTTGTAAACGGCGGTGTTGTTGTCAAAAAAGATACCTTCTACGGAAGCAACGCAACTTCAAAAGAGTATGTTGAAGTAAGCGGATTTATAAAAGCCGGGAGTGTGGCAAAATGAACACAGCCTTTTTAACAACAATATTCCCAATGAATGAGCAGTATTTATATAATTTTTTTAATTCTTTAGAGAATCAAACATATAAATACTTTGATGTAATTGTTGTCAACGATGGATATAAAGATTTTGAGAAAATCAAAACAGCTTATAATCAAACATTGAATATAATCGAACTCCACTATTCTAATACTCCTGCTAAAAATAGAGAGTATGGAATAAACTACTGCATAGATAATGGGTATGATATTTTGTTTTTTGGTGATAGTGATGATTATTTTGAAAAAAATCGCGTCGAAAAATCACTTGAGTTTTTGAAAGAGTGTGATATTGTGGTTAATGATTTAAGTCTTTTTGATGAAAAAGGTGTTTATGAAGAGAAATATCTATCACATAGGCTTGAGAATATAGAAGTGGTTGATTTTGAATTTATAAAAGATAAAAATATTTTTGGTCTTTCAAATACAGCTATAAAGCTTAAAGGTATGCGAAAAATAGCAATCCCAGATGATTTGATAGCGGTTGATTGGTATCTTTTTTCAATGCTCTTAATCGAAGGCAAAAAAGCAGTTTTTACAAATGAGACGATAAGTTATTATAGACAACATCAACAAAATACTGTTGGACTTAAAAAGCTTGATAAAGCATCTTTTGAAAAAGGTGTAGAAGTCAAACAAAAACACTATAAAGATTTGAATGATAAAAGTAATCAATTTTCGCTAGAGCTAAAAAGATTATCTAACATTAAATTTGATGATATGAAAAGTATAAACAATCCTCTTTGGTGGGAGTTAATATAAGGATGGAAAATATGAAAATACAATTAACAAGTAAAAAAGAGGTTTTTAACTACTGTAAACCGTATGTGATAGCTGAGTTAGGCGCAAATCATAATGGTGACATGGAACTAGCCAAAAAACTTATAGTGCAAGCTAAAGAAGCCGGTGCGGACTGTGTAAAATTTCAAAGCTGGAGTAAAAACACGATATTTGCAAGAAAAAAGTACGAAGATAATTACTTTATAGCCGATGACTATAGAGATAGAACGGATTATACTTTAGAAGAGATAGTTGATGATTATTCTATTTCAGAAGATGAACTGCTTGAGATGAAGAAATTTGCAGATGAATTAGAAATAGATTGTACTTCGACACCTTTCAGTAAAGAAGAAGCTGATTTTTTGGTAGACAAGCTTGAAAGCCCTTTTATCAAAGTGGCTTCAATGGATTTGAATAACTACCCATTTCTGGAATATCTTGCAAAAAAAAGCAAGCCTATTGTTATTTCGACGGGACTTAGTGAACTGTACGAGATAGACAAAGCTGTCAAGACAATAGAAAACGCAGGGAACGGTCAAATAGTGATTTTGCACTGTGTATCTACTTATCCGCCTGTAGATAGCGATGTGCATTTAAACAATATCAAAACACTTATGACAACTTACCCAGAGTATCCTATAGGGTTTTCTGACCATACTTTAGGTACAGCTATACCATTGGCTTCTGTGGCGCTAGGTGCTTGTTTGATAGAAAAGCATTTCACATTTGATAAAAACATGGAGGGATGGGATCATAAAGTATCTGCGACAAAAGATGAGATGCAAGAGATTGTTGAAAATGCGAAAAGAATATCAGAAGCTCTAGGCTCATTTAGAATAGCAGCAACAGAGAGTGATGAAAAGAAAAGAGAATTTAGAAGAAGTATAGTGCTTACGAGAGAGATGAAAAAAGGTGAAGTTATAAGCTATGAAGACATAGATTATAAAAGACCCGGCGGAGCATTTGACCCTGATATGACAGAGTTTGTAGTGGGAAGAACTGTTAATAAAGATTTGAAATTTGACCATATTTTGACAAAAGAGGATATTGTTTAATTATGATAGCAATAGTTCCAGCAAGAGGCGGTTCTAAAGGTTTGCCAGGTAAAAATATTAAAAATTTACTTGGTAAACCAATGATAGTATATACCATAGAAGAAGCATTGAAGTCTAAATACATTACGGAAGTCATTATCTCGACTGATTGTAAAGAGATTGAAGAAGTGGCTATAAGCTATGGAGCTAAAAGCCCATTTTTGCGACCTGAGTATTTAGCTAGCGATAACGCAAAAGCAATTGATAATTACATCTATACAATTGATAGACTAAATAGCGAGTTCAATTATGATATAGAGGATTTTGTAGTTTTACAGCCCACTTCGCCTCTTAGAACCATAGAAGATATAGATGGGGCCATAGAGCTTTTTAGACAAAAAGATGCACAAAGCGTTATTGGCTATACGGAAGAACACCATCCTATAGAATGGCATAAATATATTACAGAAGATGGGAAGTTTGAAAAAATATTTGAAGAAAAACTTTTAAATCGTCAAGAGATAAAAAAAAGTTATTATCCAAATGGAGCGGTGTTTGTTTTTCAGTATGAGTTGATAAAGCAAAAAAAGTATTACAGTGATGAGTCTTACGCTTATATCATGCCAAGATTTCGTTCTGTGGATGTGGATACAATAGAAGACTTCAAATATATAGAGTTTTTGATGAGAGGAAATAATGAAAAATAGATTAGTACTCAACAACCAAACCAAGTTTAATGACGCTATTCGTTTACTAGATTTGAATGGTAACGGGGTATTGCCAGTGGTAGATGAAGATGAAAAACTACTTGGTCTTATTACCGATGGGGATATTAGAAAAGCAATCTTAAATAATAATCTAGATTTAGAGCATATTGTTAATAAAAATCCATACAAACTGAGCATAGATACATCAAAAAGTCAAATAATTACTTATTTAAAAAAAATTCACAGAAGACATGTTCCGCTCGTAGATAATGAAAATAAGTTTATAAAAATATTTACACTCGATGAGATAGATTTTAATCTCAAGCCAAATTGGGTAGTGATAATGGCAGGGGGTTTAGGCACAAGACTCGGAGAACTCACTAAAGATACCCCAAAGCCTATGCTGAAAGTAGGGGTTAAACCAATGGTAGAGCATATTATAGACATGTTTGTCTCTCATGGATTTACAAAGTTTATGCTTAGCGTAAACTATAAAGCAGAAGTGGTAAAAGAGTATTTTGAAGATGGCAGTAAGTTTGGAATAGAGATAAAATATCTTGAAGAGAAAAAAAGATTGGGCACGGGGGGGGCTTTGAGTTTGATAGACGTAGAACTTGATGCGCCGTTTTTTGTAACAAATGGCGATGTGCTTTCTTCGCTAGACTATGAAAAACTTTTGGAGTATCACAAAGAGCAACAAGCAACAGCTACTATGTGTATAAGAAAAGATAGTTACCAAATACCATATGGCGTGATAGAAACAGATATTGAAAACAACATAATAACCATGAAAGAAAAACCTATAAAAGGGTTTTTTATCAATACGGGGATATATGTGTTGAATCCAGAAGTGCTAAACTTTGTTCCAAAAGATGAATTTTTTGATCTGCCTAGTTTGTTTGATATTTTAAAAGATAAAAATAAAACTACAAAAGGTTTTGAAATTACGGATTACTGGATAGATATGGGTAAAAAAGAAGATTATGTAAAAATAAATAATGATTTTAAAGCAGAAGGCAAAAAGATATGAAAAACTTATTTATTATTGGGACGCCACTTCAATTAATAAATGCCATTGAAGCAATAAATAATTTTAAATTAAAAAATAATATATTAGTTATAGTTCATAGATCATTAGAGGCGAATAGAACCCAGTTGGACAAGATTAGAAATTTGTATGAGTGGGAAGAGATAATTGATATAGAGTATAGTAAGCATTCAAGCTTGTTGAAATATATTGATTTAGTTAAACACTTAAAGATGTATGCATATAAATATATTTTTTTTCCCAAGTTAGAAGTTATACCAAAAATAGTTATAGCGAATGTTAAAAAAGAAAAAGTTTTTTTGTTGGACGATGGAACAATGACTATTATGATTTATGAAAACAATATTAAAACCAATAAGTTAAATGAATATAATTTTAAAGAAATTAGATTTTTATTTTTTGGTTTAAAAATAAAGATAAGAGATAAGATTAATTTATTTACATATTTTGATTTGCCTTCTGTTAATGGGATAGAAGTTGTAAAAAATAATTTATCATATTTGAAAGATGATGTTAAAAATGGAAAAAAAGATGACGATACTATATTTTTTTTAGGTCAGCCACTAACAAATATCATTGATGACGCAACTTATCGTAATAGTTTGGAAAATATAACAAAACAATATAACAAAAAGCTGATTTATATTCCGCACCGTGGAGAAACAAAAGAGAAAATTGATTATTTATCTAAGCTTGATAATCCATATTTTTCTGTTAAAGATATTGGCATGCCTGCTGAGCTATTCTTTTTAAATAATAATATATATCCAACGCATGTTATGTCCTACTACTCAACAGCATTGACTACTCTAGATATGATATATGACGATTGCATTATTAACTATATTAAAGTGCCTGAAAATAGCAAAAGTAAAGCCGCCTTTGATAGAAATTTAAGGAAATATTATGAAGTTTTTGGTAGTGATAAAATTTTAACTCTTCAAGATTTGGGTATGTAATTATAATGAATAAAACACAGAAAAAAAGATACCTGTTTTTTGTATCTCAAGACTACAGCTTTGCTGTATTAAGACCTCTTCAGCAGAAGATATTTATGCAAGGTGATGAGGCAAAATGGTTTATGTACGGGGATGAGATAAATACAGATTATTTACATACAGATGAAGTCAGGTTGCTTAGTGTTGAAGAGGTTATTGACTATCAGCCAGATGTAGTTTTTGTTCCCGGAAATGTAGTTCCATCATTTATTCCTGGGCTTAAAGTTGAGGTTTTTCACGGTTTGCCGAGTGCAAAAGTAAAAAAGAACGGGCAGTTGTATCACTATATTATCAGGGGAATGTTTGACCTATACTGCACACAAGGTCCAAGTTCGACGCAGAAATTTCAAGAGCTTGCAAAACAGCATGGGTTTTTTAATGTAGAGGAAACTGGCTGGTGTAAGCTTGACCCACTGTTTCCGTTAGAAAAAAGAGACGAGAACTCAAAACAAAAGTCAATCTTTTTTGCTTCAACATTTAGTCCTAGATTTTCAAAAGCAAAAATTTTATATCCTCTTATTCTTGATATGATGAAAAAATATGATTTTAATTGGTATATTACTTTGCATCCAAAAATGGAGTTAAGTATAGTAGAACTCTACAAATCGATAGATTTGACAAATGTGAAATTTGTTGACTCAACTGAATTGATTGAAAGTTTTAAGAAATCTGACTTGATGCTGTGTGACACATCTTCAATTATATATGAATATTTAACCCAGCTAAAACCTGTTATAACCTTTCAAACAGAAAAAGATGCTCCGGAATTGATAAACGTAGAAGATATTGAGAAGCTTGAAGAGACAATTTTGTCAGTTTTGAATAATTTGGATATAAACAAGGAAAATATAGAAAAAAGCGTAATGCAGTTTCACCCATATATAGACGGCAAATCAAGTGACAGAGTGCTTAGAGCCGTAGAGAAGATGTTAGATGGCGAAAACATTCCTAAGAAAAAAAAGCCGCTCAATCTGCTTAGAAACTTTAGGCTAAGAAAAGAGCTCGGTTATTGGAAATGGAAGATTTAGAACTTTAATAATATAAATTTATCGTTATTTCAACACTTTTTAGAGATAATCACTAAAAACTATAAAAACATAAACAAGCTACATAAGGACAAATATGCTAGATTTTGCAAAATTTACAAAGTACTCAAAACCTGGGCCTCGTTACACCAGTTATCCTACAGCGTTGGAGTTTAGCGACTCTTTTGGTTACGATGAGTATATAGAAAAGTTAAAATCTCAAGATTCTTCTCGTCCTATAAGTCTCTATTTTCACCTCCCTTTTTGTAAAAATGCGTGCTATTTTTGCGGCTGTAACGTAGTTTTCACCTCCAAAGAGGATAAGATGCTGCGTTATTTGGATTATCTAAAAAGAGAGCTAAAGATACTATCTTCACATGTAGACTGCAACCGCTCTGTAATTCAGATGCACTTTGGCGGAGGTACTCCGACATTTTTTAGTGCGCCTCAGCTTGAAGAGGTTATCAAAGAGATAAGGTCTTTTTTTCCAAATTTCGTTAAAGATGCAGAAGTTAGCTGTGAGATAGACCCTCGCCACATTGATGAAGACCAGATGAAGGTTTTGAGCGATAACGGTTTTAACCGTGTAAGCTTTGGTATTCAAGATTTTAATGAAAAAGTTCAGATTGCCGTGCACCGTGTTCAGCCGTATGATATCACGAAATATGCTATGGATTTGGCTAGAAAATACAACATGCACTCCGTGAATGTTGACCTAATTTACGGGCTGCCTTACCAGACACTTGAGACGTTTAAGGAAACTCTTGATTTGTCGCTTACATTAAATCCGGATAGATTTGCAGTATTTAACTATGCGCATGTTCCTTGGATGAAAAAGACAATGCGTAAGATTGATGAGACAACTCTTCCGCTGCCTGATGAAAAGCTCCAAATTATGCAATATACAATAAATTTTCTGACCTCTCACGGTTATAAGATGATTGGAATGGACCACTTTGCAAAGCCTGAAGATGAGCTATTTAAGGCGATAGAAAAAGGCGAGCTTCACAGAAACTTCCAAGGCTATACAACAAAGGGCGGGGCTGATTTGATAGGCGTTGGTCTTACTTCCATCGGCGAGGGAGTTGCCCACTATGCTCAAAACTTTAAAGAGATGAGGGATTATGAAGATGCTATTGACGCTGGAAAACTCCCGTTTGAGCGTGGCATATCTCTCAATGAAGATGATATTATCCGTCAATATGTAATCATGGAGCTTATGAGTAATTTCAAGCTTGATATAAAAAGATTTGAAAAGTTGTTTAACATTGAGTTTAAAACATATTTTGCAGACGCTCTCATTGCGCTCAAGCCTTTTGTAGAGGATGAGCTTTTGACTATAAGCAATGATTTTATAGAGTGCTCTCAGACTGGAACTCTGCTTATTAGAAATATAGCGATGCCTTTTGATGCTTATATGAAAAAACACGCAGCAAGCTCTAAAACATTCTCTAAAACGGTTTAATAATGAGCAAAAGCACGCAAGAAATTTTTAATTTTGGTGCAACTACGGATGAGTGCATTAAGTGCGCAAAGTGTATCCCCGTCTGCACGATTCACAACGTAAATGCAGATGAGGTTACCTCTCCAAGGGGATTTTTAGACCTTTTGGGAGCGTACCAGAGAGGCAATCTAGAGTTAGATGAAAATGCAAAAGCCATCTTTGAGAGCTGTTTTTTATGTACCGCATGCGTTGAGGTGTGTCCAAAATCGCTTCCTACGGATATGGTCATAGAGCAGGTTCGCTCTGACATAGGAAAAAAATTTGGCATCGCTTGGTATAAAAGAGCATTTTTTCTGCTTCTTCGTCACCGCTGGCTCAATGACTTGGCATTTAAGCTGGGTTGGGTATTTCAGACATGTTCGTTTAAGATTCAGGCAAACAAGGACTCTATGACCTCGCGCTTTAATCTGCCTATGCTAAAAGCCGACAGAGTGCTTCCTAGTCTTAAAAAAGTGTCGTTTCTGAACTCCCATAAAGAGAACATAGACAACGGCGGCAAAAGAAAAGTAGCGGTGTTTATAGGGTGTCTTGGCAACTACAACTATGTAAATGTCGGTAATTCGCTTTTAGAAATTTTGGAGCATTTAGAAATTGACGCATTTTTAGCAAAAGAGCAAAAGTGCTGCGGAGCACCTGCCTATTTTACCGGTGATTTTTACACGGTTGATTATAATGCGAAATTCAATATAGAGTATTTTGAGAGTTTTAGCAAAGATGTCGAGGCTATTATAATTCCCGAAGCGACATGTTCGGCTATGCTAAAAATTGATTATGAGCACTATTTCCATGACCAGCCGGAGTGGAAGGCAAGAGCAGTGGCACTTAGAGATAAAATCTTTATGGCGACCGAATGGCTTGAAAAACATACCGAGCTTAGTAAGATACTCGCATCCAAGAAAAAAGACCCAAAAATAGTAACTTACCATGACCCATGTCATGCAAAAAAGATGCAGGGAATACATATGGAGCCTAGAAATCTTATAAGCAAAAATTACAAAATCGTTGAGATGAGCGATTCAAATACATGTTGCGGTTTTGGTGGTGTTACTATGCAAAGCGAGAAGTATCACTTTGCAAAGGCGGCAGGCATTCCAAAGGCTGACATGATAAACAAGACAAAAGCAGACGTAGTCAGCGCTGAGTGCAGTGCTTGCAGGATGCAGATAAACTCATCACTCGGCTACACGCAGAGCAATGTTATATTTAAAAACCCTATTGAGCTTATTGCCCAAGCTCTGAGAGATTAAGCGTTAGATGTACAGCCAATGGAATAACATATACGAAAGATTCGACCCGATAGCTTTTAGCTTATTTTCAATACCTGTCCACTGGTATGGCATCATGTACGTTTTGGCACTTTTAAGCGCTCTTTACATAGGGAAATATTTTATTAAAAAAGACAATCTCGACTTTAAGGGCAAGGAGATTGACATCTACTTTATCTATGTAGAGATAGGCGTGATTTTAGGTGCAAGGCTCGGATATATCCTATTTTATGATACGCAGACACTCTATTATCTCTCACATCCTTGGCAGATATTCAATCCCTTTGTTAACGGAGAGTTTGTCGGAATAAGAGGCATGAGTTATCATGGCGCAGTTTTGGGCTTTTTGATAGCAACCTACATGTACTCTAAAAAACACAAGATAGATTTCGGCAGGATTATGGATTTGGTCGCAATAAGCGTGCCTCTTGCTTTTGTTTTTGGACGCATAGGAAATTTTTTAAATAAAGAGCTTATAGGGCGTGAAACTGATGTAAGCTGGGGAATTTTGGTAGATGGAATCCTCAGACACCCGTCACAGCTTTATGAGGCTATTTTAGAAGGTTTTGGTGTTTTTATAGTCGTTTATATATACAGAAATTTTCAAAAATTCAGCGGAGAGCTTATTTTGGTATATGGCATAAGCTATGGACTCTTTCGCGCAATTGCCGAGATTTGGCGTGCACCGGATGTTCAGATAGGCTATGTCTGCTGCGATGCGATAACACAAGGCCAAGTTATGAGTTTAGCTATGAGTTTAGCCGGAGTTGTTGCGTGGTTCTATTTTAAAAATAGAGGCGTAAAAGTTTAAGCGTCGCCCTCTTTTTTATCTTTTACTTTGTTTCTGTCGTTTTTTCGTAAATTATTATCTTTTTTAACCGAGTTTCTCCATAGGTGATTTATAAGGTAGTATGCTGTCGATGAGACAATAACCGAGTAAAAAGCTGCTCCTACATAGAGCGGGATAAAAATATTTCCTATATTTTCGCCAAACCACTCCAGAGTCATCTCAACCGGTGTTGTCTGGATTCCTAAAATAAAACTGCCCGTTAAGTACTCTATGTAGTACATTGCAGGCATTGTCAGCGGGTTGCTTACCCAGCACATAGCAAGTGCAATAGGGACATTAAATCTTGTAAATGGTATTACAGCAACAACTGCCAGCATCTGCATAGGCATAGGAATAAATGCAATAAAGAGACCTATAAATACACCTTTAGAGATCATTTTTCTGTTGGCTGAGAGATATTCAAAAGGGATGTTGTATTTTTGTGTAAGAGCTTTTAACTTCTCGCTTGCATTTAAATTTTTAAAAGTTTTTCTTATCATGAAGTTATGCCATTTTGAAATGTTTGTGATTATATCCACAAAAAACTTATTTTTTTAATAATATGTTAAAATTGCGATATTAATTGAAAGTAGGTAGACAATGTCATTTGAAAAATTAGGAGTTATTAAACAACTTCTTAGCGCTATAAAAGATTTAGGCTATGAAAAACCTACAACCGTGCAATCAAGAGCAATTCCCCTAGTTTTGGCAAAAAGCGATGTTTTTGCAACAGCTCAGACTGGAACCGGAAAAACTGCCGCATTTGGACTTCCGATGCTTCAGAGACTTAGAAATGTAACACCACAAGCAAGAGTCCTAAGAGGGCTTATTATCGCTCCTACACGCGAGCTTTCAATCCAGATATACGAAGATTTACGGGGTTATGCAAAAAATATGACTCTCAATATTGCGGTTTTGGTCGGCGGAAAAGATTTGGAGAGCCAGCAGAAAATTCTAAAAGAGGGAGTTGATATCGTCATAGCAACCCCAGGCAGAATTATGGAGCATATAGACAAGGGTTTAAACGTCTCAAATATAGAAATTTTTGTACTTGATGAAGCAGACAGAATGCTTGATATGGGCTTTATGAAAGAGATAAGAAAGATTCATCCGCTTTTGCCAAAAAGACATCAGACGCTTCTTTTCTCGGCAACATACAGTGACAAAGTAAGAAAGCTCTCAAAACTTATATTGAGAAAACCTGAGTTTATAGAGACATCTAAAAAGAACTCCACGGTTGATGCAATTAACCAAGTTGCTTATATGGTAGATACTGAGAAGAAAGCGCCGCTTTTAGCTTACATCATAGGTTCAAGAAACTTCAGACAGGTTTTGGTTTTCACTAGAACAAAAGCGAGCGCTGACGAGTTGGTGTTGGAGCTCAAAAAAGATGGCTTAAAATGCGGGATAATTCATGGAGACAAAACTCAAGCAAACCGCCTGAAAACTCTTAATGAATTTAAAGAGGGCAAAACCAAAGTTCTTGTTGCAACTGATATCGCTTCAAGAGGTCTTGACATAGAGGAGCTGCCGTTTGTTATCAACTATGAACTCCCTTCGGTTCCCGAAGATTATGTTCATAGAGTAGGGCGAACGGGTCGTGCGGGCAGAGAAGGCATGGCGATAAGCTTGATAGATGTTTACGAAAAGCATGATATCAGAGACATTGAGAGACTAATAGGTATGAAAATACCACAAGAGACCATAGAGGGCTTTGAGCCTGACCCTAATGTGCGAAGACGTGACCAAGATGAGGTAAAGCTAAAGAGCGAGCATAAAAAAGCAGAGGTAAAACGCATAAGAAAAGCGTATGTGAAGCCCGATAAAAACAAAAAAGAGACATCTTATAAAAAGCCTGTAACAACCAAAAAAAGAAAAACAACAAAGCGCGGATAGCAGATATTGCTAGAAATTTTATATAGGGATGAATTTTTAGTGGCTATAAACAAGCCATCGGGACTTTTAGTTCACCGCTCACCCATTGACAGGCATGAGACGGAATTTGCACTTCAGATTCTTCGCGATCAGATAGGGCAGTTTGTATACCCAGCTCATCGCCTTGACAAGCCTACTTCGGGAGTTTTACTTTTCGCGCTTGATAAAGAAAGTGCCAGAGTTATGGGCGAGCAGTTTATGTCAAGAGATACAAAAAAGAGCTACATCGCAGTTGTCCGAGGCTATACCGATGAGAGCGGCATGATTGAACATGCTCTGAGTATAAAGCTTGACAAAATAGCGGATAAAGATAGCGCTAAAGACAAAGAAGCCCAAGAAGCAGCAACTCTATACGAGAGACTTGCAACGGTTGAGCTTCCATTTGCCGTAGGAAAGTACGATAAAACACGTTATTCGCTAGTAAAGCTGACTCCGTTAACGGGACGTAAACATCAGCTTCGCCGTCACATGAAGCACATCTCTCATCATATTTTAGGCGATACAAAACATGGAAGAGGCGAGCATAACAAATTTATCCGCCAAGAATTCGGCTGCAATAGAATGCTTTTACATGCTTATGAACTTCAGATTAAACATCCGCGAACAAATGAGATGTTAATTATTAAAGCACCTTTAGATGAGACTTTTAACTCAATATGCAAGTTTTTCAATTGGCATCTTTGATATAATCACACTTATTTAAACAGGAGTTACAATGGAAGCAATATATCCATACGCGCATATTATCCACTTGATTTTGGCAATCATATTTTTAGGTTATGTCTTTACTGACGTATTTATGATATCGGCACTTAAAGGGAAGTTTGCCAAAGATACCGACAAAGAGATTAACCGAACTTTGGGGGCAAAAAGCTTCAAGATTTTCCCTATCTCGCTGCTTATTATAGTTTTAACGGGTGGCATGATGATGTCAAGATACATCAACTCAAATGCAGGTTTTTTTGAAACTGATTTGCAAAAACTTCTAGTCATTAAAATAGTTCTGGCGCTAATTATCGCTGCCGGCGTGCTGTTTAATCTTTTTATAAAATTTACGGGTCGCACTAAGCCCATTTTTATGCAGGAACATTTTCATAAAGTAGTTTTGGTTTTAGGCTTTTTTATAGTGGTTCTGGCAAAAATGATGTTCAGCGCATAATTTCTTAAAATGCTTAGATGAATAAAATCAAACTTATAACCGCTTTGGCGGTCATCGCCCTAATATTTTTAGTAGCTACAAGAGAGAGTAAAAGTAATTTGTCCACTATTGAGCTTAAAAGAGACGCAACAATACTCGCTTTTGGCGATAGCATAACTTACGGCTACGGTGTAATGCAAAAAGATAGCTACCCTTCGCAACTTCAGAAAAAAACTGGTTTACATGTAATTAATGCAGGCATCTCAGGCGAACTCTCTTCAGAAGGGTTGTTGCGTCTTCCAAAACTGCTAAAAGGGAAGCCTGATTTAGTCATCCTCTGCCACGGCGGCAATGACATCTTGCGTAAACGTTCACAAGAGCAGTTAAAGAGCAATCTAGTAGCGATGATTAATCTTATAAAAGAGAGCGGTGCAAAGGTTCTGCTTGTCGGAGTTCCGAATTTTGGCATGCTCGGGGTTAAAACACATCCGCTTTATAGCGAAGTTGCAAATGAGACAGGAGTCTTCTTTGAAGAGGATGTTCTATCTTTGGTAGAGGCGGACAATAGGCTCAAAATAGACTATATCCATCCAAATAAGCAAGGTTATGAGATTATGGCAGATGCATTTATAAAGCATTTGAAACTTATTTAAAAGTCCGTAATTTTACTCCATATAGATGTCACCAGTCTGATTGTATAGTCTAAAATCAGGGCTGGTTGTTGCATTCCCATCCCTGCAGTGTACTTCGTAAATTTTACCAAATGTATAACTGACAAAAATACCGTTACCCTCAGCGTTGCAGTTGATAAGGGCGGGTGCTAAAGTGTAATTTGGAATCATTTCTATATATTTGTCTAAAACAGCATTATAATCTGCAAAAGCAACGCTTCCGCCGCGGTTATCATCTATTGATTTGAACCAGATTGCAGGACCTACCGATCTGTTAAGCGTTCCGACAAAAGATTTTAGCTGAGTCTCTTTTGCTTGTTTTGCCATGTTAGTCATTTTCACAATTACTACGCTAGATAAGATACCCAAGATTATGATGACAAAGATTAGCTCAATAAGATTAAAAGCGGCTCTTTTCATAAGGCAGATCCAACTCTAATAATAGAAAATTTTTCCATATCTTTTATGGCTTCTTCTAAAATAGAACATTGGTTATCCTCTTCACATGAAGCCATTCCTATTGAGAGTTGGAGTTTGATTTTACTTTTCGATAGTTTTGACTCCAAATCTTTTTCCAGAATGAATGAAATCTTTTTTATGTTTGACGGTGACGCATTAGGTACTATTGAGGCAAAACAATTATTCTCAATCCTGCATATAGTGTCGCTGCGTCTGAAGAAATTACTAAAAATAGTGCCAACTTCCTTTATGTGCTTCTCAAAATCCGTTCTATTTAATGAGCTCTTTTGTTCATCATAGTTGTTTATCGAGAGAAGAAGAAGGGAGAGCGGTTTGTTATGGCGTATTGCCAGCTCTTTGGAGTTTTGCAAAACGCTCTCAAAATATTTTTTGTTGTACAAGCCTGTTACATGGTCGTATAACGTATGTTTGGAAAACTGCAATTTTATATAAGTGCGCACAAAAAATATGAGGATAATTACTAGAAGCGTCGTAAAAGCAAGAGAAACATAGAGCTTGTTCAGAGCCGTTTCGATTTTATACGACGTCATCTCCTCGACAAGTTTAGAAAAGGCATTAATCTCCATGGAAACCTTATCTGCAGCATCTCTTATTTTAGTGCTGTTTTGAGTAGAATTTTCTAACTTTTCATAGGCATTTTTTAGTAAAGAAAACATCTCCTTGGCACGGAACAGCTCTACATACTCTTTGTTTGGAGAAAAGTTTATAAAATTTTGTTCAATCGCACCCAGTGATGAGTCAATGCTCTTTGCAAGAATCTCTTTTTTATGTAACTCATCTTCAACAGATAGAGCTTGAATAGCTCCACTAAGT
This sequence comes from Sulfurimonas sp., assembly GCF_019429335.1. GTDB lineage: Bacteria > Campylobacterota > Campylobacteria > Campylobacterales > Sulfurimonadaceae > Sulfurimonas. Next base: position 49,280 of record NZ_JAHYJB010000009.1, on the reverse strand, counting down.
AAAACAAGACTATGCATAGTTGCGGCATCGTTTTTAATGCCATTAAACGACCCTTTTACAAAATAGTAGTTGATGGGAATAAGTAAGACGATGAGGTAGAGTAGGAGTGTTATTCTTATGGCAGACCAATCTTTTTTCATAAAAAACCTTTAGTTACAAGTTGCTAATCGTACAACTAGAATGATTAAAAACTATTTAATGGTTGAATAGAATGGATGATATTTTGGACATAAAATGGCTACAATGTAGCTACTGCCTGTTTTTGAAGTTCTAAAATATAGTGTTCATTAGGGGTTTGTTTAAGTGTGGCTCCGGATACTGGATTCGAACCAGTGGCCAAGTGATTAACAGTCACCTACTCTACCGCTGAGCTAATCCGGAATCTTAAAAAATGGTGTCAGAGGAACTATTTAAAAAACTCTCAAACCCCGTTAATACGGTTAAAGTAGTCATTTTAAAAATCCTTATTTAAGTTGTTTTAAAGTTGTCATCATTTAAGAAGTGTAATTATACTTTTTTTTACTTCATTAAGTCTTAAAACCTCTCATAAGTGGATAAGAATAAAGAAAATAATCAATTCGTGAAACGAATTGAAAAAAAACCATCATTCTTAAAAAACATTAACTTTTATTATAAAAACTATTCTTGTACAAAACATTATGTGTTGATTTTGAGTTATAAATCAAATGAAACTTATAAATCTATTCATGAAAAAACAATTTCCTAAATTTTTACCTATTTTTTTATTTTATGATAACCATTATCAATTTTTAATTTTGATTTAAATTTCTTTTAGTAGGTTTATCCTCTTGTCTTGAAAACTCCTCGAAACGAAGTGATAGAGGTGTTTTCAAGAACTAAAAGAAATAAAGAAAACACGATAGTGTTTTCTCTTGAAGATACTTTATACAAAGTGTAGGAAATTATTAAAAAATTACAATTTATTAAAATAAAAAAAACTTGACAAGAAAAAGAAATTTATTAAAATCTATAAAAGATTAAAATAAAGGTTTAAAAATGTTTGAGTTATTTGAAAATTTTAATACAGATATAAAACAATTGTCTAAAGATTATAATAATAAAATGTTTGAAGATATTTATAAAAAACAATTAGAAGAAGAAGAAAAAAATAAATCTAAAACTATAAAAATAAATCATTTAAACGAACATTATGAGATACAAGAACGATTTATAGAGATTGTTAAAGAAAAAGAAAAAAAACAAAATGATTTCTTTAAACATAAATATATAAAAAATTCAAAAAAAACAGAATATTATAAAATGAATTTTGATTTAGAAAAATGGTATATTAAACAAGGACAATTATCTTTACAAAAACTTTTATACAATAAATCAGTATCAAAAGATTTGGGTTTAAATGTAAGTTTTATAACTTTAACATTACCTTCGAGATTTCACAAATACATAACAACTGAAAAAGTTTATGATAAAAAAAGAAAAAAATATGTATCTAAAAAATTAAAATTTGAAAATTGGAAATTAAATAAAAAATTTGGTTTTAATAGTATAGAAGAGAGTATAGAAGAGGGTTATAAATTTTTATCTGATGTGTGGAGAAATTTATATTTATCTATAAAATTAAATGAAGAACATAAAGAAAAAATGGAAAATATGAAATATGATGTAGTGAGTGAATTTACAAAACAATTCTCTAATCATTTACATATTTTATTATATCACGATAAGAAATTAAATGATTTTATACATGAAGAATATAGAAATATTCTAAAAAAATATGAAATGAATGAAAAAAGTAATGATATAAAACAAGACTTCAAAAAAATCGATTTTGGAGTAAATTATATAATGAAATATATAACAAAAACTTTATTTGTAAATCAAAAAAATATCGTTGTTAATGGTGTAGAAATAGAACAAGATAAAGAAGATATAGTAGAAGAACAAGACAGAAAAAATTATATCGAAATGTATAACGGTTGGAGAACTGTTCTAGGGAAACATTCAAGAATACATAAATCTTCTAATTCTAAAATAGGTATAGGAAATTATAAAAAAATCTATCATTCAATGAGTGAAGAAGATAAAAAAATATTACTAAAACGAAGTAAAGATAATAACACTTGTTTACTCTATGAAATTGAAAAAGTAACATATAAAGAGACACATATTAAAGACGAAGATAAAATTAAAATAAAAACATTTAATGAAGAAATTAAAACTAAATGTATGTTTCAAGTTTACATAGAAAAAGAAGTAGTTAGAAAAGAAAAAGAAATTATTGATAATAGAAAGTTTTACAAATACATAGATAAAGACAAATATAAAAATATGTTTAAAAAAGATATAGAAAGAAGAAATAAATTTAAAATAGATAAAGAATTAACTTTAAACAAGTTACACAAAGACTTAATAGACGAATTAGAAATAAATCGAATATTTAATAAAAACAAAGAAATATACGAATTACAATTTAAAATATACGACTTAGAAGAATTTAATAATGAAAATGATTTAACTTTAACTTATAAAATCAATAAATTATCAGTTTTTAACAATAAAAAAGAAGAAATTTATAATAAAAATTGGTATGAAATGAAAATAAATCAAAATAATTTAGAAAATATCAAAACTTAAAACTCCTAAAATATGGGGTAATTTACAAATTTTAAAATTCTTTTACAATTTTCTTGGAAAAAAACATTTTTTTCTTATAATAGTTATGTAAAGAGAAAAAAGACAACTCTTTATCAAAAATAATTATATAAAAGGATAAAAAAATGTCGGAAGTTAAAAAAAGTATTAAAGAAATCGTATTATCACAAGATAGTATGTTTTACAAAAAAGTAAAAATCTCTGTTGGTGGTTATAGTATAAGTGAATTAGGGAATGTTACTTTACAAACTTGGAAAAAAGATAAAAGGTATCAAATTACATTACACAATGAAATTGGAATTAAAAAAGAACAATTAGAAACTATGTTAGATAAAGTTTATTATATTGACAATGTAATGGTTCAAAATGGTTGGGATAATGATAAAAAAGTTCAACTAAAAGGACAAGATTCTTATTTTGGAATTCTTAATAAAGAGAACTTAAAAGAAGTGTCTAAATACGACAAAGATTCAACAGAAGACGGATTATTTGAAATTTACTTTGATAGTAAAGAACCTTTACCTATTACAAATATTGAAGTAGTCGAAGTTACTGAATGGGTAGATAAAAAACCTAATAAAGTTAAACAATTAACTTTTACTACTAAACAAAGAGTTGACGGAAAAGTAACAAAAAGAGTTTATTTTGTTGATATGAAATTAAAAAGTGGTTTAGAAAATCTTAAAGGTAAAAAAGTTTTAGTAAATGATATTTACTCAACTGGAACAGGGAATTATACAAAATATCATACTGATATTTTACCAAAAATTTTAGGGGAAAATTCAAGAGTTCAAGAACCACAAAAAACAAACTAATTCTTAATGAATTAGTTTAAAAAGGGTAAAAAATGAGAAAAAGATTATTTGATAAAGAAAAATATAAAGAGATAAAGATTTTAGTAAATAGAGAAGATTACGACAGAGTATCAAAAAAAATTAAAGATATGAGTTTAAATCTCTCTGATATTTATAGTACATATATAGAAGAAACAATATTAGAAATAGAAAAAATTATAGATAAAAAAGAAAAATTAAAAACAGTAAATAGATTTTACTACAAGGATGTTTAAAATGGGTATTCAGAACAATATAGACAATATGTCTAAAGGAAAAGGTTTAATAGAGAATTTTGATGAAAAAACAAGAGAAATAATGGTTGAGTGGACTGAAAATAAAATTTTACAAACTCCATTTCGAATTATACACTTTTTATTAATTTCTGTTTTTTTAACAATGGTTTACAAAATGTTAAATGTGGTATTAGGAAAATGGTTAAATATGGAAAATAAAAACAATCAAATATTGAATTTAATACTAACAATAATTTCTACTATTTTTTTTATTTTATTTGGAATAGACAAAGAGTTAGAACTTGGAATATTCAATTATCTCTTATTACAATAGTTATATAAAAAAGAATTTCACAATTTTTAATTAAAAAATTTGGAAAAAAATATTTATTTATTACAATAGTTATATAGAGAGAAAAATTTTAAATCTCTTTATAAACAATAATACAAAAAAGGAAAAAAAAATGAAAAAAACAAGTTTAATATTAGTAATGTTGATGGGGTATAGTAGTTTATTCGGAGATTGGAAAATCGAACAAAATAAAGAAGAAATTGATAAATGTTTAAAATTGTCACAAGATTTTGATTATAACGAAAATTATGTATCTAACAAAGAAGAAGAAGAAAAATGTTTTATTATTCTTCAAGATTATTTAAAAAATAAAGGAGAATAAAGTGAAAAAAATATTATTAGGAATAGTGTTTATAAGTGTAAGTTTATTTGGAAATGAAATTGAAATAAGTCCAAAAGTTGGAGTTAGTTTTGTAAAAATTAATGAAATTGAAGAAAATGGTGAAAAAATCGACATGGTAGGAACTATTGTCAATGTAGGTTTAGATGGAATAAAAGATAATTTTTTAGTTGGAATGAACTTCGAAATTTTGACAAATGACGAAGATAGGGCTATTTCTCTACATGGAATTGTTTATAAAAACGATATTTTGACATCGAAATATAATTGTGGTTTAGGTGTAGAAGTTGGACGTGTTGGATGGGATTTATTATACGATTATGTTAATTATATAACTCCAAAAGTGTCATTTATTTATAATAGAAATCTTATGTTAGATATTAAAAAACGAGAAGACGATTTTATCTTAACAGTAAGTTATAGTTTTTAACTTACGAAAGGATAATAAAATGAATGATTTAAAATTTAGAGATATAAAAAATTATGAAATCAAAATAAATGAATGTAACGAAATGATAAAACATTATATAAAAATGATTTTAATGATAGAGATAGAAGAAAGAGAAGAAAGAAAACAAAAGAGAGAAAAATATAAAAATAATATATAAAAAAGGAGAATAAAATGTTTAAATGTGTTGAATGTAAAAAAGTAATAATTATAAAAGGTTTAAAAGGTTTTCACTTTTATGTTTGTGATAGATATTTAGAAATACATAAATAATTCAATAATAATATAAAAATATTAGAAGATAACAAAAAATACTAAAAAACACACTTTAAATAAACTCCTAAAAATCGTACTAATTTACAAATTTTAAAATTCTTTGGAAAATTTCTTGGAAAATACTATTTTTTTATTATAATAGTTATATATACATAAAAAAGGATTAAAAAATGTTAGAAATAATTTTAATAGTAGGACTTATAATATTAAGTCAAATAGTAAAAATAATCGAAATAAGAGGACTTTAAAATGAAAAATGACTATAAAATAAAAAATGAAGTAGAAATAGATTTCTTAGAAATTGATATAAATAAATTAAGAAAATTACTATTAAAAACGAAAAAAAAGAAATTAACGAAAAATTTGGAAAAAACTAAAAAGTTTTTATAATAGTTTAATAGAACAAAAAAAGGAGAATAAAAAATGGATTTTCATGTTGAAATATTTCAAAAAAGATATAGTGAAATTAAACCAAACGGATTTAATAAAGGTTACGTAGGAAAAGTAAATGTTGATTGTATGTTATCTTATGTCAAAAGTGGACTCGGTGGTTTAAAAAAAACAAGAATAGATAGAAACTATAAAGTTTTATTATTAGTAAATACAAACACAAGAAGTGTTGAAGTCTTTGAATTTTATGATTTTGAAAATGAGAAAAAAACAAGAAAAGACTTTCAAACATTAGATTATAACTTCAATGATATAAAATCTAAAACAATGAAATTAATAAAAATAGAACAAGATATTATTCTAGAAAAAACTTATAATGTAGGAAAATATTATGTCTAAGAAGAATCAAAAAGATTTTAATAATATATTATTTACAAGTGTATTTTTAAGTTTTATTACTACTATTTTCTTAGTATCAATATATTTTTTATTATATGAATATTATCAAAATCATAGAATAAACACTAATTTATATCATTATGTTTTTAACATAAGACAAAATCAACATCACGAATTAAATATAATTTTTTATACATTTATAACAATTACAATATTATATTTTATAAAGTTTTCAAGTAGTGATACAATTTTTTCAATTGGAGATATTAAGAAATATAAAGAATTACCTCAAAAATTAGGTTTTTATCAAAATGACAATAATAATAGTAATGAAAAGATATATGATAAATTTCATAGTTATGATAAAGAAAAAGGTGAAATAATATATAAAAATAATTTTGGTTTTATAGAAAGTAAAAATTACACTGATAGTAAAAAGATACAAAATATTCAACAATTTTTAAGTATAAATACAGAAAAAGACTATTTTGAACCTTATGTAATTTCAAAAAATATGATGGGAATTAGGTTAAAAAGTCCGTTTAAAGATTATAAATTTTCAATTGATTTTTTGAAGAAAGGACAAATTTTAGAAGGTTTCGATAAACAAGGAATTCCTTATTATACTTCTATTTTTAAACAAACACATATATATTCAACAGGAACCACTGGTTCAGGGAAATCTACAGATATAAGACTAAAATTAATAAGTATTTTATATCATTTGAAATTAGAAAATGAAACTGGTATTAAATACATAGAAAAGTTATATTTGACGGATTTAAAAGGAGGTATGGAGTTAAAAAAATATGATAGTATGTTTAACAATAAAGTTAAAGTAAATACTAATGTTGAAGAATTTATGAATTTTATAACAGAATTTTATAATATTATGATGGAAAGAAATAAAAAATGTGTTGAAAATGGTTTAGAATTCAGTGATGAACCTTTAATTTTAAGTATTGTAGATGAATTTGGACAATTATCACTAACTAAATTTACAGATAAAGTAATGAGAGATAAATATGATGATACTTTAAATAAACTTGACAAAATAATGACAGTTGGTAGAAGTATGAATATGTATATGAATTTCTATTCTCAGATATCAACTACTGAACATGTATCATCTTCGACTTTGGCGATGTGTATAACGAGATGTATTCTAAAAACTGACGATAAACCAAGTATAAATAAGTCTATTTCAAATGAAAAACTTGAAGAATTGAAATGTAATCCTGAGTATTTTCCAATTGGTGTTAAAGTGTTAAGAGATGAAACAGAATCTAATCAAAAAGGTGTCGTATATAAAGTTTTAAGAGGTGTATTTACTTCTCAAAAAGATGTTATAGATATTCTTACTGAAGAAGATAAAATTAAAGTTGTAACTCAATTACGAACACAATTAGAAAAAATGATAATTACTCAATCATACATTCATAATATGAAAGTAAAAGATAGATATGAAGAGTTAATAGAACTATTTAAAAATGAAGAACTACATAAATACATAGATAAAAATTTAATGTTAAGTAATTTAGTAAAACAAGGTGTTATAAACGATATACAAGTAAAAGTAAATAATCAAATAGAGAGTTTTAAAGAAATATACAATAAATGTAGAACAAATAATCTTATTAATGAAGTTTACGAAAAAGTTATAATAAATGAAGTTGTTGTAAGAGACGATAAAGAATTTCAATTATTATTAGATTTACAAAATAAGATAAAAGAAGAATTAGAAAACTTTGAAAAAGGTAAAGTATTTAAAAGTAAAAAAGACGATATTAAAAAATTTATAGAAGATAATAAAATGAAGTTTGACGAAACGAATACAGAACTTACAAATCTAATTTTAGAAAAAATCGAAGAAATGGACGAAGAAGAAGTAGTCGATATTGAAGACGAAATTAAAATTATAGAAGAAGAGTTAAAAAATGAAAATAAAGAACTTGATAAAGACATTAAAGAAAAAATTAAAATGTTTAGAGATTTAATTTCTAAAATCAAAGATGAAAAAATAAGAAAAAAGTTTTATAAAGAGACTGATAAAATTACAAGATTATTTAAAAGTGATACAAAAGAAGACATAATATTAGAATTATTAAAAGAACTTCATAATGAAGTAAAGAAGTATATTTAACAGAATTCTAATACTTCTTCATCAAATTTATCTTGTATTTTTTGAACTTCGAGAAAATTAGTAAAATCAATATTATTTATTTTTTCTAACATTGATTTATAATCTCTTTTACCTAAGATATAATGTGTGTCTGTAACATCGTTTTTAGTAGAATGTCCTAAAATAGTTTGAACTTCTAAATGTGTAAATTCATTACTTAAATGTATAATTTGAGTAAAACTTTTTCTTAAACTATGAATATCTAAGAATTTTTTAACATTTTCTCCAACAACGATTTTTATAATTTCGTTTATTATTCCTCCTACTTTTTCTTCTCTATATTTTTCTGTAAGTTTAGTCCATTCTTTTTCATTATAAAAAAGTAAATCTTCTCTATTTTTATCTATAATTTGTTCTTTAATAGTAGATATTAAATCTTCGTGAATAAACATCAATCTTTTAGAATTTTCTGTTTTAGTTCCATTGATATATATAGTTTTATTTTTAAAATCAATATCTTTTAATCTAATACTTAAAATTTCTCCTCTTCTTAAACCACTCATTAAACCAAATTTAAAAAAGTTGAATTCTTGATTTAGTTTTTTATTTTTCATGTATTTTAGAATTAAACTACTTTCTAATTCACTAAAATCTCTTTTTTTTGTAAATTTAGTGTTTAATTTTGACATTTTACTAAAGGGATTTTTATATATTAAAGTATTATCTAAAAAATATTCAAAAATACTTTTTGTTTTTACTATAATTTCATCTACTGTTTTAATATTAACTTTTTCATATTTATCTAAAATTTTCATTTTTTTATCAATCATAAGTTTTAAATTTTTATCTTTTAAATCTATCTTAGATTTCCATCTTACTGGAACTTTCATTAAAAAAGTTCTAAAATCATTACACTCTTGAATTGTAATATCTTTAATTAGTTTTTTTTCTCCAAAAAAAATAAATAAATACTCTATTGATTGTCTATATTTCATCATAACTCTATTATCTACAAGAAGAGATTTGAAATCTATATACTTATCACAAGACTTCTTTAAAGTCTGTATATCTCTTGTTTCTTCTTGACTTACACTTACTTTCTTATCTTTACTTATAAGTTTAATCTTCTTAATAATAGTCTTCTCTATCTCACTTAAAAGTAATCTTTCTTCTTCATTTTCAGGTGTTAAGATTAAACCATTTCCTCCGAGATTATTAATAGTGTAATAAGAATTTTTAGTGTCTTTTAATACATCTAATTCATTATCATCATTTTTAATCTTTCTAATCACTTCTAAGATTTTATATTTTAGTAGATTAGAATAAGTGAAATTATCTGTTTTAAGTGATTTCTTAAAAGTGTAATCGTTTATCTTTATAACAAAGTAATAAACATTATTCTTAAAAGTTAAATATTTGTTATTTAGAAGTCTGTTATCTTCTAAAAGTTGTTCTATTCGTTTAAGTTGTTTTAAAGTTGTCATGATTGTGTTTAAGTCCAATGAAATCGGAGTTTGTAGACAGTTTCTCTTGGTGTCAGAGGGGGGACTTGAACCCCCGACCCCCGGCTTATGAGACCAGTGCTCTAACCAGCTGAGCTACCCTGACATCTTTTAAGAGGCAGAATTATATACATATTAAACTTTAAATAACCTAAGATACGAAAAGCCAGCAAAAAAGATATTTTAGAGTTAATAGATATGTACATTTACCCTCAACAAAGTTTATAATATCCTATAAACTAACTTTAGTCATATTGGCTAAGACATTGACTTTGTTACCTTATTTGTATAAAATTCGCGTTGCAAATTATATTATTTAAGGAGTCAAAATGAATTTTCAACCGTTAGGCGAAAGAGTCTTAGTAAAAAGAGTAGAAGAGGCAAATACTACAAGCAGTGGTATTATTATTCCTGATAATGCGCAAGAGAAGCCATCACGTGGCGAAGTCGTAGCAGTAAGCAAAGAAGTTAGCGAACTTGCGTGTGGTGACGTTGTGGTTTTTGGCAAATATTCCGGTAGTGAAGTTTCACTTGAGGGCGGAAAGTTTCTAGTTTTAGAAACAAAAGATATTTTTGGAATTGTAAAATAAATTTAAAGGATTTTTAATGGCAAAAGAGATAATTTTTTCAGACAATGCACGTAATGCGATTGCTCGCGGCGTTGCAAAACTAACAGATGCAGTAAAAGTAACAATGGGGCCGAGAGGTCGTAATGTTTTGATTCAAAAAAGTTATGGTAATCCTGTAATAACAAAAGACGGTGTTTCTGTTGCTCGTGAAATTGAGTTAAAAGACAGACTCGAAAATATGGGTGCAACTCTTGTAAAAGATGTAGCTTCAAAAACTGCTGATGAGGCGGGAGACGGTACGACTACGGCTACAGTTTTGGCAAATGCTATTTTTAGTGAGGGTCTTAGAAACATAACAGCTGGTGCAAATCCTATCGAAGTTAAACGCGGTATGGACAAGGCTTGTGAAGCGATTTTGACACACTTAAAAGCATCAAGCAAAACAATCAACGGCAAGAAAGATATAGCTCAAGTTGCGACTATCTCTGCAAACTCTGATGAACAAATCGGAAATTTGATAGCCGAAGCTATGGAGAGAGTAGGTCAGGACGGTGTTATAACTGTTGAAGAGGCAAAAGGTATAGTTGATGAGCTTGACGTTGTTGAGGGTATGCAGTTTGACCGCGGTTATTTAAGTCCGTACTTTATTACAAATACTGAGAAGATGACGGCTGAGATAGAAAATCCTTGGATTTTACTGGTTGACAGCAAGATAGCATCTCTAAAAGACCTTCTTCCTGTTTTAGAGCAGGTTCAAAAAACTTCTCGTCCGCTTCTTATCATCGCTGAAGATGTAGAGGGAGAAGCGCTATCGACTCTGGTTGTAAACAAACTTCGCGGTGTTTTAAATATCTCTGCCGTTAAGGCTCCAGGTTTTGGCGACAGAAGAAAAGCTATGCTTCAAGATATAGCGGTTTTAACTGCCGGTACTGTAATAGCTGAGGAGACAGGACACACATTGAGCGCTGCAACTCTGCAGCATCTTGGTCAAGCATCTCGTGTTGTAATCGACAAGGACAACAGTGTAATTGTAAACGGCGCAGGTAAAGCTGAGGCTGTTAAAGCTAGAATTGCTGAGATTAAAGTTCAAATCGGCTCGACTACAAGCGAGTATGATAAAGAGAAACTCCAAGAGCGTTTGGCAAAACTCTCAGGCGGCGTTGCTGTTATCAAAGTCGGTGCGTCAAGCGAGACCGAGATGAAAGAGAAAAAAGACCGCGTTGATGATGCACTCTCTGCTACAAAAGCAGCAGTTGAAGAGGGTATCGTGATAGGCGGAGGAGCTGCTCTTGTTCGTGCGGCTGCTAAAGTAAAACTAGATTTGAGCGGTGACCAAAAAATCGGTGCAGAGATAATTTTACGCGCTATAAAGGCTCCTCTGAAGCAGATAGCAACAAATGCAGGTTATGATGCAGGCGTTGTAGTAAATGAAGTTGAGAATGCTAGCAATGAGAATATAGGCTTTAATGCTGCAACAGGCGAATATGTCGATATGTTTGAAGCCGGAATCATCGACCCGTTTAAAGTCGGACGCGTAGCTCTTACAAATGCTACTTCTATCTCAAGCCTGCTTTTAACAACTGAAGCGGCAATATATGAACTTCCTGAAGAAAAACCTTCTATGCCTGATATGAGTGGCATGGGCGGCATGGGCGGTATGCCAGGAATGATGTAATCACATTTTTATTTTTCAAGCCCCTGACAGACGGGGTTTGAACTTCTTTTTTAATTTCCCCAAACCTACATGTTAAAAATATAAATCAAATAGTCATAATTATCAGTATAATTAAGCCATAAAAATAATTTTGGCAAGAGCATGAAAAAAGAGATTTTAGAACGTTATGAACATACGCTAAACGGAGAGGTTATTATAGATATTTCTGCAAAAAGAGTAGAAGATTTATATAGCAATTTTGACAAAAAATCACACTTCTTGAAAAAAGATTTAAACCAAGATTTAGTCGAGTATATGATAGAGAGTGCGACGGAGATAGAGCAGGAGAAGTTTATTATCAGGTTTAATCTTGAGTCTGACGTTGATAGCGAAGCAACTTCAAGAATTTCAAACAGTGTAAATAAATTTTTTACCTACATGCAAGAGCATGAACGCAGAAACATGAAAGAGATGCTTAGAAAATCGCTGATTCTCTTTACAGTTGGCGCAGTTATTGCCACGATATCTGTATTTATGAATAAGAGCCAATTGATGCAGAGCAGTATCGCTTTTGCAGTTATTGCAGAGGGATTAACTGTTGCCGCATGGGTTTCTTTGTGGGAGTCACTGGCTACGTTTCTTATAAGATGGACGCCGTATAAAAATAAAGTATCTCTTTATGAGCGTATTTCAAATGCTAAAATCATCTTTAGCAAATCTCTACCTCGTTTAAATCAGTTCCGATAGCACTAACAACGGGAGTGGTGTCTCCAACCCCTATGGTATCCCCGATTAAAGTAAACTTTTGTCCCGTTGAACATAGTTGATTGCACAAACGTTCCCTTAATATTTTTTTGATAAAAAACGCTCTAAAACTTTGTTGAACTCCAAAATATCTATCGGCTTTGCGATAAAATCATCTGCCCCCGCTTCAAAAAACTTCATTTTATCCTCTTCCATGACATTTGCCGTAAGCGCGACTATCGGTGTTGCTGCTAAAGAGTTTTCTTTTTCATGGTCACGTATCTTTTTGAGAGCCTCGATGCCGGTCATATTTGGCATGCTGTCATCCATTAAAATAAGCTCAAATTTTGATGACTTAAACATATCTAGAGCCTCCAAGCCGTCTGAAGCTATAGTACACCCAAGGTTATACTCCTCAAGCAGTATCTTCATTAGCGTCTGATTCATCTTATTGTCCTCTGCAACCAAGACGTGCCCAGAGAGCTTGCTGTAGTCAAAATCTTCTGCCGAGTATTGAACCTCTTTGCTTGAGGCAGTATCGCAAATTTTTGCAGGCAGCGAGAGAGTAAAGTTGCTTCCTGCTCCAAGAGTGCTTGAGAGTGCCATCTCTCCCTCCATAAGTTTTGCCAGTTTTAAAGATATTGAGAGCCCAAGGCCTGTACCGCCGTATTTTTTGGCAGTTGTTCCGTCTGCCTGTTCAAACGGGTCAAAAATCTTCTTTTGAGCCTCCTCTGATATGCCGATGCCCTCATCTTGTACGGAGATGCTCAGGATAGAGTTTTCATATCTGATATCTATAAAAATTTTTTTGCCCTCGGAGGAAAATTTAATGGCATTGCTTAGTAAATTGAAGATTATCTGTTTTATTCTTATCAGGTCGCCCTCCAGACACTCCGGAATGGTTTTGTCTAGATTTGTAGATAGCTCGATAGAATTTTCAGCTGCAGAAGCTTCAAATAGTTCAATGCAGTGAATTAGCTCGTTATGGGGATTGAAAGGGTGTCTGTTTATCGAGAGCTTCCCATTTTCTATTTTTGAAAAATCTAAAATATCGTCTATAAGATGCAGCATAGTTTTCGAGCTTGATTGAATAATATTGACATAGGATAAATTTTTCTCTCCCCTTACACTGTTTTTTAAAATATTTACAAAGCCTATAATGGCATTCATCGGTGTACGAATTTCATGGCTCATATTTGAGAGGAACTCCTCTTTAGCTTTTTTTGCTTCCAACGCTTTTTTAGTCTCGTTTTCTGCAATGAGCTTCTCTTCTTGAGTTTCCTTAAACCTGTCGGCTAAAGCAAAGGAGAGCAAAATCGTATCGATTATCATACCATAATCGACCGCATGAAGTCCTGCATCCGTGTAAGGTATCAGCGCCATTACGGTTAATGCTGTAACTAAAATTCCAAGTAGTCCTGCAGTTATCGCAAGCAAGAATAGTCTTGCGTAGTGATTTCCCCTTAAGATGGAGTAGATGGTTATTCCAAATACATAGAGGCTAAAGAGTACGGTCAGACTTATGGCAAACGCGACATGGTATCTGTAGCCGATAAAGAAAGTGACTATCATAATGGCGACATAAAAGAGGAGAAGATAGTTTGTGACTAAATTGAGTCTGGCAAATGAGTGTTTAAGATTTAGAAATGATTGTGCAAAGAGTATGCCTCCTATCGAAAATAGATATATAAATGTCGACTCAAACCAGTTTTGAAGGGATGGATAGTCATAAAAAAACCACTTGAAAGTGTAGCAGTTGTAGGATGCGTTCATAACTAAAAAGAGGCCAAGATAGAGCACGTAGAAGCCGTAATATGCTATTTTTATCCTAAAAAATAGAATCAGGTTGTAAAGCAGCATCGCCATTATAATCCCATATACAAAACCCGTGTAGTTTGAGTGATTGATCTCATCTTGTAAAAACTCGGAGCTATCCATAACTGATATTGGGACAATAAAGGGATCAAGTGTCTTTACCTGCACATAAACGCTTGAGTGTCCGCTCCTAAACTCATGCTCAAAATTGGTATTGACATGGTCTATTGTTCTGTTGTTATAAGCAAAAGTATCTCCGCCCTCATATATTGAGAGTTGCTCATTCTCATTTTCTACATGTATTTTCACGCTGTCTATCCATGGGACGCCTATGACAATCAATCTCTTTAGAGGGGAGGGCTCTTTGTTGTAGACATCAAACTTGTACCAAAATGCAGATGTGGTAAAAAGCTAGCTGTCAACATCTTTGTTTAGTGGTTTAAACGCATCGTTTGGTAGATTTTTGATTTGGCTAAAATCCATCTTTGCGCTTTTGTCTTCAATGTAGAGGATGCTTTTTCCGATGTTTTTGTTTTTTTTGGATAAATCTAGTACGGGCAGGGTTGAAGAGGCAGTGGCAAACGTTATAAAGAAAAATATTAACATGCAGAAAATTTTTTGCATCTGAGTGCTTCTTTTTAATTAAAAATCCTACGTATGATATAATAAGCTTCTTTAAGATAAATAAAATTTGTCATTTTAATGTCACAAAAACTTCCGGAGATTTAATGCAAAACCCTTTTGAAACAGGACATATCAAAAACTATATACTTTTATATGCCAGCGTAGTGATTATTATGATACTTTTTTTTATAGCGACTACACTTTTTCACGATGCAAAGAGCATTGAGACAAGGGTGTTTAGCAGTGATATGAACAGTTTGGAGTTGGTTGAGAAGAGGGAGAAAGTCTCCCAAGATGAGAGCAATCAAACCAAGAGGTTTAAGTTGCTTCAAAGAAGCTACTGACTACTCTTTTGTGACTATGTAGAGCTGCTCGTGGTTTAGGCGTTTTAAGACATCCATAACACTTACAAAATCCTGAAACTTTGAATCTTTATCGCTTCTAAGAACCACAGTCTGCTCTTTTGAGATTGCAGATAGTCTCGTCTCAAGCGTCTTTAAATCAACATTCTCTTTGTCAAAGAAAAGCTCACCATTAGCTTTTACATAGATTGAGACCTCTTTTTTTGCATCCTCTTTTTTAGAAGCTTTTGCCTCTGGAAGCTCAATAGGAATAATCCCCTGATTTACAAACGTTGCAGTCGTTAAAACCATAACAAGAAGAACAAGCATGATGTCGATAAAAGGGATGACGTTTATCTCATCGAACCTTTTTCGCTGTTTTTTATACTTAGCCATATTTAGTTGCTTGTTTTTTTGTCTTGGGCGATGTCAAAAATCGTCAAAATTTTTTCAACTTTTCTAAGAAGTATGGTATAAAAAATAATAGCCGGCATTGCAACGATAAGTCCCATGGCGGTAGCTTTAAGTGCGAGGGCCAGTCCTACCATTATCTTCTTTGCATCTATTGTTCCGACTTCGCCCATAGTGTAGAATGTGAGCATAATACCGATAACTGTTCCCAAAAGCCCTACATAAGGTGCATTTGAGCCGATAACGCTTATAACGCTTATGTTATCTGTCAGATCCATCTCAAGCTTGTCTCTACTCTCATAGTCACTCACGCGAACAGCGCTGTAAAACATCATTCTCTCTATAAATAACCACAGAGTAAGAACGCTCATAAGTATAAGAAGTCCCATAACTCCATAGTCTAGTGTCACTTCCGCATAAGCCAAAATACTGTTTTCCACTAATTTTCCTTGAATTTTAAAATAACCGTTGTGCCAAAATTTGGCTTTGATTTGAAATTTAACAAAATCTCGTTTGCATCACAAAACCGCTTAACCATATTGAGCCCGATACCAAAGCCCTGCATATTCTCATTACTTTGGTAATATCTGTCAAAAATTTTTAAAAGCTCCACTTCGTCCATACCGCAGCCGTAATCTTGGATAAGGAGCGTGCAGTCTTGCAATTTTATACTTATTTTGTGAATATTTTGTGAGTATTTTACAGCATTGTCTATAAGATTGTCAATTACTTTAGATAAGCCCACTTTATCATTGCTTATTCGTGCAGGAGTCATCTCAACGTCGAACTCTATATGCGGATATATACGGCTTAAAAACTCAACTCTGCTTCGCAGAAGTTCATCAAGATTAAATTCTTCATACTTAATATTTGAGCTTTGCAATTTTATCATATAGTCCAGCTCATTATAGCGCTGCTCTAACATATCGCAAGCGCTCTCAATCCTTGAAATCCTCTTTAAATCTTTATCGCTTGTAATATTCTTTTTTAACATGTGGATATTTGTTTTGATTGTGCTTATGGGAAGATTCAGCTCGTGAAGCGTCTCAGTTGAGAGATTTTGCAGATTTCTTACATGTTCAAACAATGGGTCGATTGAGAGTCTTGTGATGACAAAGCCTGTAAAAGCAGTTAAAATAAGCAGTGTAAGCAGCAACAAAAAGATATTTTCTATCTCTATAACCGCCACAAAATAGTACAAAACAGCCATAAGTGAGATGACGGTAAGCGCGTAATATATAAAAATATTTATGCGCAGATTACGAAACAAGTTTGTACCCTATACCGCGGACGTTCTCTATGCTTATCTGGGGGATAAGCTGTTTTATGCGGTTTATGTAAACCCTGAGCGCACCGTCGCTTCCGCCTTCACTGCTGCTCCATAATTCGCTCTGAATCATCTCTTTTGGCACCGTGTTATTTGCGTGTCTCATCAAAAGAAGAAGAAGCTCATACTCTTTTTTTGAGAGGTCAAGCTCTTCGTTGTTGTATGAGATGCGCTTGTGAACATTGTCGTTGCTAAGCAGACCGACAGAGAGGGAAATATCGCATTTGGCTCTTTTTAAGAGAGCTGACATGCGCAAAAGCAGTTCGTCACTGTCAAAGGGTTTTGTTAAAAAGTCATCTCCGCCGCTTTTAAAACTTTTTTTGAGCACCTCTTTGTCTTTGTGCGAAGTTAAAAAAATGGCAGGGGTGTTGTCGTTTGATTCTCGCAACTCCTTTAGGAGCGTTAAGCCGTCAATAAGTGGCACGTTTATATCAAGAAGATAAAGGTCAAATTTTTGCGTAAATGTCTTGTCCAAAGCGCTCTGTCCGTTTGGTACATGTTCGACTTCAAAACCGCTCTCTTCTAGCAAATCTACGAGTGTATCCGCAAAAAGAGGATCATCCTCAAGCAATAGTATTTTACTCAATGCTCTCAATCGCCCAGTTTATAATTTTTCCCGCATACATAGGCACAACACCGTTGTAGGTCTCAGGCACAACAAAAGGGCGCTTTTCTAAAACAACCTCTTTAAACTCAGGACAAATTCCATAGATATTTTGCGCATTGTCGCTTACAAAAGCTTGAAGATTGTCAAGTTTATCGTACTGCTCAAATATTTCACATAGAAGCTGAATCGCTATCGGTGCACTAAAAACTCCTGCCGCACAGCCGGAACACTCTTTTTTCTCTTTTGAGTGAGGTGCCGAATCTGAACCGAACATAACCTTTGGGTGCGCTTCAAGAGCAACGCTCAAAAGTGCGTCCAAATCCTCCGGTCTTTTTGCAATCGGCTTGCAGAAGTTATGCGGCATCATCATCCCGCCGACAACATCATCAAGCGTTAAGAGGAGGTGATGCACGGTTATGGTCGCATAGAGATTTTTGTGTTTATCAAGCATCGCAACCGCTTCTTTTGTCGTAATATGCTCCATAATGATTTTTAAATCAGGAAAATTGGTCGCAAGAAGCTCGTAGATACTCATAAACTCCGCTTCTCTGTCCATAACAAAACCGTCAGTCTCACCATGCACACAAAGAGGAATTCCAAGAATGCTCATAGCCTCAAGCGTCTCACGCATCTCCTCTATGTCAAATGATGAAACGCCGCCCTCGGAGTTTGTCGTAATGCCCGCAGGGTAGAGCTTAATCGCCGTAATATGCTCTTTTGCATCGGCTAGAAATTTTTTGCCGTAGTTTTTATAAAAAAGCGTCATGTAAGGCTCAAAGTAGTCGTTTGGAACCGCTGCAATGATGCGCTCTTTATAAGCTTTTACATCTTCAAGCGTAGTAGCGGGCGGAACAAGGTTTGGCATGATTAGAGCGCCGCTGAAACTGTAGGCACTAAGAGGCGCAACATTTTCAAGCATTACTCCGTCGCGAAGATGGAGGTGCATGTCAAGCGGCATTAAAAGTGTGTGGGTTTTCATAGGGCATCCTTTGCACTTTGTATAAGATTGTTCATCTCTTTTTCGTAGAGTTTTGCCTCTTCCTCTGAGGTCGATTCAAAGCGGGTAACAAGAACCGGAGTCGTGTTGCTAGCACGTACAAGCCCCCACCCATGTTCAAAGTTTATGCGTACCCCATCAACATCAATGATATTTTTGATGACAGGAAATGACTTGGGAGGATTTTTGAGAAGATCTTTAACTTTGTCTATGATTTTAAACTTCTCGCTCTCGGTAGTGTGAACTTTTATCTCCTCGGTTGAGAAAACCTTTGGAAGTTTTGCAAGCTCTGCGTCCAAATCAACTCCGTCATGGATAAGCTCCAGCATTCTAAGCGTTGCATAGATGGCGTCATCGTAACCGAAATAGCGGTTTTTGAAAAATATATGCCCGCTCACTTCACATGCAAGGTCTGCACCAATCTCCTGCATCTTTACCTTTATATTTGAGTGACCTGTTTTATACATCACGGCTTTTGCACCGCGCTTCTCAAGCTCATCATACATGACTTGTGAACACTTTACCTCGCCCACGACGGTCGGTCTGTCCATCTTCATGGCAAAGAGAAGTGCCATCATGTCGCCTTTGATGTTGTTTTTATGTGTAAGCACGGCGATTCTGTCCGCATCCCCGTCGTAAGCAAAAGCTATGTCGCCCTCAGCTTCTAGAAGCTTTTTTACATCCTCTAGATTGTGTTCATCTGATGGGTCGGGATGATGGTTTGGAAAAGTTCCGTCAGGCTCAATATAGAGACCTTTCGTGTTAAGTCTTAAAGTGTTAAAAATTCTTTCGGTAACAATTCCGGCAACACCGTTTCCGCAGTCATAGACGATGCGCGTCGGCATATCTTTGAGGTGGGAAAATTCGCTGATAAGAAAGTCAACATACCTTGTAACCGCATCTATCTCCGTTACATCTCTTTGTGGTACATGTGGAAACTCCATCGTCTCACACTCACGACCAAGAGCATAGATGTCCTCGCCAAAGAACGGCGCTTTGTCTATAGTGATTTTAAATCCGTTGTATTCGCTTGGATTGTGAGAGCCTGTAATCATAACTGAAGCGCTTGCAAGTACGCCGTTAAATTCGTTGTAGTTGCAGAAGTAGTTTACGGGTGTCGGAACCATTCCCATGTCAAGAACTTTTTTGCCGCCGGCATTTAGTCCATGAACAAGGTACTCAAAGAGAACGGGAGAGTGGCTTCTAGCGTCATACCCGACAGCCACATACTCGCCTTGGATCTTTGAAGCAAGCGCGTAACCTATACGCACAACGCTCTGCTCGTTTAACTCTTTCTCGTAAATCCCTCTGATGTCATACTCTCTGTAGATGCTCACTATGTTTGCCTTTTGTAGTTTATGGATGTAATTTTACTATAAATGACTTATAATCAGATAATGGAGAAGAGAGGAGAGTTATTCTCCGTGGGAACGCAGATGAAGTAAAAGCAGACAGAAGGTATACACTCCCACGCAGGAGCATGGGAGCGAGATAAAAAGATTGTAGTTGTCATAATTTTAGGATTTTCCTACCACACAAAACGGATAAGCGCATCTACTGTGTCATAATCATACTCAAAGTTTAAGCTTGAAACTCCCATATCGTATGTTCTGTACTCTAGCGCGAGTGCTACATGTTCAAGCACTTTGTAAGAAACTCCAGCTCCATAACCAAAACCGTCTGCCGACGTGCTTGAGCTGATGGCTTGCATCTGATACCCTGATGATACGATGTGCTAAACCCAGCCATAACGCAGTTGCTAAAGACTTTACTAAAACCGTAACCGATGCTAAAAGTGGTTGTTGACTGCTCATCCATCATATCTGCTTTTGATGCACCGACATAGACATAATTCTCTGCCATAAGGCTTGACGCGATAGAGAAAGCCAAGAGACAAAGAGTGCAGATTTTTTTAACATGTAGAACCTTCTTTGTAATTTTAAAGATGTAGATTAAGTATGCATTCTCACTTGAAAAGCGGGAACGAGGAAGATATTAGCTAAACTTTACTTACACGCCCAAGGGCTTTGGTTGCATAAAATATCAAGATTTTTTTGACAACCCTCTTGTGCTTTAGGATTAGACACGTCAGAATCTACACATTTCATCCAATATTTATACGCAAGTTTTTTATTCACATCAACATTTCCCTCTCCTCTATAATAAACAATGCCAAGATTATACATTGATCCCACAGATTTTTGTTCAATAGCTTTTTTAAACCAATATACTGCTTTTTGTTTATCTTGTGCGGTGCCTTCACCCCATCTGTAATGTTCTGCTAGTCCAAATTGAGCTAAAGCAGACCCAAGTTCTGCACCTTTTAAATTAAGTTCAAATGCTTTTTGAAGATTTTTTTCTGTTCCATAACCATCTGTATATTGCACTGCAAGTAAAGGATATGAGTTAATATCGCATTTTGGACAGTTAGAAATTGACTGTTCAAAAGCAAGTTTTGATTTCTCATAATCTTTTGCAAAATAATAGTTTATCCCAGATTTATATGCATCGTCATTTTCATAAGCCAATAAGCTATTGATAAATAAAAAAATATTAGTAGCTTTTTCATATTGAGAACTCCTTCTCAAATTCTGATATTTGTTGATTTAAAAAACCTTTGTCTCCCTTTTCTCCGGTAGATGTTTTTATAAATTCTGCTGAATTTATCGAATCTTCTAATAAGTGTTTTTTAACATAGTCAAGAACAATTTCATTGTTTAGGAACTGTTTCTTATTTTCTAAGTTTAATTTAATTTCACATAAATCAAACTCACAGTTAATTTGCATTTGAATTTTCATTTGTTTTCCTTTGTTTTTTTTATAACACTCTATTGCATTTTGCACAATTGCTACCATTTTTGGAAGCTTTTTTTTGTTTTTATGAAGAGTAATTTGTGCATATACTGCATAAGCTGCAACACCTAGTAAAATAACAATTACAAAAGATTGTACATATGAATCATGCATATTTTTACTTTGTGCAAATGATGCCATCATTGCACCAATTAATAATAGCAATGTCATAATTCTCAATATATTGTCCAATATAAATAACGCTGAAACCTCTCTTGCAGCAAGATTTTCCAGTACATGTTCATAATACGCTAATTGTGTATCGTTTTCAATTTTAATATATCCCTCTGACAAACCCATTTACTACCTTTGTTTTGAAATGAAACAAAGACTTTACCCCCCCTTATTAAGAAATGCTTAAACAACAATATATTTTTTATTTTCACGGTTTTAGTGTGGATATTTACAGAAGGTAGGAAGTGTAAATTTTATGTAAAGCGTGTAGAAGTTTAAGCGTGAATTTGGCGTATTTTTAAATCAGGTATATTTTTTAATCGTATATCGTTTGTAATCAAAAGAGCGCTGTTTACTAAGCAACTAGCGCAAATAATTGCATCTGGCAGTTTTATTTTATGAATTTTTCTTAACATGATGACCTTAGTTATAACTTCTTTGGATAAATATATTATGGCATTTGAATCAAGAAGAGTCATATTACCACTCTTCTCTTTGCTGCTCTTGCCACTTCATTGGGTCGTTTATAGATTTAAAAGGTTCAACATTTTTATTTTCAAAAAGTTCTTGAACTGCTTTTTTAGTTGAAAGAGTCTGTGAGACCTCTTTTTTCTCAATAATTTTCACATCAGACTTCAAATGATTTAAAAAGTACATAATTTTATCGAGTGCAGAGTCTTTGACATCTATGGTTATTTGCATCTGAAAATCCTTTGCTTTGTAATGTTTAAAATTATATCAAACTTTTTTCATTATAAACCAAAGAGCACTCTATAAGCCTCAAATAACTCTCTTATGCTATTATTATAAAAAAATTAAAGAGAAGTTATGAGCAAAGCAGAGACTATTTACCTAAAAGATTATAAAGCACCCAAATTCACCGTTAAAACCTGCGATCTTGTATTTGAACTTTACGAAGAGCATACGCAGGTTACAAATCTTATGAGCATTGAGAGAGTGGATGCGAGGGCTAAGGATTTAGTGCTTGACAGCATAGATCTTGAACTCTTAGAGATCTACCTTGATGATGAAAAGCTCTCCGAAAAGAGATATGTCATAGAGGATGAGCATTTGAGAGTTTTAGATGTTGGAGATGCGTTTAAGCTTATAATCATCAACAAAATCTATCCGCAGTTAAACAGCGAACTTGAGGGGCTTTACAAGTCTGGAAATATCTTCTGTACGCAAAACGAGCCTGAGGGGTTTAGACGCATTACTCCATATATAGACCGTCCTGACGTTATGGCGATCTTTAAAACGACTCTTGTGGCAGATAAAGAGCGTTACCCTGTTTTGCTGAGTAACGGAAATAGAGAGTCAAACTTTAAGCTCGACGACGGCAGACACGGTGCTACATGGTTTGACCCGCATCCAAAACCGTCCTACCTTTTCGCACTTGTTGCAGGAGATTTGGGAGTAGTTCAGGATAAGTTTGTGACAGCAAGCGGTAAATACGCAAGGCTATATATCTACACCGACAAAGGGAACGAGTCCAAGTGCAAACATGCCATGAAGTCGCTAAAAGATGCTATGAAATGGGATGAAGAGGTTTACGGACGTGAGTATGATTTGGAGCTTTATAACATTGTTGCGGTTGATAGTTTTAACATGGGGGCGATGGAGAACAAGGGTCTAAATATCTTTAACTCAGCTTATGTTCTTGCAGATGAAGACAGTGCAACTGATGCCAACTTCATGGGGATTCAGAGCGTTATTGCACATGAGTATTTTCACAACTGGACGGGAAATCGCATCACATGCAGAGATTGGTTCCAGCTTACTTTAAAAGAGGGTTTGACGGTCTTTCGCGACCAGTGTTTCTCTGCGGATTTAAACTCAAAAGATGTACAGCGTATCGATGATGTCAACTCTCTGAGAGAGAGACAGTTTGTAGAGGATGCTTCGCCGACGGCGCACCCTATTCAGCCCGACTCCTACATGGCTATAAACAACTTCTACACGGCTACGGTTTATGAGAAGGGTGCTGAGGTTATCCGCATGCTGCACACTCTTTTGGGCGAAGAGAAGTACCGCAAGGCAACTGATTTGTACTTTGATACGTTTGATGGTCAAGCGGTGAGAACAGATGACTTTTTATGGGCGATGAGTAAAGCGGGCGGAATTGATTTGAAGCAGTTTGAGAGATGGTACCATCAATCAGGTACTCCGAAGCTACATGTTGAAGAGAAATTTGAGGACAGCAAATACATGCTTACTCTTACCCAGAGAGTTCCAAATGCGGTTGACGGCAGCGAGCAGAAGCCATACTTTTTTCCTCTGAAAATGGCTCTTTTGGATGAGAACGGCAGGGAGATAGAGGCAAAAACGCTAATAGTGAGCAAAGAGAGCGAGGAGTTTGTTCTCAAAACTGACAAAAAGCCTATTTTATCAATAAACAGAGATTTTTCGGCACCTATTATCGTTGAGCTAAAAGAGGGTAATTACGCTTTTTTAATGAAGCATGACAGCAACAGCTACGTAAGATACGAATCGGCGCAATCCTTTGGGCTTGTGGCGATAGAGAGCATTATGAGAGGCGAGGCAATCGATGAGGAGTTTGTAAAAGCTTTCGGGCACGTTTTGGATGATAAAAAACTTGACCTCTCGTTTAAAGCGCTTCTGATGGAGTTGCCAAGTGTAACGGCAGTTATGCAAAGGCAAGAGGTGGTTGATTTTGAGCCGATATATGAGGCAAAAGAGAAGCTGCAAAAACATCTTGCACTCACTTTTAAAGATAAGCTTTTAGATGTTTATAACAAAAATCACAAACCTACATGTAAAAATCTTGACGCAAAAAGCATGGGTGAGAGAAGCCTCAAAAACCGCTCTCTTAAACTTCTCTCTGCTTTAGAGAGTGAAGAGATAATTGCAATAGCAAACACTCAGTACAATAGCTCTGTAACTATGACCGACAGGATAGCCGCTCTTGATGTTTTAGAAAACACATCGCCAGAGTTCTCGACTGTTGCACTGGAGCATTTTTACAAAAAGTATAAAAATGACACGCTTGTTATGAATAAGTACTTCTCAATTTTGGCGGCTTCACACAGAAGCGGAACGCTTGAGAGAGTTATGGCGCTTGAGCATGACGAGGCATACAATGAGCTGGTTCCAAACCTTGTCCGCTCGCTTATCGGAGTATTTGCAAGAAACTACAAACACTTTCACGCAAAAGACGGTCACGGCTATAAGTTTGTGGTTGATAAAATAATAGACATCGACAAGATAAATCCGCAGATTGCATCAGGTCTTGCAGGTGCATTTAAGATATTTAAAAAATTAAACAGCGCAAACAAAAAATTAATGAGAACAGAACTTGAGAGAGTAATTGCTGAGCCGTCTATCTCAAAAAATGTATATGAAATTGTGAGTAAAATATTAAACTTTTAGTCCAATAGTATAAAATGTGTTAAAAATGTCACGCTTTTTACTATATTTAAGATATCATTGAAGCGAAGTTTTTAGACTTATAAAGGATATTTTTATGGCAAGATTAGTTGTTCTTGGCGGAGGTGTTTCAGGTCATACTGCTGCTACTTTCGCAGCAAAATGGTTAGGCTCGACGCATGAAGTTGTTGTTGTAACTCCAAACTCAAAATGGAACTGGATTCCATCAAATATTTGGGTTGGTGTCGGAGAGATGAGTAAAGAGGAAGTTACTTTTGATTTAGCTCCTGTTTACGCGAAAGCGGGTATTAATTATAAGCAGGCAAAAGCTGTTTCGATTAACCCAGAAGGTAGTGAATTGGTCAACAAGCCTTTCGTTACTATTGAGTATACGCTTGCAGGTCGCGAGGGTATGACTGAAAATATAGAGTATGATTATCTCATCAACGCTACGGGACCAAAACTTAATTTTGGAGCAACCCCTGGACTTGGTGATGCTAACGGTCTTGGCGAGTTTACTGTTTCAGTTTGTACTGCGGATCACGCTGTTCATGCAAACGAAGAGTTTCAAAAGTGCATCCAAAAGATGAAAAAAGGCGAGCGTCAAAAGTTTTTAATAGGAACGGGACATGGTCTATGTACATGTCAAGGTGCTGCATTTGAGTATATATTTAACATCGAGCATGAGTTAAACAAAGCCGGTGTTCGCGATATGGCTGACATGAAATGGATTTCAAACGAATCTTTCTTGGGTGATTTCGGCGTTGGCGGATTGCACATGAAAAGTATGGGGTTTGCGGTTAGTTCAAAAATCTTTGCTGAATCACTTTTTACCGAGAGAAATGTTGACTGGATAATAGGTGCGCATGTAAACAAAGTAGAAAAAGGAAAAGTTAGTTATGAACTGCTTGATGGTTCCATGGGTGAAGAGGAGTTTGACTTCTCAATGCTGATTCCTCCTTTTGCAGGAGTTGGCTTAAAAGCTTTCGCAAAAGACGGAAGTGATATAACCGCTACTGTTTTTGCTCCAAACGGATTTATGAAAGTTGATGCTAACTACTCAGCAGGTACTTATGAGAACTGGAAAGCAAGTGACTGGCCAAAAACTTATCAAAACCCTACTTACCCAAACATGTTTGCTTGCGGGATAGCGTTTGCTCCTCCACATCCAATTTCTAAACCTATGAGTTCTCCAAACGGAACACCGATTGGACCGACTCCTCCAAGAACGGGTATGCCATCGGGCATTATTGGAAAAGCGGTTGCTCGTAGTATTTGTGATCGTATCCTTCAGGGTGAAAACGCTCCTCTGCATGAAGCTTCTATGGCTCATATGGGTGCTGCTTGTGTTGCTTCGGCAGGAAAAGGCATATTTGACGGAACTGCAGCTGCCATGACTATCTATCCTGTTGTTCCTGACTTTGAGAAGTACCCTGGAACGGGACGTGATACAGAGTATACATTTGGCGAGATTGGTCTTGCGGGTCACTGGATTAAACATATCCTTCATCACCTATTTATTTGGAAGGCTAAGCTAAAAGCTGGCTGGACAATGATCCCTGAATAAAAATAAAAGATATCAAAGGAGATATGATGAGTAAAAAAGCAGAACATAACATTAAGGCATACGGCAAAAATTTTACAACAATGACACCTGGTTCATTTGCTATAAAATTAAGAACATGTAAAATTTGGCAATTTATCAGATTTATCATTATTAATATTAAAATGTTGGTTGTAGTAAGAAAAAGCCACTAATGTTCATCCAAAAAGACCTTAGAGAATAATCTAAGGTCTTTATTCATAAAAAGCATTAAAATCCTCAACAAGAAAGTAGTTTAACAAGGCACACCATGATTAGAGAGATAGTTACATATCCGACTCCGCCAAGCGTAGAGTATGCAACGGATGTGAGAGTTTTCAATGAAGAGATATTTTCTTTGATAGAGGATATGAAAGATACGATTGGGGCTAACTCTTTGAATGCTTTGGCGGCTTTTCAGATAGGCAGTTACTATAATGTCGTAGTTGTTAAAAAAGAGCAGGGCGGAGATTTTTTAGAGTTGATAAATCCAAGAATCATAAGTCAAAGAGGCAAAGTGACAACCGTTGAAAAAACGGCTTACTTCCCAGGGTTAAGCGCAAAAATAACGAGATATGAAACAATTAGCCTAGTTTATCAAGATAGATTCGGCAACCAACACTCACTCAAAGCCGACGGAGATTTTAGTATTTTACTTCAAAGAAAAATTGATTATACATTTGGGTCAAGTTTTTTAAATAAGTTAAGCAAAGAAGAGAAAAAGATTTTTACTAAAAAATTAGAGTTTGGAAGCGATGTTGCAATTTCTGAGAGCTGTCCAACAGTTTTTAAAAGAGATTATATAATTAAAGCTATCAATGCACTAATGCTGGCAATGATAATTTTACTTATAGGCTCACTTTTTGTCAGCGATGAGACATTAACACAATTTTGGCAATATCAAACATATCTTTTTTATGGTGTGCTTGTATTGAATGTTATCTATTTTTTCTATGCGCAGTATGAGGGAAAGCGTTTTATATCATGCACAAGTTGTCAGATAGGAAATATCATCGGCACGTCAGTGATATCTCTCATTAAGCTCTCCGTGATAATGTTGTTATCATATTTCATTATATAGGAAAAGTAAAAGCTCATGAAAAAAAAACTGCCAAATCTTCAAGAAAATCAGCATATTTTTATTGATGCAAAAAAGCAGATACTCACAGCATGGATGTCATATGACTCTCCAAGAGAGATAATGGCTCTTCACAATATTGATGTACAGAATTTTTTAAATGAATATGCGGATGGCATTTTTGACTACTTTATGGGAGTGATTTCCGACAAGTTGGAGATAGGGGAGTGCCCTGTAATGCAGAGCCTCTTGGAGTATCTAAAGGATAGAAACATAAGTGCAGACGAGGTTTTCGAAATATGTACGCACTTTAGAAAAACTATGATTAATTTTACCTACGATAAAAAGTTAAACTCCAAAGAGCTTTTTGGCGAGATGTCATATATTTTTGACAAAAATCTAAAAGGCATTTTAAAATACTACACCGATACGATTTTTCAAAAAGAGCAGGAGATAGACAGACATGTAAGCCTTTTGCGAGAGTATCAAAAAGCGCTTGATGAGAGCACTATTATCTCTAAAACCGACATGCACGGCAAGATAACCTATGTAAACGACAAGTATGCAAGGCTTAGCGGATACACCGTTGATGAGCTTATCGGCAGCAGTCACAGCATAGCAAAACATGAGGATATGCCTCAGGACTATTTTAACGATTTGTGGTTTCAGCTAGAGCACAGAGGTATTTTCAGAGGAACCATCAAGAATAACAAAAAGAACGGCGACTACTTCTACATAGATGTTACTATCGTTAAAATCACAGACCCGCATGATGATTCGGTAGAGTACATGTCAATAGGAAACGACGTAACAACATTGATAGATGCAAGACTTGAAGCACAAAAAGCATCGCAGGCAAAAGAGTATTTTTTATCCAACATGTCACATGAAATCCGCACCCCTTTAAATGCAATTTTGGGCTTTGTAAATCTTCTTATCGAGCAGGACCTCTCAAAACAGCACAGAAGATATCTTGAGATAATTTTAAACAGCGGAGAGAACCTACTAAGCATCATCAATGACATACTTGACTTCTCAAAACTAAGAAGCGGCGAGTTTACAATCGAGCCTAGAATTTTCTCAATACACAACGAAATCAGTCACACTTTAGAGCTATTTGTCGCCTCAGCAAACGCAAAAGATATAACGATTACTTCATTTATTGACCCGACAATCCCAAAAGAGCTCTATGCTGATTCTCTAAGAATCAAGCAGATACTCTCAAACTTTCTTAGCAACGCCATAAAGTTTACAAGGGTAAAAGGACATATACACGTAGAGGCTACATGTCAAAATAATATTTTAAAAGTAAGCGTCAATGACAACGGAATAGGAATAGCGAAAGAGGAGATAAAAAATATATTCACGGCATTTACTCAGGCAGGACGCGGAGAGATAGAGCATCTTGACGGTACGGGGCTTGGGCTCTCCATCTGTCATCAGCTCTCAGAACATATGGGCGGAAGCGTTCATGCATACTCAGAGGTCGGAGAGGGGAGTACCTTCTGGGTTGAGATACCGGTTGAGATACATAACAGCGAGTGCCAGATTTTTAGTGATATGGATGAGCTGGTAAAACTAAAAACCGTGTTTTACTCAAAGGATATGGCAAGAGGCTATAAGTCAGACTCATTCTTGAAATACTCAAACATGTTCAATATGAATATAAACATGGTTGACAGACTAGAAAAAGAGCATGATGTAGTTATATTTTTGGATGAGTACGTTGACGATGAGTTTAAAGAGATGATTTTAAATTCTGAGAAAAGGTATATAGCGCTTACGAGCAAACCAAGCTCAAACTATGAGAAATATTCGCATATTGCAAACATATGCTTTCCGCTCTACTGCTCAAAGATAAGAACCGCTTTTGACGAGCTTTTGCATCCTGACTCTTTTTCTCCCCATAAACACGAGTGCAGTATGAAGTTTCAAGGTCATATACTTGTTGCTGAGGATAATGAGGCAAATCGGGAGCTTATAAAAATTATTCTTACAAAGTACGGACTCACATATGATTTGGCCGCAAACGGACTTGAAGCACTAAATCTTTACAAGGCGAACAACTACGACCTTATATTGATGGACGAGCAGATGCCTATAATGGACGGAAACGAGGCTGTTGCGGAAATAATAAAATATGAGAAAGAGAAAGAGCTAAGACACACGCCAATCTCAGCGCTTACCGCAAATGTAATAAAGGGTGCAAAGGAGAGAGGTCTGATGAGCGGTTTTGACTCTTTTTTAGGAAAGCCAATCGTTATCAAAGAGCTTGAGAGGGTTTTTTCCAACTATCTAAAAGTTACCAAAGAGGATTTGCCTGAAGCAAAACCGGCTCTGCTCCATAACGGAGTTGAAGGTCTAAACTGCGAAAAACTAAATCAGGAGCTTATGCTAAGCGGGGATGAGCTTATAATGCTTATAGAGCTTTTTATAAAGAAGATGGCAAAACAGATACCAGAACTTGAAGATGCCATAAAGGCTCGTGATTATAAAAAAATTGCGCTTATTGCACACAGTATAAAGGGCTCAAGTGGCAATTTCAGACTTGAAGAGGTGCAGGAGGATAGTTCAAAAATAGAGAAGATGGCTAAAAACAAAGATATCACCTACAATTACGAGGCGATGTTTGAGAAGATAAAAAACAGACTCTCTAAAATAAGGGTTCTTTAACTACTCCTCTATATAGTAGCCAATTCCGGAGGCGTTTTTTATTATGTCCGTCGGAAGTTTGCTCCTTAGTCTCCAGACAAGCGTTCTTATGCTGTTTTCCGTCGCTCCGTTCTCTCTCCAGACATACTCTATCGCCTGCTCAAAGCTGATTACATGACCAAGCTTCGCTACCAAAAGGCGCAGTATCGCACTCTCTTTTTTTGTAAGTTTGACTTTTTGGCTATTGTAAAAAATCTCATCTTTGGAGATATCAAGGCAGTACCCCTCTCCAAAGAGGACTGTCGGTCGATCAGACTCTCTTTTTGCGTAGAGGAGTTTCTCTACGTTTTGGTCATCAATTTTTGAGGCATTTATCTCCTCATATCTCTTGTTTTCCATCTCAAATTTAAAAATAGCCATCTGTATCGTAGCGTGTAGCGAAGATGGGTCAAAAGGTTTTACAATGTAGCCGTATGGCTCTGTTTTTATCGCCTCGGCTATGATATCGTCATCGCTATATGACGTTAAGTAGATGAATGGGATTGAGTAGTGTTGTCTGATGGTTTTTGCCAGCTCTATTCCGTCATTTCCCTCTTGAAGAGAGATATCGATGATAATTACGTCAGGTTTGTATTCGTCAATTTTTTCTCTTGCCTGAGGCGCATTGTCGCACATAGCAATAATCTCATAGCCATGTTTTCGAAGAGAGAGGTTTAAGTTCAGCGCGGTTATTTCGTCATCTTCGACGATGATGATTTTGTGTTTTTCCATATTTAGCCCAAATGTTCATTAATAATTATTTTGTGATATTATTTTGTAATAGTATCACAAATATATAAGTTTTTATTATTATAAATCAAGAATGTGATAATTGAAATATTTTTATCACTGTTTTGTTACAATATTACACCAAAGCACTATTTTTAATCTTTAAACTTTGAGCGTATCTATAAAAGGTGCCTATATTTTCAAAAAAAATATCTATGGAATGACCATAGTGGGGCAGAAAAATTAATAAATAAATCGGATTATTTTAGTAATGGTAGTATTATAAAAAGTAATACTTAGAAAATATTTTAGCTGCCATATAGCTATTATTGATTTTAAAGTCTTGAAATGTCATATTTTTTGTGGGATTAAAAAGTGTGGCTCCGAATACTGGATTCGAACCAGTGGCCAAGTGATTAACAGTCACCTACTCTACCGCTGAGCTAATTCGGAATATTTGATAGGTCCGAATTATACTTTATGAGGCTTAAAAAGTCAAGAATTTTGCGCTACTTTGCGCGTTTTCTTTTCTCGTTTTCATGCAGGATGAAAAATTCCAAATTCCCGACT
The DNA here is from genome assembly GCF_019429335.1 of Sulfurimonas sp. GTDB lineage: Bacteria > Campylobacterota > Campylobacteria > Campylobacterales > Sulfurimonadaceae > Sulfurimonas. Next base: position 17,595 of record NZ_JAHYJB010000009.1, on the reverse strand, counting down.
TTTTTGGTAACTATTTTTGACTCAGAGATTAGATTTTGAAATCGTTTTTTGCTATCTTCGTCAAAGAGCAGGTTTATATCCTCTATGGTTTGTGGTCTTTTGTCAAGAGTGTTTAAAATCTCTTCATCGTCATAGTGTCTATTGTTTGGCTCAGCATGGACTCTTGACGCAATATGTATAGGCAGAGAACTCTCAAACAGAAGCGAAGCATCATGAAGCTCTTTATAACTAAGACCACTCACAGGATAAGCAGGCGGTCTGTCAATGCTGCCCAAATCAATTCTTGTTACATGCAGCCTTAAAAGAGTCTCGTTTAGCTTTGCTATCTCCTCTTTTGTGTCGTTTAACCCTTTGACAAAAAGAATCTCGATAAAGAGTTTGCCTTTGTAAATATGGCTAAATTCAATAACTTTTTTTACTATCTCTTCTATCTTTATGCCGACATGTGGTCTGTCTACTCTTTTAAATACGTTGTCGGTAACGGCGTCAAGAGAGAGTTTAACTTGGTCAAGCTTTAAGAGAGAGTTAAAAACTTTTTCATCAACTAGCGTTGCGCTGTTTGATAAAATGAGTGTCTCGGTGGAGTTTTTGATTCTGTTTATCGCATCGATTAGCTCATCAAGATAGGGATAGAGCGTAGGTTCTCCGTTTGCAGTTATGGTTATGACATCTATTTTTTCGCTTAGATGCTCTTTGAGTTCGGCAATTATCGTAGAGACTTCTACTGCTTCTTTTTGTACGTTTGTAGTCGCACTTGGTGCTAGTTCGCAGTAAAGACAGTCAAAGTTGCACTGTTTTAGAGCAGGGGAGAGGTCTATGCCCAAAGAAGAACCAAATCTTCTTGAGTTTACAGGGCCAAAAATAGTTTTCACTTACTTTTTACTAACTCTATGACATTCACGAATAAAATGTTTTGCATTTTCTACAGGCACATCAGGAAGGATTCCGTGACCGAGGTTAAATATATGTCTTTTTCCGCCCATGATTTTTTGAAGCGCTTCTACACACTCCGTTGTTGCCTCTTTTGAGTACAATCTGCACGGCTCCATATTTCCTTGAAGAACATATCTATCTCCTAGTTTCTCTTTTGCATAACCCATAGGGGTTGACCAGTCAACACCAAATACGTCAAAATTGCCGTAAACTTCATCTAAAAATCCAGGAATTCCTTTTGGAAACATTATAATCGGAACATGAGGATATTTTGCTTTTAGATAGTCGGCTATTTCAACCATATATTTCCATGAGAACTCATTATACTTTGCAGGCTCAATCGCCGCAGCCCATGAGTCAAATATTTGAACTACGTCTATTCCGGCTTCAATCTGTTTTTCCATATATAATTTTACGACCTCTGTTACTTTTGCAAGAATTTTATGCAGAAGTTCAGGGTTTGAGTACATCATTTTTTTGCAGATATTGTAAGTTTTTGTACCTTCTCCCTCTATCATGTAAGTAGCAAGCGTCCAAGGTGCTCCGGTAAAGCCTATAAGAGCCTTGTCGTCTGCCAACTGCTCTTTTATAATTTTTATGGTCTTATAAACATAAGTTAGCTTTAATGCCGCCTCTTCGCCGCCTAAAAGAGCATCTAAGTCAACCTCATTTTTTATCGGTTTCTCGAAAACAGGTCCCTCTCCAACAAGAAAGTCAAGCTTCATACCCATCTCATTTGGAACAACTAAAATATCACTAAATAGAATAGCCGCATCGACACCTACAATATTTACCGGCTGAAGTGTGACTTCCGCTGCAAGTTTTGGATTGTGGCAAAGATTTAAGAAATTTCCCGCCTCTTTTCTTACTTCCATATACTCGGGAAGGTATCTTCCGGCTTGTCTCATCATCCAAACCGGTGTATATTGCGTATCTTTACCAAAGCATGCGTCTACAAATATTTTACTCATAAGTTACCCTTATTTAATCAATTTTTTTAGTGAATACGGCACTCAAAAAGAGAGAAGGCAATTCTCGTCTCTTTAGCGTTCAACGGTTAGTGGTTTTTTCCAACTTTTCCAAGGAAGTAAAGCCCTACTGCCACGGCAGTAATTGATAGCGCTAAGTATAGCATATCAAGTGCACCGTTGTACTGCGTATGCCCAACTTTTTGAAAAAATCCTACCACAAGAACCATTACGATAACTTTTGATATTTTGTCTTTCAGGTGGTCTAGCGAGTGGATAGCTAAAAGTTGAGTTTCGTCATGTCCAGACTCTTTTGCAGGGTCGATTTCTGATATAAAAAGCTCATATAGACCAAAAGAGAAAAGAAGCATAACTACGCCGATAAGATAGAGGTCGACCGCTCCTATAATTCCGCTTATTATATTTTCATGAAAATGGTCTGGATGCGCTTGATTTATGTAGGTTGTAATAACATACTTCGCAGTGTCGTATATATCAAAGCTCGCAACAATAAATAGTGAAACTGCCCCTATAAGACCAAAAAATACCGCAAGGATTACTATAAACCTTGAATTCCATAATGCGTTTTCAAATATTCTCTCTAACATTTTTATTTCTCCTCATCCATTTCTACCCATTTTTGGGCGATTCTAACTGCATTTGTAGCAGCGCCTACTCTTAAATTATCTGCAACTATAAACATGTGAAGCATATTTTTAGAGAAGTTGTCATTTCTGATACGTCCTACAAACGTCTCGTTTTTCTCCATCGATATTGCAGGCATCGGATATATTGACTCTGATGGAGTGTCAAGTATAACGATGTTGGGAGCTTTTCTTAGTATCTCTCTTGCTTCATCAGCATCTACATCTTTCTTAAAGGTAAGAGTAATTGTTTCAGCATGACCGCGAAGAGTAGGAACACGAACACATGTAGCGCTAAGCGGGATTTCTCTGTGCATAATTTTTGCAGTTTCATTCACCATCTTCATCTCCTCTTTTGTGTATCCGTTATCTACAAACAGATCTATCTGAGGGATTACGTTTAGAGCAATCTGGTGTTTAAATGCCTTATGCACGCTCTCGCTTAGTTTAAAGCTGAAAAAGTCTTTCATCTGATTGACAAGCTCTTCCATGGCGCTTTTTCCTGCGCCGGAAGTTGCTTGATATGTGCTAACGTCAACTCTTGTAATACCATAAGCATCATCAAGTGGTTTAAGCGCTTGAATCATTTGAATTGTAGAGCAGTTTGGATTTGCGATAATGCCGGTTTTTTTCCACTTAGCGATATCTTCAGGATTTACTTCAGGCACTACAAGCGGAGTGTGCTCATCCATTCTAAAGTGTGAAGTGTTGTCGATTACTACCGCACCCGCTTTAACAGCAAATTGCGCAAACTGTGCGCTCACGCTTCCGCCAGCTGAAAATAGGGCGATTTCAATATCTTCTTCTTCAAAAACAGTGTCTGTAAGCTCTTTGATAGCTATCTCTTTGTTTCTAAACTCCACACTTTTACCCAGGCTTCTTGAACTAGCCAGAGGAACAAGTTTGTTTATAGGAAAGTTAACCTCTTCCAAAATTGCTAATATCTCTTCACCTACTGCTCCGTTTGCTCCGACAACAGCTACATTATATTTTTTCGACATTATTGTTCCTTAATAATTTTAATTAAATCCACGGGATTCTAAAAAGAGCTCATGCGGCGTTATATCATCACTCTCGCTTAAGATAACCGCTCTCTCAACTACTGAAATCAGCTCTCTAATATTTCCCGGCCAGCCGTAAGAGAGAAGATGCTCTTTTGCCTCGTCTGAAAATTTTTTCAATTCAAAACCGTATTTTATACAATTTTGCTCTAAAACTCTTTGGGCAATCTGCAATATTTCATCTTTTCTCTCACAAAGAGGCGGAATATGTATCGGAATTGTATTTAGTCTAAAATAGAGGTCGTTTCTAAACTCACCATCTTTTATCTTATCAGAGAGATTTGCATTTGTAGCAGAGATGACTCTGATATCTATTTTTACGCTCCTTGAGGAGCCTAGTCTTCTGACTTCTTTCTCCTGCAATGCTCGCAGAAGTTTTGCTTGAACGCCGTATGGCATCTCGCCTATTTCATCTAAAAATAGTGTTCCGCCGTTTGCAAGCTCAAATTGTCCCGCTTTTGATTCGCTTGCATCCGTAAAAGCGCCTTTTTCAAACCCGAATAGTTCGCTCTCTATAAGGTTGTCAGGAATTGCAGCCATATTGATTGCAACAAAAGGTTTTTTCGCTCTAGGCGAGTTTTCGTGTATATAAGAGGCAAAAACCTCTTTGCCGACACCACTCTCTCCCAGAAGTAAAATACTCGCATCCGTTTTAGCAGCTTTGTTTGCCATATTAAGAGCAGCTTCGAGAGCTTTTGATGTACCAAAAAATCCGCTTGCAGAGCCGTTGTCACTGCTGGGCGGTGCCGCTTTTTTAACTTTTTGTATCTTATCTTCTCGTTTGATTGCAGATATGAGCGTATCCACATCAAACGGTTTTAACAAAAAATCTTTTACGCCCAAGTGGATTGATTCGATTGCTCTTTGAAGCGTCGCATTTCCGGTCATAATAATAACCTCAAACCTGCCATCAAGCATTTTTACGAACTCTATGCCGTCCATACCGGGCATATTGATATCCGTAATTATCAGATCAAAACTCTCATCGATTCCCTTTAGTGCGTCTTTTGCATTTTTAAATGTCTTGATTTCAAACTCTTTGTAGTCGCTCATAGCGATTTCAAGAGATTTTCTCATATTTATATCATCTTCAACTATTGCAATTTTCACTAAAAACCTTGGAGTTTTGGTATTTTCTAACTCTCATTTTAAAGGGGCAATTCTAGCGAAATTATCATTAAAATCGACTTTGAAACAAGTGGTTTTGAGCGTGAGTGTTGTGGTGAAACTGTTTTTAAGATTGGAGGTAGTTCCCTTATGTTCCACATGTAGACCGAGTTTGTGTATATACTCTATAAACTCCACAGAATTTTGAGATATAAGTTTTTTTAAATCATCGCCTGAGGTATTTATTAAAATAAGTTCTGATTGCGGCTCTCCGCTGCATTTTGTCATGGCATTTGAGATAAGCAGAGTCTCATTGTAAAGAATGGCGTCTTTGACTATGTATTTGTAGGAGATAAGGTGCTCACTTGCGATTAGTGTAAGTGAGCTAAAGATTGTTACTATTGAGCAAAGTCTGAGTAAGAAATTAAGATTTCCATCTCTACTTCGCATAATCCCTCTTTAAAAGTTGTTTCAACGACATCAGCATTTTTAACCATTGCTTGAACATAAGTATTTATTGTTGATCTTTGAATCATCATATTCTTGATTGTATCATGACCATCAACACGCACTCCTTTTACTTTTTCTGCGATTGCTCTGTACGCATCTGCTATTGCCGCTCTTTTTGCAAGTGCATAAGCTTGAGCAGGAGAAGATGTGTTCATTGGAGCAACGCCTTGACCTACAACTGAAATGCGAAGAGATTTGTTCTTCTGAAGCATCTCCTCTTTAGCAGCCATAGTCGCAAGCTCCTCTTCTTTTTGAGCTTTTACTTGAGCAAGCTCCTCGATAGCTCTTTGGCTATCTTCTTTTGCCTGAGTTGCCTCCGCTTTAGCTTTAGCAACCTCCTCTCTGACCGCTGAGAGTTCTGCGTTTGTCTGCTCTATAACAGTTGTGTCTAGCGGTTGAACTTTGTCTGCACCAAAGAGCGACGAAGCGCTTAAAAGCAGTGCAAGTAGTATGGAGTATCTCATTGTTAGTCCCTTAGCATGGTTTTATAATTGTTGTACTTAAGCAACTACTATTCCAATTCACTTAAGCCAGTAAGAGAGTCATCTTCCTCTTCGTCTTCCATGGGCTGTTTTGGACAGCGAGAAACACTTATTACATCATCGCCTTTTACTATGAAAACACCGCTTGTATTTCTGCTTGATTTAGATATTGTCTGCATATCAACGCGTATCATTTTACCCTCTTTTGTAAGAGCCATCATATCCATCTCTTCATCTACCATTAGACAACCGACAACATATTTTCCTGTTTTAGCAGTCATCTTCATAGCGATTACGCCGCTTCCGCCGCGATTTGTTAAACGATATTCTGCGGCATTGGTGCGTTTGCCGATACCTTTTTCGCTGACAACCAAAATCTCTTCTTCGTCATTTGCGATAATGTTAGCATCAACCACTTCATCAGAATCATGCTTGAACTTGATACCTCTTACACCTCTTGTATTTCTACCTTGGTCGCGCGTTTTTTCTATCTCAAATTTAATACACTGAGCAAGTTTAGTCATAATAAATAGGTATTTAATGCTCTTGTCCGCAATTTTTGCAGTGATAATTGAGTCATTTTTGTCAAGAAGAATAGCTTTTACGCCGTTGCTTCTTATATTTGAGAATTCGCTTAGGTTTGTTCTCTTTACAACACCTTTTTTAGTGAAGAATACTAGAGATTTGTCGTCGCTGAAGTCTGTTGTAGGATTGATTGACTGAATCTGCTCATCTGCTACAAGGTTAAGAAGATTGACTACCGCTTTACCTTTTGCAACTCTGCTTCCTTCAGGTATTTTGTAAACTTTTAACCAGTGAAGCTGTCCGCGGTCTGTTACAAAAAGAAGTGTGTCATGTGTGTTACATGTAAAGAATCTCTCTATAAAGTCATCCTCGTATGTAGTAAGCGCAATCTTACCTTTTCCGCCTCTTTTTTGCTTCTCATACTGTGCAAGAGGAACTCTCTTGATGTAGCCTCTGTGCGTTATGGTTACAACCATCGGCTCGTTGGGGATAAGGTCTTCAATATCGATATCGTCATAGTCATCTTCGATTTCAGTTCGTCTAACGTCTGTATATGTAGCAAGAATTTCATCAAACTCTTGACCTATGATACCGTGAAGAACCTCTTCGCTCTTTAGGATTGACTCTAGGTATTCTATTAGTTTGATAAGCTCAAAAAGTTCATTCTCTATCTTCTCGCGCTCTAATCCTGTTAATCTTCCAAGACGCATATCAACGATGCTTTGCGCCTGAAGTACGCTGAAGTCAAACTCTGAAACTAGGTTGTCTCTCGCATCTTCTATATTTGTACTTGATTTGATAACTCTGATAATCTCATCAATAATATCAAGAGCTTTTTTAAGACCTTCTAAGATGTGTGCTCTTGCTTTTGCTTTTTCAAGGTCAAAGATAGTACGTCGGATGATGATAGTTTTACGGTGATTTATAAAGTGTTTTAAAATCTCGATAATACCGAATACTCTCGGCTCTTGATTTAAGATAGAGAGCATGATAATACCAAACGTAGTCTGCATGCTTGTCTGCTTGAAAAGGTTGTTTAGAACGATTTCGCTCATTGCATCTTTTTTCAGCTCAATTACAACTCTCATACCGTCACGGTCAGACTCGTCGCGAATTTCAGATACGCCATCGATAAGCTTCTCTTTTACCAAATCAGCAATATTTTCAATCAAACGAGCTTTGTTAACCTGATAAGGAAGCTCATCAATTACGATAACCTCTTTTTTCGCTTTTTGTTCAATATGGGTTTTTGCACGAACTTTGATACGTCCGCGGCCTGTCGCATAAGCGTCAGTGATACCTTTTTTACCGAAGATGATACCGCCTGTTGGAAAGTCAGGAGCTTTTATGTGTTCCATAATTTCATAAAGTTCAATATCCGGATTTGCAAGAAGAGCTTTTAAACCCATCATAACCTCTTGAGGATTGTGCGGAGGAATATTTGTAGCCATACCGACTGCAATACCTGAAGAGCCGTTTATAAGGAGGTTGGGAACACGTGTAGGCATAACGTCGGGCTCTTTTGTAGTGCCGTCGTAGTTGTCAATCATATTTACCGTGTTTTTTTCTAAATCTTTTAGAAGTTCGCCTGCATATTTTGTCATTCTGGCTTCGGTATAACGCATAGCCGCTGCGCTGTCGCCATCAACCGAACCGAAGTTACCTTGACCGTCAACCAGCTCCATTCTCATAGAGAAGTCTTGAGCCATACGAACAAGCGCATCATAAACAGCAGTGTCGCCGTGCGGGTGGTACTGACCGATAACGTCACCGACGATACGTGCCGACTTTTTAAACTTTGAGCCATGAGAGAGACTTAATTTATCCATTGCATAAAGGATTCTTCTGTGAACAGGTTTAAGTCCGTCACGAACATCAGGAAGTGCACGACCGACGATTACGCTCATGGAGTAATCTAGATAGCTGCTTTGAAGAGTCTCTTCAATGTTTATGCTCTGTATATTATCGTTGTTTAACAAGTTGCCCATATATAACACCTAATCTTTATAAAATTCAAAAATTAATTCGATAGATGATATCTTAATGTCGCTTAAGAGTTATCTAAAAGTATTATTTTTTTATATAACTTTGTGATAGTGTGAAAATGCGTTGCAAAATAGTAGTTTATACATGTAGAAACCCACTTTTTTCTTCATATTTCTATGGAATAAAAAATGTATATATACTCCATAATAGCAAAAATATGAACAAACGTTTACAATTAAATCCGATTAAACTTTCACAGCCGATTACTACGGGAATGATTGAGACAAAGGGTGATGACATCAAGGATGCCGCATATTTATTAAAAGATACGCAACTTATGGCATATGTACAGACTCCTGATTTTGAGGGCGGATTGGAGAGCGGTTTTGCAAAGTCAATCGAGGCAGTTATAGAACAGCTTGTAGAGCCTAAAGAAGATAAATAGACAAAAAGCCCTTTTGATTGCAAACTCACAAAAAGTTGCCAAAGAGATATTGATGTACATTAATACCGACGGCTATTTTGAAGGCGACAAAAATATAGACAAGTATAATAAGCACCACCGCTTTGAAGAGGCGACTGAGATTATAAAGAAATTTAAATCACCTCCTGCAATTGATTTTCAGGAAGATAACGAGTATATCGTTCCTGATTTTTTTGTAAAAGTGGATGATGACATCTCGGTGATAATGAATCACAGTTACTATCCGGACCTTATTATTAGCGACCCTTTTAAGAGTAAAAATGACGAGCTCAGACATAAACTAAAAGAGGCGAGAGACTTGGTAAATCTGCTTGATTTGAGAAAATCGACACTCTATTTTTCGCTCAAATCATTTTTTACAAATGCGCTCTCAAGCAATCTCTCTTCGTCTGAGATAAAAAACTACATCCAAAATCTCATAGAAAACGAGAACCACGATGAGCCTCTCACCGATCAGGACTTAGTAGATTTGGTCATGAAAAGATACGATATGGAGATGGTAAGAAGAACGATTACGAAGCATAGAAAACTCTTAAATGTGCCATCATCCAAAGAGAGAAAAAAGATTTATAAAGTTAGGGACTAGAGTTAGTAGACTTCTTTTCTGTGGGCAATTCTAATTACAGAGATAACTAGAAGATTGTTTTCTTTTAAATAGATAATGCGGTAATTACCTGCCCGCTTTCTAAACTTGCCTTTATGCTTGCCCTTCAACTGTTTATCATTAGCAAAGTTTCCGCTTTGTAAATCTAAAATTTTGGATGAAACGAGTAGTTGAGCTTGCTTCTCAAGTTTCAAAAACTCCCGCTCGGCATCTTTGTCAAAAGCGACGCTATACATCAATGCCGGCTTTTTTAAATACTTCTGCAAGAGGCACAACTGTGGTCTTTCCTGCTTTTAAATCGTCTATTCTTTTGTCGGCAATCATCTCATCTAACTTATCAAAGTATAACTCAATGGCTTTTTCAACTAAGCTTGTTCTAGTCTTGTCTAGCTCTAGTGCATATTCATCCAATGTTTTAACAACATCTTTTTCAAGTCTAATGTTTATGGCTTGTTTCATAATCTACCTCATTTGCATTTCGTGTATACAATTGTAGTGCATAAATGATTATTTTGTCAAGGGATAGTAACGACTTATTTTAACTATACTACCGTAAGATTATATCAGTCTGAGAATAAGCTGACCTGTGTCTTATAATCTTTCTTTTTTTTGAGGAGGGAGAATTCTGCATCACAAAAGTGGAGATTCACCCGTAGAGGTGTAATGTCAAATTTGCTCAAAGAATGAATCAGTAAAAACAACGACTATTTATCATTACTTTTAATACAAATAGTATACCTTGTCATGTGCATGTTTGCGAATTCAGTATATCTTGCAAGAAATTCAAGATTTTTATATGAACTATCCATTCCTTCATCTACCATCTTTATATATTTATCCGCTTGTTTAAGGTGTTTAATACAATCACGGCTGTTTCATACTAGAATATTACATAACTTCTGAATATTTCCGCTAATCATACGAATAGCTTGAGTAAAATTAATAAAGTTTTCTCTTCTAAGCACATTCATTGCAATATTTCTAACAATCGAAAAATTAGTCGGGGCATTGCCGGTACGGATTAAAGATGCATCTTCACCAAATGTTACATCTTTTACATAATGCATACTTTCAATTGCCCAATGAGCTCTTATTCCGTGATTATATTCTTTAGCGGGCATCTTTTACTGGATATATAAAAAGATGTTTCAACGGAGCACTTATCACTTATTCTAAGTCTATAGATTGGAGGTATGTCATTTCCAGTCATTTTTTTAATATCCCCATTCGGGATATTATTTATAGCTTCAAAAATTTTGACTTGTAGCTTCTTTTGATAAGTTGCAAACTTTTTTCAAATGTTTTTGAATATGAAATTTTCATAAGTTAAATTTTTTAGCAAACTCATCTTGAGATGAAAAAGTATCATTTTTTAAAATGGATAAAATCTCTTTTTCATCAGTAGCTTCCAACAGAAGTTCTACCTGAGCTTTTTTTTCTTTACTTTTATCAAGATATTCAATTAGACTTTCACGAATCATTTGCGAGATAGATTTGTTTTCTAAAAAACTAAATGCTCTGGCTTTTTCATAAAGATTTTCATCTTTGTATGTACGAAAATTTCAAAATTGTAACTATTTTTTTATCTTTTATTTTGCTCAAAAAAAAGATAAAAATTATCTTAATTATCTATTTTACTCCGTAAAATAGGCATTTACACGGGTAAAACTAAACGCCGATATCATCAAGATAGGCGGCTCGCTAGTCAAAGAGATAGATAAAAATCAAGACCACTATGATATTGTAAAAACAATCGTGAACTTTGCAAAAATCAAAGGTTTGGAAGTTGTAGCAGAGTTTGTAAGTTCTGAGGCAATTTATGAAAAGATTAAGGAACTAAATATTGAGTATTGTCAAGGTTTCTACTTTGCAGAGCCTAAAGAGATGGAGTTTTAAAAGTGAGGTGTGTCACCGCAAAGAGTTAACTTTGCAGTGAGATAGAAGTTGATGTTTCTAATAAGATTAGAATGACACCATAGACATAAATAGAATGTCGCTTCCTGAGTATTTTTTATCACCGACATCATCTCTGTCGCTTGAAGTGTAAGAGTACTCAAGAGCAAAACGAACGTTTTGTCTCATGTTGTACTCTAAACCAAGAGAGTAGACATTGAAGTCTCTGTTTGCTGTTGCATCGTCAGTTACGCCCAATATAGCTGCCTTAACGCCAAATCTCTCTACCGGATTTACCTGTATATCTGCATGGTAACCTGTTTTGTCCTGTGCTTTAGGAGTAGCATAAATTTCATCATTTACTTTGTCAAGATAACCGGTATAGTCATTCTTCATTACGTAACCTGCTGTTGCCATAACTGTCATATCACCTATAGCGCTCTCGATCTGAAGGTCTAGACCATATGATTTTCTATCCAAAGCATCGACATCAACACTGTGTACTTTGTCTACAACTTCGTCCATAGATATAGTCAAATCACCATTCGCATCGTCGAACAGTCTGTCTATGATTTTCTTTCCAGATTTACCACCGATGTAGTATCCGCCTAGAGCGACCGTTGTGTCGCCTGCGCTAAACTCATATGCAGCTCTTGCCAAAGTTTTGAAAGAGTCTGTTCCCGCTTCAGCACTTTGAGCAAACATAGGAACATATGCGCCTACTGTTGCGTAAAGACCATTTGCTCTATAGTAAACTTGAACACCCGTAGCTTCTCCTGCACCAATACCTAAGTTTTGGAAGATGTTTGTTTTTCCACGGTTTTCAAACTGGCGAACCGGTCTGTATAGTCCCGTAGTATACATCTCTGTTCCTGCGAATGCACCAAGCGCATCAGTCATGTGGTAAGTTGCACCCACTCTTCCTCCAAGAGCTTCAGTAGAAAACATTATCTTACCACCAGCTAAGCCCTCAGCAAACTCCATAGAAGCACCTACGTTATCAGCTATTTTACCGCCGAAAAGGAAAGCAGATTCGTCAAAAATCTCTGTTTTAGTCTCTACATCGTTACTTTTATCTTCAAGTATACGAGCTTTGATAACAAAAGCCATATTTAGGTTACTAGGCATTTGTAGACCGCCGTTTTGCTCAGAAGTCATCTCTTTGCCGCTACTCATCGTGAAACCTGACATCTTAAAGTCTCTACCGAAAGCATTTAGCTTTGGCATATTTTGAAAGTGGCAAGACATACAGTCCATATCCATCTGTCTAGCAAATGCAGGCGTTGCTTCTGCCGCAGTTGCACACATTAATGACAAACCAACCAATGAGATGATTTTTTTTGTCGAGAATCTTTTTTTCATCATGAAAAAACCTTTGTATAAAAAAATATTATGGAAGCACCATCAATGTCCATAAGACAGAACTATAATAATTCCCATATTAAAAGATGCTTAAATACTCATTTTTTGGTAACATTAGCAGAAATATGTCATGTGATTAAAAAATAATCAATTAACTGACTATTTTATTTTTTAGCTACTGTATAATTTGACAGATTAAAAAAAGGATCGAAAGATGAAGAGGTTTTTGTTTGGTATGTTGGCTATACCCTCCTTTGTGTTTGCAGAGGATCTTTTAAACAGCGGTGACACAGCGTGGATGTTGGTTGCTACGGCTTTGGTTATGCTTATGACGCCTGCCGGTTTAGCGCTTTTTTATGGCGGTTTGACTCGCTCTAAAAATGTGCTCAACACAATAGGCATGAGCTTAGGTGCTTATGCGGTCGGTACTTTGATATGGGTTTTGGTCGGTTACTCTATTGCTTTTGGCGAGGGAGATATTATAGGAAGCGGCAAGTTGCTTTTATCGGGAATTACATCTGAGACTCTAAGCGGAACTATTCCTGAGCTTCTTTTTGTTGCATTTCAGGGAACATTTGCGGCTATTGCGGTTGCGATTGCAAGCGGTTCTATGATAGAGCGTGTAAAATTCTCTACATATATACTCTTTGCGGCTCTTTGGATAGCCGTAGTTTATGCGCCGGTTACACACTGGGCTTGGGGCGGTGGAGAGACGCTTAACTTTGGAGAGATGGATTTTGCAGGAGGAACTGTTGTTCACCTAAGCGCAGGTGTTGCAGGTCTGGTTGTGGCTCTGATACTAGGCAGAAGAAAAGATTACGGCAAAGCTGCTATAAAACCATTCTCGCCTGTTTTGGTAGCACTCGGTGCAGCTCTGCTATGGTTTGGATGGTTCGGTTTTAATGCGGGTTCTCAGTTAGCTGCCGATGGTGTTGCAGCATCTGCATTCTTGGTAACTAACGTTGCTGCGGCACTTGGTGTAATCGGATGGATTACGGCAGAGTGGTTTGTTTATAAAAAGGCTACAATCGTAGGCGGAGCTTCGGGTGCGGTTGCAGGTTTGGTGGCTATCACTCCGGCTGCCGGAAGCGCAGGAGTTGAGGGCGCTCTTATCATCGGTTTAGTCGGAGGTATCCTAGGATTTATTGCTGTTTCAAAACTCAAAAATATGTTCAGAGTGGATGATGCACTGGATGCTTTTGGATTCACGGTTTAGTCGGAATCTGGGGTTCAATCGCAACAGCGATATTTATATCTTCTTATGCGATGGCGGATGATTATGATATGTTTTCCCAGCTTGTCAGCCAATTTCAAGCAATCGGTCTGACTATCGTATATAGTGCTATTGCAACCGCAGTTGTCTTCTTTATAGCTTCTATGCTTACAGGCGGAGGAAGAGTAGATGATGAGAGTGAAAGCAGAGGACTTGATGAGACTGTGCATGGAGAAAAAGCAATAAATCTATAGTGTTGATTAAAACCATAAAAACGGTTACAATTTTAAACTAAATTTGGAGATATTATTATGAAAAAAGTGGAAGCGGTTATTAAACCATTTAAATTAGAAGATGTAAAAGATGCTTTGGCAGAGATAGGAATTACCGGCATGACGGTAAGCGAAGTAAAGGGTTACGGTCGTCAAAAAGGGCATAGCGAGTTATATCGCGGTGCTGAGTACGTAGTTGATTTTCTACCGAAAATAAAGATGGAAATGGTAGTTGAAGATGATAGTGTTGATCAGGTTGTAAACACAATCGTAGAGGCTGCTAGAACCGGAAAAATCGGTGATGGAAAAATCTTTGTCAGCGATATTGAAAAAATCATCCGTATCCGCACGGGTGAGACAGATAGCGAGGCTATATAACTATCAAAAAGGTCTCTTGAAATTCTCGAAAAACGAAGCTTCTTTAGAAAAAGGAACGCGTTCGTTTTAGTGCGTAACATCAGTTAATAGAATAGTAACAATTCGTATGTTACAATTTGTGTCATGGTTAAATATGGCAATTCCCTTCTTATCTCGCTATTTGTTCACGCTGTTATTATGTTAATGTTTTTTATTGTGTATAAAAGCTATTTTGACATTAAAAAAACAGAAGAGGAGATGCACTGTTTAAAACTTTGCAATATTAAATTAAGCAAAGAGACAGCAGAGAAAAAAGAGACGCAAAAGGCAAAAACAGTTGTGCAAGAGAAGCAGATAGAGCCAAAAAAAGTAAAAAAAGCCCAAATGCCAAAAGAGATTGCAGAAAAAAAGATAGAGATAACAGATAAAGTAGCTGATATCAAACCCTCTTTAGTCGATCAAACAGAAGATAATATTTTAGCGGATGCAGAGCCTAAAGCAGAGGAAAGAGAAAAATCCTCAGTTGAGCCAGAGGTTGCGCAGAGCGCATTAAAAGAGCAAAAAGCGGATGATGCCGCATTGACTCAAAAAGTGGTGCAAGAGGAGTATATTGAGATAAATATGCAAAAAATTGCCCAGCTTTTAGAGGAGAACCTCTACTATCCGATGAGTGCTAGAAAAAGAAATATTACAGGCTTGGTGAAAGTAAGTTTTACATTAGGCATCGATGCAAAAGTAAATAATGTAAAAATTCTTGATTCGCAGAGTGATATACTAAGTCGCGCGGCGATTAAAACCATCCAAGACCTCTCCACTAAATTCCCAAAACCAACTAAAGAGCTTACTCTTAGCGTTCCTATCAACTACAATCTAAACTAAATTTGTAATTTATGATGTTAGTCAAATGTCTTTTAATAATTACATGCTAAAATCTTGTAATAACGGAAATACAATTTAACATAACGTAGGATGTAAAAAAATGACAAGTGCATGCAGAGATTTTTTCTCATTAAAAAAAGTCAATCTTTTAGTCACGGTTTTGGTTGCGGTAATTCTCTCAATTACGCTTTTTTACACATACACGGTTGCTAAAAATTACTTTAAAACGCAGGACATCGAGCGGATAAAGGGTGATGTGCTCGAACTTGGGCAGACTCTAGCATCATCGATGCAGAGAGCTGACGTTGATAGTGCGTTACGTATTATGAACAAAAGAATGACTACCCACAAAGAGTATGAGACTCTCTCTATCGCACTAGAGAACAAGATAGTCGTCTCAACCGACAACAAAATGGTCGGAGGCGTTTATGAGGAGGGTTTGCATGCAGATGATATAAGCGGCTGCTCAGTAAGAGAAGATGTCGTATTTTATTCTGATTTTAGCTACTTTAAAAACGGCAAAGAGGCTACATTTAACTTGATAGTAGATTTAAATGATGAACATCTCTTAAGCGCCGAACATGACGTTCAAAATCTTGTTGTAACATTTATGCTCTACTTTATTTTGATAATAGTGATTTTTCTTATCTTATTGTATTTTTTAAATATCTATCCACTTATAAAACTAAACAGATGCATACTGAATCATGAGTGCAAACCTTCTGACTTTATCATAAAAGAGCACTCTTCTATCTATAGAAACATTGTAGAAAAATATAATGAGATTGCGCATCTAAACAAAACCCTTGAAGAGAAAGTTGCCCAAAGAACCAAAATGCTCTCAAAAACAAATGAGCTCTTTAAAGAGGCTCAAAAGCTTACACGCATAGGCAATTGGGAGTGGAACATAGGTAGCAATATGATAGTTTGGTCGGATGAGGTATTTACTATTTTTGGGCATAAGCCGCAGGAGTTTACACCAACTTATGACGCTTTTATGAATTTTGTTCATCCAGATGACAGAGAGTTTCTAAAAGATGCTATTGAGAAAGCACTCCGCAGCGGGAAAGATTATGCCGTGCACCATAGGATAGTACTCCAAGATGGAACTCAAAAGGTGGTTTATGAAAAGGGAAGGATGAAGTATGATGAGATGCATAATCCTCTGCGCATGCTCGGAACGGTTCATGATATAACCGAGAGGTACAAGATAAACAAAGAGCTGGAGTTTCAATCAAGACTTCTTAATTCCGTAACGGATTCGATATTTGTTCATGACTTGGATGGAAATTTTATATACGTCAATGAGGCGGCATATGCAACTAGGGGATACACAAAAGAGGAACTTCTGCAGATGAAAGTGCAAGACCTTGAATATCATGATGAAAAAAGCGGTGATGAGGTGTATGAAGATAACTTAGCAAACACCAAAGAGCAGCTAAGCAGAAAAGAGAAGGCGGTTATCGAGGTTTCTCATAAAACAAAAGAGGGCAAAATAATCCCGATAGAGATTACATGCAGGTTTATACAAGACGAGGGCAAAAGCTATCTTATAAGCATTGCCCGCGATATAAGTATACTAAAAGCGATGAATGAAAATCTAAAAAGGATGGCAAATACCGACAGTCTTACGGGGATTTACAACAGGCACAAATTTGAAGATATATACAAAGCAGAGGTTGAACGTGTTTTGAGATATAAGAGCCCGCTCTCTATGATAATGGTTGATATTGATTATTTCAAGAAGGTTAACGATACTTACGGGCATGACGTTGGCGACTACGTCTTAAAAAGTATGGTGGAAATTGTAAAGAAAAATATCAGAAATATAGATATATTTGTAAGATGGGGCGGTGAGGAGTTTATCATCCTTTGTCCTGAGACAGACTCTTTAAGTGCTGCACTATTAGCAGAGAAGCTAAGAGGTTCAATAGAAGAAACCACGCTTGAGAAGGTTGGAAATATTACATGTAGTTTCGGCGTGGCATCGTATGTTAAAAAAGAGAGCGAAGAGAGTTTTATAAAGCGTTTGGATAGTGCGTTGTACAGAGCAAAAGATGAGGGAAGAAACAGAGTGGTTGTTATTTAGATAGAGTGTTATTAAATGGTGACCCCGAGGAGAATCGAACTCCTGTAACATGGATGAAAACCATGGATCCTTACCGCTAGACGACGGGGCCACAAAATAAAAAATGGTGTCCTGTGATGGATTCGAACCATCGGCCACCTCATTAAAAGTGAGATGCTCTACCAGCTGAGCTAACAAGACATTTACAAACATAGTGTTTGTGGACGCGAATTATAGACAAATAGAG
>NZ_JAHYJB010000073.1 GCF_019429335.1 Sulfurimonas sp. | reverse complement strand
CTACTCTACTTTTGATGCTCTTTTTAAGTGGATGGGCAAGTTTTAGTTCATTCATTCTCTACCTCAATAATCTCACCTCTGCTTCCATATCTTGCCATATAAAAATCCTCTACATCCAAAGCATCATGCTGCTCTGACGTAAAAGGATAGATATATTTTTTGACTGCTCCATCATACACTTTAATATTTTGCACCTCTCTGCAAATCGCCTTATGCTCTGCGCTCCCAGTTTGCTCAAGAGCCAAGGCTAAAATATTCACCGAGTCGTAAGCATGAGCCACACCCGATGCTGCTTTTATATCTATTACATCCTTTTTATCATAGCTTTGAATGTAGCTTTGTGCTAGTTTTTGACTCACTCTGTTTTTATTTTTGAAAAAAGAAAAGGTCTGAAAAAAGCTTAAATCAAGTTTTTGAATTGCCTTTGAATTCTCAGAAAAAAAATCTCCACCCGTAATTCCCCAGTGCGATACTATGGGTAACGGTTTTGACGTATTCGCCATATTTTGCACAATCACGGCTCCCTCAAGAGGATTTGCAATCATAATCAGAGCATCCGCACCCTCTAGTAATATCTTGCGTAAAATCACCTATCCCCCTGTTAAACTGTTTCGCATAGACAATTTCAACTCCTCTCTCACCGAGATATCTCTTTATATTTGTATGGTTATCTCTGCCCCAAACAGAGTTTTCATAAAATATAGCAGGCTTTTTAAAACGTTTGAGTACATTTGATGCGATAAAATCAGATGCATAAAGATCATTTGCGGAGACTCTAAAAATACAGTCATGTTTTTTTATATCTGTCAGAGAGGAAACAGCAGCCCAAGGGATAAAAAGCGATATTCCAGAGTGTTGCATATATTCCAGCTGTTCCAAAATCACAGCACTGTGAAGTCCACCCACTACACCGATAAGATTTTTATACTTTAAAAGATCTTTAACATTCTTGGCTCCCTTACTTGCAAGTGCACTGTTGTCTTTGACAATAACTGCGACCTTCTTCACCAAAATTCCACCTCTTGCGTTGATCTCTTTGACAGCAAGTTCCACCCCTCTCTTGATAGCGAGTCCTGAACTCTTTGCATCCTTAGAGAGGTCTACATCTACACCTATCACATAGAAATCTTGATCTTTTTTGTACTTATCAAAAAGAATCTCTTGAGTTTTTGAGAGAATCTCTCCGCCAATAAGCTCTTCATATTTTTTTGGAATATACTCCATCAACTTTTCTAGTTTTGTACGCTCTTGCGGTTGAAGGGTATTGACCTCAACACCACTTGCTTTGATTAATTCTAGAAGCTTCTCCTCATCTGCTTGTGCCAGTGCACGCTGCAAGGGAGTAATCTCTAAAGCTGTGTCGATAAGTATCTTCCTAAGTTCTTGTGGAAGTTTTTTGTAAGTTTTCAAACTGATACTAAAGATATACCCCATATATGCGTGTTCACTCAGAGTGAGATACTTTTGCACCTATATGTATATCCATACTCACAATCGCGTTAAGCGGGTTTTCTTGCCCATCCACAACTCCATCTTGAAGTGCTTTTTTTGTCTCATGAAAATCTATTGCTACAGTCTGAGAGCCAAGTGTTTTAAACTG
>NZ_JAHYJB010000072.1 GCF_019429335.1 Sulfurimonas sp. | reverse complement strand
AATAACGCAAGCTCTTCACACATATTTCGCACTCTCTCATATTTCAGATGCCGTTATAAAAGGGCTTGATAAAAAACCATATCTTGATGCACTGACATGGAAATCTGAGGTGCAAAAGGGCGATATAACCTTTAACCAAGAGGTTGACAGAGTTTACCAAGAGGTAGATGGTGAGATAACTCTGTATGATAAAAACAGAACTCTACATGTTAGAAATGAGAACTCATCCTCTGCCGTTGTCTGGAACCCGTGGATAGAAAAAACTTCTAGATTGAGTGCCATGAAAGAAGATGCTTACGAGCATATGCTCTGCATCGAATCCGCAAACGCTTTTGATGATGCAAGAGTTGTAAAGCCCCAAAAGTCCCATACGTTAAAAGCCACAATTTTTTAACAAAATAAAGTTTTACAAAGAGAGTAGATTTTATTGTTTAGGACAAATTAAGAGAAAAAGAATAGAGTATAGCTGTGAAAGTAACATTTACCAACGAAATGTAATTTTTCATAAATTCCTACTAGGAGATGACAATGAACAGTTCATCAAGAAGGGTTTTTTTCAGATATATGGCTATATTAGGGCTTGCTACATGGGGTGTTACACCGCTTTTGGCAAAAGGAACAAAAGAGAAGCTGATATATCAGGAGACTCCAAAAGATGGCAAAAAATGTGCAGATTGCCTGCATTTTCTGCCAGAGACAAACGAGTGCAAAGTGGTTGAAGGCGCTATTAGCCCAGATGGCTGGTGCATGATGTATTTTAAAGATACAAGGAAAAAGAGCTAAACTCTATTTTTTAAGCTCAGAGTGCGCATCATAAGCCAAGCGCATAACACCTACTGCATAGTTGGATGAGTTGTTGTAGCGCATTATCTTTTTGGCATACTCTCTTATATATTGCAACTCTGCCTTGTCACATGTAAAACATTTGTACTCTTTGTCGCCGTTTTTTGTTTTTGCATAGACGAACGAAGCGTCTTCATGCTCAAATTCAAAATTGTACCATTGTGTCTCGATATCGACTATATCAGGTACCTTGTTCCAGTCAAGCAGCTCATTAAACTCTGCCTTTTGATGCAAAAAGTTGCTTGCAGATACTATGGCGTCTTCCATTTTTGTCAAATCACCAATTTCTGTTTTATACCCTTTTGCATAAACAAAACTGTTTGGCATAAACTGCGGAATCCCGACTGCTCCTGCGTAAGAGCTTGGAAGATTGCACTCCTCTGGTGTTACGCCTCTGTTGTAGCAGTAGGTTATGATTGCGGACATATTTGTTTTGCCCATAGTTACTAGCCACTTCTCTCTTGAAGTTTCCTGTTTTGTTCTGACAACCAGAGTGTTAAAGACGATAAATGCATCATGTGTCGGCTTTATTTTTCCGAGTTTTGTCTCTTTTATTAAAATTGCAGCGATTATTTCGCGGTTAACGCCGTATTTTCGTTCAGTGTAATCGTATACCTCTTCATACTCTCTTAGGTGCTCGACCATTTCTGGGACAAATTTAACAAGCACGTTGTTAGCTTTTTTCTCATTTTTTTTGTGTGTTTGAATATATTTTGGTTGCAGGTATTTGTAGCTTACATCGTCAAATTTTTGTGTCTTGAAATATGAGAGTAGAAATTTGTTTGCGTACAGATATGATACGCCGTTTTTTACAACTTGTTCACAGACATCTTTATAATCTCTGTTTTGAAACTCACAGTTGTCATATTTTCCCATAAGCAGGGTGCCAAATA
>NZ_JAHYJB010000008.1 GCF_019429335.1 Sulfurimonas sp. | reverse complement strand
AGAAAAAATCCAAGAGAAATAAAAAATCATTCGGACACTTATGCTAAAATATCGCCACAGAAAATATCTCTTCTTCAACTGTCCGAATGAAACCGACAGAGGTGTCCGGATAAACCGTTATATGCACTTAGAGTTTGGTTTTGGACGAAGGGATCTTTACGGAGTAGATGATTTGATATCAATGGTGTTTAGCATATATTGCCCGAGCGAAGATTTGAGAACACAAAGTACGACAGAGTTGTTTTATAGGTATGACGTATATTACGGCGTGCAGCTGACCGTAAGCATGCAGATAATAAATAATTCCTAAAAGTATCAAGAGGATTGGGCCCCGTTGCCTGATGTAAGAGTTAGAATGATTTTTTAAAAGCGTGATTTGTTTTTTAGATAAAGGAGAAAACAGAGCCCGAAGGCCCTTGTCTTATAGGCGTGATTCGTAACGTCTCATCATATAAAGACGTTTAAGCATTTTTTTACGAGAAGCAATTAGGAACTTCTTACGTTTTTCAGTTTTCGTTTCATGGAAACGACGAGCACGAGCTTCTGTAACGATTAAGTTACGGTCAGTCTGCTTTTTGAAACGGCGATAAGATGCATCGAAATTGTCATCACTGCGTAATATTATACCTGGCATATCACATCACCCACTTTCTTTAAAATTTGAATACGAATTGTACCATAAACATCTTAATTTAATATCTTTGTACGGAAATAGAGCGGTTTTTAATATTAAATTGACACAAATCAATAGCAGAGTTTTTTAAATCAGATAAAATTACTCTGATTTAAAACTTAGAGCGTAATTCGTTCTTACCAAAGGAAACAAGATGAAAAAAGTTATTTTAGCAGTTGCACTATTGTTGGGTGTCCTCCAAGCAGATAGTATTGTTCATTACGATACAAAAGAAGCAAATACTCCGATTGATAAACCGAATCATCCGAGTACAGATATTTATTAATATCTAAAATTTTATTTCTCCTTCTAAAATAGGTCTTGCTTCGACCTATTTTAGTAATCTACATGTAGCTTTTCCAAACTCTCTTTAACTAACATTTTTGTATAATTTCTTATGATTACACAAGATTCTATAGAAGCCCTTAAAGCACGCCTTGATATTGTTGATGTTGTAGGTTCGTATCTTGATCTTAGAAAAGCTGGTGCAAACTACAAGGCGCCATGCCCTTTTCATGATGAAAAAAGTGCTTCTTTTATTGTAAGCCCATCTAAACAGATATACCACTGCTTTGGCTGCGGCGTTGGAGGCGATAGCATCAAATTTACTATGGAGTATGAAAAATTAAACTATCCGGAAGCTTTAGAAAAACTCGCTTCTTCGTACAACTTCTCTCTTGCGTACAGTGACAGTAAAAACAGCAAACCTCGCTCCGATTTTATGGAAAAAATCAACGAGTGGTACCAGTATCTGCTTACAAAAAATCCGCAATCGCTCTCTTATTTAAGGGAGCGCGGTATCTATGAGAGCAGCATAGAGAAATTTTGTATAGGCTATGCACCTGATTCTGCTTCAACCATAAACTATATAAAATCGCAGCTTTTTAATATGAGCGAAGCCATAGAGATGGGTGTTATAGGAAGCGAGGGCGGAAGAAGTTTTGCCAGATTTATAGAGCGCATAACCTTTCCTATTTACTCCGCAAACGGTACTATCATCGGTTTTGGTGGCAGAACAATAAGCGGTCATCAGGCAAAATATATAAACTCTCCCGAGACACCGTTTTTTAACAAATCAAGACTTCTTTATGCTTACAACCACGCAAAGCAGAGTGTGCATAAAACAAAAGAGATAGTTATAACGGAGGGTTATCTTGATGTTATTATGCTTCATCAAGCTGGCTTTACAAATGCAGTTGCAACGCTTGGTACGGCTCTTACTCCAGAGCATCTGCCACTTTTAAGAAAAGGCGAACCAAAGGTTGTCATGGCTTATGACGGTGACAAAGCAGGGCGCGCAGCTGCACTCAAGGCATCAAAACTTTTAAGCGCAGGCGGATTTAGCGGTGGAGTTGTTATCTTTTTGGATGGAATGGATCCGGCGGATATGGTAAAAAAAGGCGCGGTTGAAGAGCTCTCAAGCTTGTTTAGAAATCCGCAGCCATTTATAGAGTTTGTTTTGGATGAGATACTCTCGCTATATAACCTTGCCGACCCAAAGGCAAGAGAGGTCTGTATGCAAGATGCTATAGGATATCTTAAGACACTCTCTCCAATGCTTCAAGAGGAGTACAAATCTTACTTGGCTTCACGTCTTGGGCTTAGTCCATCATTTGTCAGGCTCTCTAACCAAACTAACACTAACAATAATAACAAACCGATTATTGACTCCAGCCGTCATAAAGATATGTGGGAGCTTAGCCTTATTAAAACAGTTCTGGAACATCCTGAGTTAATAGACATGATACTTGATGTTTTGGACCCATCACTTTTGCAGTTTCACTCATCCGAGTTTTCTCTCGCGCTCAAGGGAGAGTTTTCTCATCCGCATCTTATGGCAATATCTGTTGATGAGCAGATAAAACCGCTGAAAAATGAGGAGGCACTAAAAGCCGAGCTTCTCGCATTTTTGATAAAGCATTATGAGCGTGAGTATAAAAAAATAAATATGCAAAAAGATATCTCTTTTGAGCAGAAGGCGTTTTATATTCGTAAGTTCAGGGGAAAGATTTCGCAGTTAAAAAGAGGAGAGCTCGTAGCTTTTAAGAGCTAGGCTTGGAGTCCTCTTTAGGTTTTCGCTCTTTGATAGATATTTTTCTTCCGACGTTTTTGGGTGCCTCTGTCGTCTCTTTTTTACTACCGTCATAACGGTGATTTCTATCTCCGCTTTTACCTGAAAATTTCGCTTTGCCGCTTTCGTCTTTGCCTAGAAATTTATTCGGTTTTTTATCGTATTTTGGCTTCTCGAAAGGTTTGCGTTCAGAATTCTCACCCTCTCTTTTTGGTCTGTCGTATTTTGGCTTTTCAAAAGGCTTTTTATCGTACTTAGGTTTATCAAATTGTTTTTTAGCGTATTTTGGTTTATCATCAGCGTTGGCATTAAATGTATGCTCTCTTTTTGGAGCAGGTTTTGGTGCTATTTTCATTTTTTTTTGCTCTTCATATTCAAAACCGGCGACAATCTCCTGTTTTATAACCCTTTTTAAAAGAGTCTCTATCGGGTAGAGATGTTTTTGTTCGTTGATATCAAGCAGAACAATCGCGCTGTCTGTCGCTTTTGCCAATCTTAACATGTAGGTAGCCGCAGTTGATGGCAAATCGTAGCTAATAAGGAGTTCGCACTCTAATTCTGTAGCTTTTGCCAACTCTTCATCGTCTAAGACAGTAACACTATCAGAGTTTATAGCTTCTTTTACAAGTTCAATATTATTTGTTACAGCTACAACTGTTTTTAGGGCGCTGTTCTGAGATATTAATTGAGCAAGAAGAGAGAGTTTTTTCTCGCTAGGACAAGGGTGGATACGGTGTTTGTTATGCTTTATGGTTATTTGATTGCTCGGCATCTGAAGTCCTAAGAGAGTATTTATATATTTAGCTGATATTATATCTCACATTAGCATAAATTATGCTATTATGTACTTATATTAAATTCAGGATTATAATGTCATTTACAACACTAGGTTTATCAGCTCCTATACTAAAAGCTATACAAGATCAGGGCTATACAGAGCCTACGCCGATTCAAAAACAAGCAATACCCGTGATACTCAGTAGAAAAGATATTTTGGCAGGTGCCCAAACGGGAACAGGCAAAACAGCAGGCTTTACTCTGCCACTTCTTCAGCTTTTAAGTACAATAAAACCGACAAAACCAAAACAGAGCGTTAGAGCGCTGATTTTAACACCCACAAGAGAGTTGGCGGCACAAGTCGGAGAGAGTGTAGAGGTTTATGGAAAATATCTCTCATTCAAATCAGCTGTCATTTTTGGCGGAGTTAAAATAAATCCGCAGATTACACAGCTTCGCAAAGGGGTTGATATCGTTATTGCAACGCCGGGAAGACTTCTTGACCATGTCTCGCAAAAGAGCATAGATTTAAAAGATGTTGAATTTCTTATACTTGATGAAGCCGACAGAATGCTCGACATGGGCTTTATAAACGATATCAAAAAGATATTGGCAATTCTTCCAAAACAGAAACAGACTCTGCTCTTCTCGGCTACATACTCAGATGAGATAAAAAAACTCTCAGACAAGTTGCTAAACTCTCCGGTTTTAATAGAAGTGGCACGTCCAAACAGAGCTTCAGAGAGTGTAAAGCAGGTGGTTTATCCTGTTGATAAAGAGCGTAAGCGCGAACTTTTAACACATCTTATAAACGAGGGCAAATGGAAACAGGTGCTTGTCTTTACAAGAACAAAACATGGGGCCAACCGTCTTACCGGGCAGCTTGAAAAGGATGGTATAACAGCCGTTGCGATACACGGAAACAAGAGCCAGAATGCAAGAACAAAAGCCTTAGCCGACTTTAAAAACGGTGAGGTAAAGGTTTTGGTCGCAACGGATATCGCAGCTAGAGGGATAGATATAGACCAGCTTCCACATGTAATAAACTACGAGCTTCCAAACGTCTCTGAGGATTATGTTCACAGAATTGGGCGAACAGGACGTGCCGGCAGCGAGGGCGAAGCAATATCGCTTGTTTGTATAGATGAGCATGAGTATCTTGCAAACATAGAGAAGCTGATTAAAAACGATATCCCAAAAGTATGGCTAAAAGATTTTAAACCAGACCCAAGCATAAAAGCAGAGCCGATAAACCAAGGCGGTAACAGGGGACAAAGAGGTCAAAGGCCTTCTGGCAAATCAGAGAGCGGCAAAGCAGGAAATGCTAAATCGTCTCAAGGCTCATCAAGAGGCTCCTCTGGCGGAAGAAGAAATAAGTAGTGTATAATTTCATTAAATAAAATCTGACCTTATAATTCTCGAAAAACAAAGTTTTTCGTAGCATAAGGAGAGTTGTAGGGACTTTAGTTCATGCCATTAAAACGGACTTGTTCGTTTTAATGCGTAATATGAGATAAAACTATCAATTTTACAAGGAAGAAGATGAAAGCAATAGCACTATTTAGCGGTGGATTAGACTCAACTTTGGCGATGAAACTTATAATAGACCAAGGCATAGAAGTTTTGGCTGTAAATATAAGCACCGGTTTTGGAAGCACAAAAGATAGACTTGGGCATATGCAGAGTATGTGCGCTCAGGTCGGTGCCCAGCTAAAAATAATAAATATTGAGAGTGAATTTTTGCAAGATGTACTCTTTGACCCAAAACATGGTTATGGCAAAAATTTTAACCCATGCATCGATTGTCATACAAAGATGTTTGCGGTGGCAAAAAGAGTTATGGAGGCGGAGGGCGCCTCATTTTTGATTAGCGGCGAGGTTTTAGGACAACGTCCGATGAGCCAAAATAAAGACGCTATGCAGACAGTTTTAAACGAGAGCAACTGTGACGGACTGCTCCTTCGTCCGCTATCTGCCAAAGCCCTCGCTCCTACAATTGCCGAGATAAATGGATGGGTGAACAGAGACAAACTTGAAGAGATTGTGGGAAGAAGTCGCGAAAGACAGCTTGAACTTGCTAAAGAGATAGGCCTGGAAAATTTTGAGAGCCCGGGCGGCGGATGCCTTTTAACGGATGAGAACTTTGCTAAAAAGATGTTTGATTTTATCAAGTATGATAAGTTTGAAGTAAAAGATATCCCTGTGATGAAATATGGTCGTCATTTACGCCTCAAAGACGGCTCAAAGCTTGTAGTGGGAAGAAATCAAGAGGAGAACGCACGTCTCCAAGATATAAACAATGACAAATATTACCACGTAAAGGCAATCGGTCTGCCTGGCCCGCACTCACTTCTTAGCAAAAATGCAACAGACTCAGACAAAGAGCTTGCAGCAAAAATAATTCTCACATATTGCAAAAGTGACAAGAACATAAGCTACATGCTTAGTCTTGACGATGAGGAGATTCAAGCCACTCCTTTTGCTTCTAGAGATGAGATAAAATCATACGCGATAATGCAGTAATTTCTATTTCTATTTTTTTAGGATATACTTTTTGAAACTTTAAAACTTGAGGTAAATCATGGCTGGCATACACTTTGGATTTGACAATTTTAGACAACTTTTAGATTTAAGCATAGGTTTGGCGCAGAGGCTCGATGAGAATCGTGCCGAGAGTTTTACCCTGCTGTATTGCGATTTTTCAGCAGTCAAGGAGTCGGTCATAGAGAGCTCGCTGGAGCAAATACTTAGAAATTCTGACGCAATAGTAAACAATAATGCTGACTACTTTTTTGTGCTCCCATATACGGATAAGTATGGTGCGCAAATCGTAAAAAATATGTTTGAAGAGTTTTTTGCCAAAAATTTGAATTCGTTTATGGTAAGTTATCCGGTTGATGGGGAGAAGCCTGAGGCACTAATCTCTGAGTTAAGAGATGTCCTAAGCGCTACATACCACAACGACTTAGTATGCCTTAATAGCTTTAATCCCTATTAAACCCATAATCTTTAGAGTTTTTATAAAACTCTATCGCCTCTGATATCCTCTGCTCTTTATACACTTTTTTATCACACACCAATCTACATGTTACTTTTACATTTTTAGAGGCCTGCTCTACTTCTTGGCTCTTCTTTGCCTCATAAGCAGACGTATCAACATTTTTTGCCGTAACGGCACCAAATGGAGTTTGTGCCGCCAACAGTATGGGAGGTAATAAAAATAGTAATTTAATCATGTGGACTATATCGGTTTAAGAGTGGAATAGTTTATGCTGATAATCCTAAAATCTTTAATAAAAAAATACAAAGGAGCGGGTAATGATAGTAGCAAATGCTAAAAGCAGTAAAGCATCATCTTCACCATTAAATTTATCGGTGCCAAAAGAGAAGCCTGCCCTCTCATTTTCAGACCTTTTAAGAGGCGTAAGTGATAAAAAGGATGCCAAGATTGTTCAAAATGGCTCTTTGATATTATCTCTTGGAGATGAAGAAAAAAGCCTAAAAACAGCAAAAAGCACCTCTTTAAAGAAAGATTCGCCACACGCTCTTTTAAAAAGTGAAGAAAATTTGGCTCCTAACAAAACCATGGAGCCGTTGGAACTAAATCCAAAACTAACCGCTGCTTTGTCAAAAACAGATATAAGAGTGCTCGTAGGTGAAGCAAAAAATTATATCAAAGCAAAAATACAAGAGAGTGAAGGCTACAAAAAAGCTGAGATAAAAGATCTTCCGAATACGCTTAAGGGGCTGGTTGAAGCAGCTAAAAAGTTCGGCATAGATATAACTAAAATAAGCTTTGAAGAGGTTAAGTCGAATGCACAAAGGGGAGTTAGGCAAGAAGATGTCAAAGCTATGGTCGCAAAAGATGGGAAGAGTGAGATTGCAAAAGAGGCGGTTATAGAGAAAAAAACGGTCTCAGAAAAAGAGCTTAAAACCGAAACGCCAAAAGGGTTAAGAACAGAAGCACAAAAAGAGGCGAAGGGTGAGGCGTCGAAAGCGTTAACGGCAGAAGCACAAAAAGAGGCGAAAGCCGAAGCGCCAAAAGAGGTATCTGTGGAGAAAAAAGCTCAAACGGTGCAGACGGACGAAAAGCAAAAAAATGCAGCTGTCAGTAACTTATCGGCTTCAAAGATAGAACAAAATGAGATTAAACTTGATGGGAAATTTGCAGAGATTCAAAAAGAGATAAAACATACGCCTCTATTCAAGGCGCAAGCAGTGGCTGAGCATACATCAACAGAGCAGATAGTTCAGGTTAAAGCAAACAGCCACTCTTTTAAATCAGAGCAAAAGAGACCAAAAGAGAGAGCAGATGAGACTCTCAAGCTTCTGTTGCGCGGCGAAAAACCCTCAACAAACAACTCTGCGCTAACGGCTGATTTTTCAGTTGCAACCGCCAAAGTAATCGCACCAACGGCTACGACTGAGAGTGCAAAAACTCTAGAGCACCTTCTGCATGGCACTTCCTCGTCCGCGGAGCAGAGTTCGTCATCAGCTAAAATGGAATCATTGACAACCCATAAGAGTGATAGTTTTGAAGTTAAACTGAATGAAGCAAAACAGATGATTAGGTATCTGTCAGCCGATGTAAAGAGTGCGATAGAGGATTACAAATCTCCTTTTACAAGAGTAAAATTGCAGTTAAATCCGCAAAGATTGGGCGAGGTTGATCTGACTATAGTCCAAAGAGGTAAAAATCTACATGTGAGTATCAGTTCAAACAACACAGCGATAAATACCCTATCAATGAACGCAAATGAGCTCAGAGTGCAGTTGAGCAACAATGGAATAAATAATGCTACATTAAACTTTAGTAACGGGCAGCAAAACAGCGATACCAATGCCGGCGGGGGACACCAGCAGAGACACAATGAGCGACAAGCTCATGAAGAGTATAGCTATTTTGAACATGAAGAGGCAAACGAAGAGATTTTAAGCTCTTTAGAGATTATAGTTCCACGATATATATAAATATGGAAAAGGAAAAACCACAATGGCAATCACATCAACAGGCTTAAATGCTGCAACAAACGCAGACTATGCTAAAACGGTAGACACTGACAATAAAAACATACTCGGAAAAGATGATTTTATGAAGCTTCTTTTGGTTGAGCTTCAGCACCAAGACCCGACAGAGCCTATGGACAGCGAGAAGATTTTATCTCAGACATCACAGCTTGCAACCCTAGAGGCATCAGAAAACACAAACAAAGCGCTTTCAGATTTAGCTGCATCGCTTGGCAATTCGCAGCAGTTTAGCACAATAGCCGCAATCGGCAAAACTGCTGATATTGGGAGCAATGCGCTAGTGCTTGATGAAGGTTCAGATACAACTTTTGAGATATATTTCCCAGATGACATAGAGAGAGGAAATGTTGAGATACTGGACGTAAATGGAAATATTCTAAAAACATTAGATGTCGGAACAAACCCTAAGGGTGTTTACCAGTTTACATGGGATGGAACAGACTCAAGCGGCAATGCAGTTAATAGCGGAATATATTATTCAACAGCTTCATATACCAATCCAAACGGTGATGCGCTAACGACAAGAGTCGGCGCTTATCCGATTGAATCAGTAAGATTTGAAAACGGCGAAACATTTGTCAAAGTCGGTTCAAACTATGTTCCACTATCACAAATAGTAGAAGTTTACTAAGGATTATCAAATGATGAGCCAAGCTTTTTACACTGGAATAAACGGAATAAAAGCGCATCAGACCGCTATTGACGTAGTTTCTGATAATTTATCAAACATAAGCACAATCGGTTTTCGCGGTTACAGCACGGAGTTTTCATCTCTTTTTGAGAATATGATTAGCACCACGTCATCACTTAACTCAGGCATTGGTGTCGGAACACGACTCGGTACGGTTGTAATGGATGAAAACAGGGGTGTTTATCAGTTGGCAGACAAGAGTACAGACTTGGCCATTATAGGAGACGGCTGGTTCGCTGTACAAGGCGAAGGAAAGCCCATGTATACCCGTGATGGAAGCTTTACGTTTGATAAAAACAGAGATCTGGTAACGCATGACGGCTACTATGTTTTAGGAACAATGGGCGCCAATATTAATAACGGAGTATTGACACAGCAGCTTGCAGAAGTAGAATTGGGCGCAGTGACTACTCAGCAAAAACTGCGTTTTCCGGATGATTTGGTTTTTCCTGTTCAGCCTACAACAGAGGCGAGATTTTTCGGAAACCTGAGCGTTAATGATGAGACAAGGGTAATAAGTGCAAAAGCGATTGATGCACAGAGCAATATAAACAGCATAAGACTTGAATTTACTAAAGTTGACCCGCAGGTCTCCCCTGGAACACAGTGGAATGTGGTAGCAACTGCACAAAGTGCAAGTGTAGATACGGTTTATAACAAAGAGACCGGTGAAACTACCTATCTTCCTCTAACGGTATATGATACGCAAACCGGAGTTGTAACGTTTGATGAGTCCGGTATATTGACATCAAATACGCTCTCTTCCATAAACAATAACGGCTCGACAGTCCGTCTAGATTTAGGCACTGGTTTTGACGGGCTAATTGCCATGAACAACCCTTTTAGCGGTTCAAGCTCGTCTGATGGGTTGCAAACTGGAGATCTTGTCGGGTATGACATAAATAAAAATGCTCAGATAATCGCAACTTTTTCTAACGGCATGCAGAGCTCAATAGGTATGGTTGCAGTTTATCACTTCCAGAACGACAGAGGTCTTGAACGTGTAAACGGGGCTAGATTTACGGAATCAAACAATAGTGGCAGACCTATGTTTTTTCAAGATGAAAACGGCAAAAATATTCTAGGCACCGAGCTTACAAACTATAAACTAGAGGGTTCAAATGTGAGAATGGAGGTTGGATTGACCGAGATAATCGTAATGCAAAGAGCGTATGACGCCAACTCAAAGTCTATAACAACCGCAGACCAGATGCTCAAAAAAGCTCTGGAGATGGACGCATAATAAAGTTGGAACATTAAATGCTAAATGTTTTCACTTATAATAATTAGGCTTATGCACTTTTACAAACAATGGCATAAAACACCTTGCGATTCTCGAAAAACTTTTTTCGTAGCTTTTAGGTATGCTAACCAATGGCATACTCCATGGCAAGGGGGTTAGAAGGGACTTTAGTCCCTCTCACTAAAACGAACGCGTTCGTTTTAGTGCATATTATCAAATAATAACAAAGGATTTAACATGCTAAAATCACTTTTTGCCGGCGTATCCGGGCTTCAGTCGCATCAAATCGCGATGGACGTAGAGTCAAACAATATTGCAAACGTTAATACAATAGGTTTTAAATATTCTCGTGCCAACTTTTCGGACCTTTTAGCTCAAACTCAGGCTATCGCTACAGCCCCTCAAGGCGAGCTTGGCGGTAAAAACCCTGTTCAGGTAGGGCTTGGTTCTACTGTTAGTTCAATGACGCGTATATTCTCTCAGGGTTCTATTCAAAATTCAGATAAAAATACCGACGTTGCTATTCAAGGTGACGGCTTTTTTATAATCTCTCCTGATGGCGGAAATACTTATAAGTATAGCCGTTCAGGGGATTTTAAATTTGATGCAGGCGGAAATTTCGTTGACAATAACGGATTTATTGTTCAGGGATGGTTAAGAGACAGAGCGACCGGTTTTGTTGACGCAACGGCGCCCATTACAAATATAAACATTCCTCCGGGACTTACAACTCCCGCATCTCCGACGCAAAATGTTGTTATCAAGGCAAACCTAAACTCGGGTCCATTGGTAAAAACTTACTCACCAGAGTATGAGGTAAAGAGCTATCCGACAGGAACGGTTCTTCCGATACTTCAGTCTGTGGATGAGAACGGAAATCCGATAGATTCCGGCGATATGGGTGTAATGTTCAATGACTCCGGAGAGGCGTTCAATCTTCAGGCGGGACAGGGTATTTGGGCATCATTTATTCCAACTAATACGACTGCAACTGGCATAGTTGCTGCAGGCGGCGGTCCAGGTCTGCCGGCTGAGCTTGATATCACATTTGAGTTGGACAACGGTACGCAAAAGCAGATAAATACAAGCGGCGGTACGGGGCTAGAAACTCAGGCTGAGAATGCTGCTCGTTACGTTTCTGCTATAAATGCACAAACATCGGTAACAGGTATAACTGCCACATATGATCCAATAGCAGGGCAAATTACGCTAACAAACGGCAACTCTGACACAAACGCTTCCCACAACGTTAGAATATTCGCAGTTGGCAATGCGAACAGTGGCTTTGTCGTAGGCGACTCTGCTGCTACCGCTTATAGATATCAGTATGATCCGACAGGTGCGGTTACGGTTGCTGGAGGCGATAAGAAGTTTACCTCTATAGCAGATCTTCGTGAAGCTTTGGAAAACCAGGCAAGAGCGGTTGGCGACGGCGATTTAGATGGGGTTTTTAATGAAAACAACATAGAGATAATCGTAAATTCTCAGGGTAAATTTGAGCTCTCAAATCCTGGCGGTTCACAAGACGGCGACTACGATATCAACCTCGCTATTACCGGCATGAGTGCAAACAGCATTGTCGGTGGTGGAATAAGCGAGAATACACGCTTTACTAGAAATATGGAAGCACTTAACGCGACGTTGCCTGCCGGAAGCACGGGAAAAGCATTTTCACAAAGCTTTAACGCTGCAACGCACTCTGCAAGTATCGATATATTTGACTCACTAGGTTCAAAGCATACGCTTAGAACACAGTTTAGAAAAGTTGCGGTTGACGCTTCAACGGGAAGTACATGGAATATGAAAATAAGTGTTCCAGAGCCTGCAACGATTGACTCTGTAGCGCCATACAATGAAAAGACGGGCTTTGTTAGATTTAACAGTGACGGCTCACTGGCAACATACAATCCGCCAAACGTCTCTTTTACCGCAAACAACGGTTCAGCGGCAAATCAGCAGGTTGCAATTAAGCTTGGAACGTCTAACAGTTTTGACGGCATGACAAGCTTTGACTCACCTTCATCAACATCCGGAATAAGCCAAGACGGTTTTACGGGCGGGGATTTGGTCGGTATCAGAATTGACCAGAGCGGTACTTTAGTCGGTTCATTTAGTAATGGCCGTTCATTTGGATTAGCTCAGATTGCTATGGCTAAGTTTACGAACAACGAGGGGCTCTCAACAGAGGGCGGAAACGTATATATTCAGACTGCAAACTCAGGAGATCCTATTATAGGAACGGCTGCAACTGCAGGACGCGGATTTATGCAATCGGCTGCGCTTGAGGCTTCTAACGTTGACTTGTCACGTGCGCTTACACAGCTTATCATTATTCAAAGGGGTTATCAGGCTAACGGTAAAACGATTACCACTTCTGACCAGCTTCTTCAAACACTTATAGGTTTAAAACAGTAAGTTAAATCTAGCCTCCTATGAAATCTAGCTTCTTGGTAGGCTAGATTTTCTTTATTCAATTCATTACGATATAATATTTCTAATATTTTTCATTAGGAATACCCATGCAATTTAGCGCTCCATTAAAATCAAATTCAAAAAAAATCATGCTTCTGGGTTCAGGCGAGCTAGGCAAAGAAGTGGCTATCGAAGCTCAAAGACTTGGTCTTGAAGTTATAGCTGTTGACAGATACCAAAACGCTCCTGCCCATCACGTCGCACACAGAAGTTATGTTGTAAACATGCAGGATAAAAACGCTCTTTTAGAGATTATTTACCGCGAAAAACCTGATTATATCTTGCCTGAGATTGAGGCTATCAGCATAGATGCTCTTTTTGCGGCAGAAGATAAGGGGTATAACGTTATACCAAACGCAAGTGCTGTTAGCAAGACCATGAACAGAAAAAATATCCGTACATTCGCGGCAGAGGTTTTAGGACTTAAAACCGGCAAGTATGAGTTTGTTACGACAAAAGATGAACTTAAAGAAGCGGCAGAGCGCATGGGGTTTCCTTGTGTTATAAAACCTGTTATGAGCAGCTCAGGGCATGGTCAAAGCGTGGCAAAAAGCGCAGATGACATCGACGCTTCATGGGAGATAGCAAAAGAGGCTAGAGGTGATGCAAGCGAGCTGATAGTTGAAGCTTTTATAGACTTTGACTACGAGATAACAATGCTAACTGCCAGAAACGGCAAAGAGACTCTATTTTGCGAACCGATAGGGCATGAACAGCGTGATGGCGATTATGTTTTTTCATGGCAGCCGATGCAGATGAGCGAAGTGGCGAAAAAAAGTGCACAAGAGATGGCTAAAGCTATCACAGATGGTCTTGGGGGGCGCGGTCTTTTTGGGGTTGAACTGTTTGTAAAAGGCGATGAGGTTTACTTCTCGGAAGTCTCACCTCGTCCGCATGATACTGGAATGGTTACGCTTATCACTCAGTCTCAAAGCGAATTTGCTCTCCACTTGCGTGCTGTTTTAGGGCTTCCTCTTGGATTTACATTCTACGGTCCGGGAGCATCTGCCGCGTTTAAATCAGAAGTTCACAATTACGCTCCGGCAATCAGCGTAGATGAGAGTCTATTCAGCGATAACAGTTTTGTTCGCGTATTTTCAAAACCTGAGGCACACAAAGGGAGACGTCTTGCAGTCGCGCTTGTTTTTGACGAGGTTGAAAAAGCGTTAGAGAAATCAAGAGAGTTAATTACAAAAATCAAGGATATCTAAATTGAAGATTGTTATTCTTGATGCTCTTACCTTTGGCGAAACTCTTCTTGGCGGATTTTTCAAACTTGGCGACGTTGATATTTTTCAAACAACTTCGCCCCAGCAGACACAGGAGAGGATTGCGCATAGTACTATTGTGGTTACCAACAAGGTTGTTGTAACCTCCGAGCACATGGCAAACACTCCATCTCTCAAACTTATATGCGTTGCGGCAACCGGCATGAACAATGTTGATTTGGAGGCCGCAAAAAAGATGGGCATCGAGGTAAAAAATGTATCAGGATACTCAACTGATTCAGTTATACAGCACACATTTTCTATGCTTTTTTATCTTATGGGACATTCGAGATATTATGATGAGTATGTTAAAAACGGCTCATACTCCAGAAGCGAAATATTTACGGATATCTCCAAGCCGTTCTTTGAGCTAAAAGGAAAAAGATGGGGAATCATAGGATTGGGAACTATCGGGCGAGGTGTTGCAAATATTGCAAAAGCTTTTGGAGCGGAGGTTTGTTACTACTCGACAAGCGGGAAAAACAACTCAGAAGATTTTCTACATGTAGAACTTGAGCAACTTCTAAAAACATCACATATTATCTCCATTCATGCCCCGCTAAACGATAAAACTCTCAATCTTTTAGAATATGAACGGTTGTTAATGTGCAGAGAGGAGGCTATTGTTTTAAACCTCGGGCGCGGCGGAATTATCAATGAAGAGGCAGTTGCACGCATAGTTGATGAGAGAGAGATTTACTTCGGTTTGGACGTGCTGAAAAAAGAGCCGATGGAGCGCAATCATCCGCTGCTCTCAGTTATAAACAGAGAGAGACTCTATATAACTCCGCACATTGCCTGGACAAGCGTCGAGGCAAGAGAGAGACTGATACAGAGCGTTATTGAAAATATAAAATCATTTATAAAGCACCAACAATCGCAGAACTAGCACTTTTTTTATCCGCATTTCTGGCGGCTACAATCTTTCCATTTAGTTCAGAGGTAGCATTTGTTGCGGCTATCTCAAACGACATGTCAAAATCGGATGCGCTTATATATGCCTCTTGCGGCAATGTTCTAGCAATAATCCTGAACTACTTTTTAGGCTATCTTCTTTACGAAAAGACAAAAACAAAACTTCTCTCATCAAAAATGGGAGCAAAAGCGTACAGATATGGACACAAATATGGGTGCTATGCACTTTTGCTCTCATGGCTGCCAATTATAGGCGACCCGCTGACACTTGTTGCAGGTCTTGTCAGGGTTAAGTTTATTTGGTTTCTTTTAATAGCCGGAACTTTAAGGGTTGCAAGATACTACTTTTTGACTCTTGTGGTATAATTTACCACATTTAAGCAATTGGTCGTGTTATGAGATTTATACTGATTTTTTTGTCCCTTTTCGTTTATATTCATGCAGCAGAGAGACCTTTAGATAGGGTCTCCCTTCAGCTTCAGTGGCTTGATCAGTTTCAGTTTGCCGGATACTATATGGCAAAAGAGAAGGGTTTTTACAGAGATGCAGGTTTTAATGTAGAGATAAAAAAATTCAGCAGTGAAACAGATATTATAGATGATGTAGTAAACGGTAGAACTACTTATGGAATAGGGCGCTCAAGCCTGATTTGGTACTACTCGCAGGGCAAAGAGATATCTCTGCTAAGTGCGACATTCCAAAGCTCGCCACTTGTTCTAATAGCACTTAAATCCTCAGGCATAGAAGATGTAAAAGATTTTATCGGCAAAACCGCGATGATTACCGAAGATGCTGTTGAGACGGCATCAATATATACCATGATAAAGTCTGCAAAATTGGGCGAAGAGAGTGTCAACTACAAAAAGCACACTTTTGACATTGAAAATCTTGTTGAAAAAAGAGTTGACCTTTACGCCGGATATATCTCAAATGAGCCTTACGGGTTAGCAAAGAGAGGGATAGAGTTTAAAACGTTTTCCCCAAAAGAGAGAGGTTTTGACTTTTATGATGACATACTCTTTACCTCACAAGAAGAGGTTCGCAAAAATCCAAAAAAAGTAGATAGTTTTAAAAAAGCATCCATAAAGGGGTGGGAGTACGCTTTTGAAAATATTGAGGAAACAGTTGAGATTATCTACAAAAAGTATAACTCTGCCGGCAAAACAAAAGATGCACTGCTTTATGAAGCAAAGGAGCTTAAAAAACTCTCCTTTACAAACGGCGTGCCGCTGGGGAGTGTGAGAAAAAACAAGATAGAGAGAATTCTAGATATATACAGAGTTATGGGACTTGTAGATAATGATGTTGATTTGGATAGGCTCATATTTAGCGTAAAAGAGAAGTTTTTAACCAAAGAAGAGGAGGAGTATCTCAGGCAAAGAGGAGAGATTAATATCTGCGCCGTTGCGAATTTGCTTCCGCTTAGTGCAGTAGAAAATAATAGATTTGTCGGAATAGGCGCTGATATACTAAGTTTGACAAAAGAGAGCATGGAGGTATCATACAGACTTGTTGATACAAAAAGCTGGGAAGAGTCGCTGCAAAATCTTAGGGATAAAAAGTGTGACCTGCTTCCAACGGCAAAATACTACAAAGAGGAGAGAGGGCTAAAAACAACAACTCCGTATCACCATGAGCCGCTGATAGTAGTTACAAAGAAATCAGAAAACTATATAGTGGATATTGACGGTCTTTTGGAGATGGAGTTTGCAGTTATTAAAGGAAACCCTTTTATCGAGAATTTAAAAGAGAAGCATCCCAGAATAAAACTAAAATATGTAGACTCCATAAAAGATGGATTTAATGGTGTTAAGAGTGGAAAATACTATGGATACATAGACAGTTTGACACTTACTGCATACGCTTTTAAAAATATCTCAAACGCAAATCTCAAAATTTCAGGGCAGTTTGATGAGAAGGTAGGTATCAGCTTTGGAGTAAGGGATGACGATGAAATTCTGTACAATATTTTTGAAAAATTTTCAAAAAATGTAGAGCATTCGGATATCCATACATTTTTTAACAAGCGCGTCTCTATAAACTATGTTAAAAACGTAAAGTTTGAATATCTGTACGAGATGATTTTTTCGGCGCTATTGATAATCTTTATATTCTTTTATAAACAAAACATTTTAAGGAAAAAAAATATCGAACTTGAAGAGCTTAAGAATAAACTCCTTGAGTTAAACAGCACACTTGAAATAAAGATTGCCGAAGCTGTCAGCGAGATGCAGCAAAAAGATACCTATCTTCTGCACAAATCGCGTCTTGCTCAGATGGGCGAGATGGTAAGCATGATAGCGCATCAGTGGAAGCAGCCCTTAAGTTCGATATCCACACTCCATATATCAATGATAATGGCTTTGGAGCTTGAAGAGTACAATCTATGCGAGAAAAAAGGAAGAGAAGCATTTTTAAAGTTTTTTGATGAGAAGCTCAAAAAAATAGGACTCTACACTCAAAATTTGAGCCGCATCGTCTCTGACTTTAGCGATTTTTACAGACCTAATAAGCATCAGGAGGAGTTTACTCTGAATAATCCAGCCATGCAGGCGTATTGGCTTTTAGAAGAGAGCCTTGCTTTGGAAAACATAGACCTCTGTCTGGAGCTGACATCTGAGAACAGGGTTATGCTTTTTAAAAACGAGTTTGTTCAGGTCGTTTTAAATATCATAAATAACGCAAAAGAGCAGTTTGTGGAGAATGGTACAAAAGATGCACAGATAGTTATAAAAAGTTATGACAGAGGCAATTTGGCGGTTATGGAGATAAGCGATAATGCAGGCGGTATAGATGAGGAGATTATAGATAAAATCTTTGATCCATACTTCTCTACAAAATTTGATAAAAACGGTACGGGACTGGGTCTTCACATGTCAAAGAATATTATTGAGCAGCACTATAGAGGCAGAATATACGCTCAAAATATTCAAAACGGGGCAAAATTTACAATAGAAGTGGGCAGTCATCATGAAAAATAGAGTAATTGTTATAGGCGGCGGCGGAGCAGGACTTGTAGCTGCTCTTAGCGCACACGAGAGCGGCGCTGAAGTAGTTGTGATAACAAAAGAGTATCCCACAAGAAGCCAGACATGTATGGCGCAAGGCGGCATTAATGCGGCACTCTCAAATGTTGAAGAGGATAGCGTAGAGTTACATGTAGAGAATACTCTTAAGTCCGCACATGGGCTTGCAAACGAGGATGCCGTGAGGTTTTTATGCCAAAGCGCTCCAGATGTCGTTTTATGGCTGGATAGCATCGGTGTTCCTTTTAGCAGAACGAAAGAGAATAAAATTGCACAGAGAAAACTTGGCGGCGCGTATGCAGCCAGAGCTTGCTACGCGCAGGACTATACAGGTCTTAAAATCCTTCATACGCTTTATGACAGATGTATGGCGGAGGGAATTGAGATTTTAAATGAGAGATATCTCTTGGATTTTATTATATGTAGTGACAAACAAAAGCCATATGTTAGCGGTGTTAGTGTTTTAAACATAAGAAGCGGTGAGGTTGAAATCCACGAGGCGCAAAGTGTTATAGTCGCTACGGGAGGATACAGCAGAGTTTTTCACAAACACTCGACAAACTCGGTTGCATCTAGCGGTGATGGGATTGCCGCTGCAGTGCGCGCCGGCGCAAGGCTAAGTGATATGGAGTTTATACAGTTTCACCCGACCGCACTTAAAAACTCATCTGTTTTAATCTCCGAGAGTGCCAGAGGCGCAGGAGGGTATCTGCTAAACTCAAAGGGTGAGAGATTTACTAACGAACTATCACCGCGTGATGAGGTCGCAAGGGCAATAAACGATGAGATAGCAAAGGGCGGAGATGTGTTTTTGGATATAAGGCATTTGGGTACAGAGTTTATAGAAAACGAGCTGCCCCAAGAGGCAAAACTTGCAAAGCTGTATGAAAATATTGACCCTGTTCATGAACTGATACCCATCAAGCCATCAGCTCACTACACTATGGGCGGAATAGAGGTTGATGAAAACTCATCTACATGTATAAATGGACTTTTTGCAGTCGGTGAGTGCGCAAGCCATAGAGTGCACGGAGCAAACAGGCTTGGAGGAAACTCGCTCCTTGAGCTGGTTGTTTTTGGCAAACTCTCAGGAGATAGAGCCGCAAAGTATGCCATGAGTGTTGATAAAACTACAGAGATTAGCGAAAATAAAAATATTTTCCAAGAGAAAATTGCCGAGATAAAGAGATATACAAACGAGATAAATTTTTATGAAAAACAGAGAGATTTGGGTGAGCTGTTTTATCTACATGTAGGAATAAAAAGAGAGAAGAAATCGCTCTATAGTGTTTTGGACAAAGTAAGAGAGACAAGAGCCTTATTGCCTAAAATGGGTGTAAGTGATAAAACAAAAGAGTATAACACAAACTTAAGAGAGTTTTTGGAGTTTAAAAATATGCTTGAAATCAGCGAGCTTATTCTTATTTCTGCTATCGGCAGAGATGAGAGCAGAGGAGCACACTTTAGAGTTGATGCGCCACATGCTGATAAAAAGTTTGAAGCCCATACAATTATAGACAAAGAAGGGGCGCTCAGCTATGAAAATTAATATCAAAAGAGATAGTGTTGTAGAGTACGATATTGACGCAGAGGGCTCCACGCTTTTAGAGCTTTTAAATAGAATTAAAACGGAACTTGACCCGTCCCTTTCGTACAGCAGCGGATGCAGAAGCAGTGTTTGCGGAAGCTGCGCTGTGAGGGCAAACGGCAAGGAGGTTTTGGCATGCTCTTACCATGCAAAAGATGGAGACCTGATAGAGCCGCTTAAAAACAGCGAGGTAATGCGCGACCTTGTTGTGGATATGGATAAGGCTTACGGTTTTAATGCAAAAGCAAAAGCGTGGCAGAGTTCTATAACAGAGAATGTGTTGCTCTCTCATGAAGATGAGAAGAGAAATGAGCTTCAGAGTGACTGTATCCTTTGTGGCTCATGTTATAGCGCCTGTCCTGTTTATGCAGTAAATAGCGAATTTTTAGGACCGTTTGCGCTAACAAGAGTTTGGCGGTATGTTAGCGACAAAAGAGAGCAAAATCCAAAAGAGAAGATGGATGTTATTCAAACAAACGGCGTTTGGGACTGCACGCTCTGCAACGAGTGTACTCTGGTTTGTCCGCAGGAGATTTCAAGCAAAGCGGATATAGAAAAGCTAAGGGCAAGAAGCGCAATGTTAGGTTATAGCGATCCGAGTTTTGCAAGTTTTGGCGGCGGGTTCGGTTTTGACGGAAGCCCACAGTTTTAACTAACACCATTTTTTATGTTATAATTTACAACTATTTTACAAAAGGTTTAAAAAAATGGCAAAAGAGTACTCATTTGATATAAGTGCAAAGATAGATATGCAGAGTTTTAAAAATGCGGTAAATTCGGTTGATAAAGAGGTTGCAAACCGTTATGATTTTAAGGGCACGACCTATGAAGTTGACTTTAAAGAGAAAGACAAACTGTTGGTGTTAGTTGCCTCAAGTGATAACAAACTAGAAGCGCTTAAAGATGTCGTAGTAACAAAGCTTTTAAAACAAAATCTCTCTTCAAAGGTTTTAGATGAAGTAAAAGTTGAAAATGCAAGCGGCAACACAAGAAAAGCGACATATAAAGTGGTGGACTACATTGAGTCCAAAGAGGCTAAAAAAATCGTAGCTGAGATAAAAAACCTAAAACTAAAAGTGACAGCTCAGATAGAGGGCGATTCCATTAGAGTCAAGGGGGCGAAGCTGGATGATTTGCAAAAAGTTATTGCAACTATTCGTTCTATGGAGTGGGAAGCGCCGCTTGTTTTTGAAAATATGAGATAGGGAGAGGCTACATGTCAAAGTTAACAATTTCTGATGCGGCTGATAAGCTCGGCGTATCCAAAGAGGCAATACATAACCGTATAAGAAGAGGTTCTTTGCACAGTGTAGTAGAAAACGGAGTAAAACTTGTTATCCTCGGTAAAGAGGACGGCACTCAGGTTGCAGCGAAAAAAGCAAGCAGTCAAAAAAATTCTCATAACAGCGATGACAGATACTATAAATTTTTAGAAGAGCAAAACGCAAAACTTCAGCATAAAGTAGAGACTCTTGAGGGCGAGACAAGAACTCTCAGAGACCAAAAAGAGCAGATGCTGATAGAAGAGAGAATAAAGATTGAGAACATATATAAAGAGAAGGATGAGCAGCTTAAAAACATCATAAACGCCATCTCCTCAAAGTTTATGCTAAGTGCTCCGCAGGAGATTTCCATAGGCGCGGATGATGAGGCATATGAAGCCGAAATCCAACCAAGAGAACCAAAAGAGAGCATAGAGAACCGTAGACTGATATCACTAAACAAGTACCTAAAGAGTAAAAATTTCTCAAAGAAAAAAATCTCAAAGATAAAAGAGAAGTTTGAAGTGAGTTCAAAAGAGGATCCTAGAATTATTACGATAGGCAAAAAGTACTATATAGATTTGCAGAAGTATGACTATAGCGATTTTTCAATATAAGCTTCAGCAGAGCTACCCTTAAGGGATTTGTAGATAAAATTCCGTCTTTAAACATGGACAGTTGGGAGAGTTGGTTTAATCCAGTCGCCTGGAACGCGGCCGTAGGGAAACTTACCGAGGGTTCGAATCCCTCACTGTCCACCACCTAATTAACTTTTCTTATAAAATCCACGATATATAGACATCTTTATTTACACTAAGGTATAATAAAACAAAAAACGGCGGCTAATGGAAGCAGAATTAATTATCAAGTCTATTGTGGGATTGGTTGCACTGTTGGGCTTGTTGCTATTGTTGCTATTTTTAGAACCAAGAGGCACAAAAAATTCTCAAGAGAAATTATCAGATATTAAGCCTGCTGAGCAAGAAGAGAAAAAAGAGCCAAGTGGTGAAGCTCAGAAAAAAGAGCTTGATTTAAACTATTTGGAAGGAATAATTAAAAATAAAAAATCAGATTCCAAGAAGCTTCAGTATGCACTTGACGCAATCATAAAATACCACGGAAAAGTACATAAAAAGCTCGGACTCAGGGCTCATCCAGACTTTGATATCTATATAGATATACTTTTTACTTTATGCAGACACCCTAATGCAAACAAAGATTTGATAATCAATTTCGACAGAGAGCTTGAGAAACAAAATCCTGAATATAAGCAGGAGATAAACGAGGCAATAGCAAAAGGGCTAAATTCCAGAGGAATTTAGAGCCTATTTTCCTTTAGACCTTGCGGCTCTCTCCTCTGCCAGCATAGCATTTAAAACTTCCGTAACACTTTTGCTTGCTTTTTCTGCATCTCTAAAATATGTTACTACGTTTGCAGATTGCTCAGTACATGTATTATTTGCCACACAGTCTATAGCTTTTTTAATATTTTCATGAACTTCTTTGTGCGGAGCTGTAAGCTTTGGATAGCTTGGCGTT
Organism: Sulfurimonas sp.; assembly: GCF_019429335.1. Lineage (GTDB taxonomy): Bacteria > Campylobacterota > Campylobacteria > Campylobacterales > Sulfurimonadaceae > Sulfurimonas. Next base: position 45,608 of record NZ_JAHYJB010000008.1, on the reverse strand, counting down.
GTACTGAAGTTTTCTTTGCCTATTCCGGTGTGATACCATTGACCTAAACGACATTCTGTGTCTGAAGCAAAATGGCCGTCAATTTGATTTTTAAATACAGTCTTATAGCCGTTTGATTTAAATAGCAGGTGGTCAAGCTTAACTAGAGCCATAAATACAGCGTTAGTAATGTTTTGGTTCTTTTCAACGATAATCTCAGAGCTCTCAAGAAGATTGTGCATCTTCTCTTGAAGTGAGCTTACCTGCTCATTTGAGTCGGTTGAGAGTTTTTCCATCGATTTTGAGTGTTCATGCACCTCTTGCGTATTTTGCTTTAGGCTTTGAACCGTTATCTCGACTTCACTTGTTGCCTTTTGGGTTCTTTCGGCAAGTTTTCTTACTTCATCCGCAACAACTGCAAATCCTCTTCCGTGCTCGCCAGCACGCGCCGCTTCTATAGCCGCATTCAGTGCAAGAAGGTTTGTCTGATCGCTTATATCTTTGATTAGGCTGATAACACTTGATATGTTTTCAACATTAGTGTTTAGTGTACTGACTTGATCATAGGTGCTGGTTATATGCTCAAGCAGAGAGACCATCGTCTGCATAAGAACATTCACATCAATGAGCGCGTCATCTGCGCTGCGGTTGTTATCTTCACTTCTTTGATCAATATCTTTTAGCTCATTTAAATTATTGCTCAAATCAGCTTGTAAACCTGATAAGTCTCTGAAACAGCTCTCATTTAAACCATCAACAAGAGCCTTGATAAGTTGATTTATGGCGTGCTCGCTACTTGCATTTTTAGCTTTTTTTTCAAGATTTGAAATTTTTTCATTTGCATATTCCAACTCATTTTGCAGGAGTGCTATCTCTGCCTCTTTAGCTTGAAGTGCACCGGCGAGTTTGTTGTTTTTAAAAAACATATAGTAAGTCCAACCTTTTATTAATTTTTATGTCTAAAGGATACTACTATAATAGTAAAGATTCCTTTAAATATCAACCATCTCTGTTACTTTTCCTTGAACAATATGTATATCTCTGGCTTTTAGTTTTTCTAACGTTAGGGTATCGCTAACACCAACGGCTATAAGTGAGATGCCAAGAGTATCTGTTATAAGTCTAAGTGCTGAGAGAGACTGATCGCTTTGTGTTAAAAAGTAGCTACTCTCACCCTTTATATATACCGGTCTAAGCTCTTGCAGGTAGCCATAGTCTTTGCTCTCGCCGATAAATTCAAAAATACCGATGCTTATACCATATTTTCTAAAGAGCTCTATATACTCTCTTATTAGTTTTGAGTCTTGACGGACTAATCTGTCAGGCAGTTCGATGATTACTTTAAATGTCAGGAGCGCTGCATTTGCGCGAAGAAGCTCGCTTAAGTTGCCGTATGTATCTTTATCCTCCAGATATTCATGAGGAAGTCTAAGGGAGTAGGTTGAGGCGCTCAGCATCATACTTGAGTTTTTAAATAACATGTCGACAATTTTTTTGTATATGTTGCAGCTTAGTCCCGATTGTATCGCAGGAGCCATAAATTGAGCATAGCCGTAAGAGCTGTTTTTATCAAGCGTCAGATTGATGCTAAGGACATTGTGAGATAGTTTTTTGGCTTTCGTATCTATAACACTCCAAGAGACAAAACTAAATCTCTCTTTTTCTATAGCTTTGTTGATAAGAAGTTTCCAAGCCTCTTTGCCCATAACCTCTATGGCATCTTCTGCTTTTTCAAGATGTATGTTTTCATGGTTGAATTTTGCCTGCGCAAGCGCATTGTCTGATTTTGAGAGCAGTTTTGTTATGCTGTCGCTGTGTCTATAGTTGTATAACCCGACAGAGGCAAAAGTCTCATTTGGATCAAGCTCTGCTGCTTCAATAACATCTTTGCAAGATTGCTGTATGTTTTTTGCAAGTTCTATCGCCTCTTCGTTTGAGTAGTTTGGAAGAAGAAGCGAGAATTCGGTGCCGTTGATTCTTGCAACGATAGAATCTTTAATATTTTTTGTGCCATTTCTGAAGATATCGGCAATTTTTATAAAGATCTTGTTTACGTTTTGTCTCCCAAGTTTTTCATTGGCTTCAATTATTCCGCTCAGAGAGATTAGCATATTTACCCCGCCCTCATAAGATGCGTCAGCTTTTAGATAAGCAGGAAGCCTGTCAATGAGGTACTTGCGGTTTCTTAGCTGTGTATCTTGGTCTACATACTCAAGCTCCTTATGCGCTTTTAACTCCTCATTTCCTTTGTCAAACATAGCTTTTACTTTTGAAACCATATTGTTCATTCCAAGCACCACATCTGCGAGCTCTTTTGTGTATGGAATATTGCTTTGAATGATAAACTCGTTTTTTGTAATTGCCCCAGCTTGCTTTTGCACCTCTTTTAGAGGCCTTAAAACAGCGTGAAGCAGCAGGTTAAGCGTTACAAGACTGACAAGCGCGATAATTGTAAAATAGATAAGAAGGTCAATTAAAATAGAATAAAGCTGCTTGTAGGCATATGTTGAATCGCTTTGAACGCTTAAAATCCCTACTTGGCTCCATCCTGCTGAGACATTAGCATGGGCAATCGGCGCTTGAAGCTCTATAAGGGATATAAACCATTTTGGAACTGTCTTGATGTCGCTCTCTGTCTTTCTGTCATAAAGCGAATTGTTCTCAACATCAACAAGAGATATAAGACTATAGTTCCCGCTGTCAAAATTTGCATTTATCATGGTTGACATCATGGAGAGGTCGCCATTGGCGCTCCCAAGCGAAAGGCTAAGAGAAGTAGCAGTATTTTTTGCATCATCATAAAGCCTGTCTTGAACCCCTTTGTTTGCGCTTTGAAAGTTTAGTATGAGTACAGTTGCCAATATGATTAGTAAAAATATTGATAACATTAAAGCTATCTGTTTAAATAGTGTCATATTTTTTTCCTTTGCATGTTGAGTTTTAGTTCGTCCCATTTTTTGTGAGATTTTTCATTGTTTTTACCGACTTTATCAAGCACATCACCGTTAAAGTTATAGATTGGTGTTAAATCTTTTCTTTGTGATGCGGGGAATATTTTGCGATTGTTGTTATCCAAAATCAGCGGTTCGCTTTTTGGTGTTTCAAAATAGGTAAGTACCATGTGCGGCTCTTTAAAGTTAGTAGAGCGGACATATGTAAAAAAAAGTTTTTTATAGTCAACCCCAAGGTGTTTAAGAGCGAAGTATTTACTTATAACATAATCTTCGCAATCGCCTCTATCGTTGCCCAAAAATTCCCACGGAGTAGCCCAATAGTCGCTTTTGCCGTATATTTTAATATCGGAGCCATATCTGACTTCATTATAAAAGTTATTTACCGCTTCTAGTTTTTCCAAGTCGCTTTTATCTTTTACCGAGTCTAGAGTTTCTTGAAGATAGAAGAATCTTTTTTTTGCAAAAACTCCATACTTGTCAGCTATCTCATTTAGCAGATCTTTGTCCACGTACGGCTCATCCGTAAGCAAGATGCTTGAAAAAAGCAGTGATAGCAATACAACTATTTTTAACTTAAACATGCGAAGATTATATCGAAAAATTTCTGACATTAGTGCTGTCTTTTATTAAAACCAGATGTTCCTTCTTTGTTGCGGGTTGAGATACCAATAGCGTACTCTTTTAAATACTCCGGGATTGCGCGCCCTTTTAATTTCATCATATCTGAGAGCATTCTTTCAGCTACTAATTCAGGGGTGAGGTTTTTAACTTCGCAAAGATATCTAAAAAGCAGCTCGCCGAGTCTTTGGAGTGATATTTGCCATGTAGAATCCGTCTGTGTATAAATCCAAAGGCTAAACTTATAAAAGTTTTCAAAGACGCTCCCATCCTGCCAGATTAGTTTGACACTCTCTTTGAAGTTGCCGCTGTTATAGGTTAAATCCCAAAATCTTGAGAATCTTTTCATAACTCCTATCTCATGAAAGGAGAGTTTGGATGTCTGAAGCACGTCATAAGGCGGAATATCGCTGTATATCATGCCGTGCTCTATATCGTGGCGGTTTATATATGTGCCTGATAGCTTTTTGAGTATCCCTATCTGAATCTCACAGCTGCTTAGACGCACTAGTTCATCAAGGTTGGCTCCAAAGCTCTCCAGAGACTCTCCTGGCAGACCTACAATCAAATCAAGATGCATATGCGTTTTTGTCTCATGCTCTAAAAATTTTATATTCTCTTTGATTTTGTCGAGTTTTAGCGGTCTTGAGATATTGTTTGCGATTTGCTCATTAAGTGTCTGTATGCCTATTTCAAGCTGTAGCGCACCTTCGGAAAATAGGGCTATCTTACTCTTTAGCGAGTCCGGAAAATGGTCAGGGACTACTTCAAAGTGGGCGAAATAAGGAGGAGGCTTTTTTAAAAAGAAATCAAGCAACAGGTTTGCAGTTTTTATGTTGAGGTTGAACGTTCTGTCTATAAATTTGAAGTTTCTAGCCCCACGCTGCCAAAGAAGTTCAAACTCCTCTAAAAGTGTATCAAGGTCAAATGAGCGCACCTTCTCATCCATAGATGAGAGACAAAACTCACATGCAAATGGGCATCCGCGCGAGGCTTCAACGTATATGTAGCGGTTTTTTATATCATCATCCGTGTAATATCTGTAGGGAAGAGCTACGTTTTTAAGAGAGGGCATACTCATTTTAATAATATTTTCCACAGGAGCGTTTCCTGCTATGATTTTTTTGCACAGCTCGTAAAAAGCCAAATCTCCCTCGCCTTGAATTATATAGTCAGCGTTATCAAAATTGACTCTAAAAGGTTTATGCGAGACCTCTGGGCCGCCTAATATAACCTTCGCATCAGGAGAGACTTTTTTATTACATGCAGAAGTTCGTAAACCTCCGAGACGTTCCATATATAGACGCCTATTCCTATGATTTGCGGCTTGCTAACAAGCAGTTTTTGCGCGATTGTTTGCGGAGCATCATTTATGCTGAACTCTAAAATCTCGGCACTCTCTTGTAGTTCATGCAGATTTGCATATAAATATCTAAGTGCAATCGAGGTGTGAGTAAATCTTGAGTTTAACGTAGTCAGGATGATTTTTTTCATAAGGTAAGTTTAGCATAATTATCCGAGCCAAAGGGGGGGGGTATGACCGGATAATTAAAATAATTTATAGGTAATATTATCTCTTTTATGAAAGGGGTTGAACATAATCGAGATGCAACATTGTACTTAATTATAAGTTAATAATTGATAAATAAGTTAAAATTCTTTCACCATATTATCAAGCTGTTTAAAGAGCTCTCCTGATGCATCTTCCATCTCTTTAAAGTTCTGAACAATTTTGTCTACACTTTCGCTCTTAAAGATTGAGTTGTTTTTAATATATGGAAGATTGTTGGCAACAGAGCTATGAACTTTTTTATGTACGGGGCCGATTGCCCTGTATGCATTTGTGTGTCCGAAATATCGTGCTCTTTCGCCGACATACCATTTGCTGAGGTTGCAGCTTGAATGATCCTCATAGACATAAGACTCTTTTGAGTCAAATATAGAGGCGTAGGCATCCGTTTTAAAGAGTGCAAGTTCCACCTTCATCGAGGTTACCATCAATCTGCTCTCTATTTTTTTTGATCTTTGTGCAGACTGTTCTGCTGAGATATTAAGCTGAGAGAATGTTTGTTCAAACTCGTTTACGACATCGCTTGATTTTTGTGCAATTTCAGATATGTCGTCGGAATTTGCGCGTATATCATTGGAGTCTTGCTGAAGAGTTGAGATGGTCATCTCTATCTCCTGCGTTGCCTTTTGGGTTCTTTCGGCAAGTTTTCTTACTTCATCCGCAACAACTGCAAATCCGCGTCCATGCTCTCCGGCTCGCGCGGCTTCAATTGCAGCATTAAGGGCTAGAAGGTTTGTCTGGTCGGCTATATCTTTTATTAGCCCTACAACTATAGAAATCTCGTTTGATCTGTGCTCTAGATTTACTATCGTATGATGAGAAGATGAGATTAAATCTACAAGCGAGTTGAAGTTTTCGCTTATCTCTTTAACATCTTCCAGACTTTTCGATGAGAGCGCAGCAGTTGTTTTTGATACTTCGGCAATAGCGGTTGAATCGTTCTGCGTAAGGATAATATCGCTGTGAATTGTTTCAAAAGTGTTGCTTGCTCCTCCGCTTAGATTGTTTAACTTTTGAGAGAGTTCGCCTTTTATTTTTGACGTATAACCATCCGCAATGTAGCCCATAATATCGTTAAGTTCATTGGAAGTATTTTTAAAACTGCCGTGTAGTCCTGAGGAGTAGGTAAGTCTGTAGTTTTTACCCAAAGATGCGTACTCTATCGAAGCATGGACATCTCTCATAAACGCCTCTAGCTGGTCGAGCGCGTCATTTAAGCTCCACGCAAATTGCGACTCTACTGAGCCATTGTCAGGTATATGTGTAACACGCCCCTCTAGCTCCCCGTTTGAAACCTCGTTTAAAACTTTAATCATTGACTGATAGGTTGGAGATTTAAGCTCGTAATCATTGCCCACCTTGATAAACAAAGAAGATGCCAAGGCTAAAAGCAGCAGAGATGCAAATAGATACTCTTGATTGTATAGGGCGTAGGGAGCAGCTAAAAAGAGAGCTACAAATAGAAGTGCGCTCTGTCTATTTTTGAAGAGAGATAATAAGTTCATCATAGCCTATGCCTTTTTCTTGTAATATGTCCATCAAAACTTTAAATGAGGCGCCAACCCCTTCGCTTTTTTCAACCCTAATCATCTCTTTGTAGAGAGGTATTATTACCTCAAGAGCTTTTGGATTTGGTTTTCTTCTTACTGAGTAATAGCCGATAATTTTGCCGTTTTTGTCAACCGAAGCTGTTACGTTTGTATATACCCAGTAGTGGTTGTTGTTTTTAGTCTTGTTTACGACAAAAGCAAATACTTCCTGCTTTGTAGGGATAGTATCCCACAGAAATTTGAAAACCGCTTTTGGCATATCCGGATGTCTAATGATGCTGTGCGGTTTGCCGAGAAGCTCATCTTCGCTATATTCGGCCATATTCATAAATATCTTGTTGCAGTAGGTAATTTTACCCGTCAAATCTGTTTTAGATACAATAAAGTCGTTTTCTGCCATCTCTTTTTGCATAAAAGTACCCCTTGTTTAAGTTAATATTTGTTTGCATGTCTTTCAATTATCCCTGAAATAGTGTCGGAATATTAGCATAATTTTGGATATTTTTAGGCACTTTTAATAATGTTTTCATTAAAAAAGTGACTTTAAGCGGGGAATGAAGTATAACTATTTCTAATTTCTAATTTTTTTTGTAGACTGCTCTACCATCTCATCTAGTTTTGCGAAAAGCTTCTCTGAAGCACTCTCCATATCTACAAAGTTTTTTATGATTATCTCAGGATTGTTCTTCTTAAGAATGCTGTTCTCTTTTGTAAAGAGCTGGTTTCTAAAGACTGCGTTGTGAAGCTCTGCATGAAGCGGATCAATCTCTGCAAATGCTTTTGTATGTCCAAACTGCTCTTTGCCGATTCCAAGATACCATTTGCCCATACGACACTCTTTATGGTCAACAAATGTTTTCTCTGCATCCGCATCTAAGACGGCTGTATAGGCCGTTGATTTAAAGAGAACGTGGTCAACCTTTAGAAGTGTGGCAAACATTCTGTTTTGAATTTTTATTGACACGTCTGAAGATTGGTTCGCAAAAGAGTTGAGCTCTTTAAAGGTTGCTTCAAATTCATTTATTACCTCATTTGAGCTTTGGGCAATTTCAGAAATTTGGTCGGAGTTTGTTCTTATTTCGTTAGCTTCTTGCTGAAGCGTAGATATGTTTATCTCTATCTCTTGAGTCGCTTTTTGCGTCCTCTCTGCAAGTTTTCTTACCTCGTCCGCAACTACTGCAAATCCTCTTCCATGCTCGCCTGCCCGTGCCGCTTCGATTGCGGCGTTAAGAGCTAGAAGATTTGTCTGGTCGGCAATATCTTTGATTACTCCCACAACGTGAGAAATTTCTCTGCTTCTTTGTTCAAGGTTGATGATAGCGCCATGTGAAGATGCGATTGAGCCCACAAGAGTGTTTAGTTTTTTTCCTATCTCTATGACGCTTTGTAAGCTTTCTCCAGATGAGTGGGCAGTTTTTTGCGATACATCTGCTATGGCTATAGAGTCGTTTTGAGAGTCATTGATATCCTTTTGTATAACCTCTAGTCCTGCACCGATTCCTCCGCCTAGTTCGCTAAGTTTTGATGAGAGATTGCCTTTTATTTTTGTCTCGTAATCGCTTGCAATGCAAGATATAGCCATGTTTAGTTTCTCTGAGGTGCTTCGAAATATTCCATGCAGTCCTTTTGGATTTGTTATCCTGTATGTCTCACCCCGTGAAGCGCTTTCAATGGAGGTCTCAACATCTCTCATAAAAGCTTCAAATTGGTCAAGTACATCATTTATAGTCCATGCAAATGCCGCTTCTTTGGAGTTATCATTTGGTATGTTGGTTATTCTGCCGCCGAGTTTTCCGTCAGCCGCGTCTTTTAACACATGTATCATCAAATCCTTCATCTGCTGATGGCTGTTTCTGTTTTTACTGATTTTGAAGAGAGATAATAAACTCATTGTAACCGACCCCCTTTTCTGCTAAGATATTTGCTAAAACATTAAACGAAGCGTCTACACCGATGCTCTTCTCCACCTCTACCATTTTTTTGTAAATAGGGATTATGAGATCAATTGCTTTTTGATTTGGTTTTCTTCTTACAGAGTAGTAGTCTATAATCTTTCCATTAGAGTCAACAGATGCGGTTATATTTGCATATACCCAGTAGTCATTGTTGTTTCTGGTCTTGTTTACTACGTATGCAAAGACTTCATGTTTTGTCGGTATTGTCTCCCACACGTATCTAAAAATGGCTTTTGGCATATCAGGGTGCCTGATGATGCTGTGCGGTTTGCCCAGAAGTTCGTCTTCACTATATTCGGCCATATCCATAAATATTTTGTTACAGTATGTAATGCGACCTTTTAGGTCCGTTTTAGATACTATAAAGTCTTCATCGTTCATCACTTTTAGCACAGTAGACCTCCTGTTTTTGCGTCTAAAAAAATTATACACAAATAATGTCATTAAAATGTCCTTAAAGTAAAGAACTATATATTAGTTTAAGTTTATGAAAAGCATATAATATCTTTTGGCTCTTTAAGATATAATTGCGCATGTCAATTTTATTAGCAATTTTTTATTTTTTTTACTTCTCAATTATCGGTGTTTATATAATATTCTTGCCAAAAGTCCTCTCTATGGCGGGATATAGTGCCAGTGATATAGGTATAATATTTGCTGCGGCTCCTTTAGTGCGTTTTTTGGTTCCTTTTGCATTTATAAAAGGGCTTAAAATCAATGTAAAGAGTTTTAATATCTCTCTTTTGATAATGTGTTTAAGCGCCGTGTCGTTTTATTTCTCGCTTGATAGTTTTTATAAACTCCTTTTTTCAAATATCAGCTTGGGTGTTGGACTTAGCATTGTACTGCCCTATGTTGAGCTAATTTCACTTAAATATCTTGGCAAAGAGCGCTATGGAAAAATAAGGCTGTTTGGATCTGTCGGCTTTATTATTGTGGCTCTTGTGCTGGTTAAGTTTCTAAGCTCGGCGGATGTTGCGCTTGTCTATCTTCTTGTTTTAACCATCGTTACATCTGCGATAGGGTTTGTAATAGCAAAAAAGGCTGATGCACTTTTGGATAAGAGCGAAGATGCTACAAACGATATTAACCTCTTAAAAGATTGGAGATTGTGGGCAGGGCTTACGTTTATGCAGGTAAGTTTTGGTCCATTTTACAACTTTTTTACCATCTATACGACGGACCATGGAGTCAGTTTAGATATTACAATCTATCTCTGGAGTTTTGGGGTTGTCGTGGAGATTTTTATGCTCTACTTTCAAGGCTCCCTTCTTCGCAGAAATCTGCTTTTTATACTTCAGGCAACTACTTTTATAACCGCAATAAGATGGTTTTTGTTATTTTTGTTTCCTGATAATGTTACTATTCTGTTCTTTTCGCAAGCTCTTCATGCGCTTAGTTTTGCACTCTTTCACTCGGCAGCAATCAGCTATCTATTTTATCTTTACAAGCACAAATCGCTTGCACAGCAGTTTTTCTCAGGCATAACATATGGATTTGGAGCGTTTACAGGGGCGCTTATTGCAGGATACGTCTATGAGTATTACCCAAGTTACCTGTTTCTAAGCGCGACTCTTATCGCGCTTATAGCAACCTGGTTTTTGTATATTTGGGGGAATAGTTTAAAAAAAATTAGCTTGTAATTCTCGAAAAACTTGTTTTTTTCGTAGCTTTAGGGGGTTGGAAGGGACGGTGAGTCCCTCCCACTGAAACGGACGCGTTCGTTTCAGTGTGTTACATCTAGTAGTTAGCAATCAGGTTAAACGTAAAAATCTTATCGGTTGATGTTTTACCGGGAAGAGCGGGTTTGTTCGTATAGTCTATCTGGTAAACAATACCTGCAGAAAATATATCCGTCAGCTTGTTATATACTCCTGTCTTTGAGTAGATAAAATAGTTTTGTAGGTCAGAAAACTCTGATCTGTAGCTTAGTGTCTGGTGAAATTTTAGATTTTGAAGAAGCTGCAGGTTATAAACACCTTTTAATCTGTATGCAGCGTAGCTTCTGACATGTCCGTCATTTAGGCCTATGCTTCCAGCGGGGTATGGGTATTTAACAACATTGCCGTTAAGCGTATATGTATCTTCTATCTCGTCTTTTGAGTATAGAAGGTTTCCATCAACCGCCAAATCTTGCACTTCATCTTTTATTGCTATATATTTAGCGCCGGGACCTGTATAGAATTGATATGCAAAACCTGAAAACTTATCATCTTTATAACCTGCAAGGTAGTTCATAGAGAGTCTATCGGATAGTTTGTAGTCGTACAAAAGTTCTGTAAGAAGTCTGTTTTTGTTCTCTATGCCATCCTCGGTTCCGTATTGCATTAGCAGTATTGCCTCAAGAGAGTGAAGGTCCCAGCTGTTTGTAATCTTCGCATCAACATTAAAAGCCTCTGTGTCAGTATTTCCAGAGTTTGCCGTATATCCTACCTCTGCAACCGCCTTAAACGCGTAATCCTCTTTCGGGAGGCTCTCTTCAAGAGATTTTAAATTCTCATTTAATCTCTTGATTTTCTCTTTGGTAATCCGTATCTCATCTTTAATGTCTTCTGGATTTTGTGCAACTACGAAAGTAGCAAGAACAAGCAGAGCAACAACTGTTTTAAACATTTTCAATCCTTTTTGCGTGTACATCCATCTGCGGAAACGGAATCGTTATCCCTTTTTCATCAAACGTAACTTTTATTTTTTCTAACATGTCAAAATAGACATTCGAGTAATCGTTGTTATTGACCCATACGCGAAACGTGAAATTTACGCTGCTTTCGCCAAGTTCGCTAACTGCAACAAGCGGCTCAGGTTCGAGTAAAACTCTCTCATCCTCTTTTATAATCTGATTTAACACCTCTTTTACATACTTTAAATCATCGCTGTAGCTTACACCAATGATATGCTCAACACGACGAGTAGGCTTGTTTGAGTAGTTTGTTATATTGGAGTTTATAACAGCGGAGTTTGGAATCATTATGGTTTTGTTATCGGGTGTAGCCATTATGGTTGAGAAGAGATTTATCTCCTCTACTTTGCCCGAAGTCCGCGCAGCTTCTACAAAATCCCCGACCCTAAAAGGTCTGAATATAATTATAAGAACCGCTGCGCCGATGTTTGAAAGAGAGTCTTTAAGAGCTAAACCGATTGCCAAAGACGCTGCACCAAATATCGCTAAAAATGATGTGGTGTTGATGCCAAGAGCGTTAAGAGAAGCTATGATAACAACTATTAGGAGCGCGAAATAGATAACATTTTCCAAAAACTCGACTAAAGTCAAATCCAACGCGGCTTTTAGCATTATTTTTTTGATAAGCGCGGTGATTTTTTTCACTCCCCACTTGCCGACAAAAAATATAGCCAGAGCAGCGATAATTTTTAAACCGTATTGAGTGCCGTAAAGAAGAATTAAATCACTGTATTTTGATATATCCATTTTGTCCTCCCTAAAATTTTCGGAATTATATCAAAATTGGAATTAAAGATTTTTGTTTATTTATATATTTTATCTATTATTTTTATAATCTGATGATATTTTTCTACATGTAGGGATTTTATGTCGTTGACTAAATCTCTATATTTAAGGTAGTTGTTCCAGACTTTCTTTGCCTGCTCTGTTTTACCTTTTTTGCGCAGTTCAAAACTGACAGAAGCGTTGATAAATCCTTTTAGAAGTTTTACTTCATCGCTATCTTCAAATCTTCTCTCATACCAGAGGGCTTCCAAATCTTCGTGTGCATCGTAAAAGTTTTCGCTCTGGAGATTTTGGATAAAGAGTTCAAGCTGCTCCTCATGCCTACTCATCCAAAACGCTCATGTTGATACGCCAATAGCCTCTGCCGCCTCTAAGAGATATGCAGTGGTGCTTTGGAAACCTCTTTTTATACTCATCAAGTCTGTTTAGAGTTGCTTTTCCGCTGTCGCAGTAAAATACGAAAACGCTTCCCTCTGGCTCATTTTTTAGTTCATAAGGGTTGTAGATAACAGTGTTTGCATTTTCAATCGGCGATAAAACAGTATCTATAAGAACCACTTTTATCCCCTCTGCTTCAAGCCTCTTTTTGTTTTGTAAAAACTCTTTTTGCGTCCACTCGTTTGGAAATTCCATATCAGCCCTCATGTGCCTTTTTTGATGTTGTCAAAACCGCAGCCGCGGTTAAAGCAGCGCCTAAAAAAACGATACTGTAGCCAGTCGGCAAGTCATAGAAGTATGATAGTGTAATTGCGCTTATACTAAAAAACCATCCAAAAAAGAAACTGCCCAGCAAAGGTTTTTTAAAGTTTAGAGACAGAGCTACAAAAGGCGGTGCGATAAGAAGCACAAAGACCACAAAAACTCCAGCAAGTGCAACCGAAGAGGTAACGGTAATGGCAAGAAGCGAGAAGAAGAGAAGCTCTTTTAAAAAACCGCTGAGTTTTGGATAAGCAAAGTATAGCGCGAGTGCTATAAATGAGTATATAACCGCACTCTTTGCAACTTCCATGGGAGGGGTAAAAAGTATATCGCTTGCAAGAAGCGATTTGAAGTGATCCATCCCCTCTGCGGAGTGAGAGAGAACCATCATGATGCCGCTTGCGCCTAAAACATAAAGTATCCCGATGAAGGCTTCAAGATGGAGTTTTCTTGTCGAGGCAAAGGCTATAAGAAATGCGCTCAAAAGTGCAAAGCTAAGTGTTAAGAGATAGAAGTGCTCATTATGAAAATAGCCGAGACTTATAGATGAGCCAAGAGCTGCAAACTGGGCAATTGCAAGGTCTGTGAAGATGATACCGCGTTTTAATATCTCCATGCCAAAGTAGGAGTGAAGCATAACAAGGATAATAACAAGTGCGATGGGAACAAGCAGAATATCTGTCATTTTATTGCACCTGTGAGATAGTCAAAGAGCGCGCTCAGGTTGTCGATATTTTCAAGCGCTTCTATGTCGTGGGGCATTAAAACAACCTTTATCCCAGTTTTTTGGCTTATAAAATCGGCTGTTTTTGTTGAGTGGTAAACATCATGCAAGATACAGCAAGGATTCTCTCTTTTTATAAGCTCTATCGTGTTGATAGTATGTTTTGAAGATGTAGGAATTCCGGGAAGAGGCTCAATCGTTCCTATGTTTGTAAGCCCATACGCTTTGTTAAAGTAGGCAAGATTATCATGAAACTGGATAACTTTTAAGCCATTTTTATCGCTCATCTTTTGGCTCCACTCGCTCATCTTTTTATGCCACATATCTAAAAAAACAGCAAAGTTTTTCTCATAAACATCCCTATGCTCAGTGTCTATTGAGATTAAAAACTCTTTGATGGTATTTGCAAGGAGCAGAGTATTTTTTGGGTCAAGATGAAAGTGCGGATTGCCGTCTGGATGGATGTCTCCATCTTTTCTATCGACCTCGCTAGGCTTGTTTATAAGCTCAACATGGTGAGAGAGGTTTAAAAATGTTGCAGATGATGGCGAAGTTTTCGGGTTGCCTGCACGGTTTATGAGCGGAGGAAGCCAGCCAATCTCAAGCTGTCCGCCGTTCATGATAAGCGCATCTGCATTTCTAACTTTTGTTATAAGAGAGGGGCGTGGGATGATAAAGTGCGGGTCCCAGTTCCCCTTTGCTAAAACAGTAGTCGTAATATGCTCGCCGCCTATTGTTTTAGTAAGCGCCCCAATGTATGGGTAACTTACCGCGATATTTAGATGAGCTAACAGTGTTAGCGGCAGTAGTGTTATAAGTGTTAGTAGTTTTTTCAAATGTACTCCAATCTGCCTCAAATGAGGCTAATAAATTTCTTATATAACCTTACGAAGCGAATGATTCTGCAACGGAAGGGTCAAATCTTGTTGTGCAAGATTTGGGGTACCCACCGTGAAGCCTAAATGAGCGAGTATGTGTTATAAAAGATTTTCTAATCAAAAACTATGAGCACCATGCGCGCCGATAGAGATATTTGTTTGAAGAATGATAGTGCTTATCTTCTCTCTTTGACCTGCTTCGTTGAACATTGCATTATCTTGGCTGTATTGAAGTCTAAATCTTGCGAACTCACTTGTGTGATACTCTGCCATCGCCGTATATTTGTCAAGTCCGTTTGGCTGTTCTACATTCAAACCGTTTGAAATTACGTCATTTTTGAGTATTGTGTCGTATCTCAGACCAATTTTCCAGTTTTTGTCATGCGTATATATAAGTTGTGAGTAGAGACCGCTCTGTTTTTTAAGCATCAATGGCGAGCCTGTTATGTTTCCGTCCACATCCAGCGTATACTGTGTACCGTCAAGCTCTCTTTGCAGGTATTCGCTCTGCCATTTTATAGAGCTGTATGAATCCAAAGAGTGCAAAAGTACAAGATCTGCACCGTATAGTTTCGCATCGCCTGAAAATGCGTGCGGATTCTCTTCGTCTGTGCTGTGGTCAATTCTTGATGCACCCTGCGCATAGGATATGCCGCCGAGGATTGTCGTGTCGCCTATATCGTGAGATGCTTTTATGTAACCTACATAAAGGGTTGGACCATCTTCGCCCTCTGCTATCGGGTTTTCAACGTCGCCGATAGTCTCTTTGCCGAACATCTGTTCATTTTCGCCCTGAAGTATCTCAAAACCAGCCATAAGGTAAAACGGAGTCGGAGCCGTCCACTGAAGCTGGGCACCTACTTCATTTATACCGTGCATTCCTAAAAACGACTCATATACAAGAGGCATATCCGCAAAATCCCATGCGTGGTGGTGCTGTTCGTTCAGGTAGCCGAAGTTTGAGTTAAACTTTCCGCCCTTCAGTTTTGTGTCGTATCTAAGAGCATTTGAGGTAAAGAAAAGCTCTTCAATCTCGACACCGTTCTCTGAGAAGTGAAATATACCGTCCATAGTAAAAAATGGGTCTACCGAACTAGATAACACAAGCTCTGCATAGTTTAGATTAAATCCGTTCTCTGCGTTATAAGTCGCATGATTGCTATCCCCGTGTGTATGAGAGCCTAAAAGCCCATGAGCCACACCGGGAACTTCCAAGTGCCCAACTTCATCGTCTTTTACATTTCTATCAACATAAGAGGCATCCATAACCAAAGAGATGTCTGGAATAAACTTTGACTGATCAAAAGTTCTTTTTTCAACAGGAAGTACATCCGCACCATAAACTAAAGCCGTGCATAGTGCGCTTGATAATAATATTTTTTTCATAATTTTCTATCCTAATTATTTATAATTTTTTATTTTTGTAATGATTGTTTTTAAATATCTTTCATAGAGATACGAAGCGAGCGATTCTGCAGCGTAGCGAAGCCTAAGCAAGCGAGTAATGTGCTATGAAAGAGTTATTTTAATTGATTTAGGATATTGAGGGAGGGGCGCGTGTTTGGTTTGAATTTGCTTTTACATATAGATATGTGATTTGGTTGTTTTGAGCGATATTTTCAAAGTGAAAAATCTCAACATCTGAGACTAATTTGACTGCATCGCCTGAGACTAAATTGTTATTAACGGTACAGATTAGACAGGTTGAGCTGTCATTGTGCTGAATGTGCTTTACTTCATGGATTGCCGTAAAGCTTGTAACAATGGCAAAGAGAATGCAAAGCAGTACGTTAAATTTCATCGGCGAAATTTTACCACAAATTTATAATATTATTGAAGTCTGCTTTAAGCTAGCCCAAACTATGATAGTGTCTATATAGTGCTTGGGAGTAGGTTATGTTTCATACTAAAAGCGTAGAGGAGACTCTACGTGATTTGGAGTGCAGTGCAGAGGGTCTTAGCAGCAAAGAGGCCTCCATGCGCACTGCAAAATACGGCAAAAATATTTTGGCTCAAGCGAAGAAGCGCACTCTGTTTGGCATATTTATTGAGCAGTTCAAAAGCCCTGTTATCTATATTTTGTTTGTTGCGGCAGCTATCTCACTTTTGATTGGGGAGTACAGCGATGCCGGTTTTATAATGACGGCACTTTTAATAAACGCGGTAGTAGGGACATATCAGGAGTATATTGCCGGTGAGAGAGCTGATGCTCTTAAAAAAGCAATCAAAACCTTTGTGCAGGTTTTAAGAGATGGACATCGCGCTCAGATAGCAAGCGAAGATATAACGGTGGGGGATATTGTTTTTTTTGAATCGGGCGTCAAAGCTCCAGCCGATATAAGGCTCCTTGAGGCGAATGAGCTTCAGATAAACGAGTCTCTTCTTACGGGAGAGTCGCTTGAGGTAAGTAAAGATTTTAACTACATGTCAAAATCAGGTGATGAGCCAATCGGAGAGAGACAAAATATGCTCTACGGCGGCTCTATGGTTACAAAAGGGAGGGCAATCGGAGTCGTAACGGCGGTGGCAGGTGAGACTGAGGTCGGCAAAATAGCCTCGCTTTTGGCTTCGGACAGTGTGGCAAAACCGCCATTAATGCTCAGAATGGAGAAGTTTTCTATAAATATCTCCAAAATAATTCTCGGTGTCGTACTGCTTATAATTATTCTAGGCGTCTATCAGGATATGCCACTAAAAGATATATTTTTTCTCACGGTTGCACTCTCCGTATCAGCTATACCAGAGGGGCTTCCGGTGGCCATTACGGTGGCACTCAGCGTGGCAAGTGCACAAATGAGCAAACGAAATGTCATAGTGCGGAGACTCTCAGCCATTGAGGGACTAGGTTCATGCACACTAATAGCAAGTGATAAAACCGGGACTATGACCCAAAACAGTCTTAGCGTTGAGTATTTTGTAACGCCCGAGAAGGCGTATAACCCTGATGAGTATATCAATAAACATCTGCTTCTTGGCGCAAGGCTTTGCAATGAATCTACGCATCACGTAGAGGATGGCGAGCTGATTTTTATAGGTGACCAGGTCGATATTGCACTTGCTAAATACGCTCTGGCTTTGGATGAAGAACTTTTCAAAAAGCATGAAAAGAAAAAGGCTATAAATGCCATGCCGTACGAGCCTGTGAACAAATATTCGGCAATGAGCTATGAGATTGAGTCCCAAAAGGTACATTTTATCAAAGGTTCTCCGGAGATAATACTTCGCATGTCTACACTCGGCGAAGATGAGATTGGAGCCGTTTTAAAGCAGGTGGATGAGTGGGCGGCAAAAGGGTTTAGAAATATTGCATTGGCATATAAGGTGAGCGATGAGGATGGCATCGCAAAGGAGGGTTATACGTATAGCGGATTTGCGGCGATAACCGACCCGCTCCGCGAGGGAGTAAAAGAGGCTGTAAAAACTGCTAGGGAAGCGGGAATTAAAGTTGTAATGGTAACGGGAGACCATCCAAATACCGCATTTTTCATAGCAAAAGAGCTAGGAATTGCGACAATCAGGGATGAAATAATTGACGGAGTGGAGATTTCCAGTTGGATGCAAAGAGGAGCGCATAAAGAGGAGATTGCAGATAAACGAGTTTTTGCGCGTGTATCACCGGAGCAAAAGCAGCTTATCGTAAAAGCATTTCAAAATCTTGGGCACTATGTAGCAGTTACTGGAGATGGCGTCAATGACGCACCTGCACTGAAGTTTGCTAATATCGGGATAGCAATGGGAAAAAGCGGTACGGACGTTGCGCGTGAATCGAGCGATTTGATTCTGACCGATGACTCATTTGGCTCCATAGTCAACGGTGTAGAGGAGGGGCGTGTGGCGTATGACAATATACGCAAAGTAATTCATCTTCTCATATCTACGGGAGTCGCAGAGATTGTGCTTGTTCTGCTCTCAATTATATTTTTTCTTCCAATCCCTCTCCTTCCCGTACAGCTTTTATGGCTAAATCTGGTTGCAAACGGTTTTCAAGATGTTGCACTTGCCGTTGAAGGCGCGGAGTCGGAGGTGCTAAAACGCAAACCGCGTAATCCAAAAGAGTCTATATTTAATAAAATTATGATTAGTAGAGTGGCGGTAGGCGGCTTGTATATGGGTATTTCCGCATTTATAGTCTTTTATACTATGCTGGAATTTGGTTATGAAGAAGAGAGTGCAAGGAATATTACTCTACTTTTGATGGTGCTCTTGGTAAACGTGCATACGTTTAATTCACGCAGTGAAAATAGTTCTATTTTTAAAATCAATCATGCCAGAAATATTTTTTTATGGATATCGGTAATTGCCGCGCAGGGTGTTCATATGATATCCATGTACACCCCTTTTATGCAGTCGCTGCTTAGTATTGAACCGGTGGATTTAAAGATGTGGGCAACACTGCTTTTAATTGCGCTTGTGCTTGGCGTTGTTATGGAACTAGAGAAATTTTTTAGAAAAAAATTATCGTCATGAAGATATTTCATCAAAAAGTTCTTTTACCTTTTTTAATTCTTTTTCTGTAAGAGTGCCGAGTTTTTCAATGAACCTGTCATTGTCTATGGCTCTTATTTGAGTGATGACAATGTCAGAATT
Source organism: Sulfurimonas sp. (assembly GCF_019429335.1). Taxonomy (GTDB): domain Bacteria; phylum Campylobacterota; class Campylobacteria; order Campylobacterales; family Sulfurimonadaceae; genus Sulfurimonas. Next base: position 26,628 of record NZ_JAHYJB010000008.1, on the reverse strand, counting down.
TTGCTTTAAATCATCTCTTTTTTCTATTCTCATTCGTATCGGCTGGGCATCATCTATAAGTGAAGTTGTCAGAGGCAGTACAATTGTAGTTGGGTAATCACTGTGGTTTAATTCATTATTTTGATACACAACTACAGGTCTGATTTTGCCCATTTCATTATTTTTTTTGACAGGGTTGAGGTTTACCAGCCAAATTTCACCCTTAGAGACCATCATCTAAAGTGCCCTCAAAATCTTTGTACTCATTTTTATCGCTATTTTTTGTCTTTTCAACAGCCATTAAAATTCGCGATTTTTTAGTTTTCTCAATATTTGCCGCGTAATAATTAATAGCATCTCTAATGACATCACTTTTCTTTTTATGTAATACATCTGATAATCTGTTTAATTTACTCTCAAGAGCCTCATCAAGCCTAACTGTAGCAGTCATTTTAGTCTCCTCTATTTTGTAATACGGTATTGTATTACATTTATTCTTTTTAACAACTTATCCTAAAGCCAGCTTCTCTTCTAGGTCTGCTACGACTTTGTGCATCTTAAAAAGAGAGTCTGGATTTAGCGAGATTGAGTCAATCCCCTCTTGAACTAAAAACTCCGTAATCTCTGGGTAGTCTGATGGTGCCTGACCGCAGATGCCAATGTATTTTCCTCTCTCTTTGCACGCTTTTATCGCCATCTGTAACATTCTCTTAACTGCTTCATTTCTCTCGTCAAATATGTGGGCGATTTTCGCACTCTCTCTGTCGACTCCAAGAGTGAGCTGTGTCAGGTCGTTTGAGCCGATTGAGTAGCCGTCAAAAACATCTAAAAACTTTTCAGCTAGTATCACATTCGCGGGAATTTCGCACATTGCGTATATTTCAAGTCCATCATTTGCTCGGACTAGCCCTTGTTTGCTCATAATCTCTATGACTTTTCTTCCCTCATCAGGCGTGCGAACAAACGGAATCATTATTTTGATGTTGCCAAGCCCCATCTCTTCGCGCACTCTCTTTAACGCTGCACACTCCCACTCAAAAGCCTCACGGTAGCTCTCATCATAGTATCGGCTTGCCCCTCGAAAACCTATCATCGGGTTCTCTTCCTCTGCTTCATAGAGAAGTCCGCCGAGCATATTGCGGTACTCGTTGCTTTTAAAGTCGCTTGTTCTGATAATGACTGGCTTTGGGTAAAAAGCAGCCGCAATCATCGCTATGCCTTCGCTCAGTTTATGGACAAAGAACTCTTTTGTGTCAGTGTAAGGCGTCATAAAAGAGCGTATCTTCTCCTCGTCTTTTACACTCTTTCCTTTGTGCATGTCAACAAGCGCCATCGGATGAGCGACTATGGAGTTGTTCATGATAAACTCCATTCTGGCAAGCCCCACGCCGTCGTTTGGCATCTTTGCAAAGTTAAAAGCTTCTGCAGGATTGCCGACATTTACAAAGAGTTTTGTTTTTGTAGCTCTTAGCTCTTTCATATCTACGGTCTTTACAAAGTATGGAATCTCTCCCTCGTAGATATACCCCTCATCGCCCTGTGCACAGCTTACGGTTACCATTTGGCCATCTTTTAAAACAGTAGTTGCATCGCCGCATCCAACAACAGCAGGAACGCCTATTTCACGTGCAACTATTGCGGCATGACATGTTCTGCTTCCGCGGTTTGTCACAACGGCGGAAGCCTTTTTCATGATAGGCTCCCAGTCGGGATTTGTCGTATCCGCCACCAAGATGTCGCCCTCGTTAAATCTCTCAAACTCCGTTGTGTCATTTATGATGGTTACTTTGCCGGAGCCGATTTTATCCCCTACTGCCCGACCCGATGCTAAAATATTTGCACCTTTTGCACTCTCAAGCGAGTAGTGTTCTATGGAGATACTCTGGTCTAGTTTGCTCATAACTGTCTCAGGTCTTGCCTGAACAATGTAGAGTTTGGAGTCGTTACCGTCTTTTGCCCACTCAATATCCATCGGACGTCCGTAATGCTCCTCTATTATAAGAGCCTGCTTGGCAAGTTCCATCGCTTCACTGTCGCTTATGGAGAAACTTTTTTGCTCCGCTTGGCTTGTCTGGACATTTAGGGTATGGATGTTTTCGCTGTATAACATCTTCTCTTTTTTACTCCCCAAAGAGCGTTTCAAAATAGTGTTGATTCCGTTTTTTAGAGTCGGTTTAAAGATGAAAAATTCATCGGCGTTTACCCGCCCGCTTACCACATTTTCACCCAAACCCCAGATGGAGTTTATAAGGATTAGATTTTCTGAACCGCTCTCGGTGTCTATGGTAAATATAATCCCGCTTGAAGAGATGTCGCTTCGAACCATCTTCTGCACGCCGACCGAGAGAGCAACTTTAAAATGGTTAAATCCTCGGCTTGTACGGTAGCTGATAGCTCTGTCGGTAAAGAGTGAGGCAAAGCACTTTTTGACGCTTAGAAGAAGCGACTCCGGAGTGTTTATATTTAAAAAAGTCTCTTGCTGTCCCGCAAAAGAGGCATCGGGCAAATCTTCCGCCGTTCCTGAAGAGCGCACCGCTACGTCAACCGCATCTGTATTGTATTCGTCACATAGAGTTTTGTATGCCTCAAGCAGCTCATCAACAAGCGCTTCTGGAAGGTGTGAGTTTAAGATAAGTGTACGCACTTCAAGGCCGCGCTTTTGAAGGTTATTTGTGTCGCTAATATTTAAATCATGCAAGATGTCGGCTATTTTCTCTTTTATGTTGTTCTCTTGCAAAAGGAGCCAGTAGGCATCGCTTGTCGTAGCAAAACCGTTTGGAATATTTACACCCTTTGGAGTGAGTTTTTGGTACATCTCTCCGAGTGAAGCATTTTTGCCGCCGACAGTTGGAACATCATTAATGTTTAGTTCGTTGAAAAATCGTATATATTTCATGAGGCTGCCTTTTAGCTGAAAATCGTCTATATCTTAGCATAAAATGATAATTTTTCTACATGTTAGAATTTTATTAAAAGTAAAATCTGGATAAAATGCAGCTATTTTAAAATATAAACATTAAATAATTACAGGATTAAACTAGATGAAAATAGCAATAGCGGGAACAGGGTACGTCGGACTTAGCAACGGGATACTTCTGTCTCAACATAACGAAGTGGTAGCACTTGACATTATCCCAGAGAAAGTGGAGATGCTAAATAGAAAAATCTCTCCTATCGAAGACAAAGAGATAGAAGAGTATCTTTTAAGAGACGACCTCAATTTTCGCGCAACTCTGGATAAAGAAGAGGCTTACATGGGGGCTGACTATATCATTATTGCAACTCCTACAGATTATGACGCGCAGACAAACTATTTCAATACGAAAAGCATAGAGTACGTAATTGCCGATATTTTAAGCATAAATCCAGATGCCGTGATGGTTATAAAATCAACAATCCCCGTAGGCTATGTAAAGAGCCTAAAAGAGAAGTTTAAAACGGACAATATCATCTTCTCTCCAGAGTTTTTAAGAGAGGGTTTGGCTCTTCATGACAACCTCTACCCAAGCCGAATTATTGTCGGAGAGAAGAGCAAAAGAGCGGAGAAATTTGCAAATCTTTTAGCAGAGGGCGCCATCAAAAAAGATATAGCGATTTTATTTACGGACAGTACCGAAGCCGAAGCGATAAAACTTTTTGCAAATACATATCTTGCCATGAGAGTTGCATATTTTAACGAGTTAGATAGTTATGCACAGACACACGGACTAGATACAAGGCAGATTATAGAGGGTGTCGGACTTGACCCGCGCATAGGAACGCACTACAACAACCCAAGTTTCGGATACGGCGGGTACTGCCTGCCAAAAGATACAAAACAGCTTCTTGCAAACTATGCAAATGTGCCATCAAATATGATTGAGGCGATTGTAAAATCAAACAGCACAAGAAAAGATTTTATAGCAGATAGCATCTTGGCAAAAAAGCCAAAAATTGTCGGAGTTTACAGACTTGTTATGAAAACAGGCTCGGATAATTTTAGAAGCAGTGCTATTCAGGGGATTATGAAGCGCATAAAAGCAAAAGGCATCGAGGTTGTTATCTATGAACCTGCATGTCAAGAAGATGACTTTTTCAACTCAAGAGTCATAAAAGATTTGGATGAGTTTAAAAAGATGAGCGATGTTATAGTGGCAAACAGGTTGAGCGATAGCATTATGGACGTAAAAGATAAAATTTATACTAGAGATATATTTAATAGCGATAGTTAAGAGGATTTTGATTTGAAGATATTAGTAACAGGAACAGCCGGCTTTATTGGCTACCACTTGGCAAAAAAATTGTTAGAACGCGGCGATGAGGTAGTGGGATTAGACAATATTAACGACTACTACGATGTAAATCTAAAGTATGCAAGATTAGCAGAACTTGGGATAAATGGTCATTGTGAGCGTAGCACGGCAATCTTATCATCAAAGTATCCAAAACATAAATTTATCAAAGCTAGTCTTGAAGATACACAAACCATAAATAACCTTTTTGAAACCGAAAAGTTCGACGCAGTTTGCAATCTTGCCGCGCAAGCGGGTGTAAGATACTCCATAGAAAATCCGCATGCGTACATTCAAAGCAATGTAGTTGGATTTTTAAATATTTTGGAGGCTTGCAGAAACTTTGGTGTAAAAAACTTAGCATATGCAAGCAGTTCATCAGTATATGGACTTAACAAATCACACCCTTTTAAGACATGCGACCATACGGACCACCCGGTAAGCCTCTACGCAGCTACTAAAAAATCAAATGAGATGATGGCGCATTCTTATGCTCATCTTTACGGCATTCAAGCAACGGGACTGAGATTTTTTACAGTTTATGGCGAGTGGGGAAGACCCGACATGGCACCCATGCTCTTTGCCGATGCAATTTTAAACGACAGAGCCATAAAGGTATTTAACCACGGCAATATGAGCAGGGATTTTACCTACATAGACGACATTGTAGACGGAATTATAAAAGTTATAGATAATCCGGCAACTGCTCTCATTGCGAGCGAAGCGTGGCAATCTAAAAACCTCCCAGCCGACCGCTCAACTGCACCTTACAGAATTTACAACATAGGAAACAACGCACCTGTCCAGCTTTTAGACTTTATAAAAACACTTGAAAAGTCACTGGGCAAAGAGGCGAAGAAAAACTTTATGGAGATGCAAGACGGCGACGTGGTCTCTACTTATGCGGATGTAAGCGGCTTGATGAATGACTTTGGATATAAACCTGATACTTCTTTAGATGTCGGAGTTGAGAAGTTTGTGAATTGGTACAAAAGTTTTTATGGAAACTAAATGTAAGAGCATTTGACGGGGCAGGCAGAGACTCTTCACTCGCTACGCTCACTCAGAGTGACGGGAGAAGTGCGCTCACTCAGAGTGCCCCTTTTCGTCATCCTGAGTGCCCCTTTTCGTCATCCTGAGTGCCCCTTTTCGTCATCCTGAGTGCCCCTTTTCGTCATCCTGAGTGCCCCTTTTCGTCATCCTGAGTGCCCCTTTTTGTCATCCTGAGCGAAGCGAAGGATCTCTCTCATAAGCTCAAGTCAAAATTTTGTTATAATTTATAAAACTCAAAAAGGCAAACACATGCAAAAACAACCTGCTGTCTATATGCTTACTAATAAGTCAAATCATGTTTTGTATGTAGGGGTTACATCTAATTTGATTAAAAGAATTTATGAGCATAAAAATCATGTCGTTGAAGGTTTTACTGCAAGATACAATGTAACAAAGTTAGTCTATTTTGAGCTTTGCGATGAGATGCAAACAGCAATCACAAGAGAAAAAGTTCTAAAAGGATGGAAAAGAAGCAAAAAAATAAATCTCATTGAGAAAGAAAATGCAACTTGGCAAGATTTGTATGAAGATTTGATATAACAGCTAGAGACTCTTCACTCGCTGCGCTCACTCAGAGTGACGGGTGTTTGTCATCCTGAGTGCCCCTTTTTGTCATCCTGAGCGAAGCGAAGGATCTCTCTTGGACTTCAGCAGAGACTCTTCACTCGCTGCGCTCACTCAGAGTGACGGGAGAAGTGCGCTCACTCAGAGTGACGGGAGAAGTGCGCTCACTCAGAGTGACGGGAGAAGTGCGCTCACTCAGAGTGACAAGCTTTATTGAATGATGGCTCAAGCAACTCAACGACAAATTCTCAAAAAATTAGCAGAAGATTATAAGCGAAGCATTCCTTGGGCTAGACAACAAATATTTTAGTCTCATTTGTAACCACTATTTTGCTATTATATATCATTATAAAGTTTGTAGATTATAAAAAAAGCTTTTGAGTGATATGGACCAAGATAAATGGCAAAGAAAAACAAGAAAAACTCTAAGATAAACCAAAAAATAAGAAAATATTTTGACGACGACCCGTTTGATATTGGGGTTGCAAGAGTAAGCACACAAACGCTGAGTGAGCTCTTTAGCTTTCTTGGCATCTACGACATCGACCAGAGCAGAGATATGCTTATTAAGATGGCAAGAATGTTGTGGAGTGAGGCGGATAGCCACTTTCGCTCAGACATTTTAAACTTCTTTACACATGAGGGCAAGATTTATAAATCGCCCGTTTCAAAAGAGCCAACTCTTGAGAGAGAAGATAAGATAGACGCACTGATAGATGAGCTGCATGTAAGCCACGAGGAGGCTAGGCTGCTTCGCGAAGCTTTTATGGACGTTAGAAGCAAAAAAATTACCATAGAGAAGATGGAGTCAAAGCTACGACACATAAGATATAATCTGAAAAAAGAGCGCGTTCAGAAAAAAGTTGACGGAATTTTTGACATCGACGACTCGTTGGAGTTCAACGCCTCGCTCCATTATGTTCTATATGGACAGAGTTTTCACAAAATTTTGACGCTTAATACCAAAGTTTACGACTACGACTACCTTCAAAACAGCGAAGAAGAGCTGCTTGTTAAAGAGATAAATGAAGAGAAGGAGCGTGTAGTTGCATTAAAGCAAAAAGAGATAGAGAACTTTATAGCAAATCTTAGTGACCCGCATCTGTATCTGACTCAAAAAGAGATAGTAAGCTCGCTTCGTGTAACGCCTCCTAAAACCAAGGTTTCCTATCCGCTTATAAAAGAGAGCATTCTCTCTAGCATTATTTCAGGAGAGCTTGGAGACGTTGAGACAGAACTTCATGACGAGGAGCTATTGATACGTCTTGAGCAGAGCCTAAAACTGCCGCATTCAGACAAAAATCAGCCATATGTTTTAGAACTGCATGTTGAACTGAATTCGCTTCTAGAAGATATATGGAAGGGCAACGGATTAGATTTTAGCGATGTGATAAACGACTCCAAAAAAGAGCATGAAGAGCAGTTTTTAAGTGACTTAAACTCTTTGGTTAAGGAGTGCAACTCTTATGCTGCTCTGCTTCATTTGACTCATGCGGTGCTCTACTCAAAAGTTTATGAGGCTCTGTTTGACCTGTTGCCCTCATCGCTGAATATCTCGCCGAAAATCGCGCGAAAGACAGTTAAAAGATTTGCACACTCCATCCATGACGAGATAGCAAAAAAGCAGAGATACGAACTGCTCGCACGCACAATCAGGGATTTTAAAAACCTTTTTCCGCTGGCACGTGACATGAGAAGAAAATTGACACTTCACATAGGTCCTACCAACAGCGGAAAGACATATCAGGCTATGCAGAAGTTAAAGAGTGCAGATACTGGATATTACCTTGCACCGCTTAGACTCTTGGCGTTAGAGGGTTTTGAGGATTTAAAAGAGAGCGGTATTGAGTCCTCTTTGATAACCGGAGAGGAGCAGATTGTCAGTGAAGATGCCTCGCATATAAGCTCAACCATCGAGATGGTAAACTTTGACGTTGATGTAGATGTCTGCGTAATCGATGAGGTACAGATGCTAGAAGACCGCGACCGCGGCTGGGCATGGGCAAATGCAATTATAGGCGCGCCTGCTAAAGAGGTCATAATGACAGGTTCGCCAAACGCAAAAGAGGCGATAGTAGAGCTTGCTAAGTATTTGGGTGAAGAGCTTGAGATAATAGAGTTTGAGAGAAAAAATCCGCTAACACTTTTAAACTCACCTGTTAGTGAAAAAGATGTGGAAGAAGGCACGGCAATCATCGCATTTAGCCGAAAAGACGTGCTGAGGTTAAAACAAACATTCTCCAAATATTTCAGTGTTAGTGTTGTTTACGGAAATCTCTCTCCAGAAGTCAGACGTGAAGAGGCAAGAAGGTTTCGTGCAGGCGAGACGCAGATACTCGTTGCTACCGATGCTATTGCGATGGGGATGAACCTGCCCATAAAAACCATTCTTTTCTCAAAAGCCGAGAAGTTTGACGGAGTAAATGACAGAAGCCTTCTGCCGAGCGAAATTCATCAGATATCTGGTCGCGCGGGAAGATTCGGGCTTCATGAAGAGGGTTATGTAGGAGCCTTGAGCGGTGATGTTTTGAGTGTTATACAAAAGAACTTTCATAAAGAGGCGAAAAAGATAACAGTGCCTTTTAAAGTGATGGCAAATCTTGACCATATCAAACTTGTCGGTAATATTCTTGAGGAGAAGTCACTGCATGAGATTTTGATGTTTTTTGTAAAAAATATGGAGTTTGACGGCCCGTTTATGGCAACAAATCTTGATGACATGCTGGAGACCTCTATCTTGGTTGACAGTTACGATCTCGATATTGCTACAAAGTACCATCTAGCTTGTGCGCCATTAACTCTAAAATCTCCATATATCGTTGCGGCTTATGAGAGCTATCTGGCTTCACTTGAGAAGAGGATGCCAATACATTACAATATCGTACCACTTGTCGGAAGTTATGCGCAGACGACTGATGAGCTGCTCCGTGCCGAGGATATGGTAAAAGAGATTTCACTCTATCTCTGGCTGAGTTACCGCTTTAGCGACTACTTTATCGATACAAACAGAGCCAGAGCATCAAGAGGGATTTTAAATAAATTTATAGAAAATTCGCTTCAGCAGAGCCAGCTTGCCACAAAGTGCAGAATGTGCAATGCTCCGCTGCCGCCAAACTCACCATACGGAATCTGTCAGGCATGTTTTAAGAAAAACTATGCGGGACGCGGGATAAGCAATAAAGGTTATAGAAAAACGAGAGACAGATAGCTAAAAAACTATAAGACACAACGGAAAAATAGTGGAAGAGACAAAAAACAGTACCAAATATTTTGTGTGGATGATTATAGCTATGCTTTTTTGGGGTGTTGCGTGGACGGCAGGCAAGGTCGCGGCTGAACACTCAAACGCGCAAGTAGCGGCTTTTTGGCGATATGCCGTCTCATTTATAAGCATAATTCCTGTTGTGTGGTTTTTAAAAACTCCCCTTAAAACAGATAGAGTGGGATTTTTGTACATGTTACTTGCAGGAGCACTTACCTCGCTTTTTAACTACCTCTTTTTTGCAGGTCTTAGCCATGGAGAAGCTGGATACGGCGGCACGATGGTTACCTCTCTTGCTCCAATCATTACTTACATGTTGTCTATATCCCTCTTGGGCACAAAAGTCTCGCTTAGGCAGGTTACAGCGCTCTTCATTGGTGTTTTGGGCGCTGTGATTCTTCTTCGCATACCTTTTGATGGATTTGGGTTTTTTGATGTTCAAAGCTCATACTTTTTAGGGTGCGCTTTTGTCTGGTCGCTTGTAACGGTTATCTCGCAAAAGGCCTCTTCAAGAGCGCATTTGATGTTTTACACTTTTGTTGTTTTTGGAGTTACGGCTTTTATAAATATGCTTTTTGCTCTGCCGTACGCGCCGTTTGATTTTGAAGCGTATGATGCTGTTTTTTGGATGACTATAATTTTTATCGGAGTGATTCCGGGAACATTCAGCACCGCGCTCTATTTTGTCTCAGCAGGAAAAGTCGGAGCGCACAGAACTGGAGTTTTTATGTTTATAGTCCCGATAGGGGCAATAGTCTCAAGCTGGTTTGTCTATGGTGAGGTTGTTGCTCTCTCTACAATTATCGGGTGTCTGTTGGCATTTGCGGCGGTTGTTTTGTTTAATATGAAAAGAGCAAAAAACAGTGGAACATCATAACACTCGGCGGCGATGTGGATGATGCGCTTCTTAGAGAACTAATAGACCACTCTTATGGGCTTGTTTACGATAAACTTACCAAAAAACAAAAAGAGTTACTTAGGTAATGAAAGGATTTTCTATGGATAAAATTAAAAAAAATACACTTGTGTCAATGCTTATAAAGCTTGAAGATGAAGAGGGCAACATAATTGATGAGAGTGAGGAGCTTATGTATATTCACGGCGGTTATAATCAAATCTTTCAAAAGCTAGAAGATGAGCTTGAGGGAAAAAAGATAGGTGATACTTTTCATGTTACGCTCACTCCCGCAGAAGCGTTTGGAGAGTATGATGAGACTTTAGTTTTAAAAGAACTGCTCAAAGATCTGCCTGATGATATTCATGTAGGTGCAGAACTTGACGGCGAAGAGGAAGGAGTGGTTTATGTGGTTGAGAGCATAGAGAAAAAGCACGCAACCCTCAATGCAAATCATGAACTAGCAGGCATCCCGCTCGTAGCAAGCGGCAAGATTTTGGAGATAGAACAGCTCTCGGACGAGGCTGCAAAAGAGCTGCTTAAGGCGGAACATCATCATTAATATTTGGTAACATCGGTATGTGAAATGAAAAAATAACAAGGAAAAATAATGCAAATTTTATCTTCTGCTAAAGAAATTGCACGCAATATCTGTGATTGTATTACAAAATTTGAGAATATTAGTATGTCCGTTGCTTGGGCTTCTGCTAGTAGCGAGGCTTTTAAATTGTTAATAGATAATAAAAAGAAAATTAAATTTTCTACAGTTGGACTACACTTTTATCAGACACATCCTGATTTTATAAAAGAATTTTTAGATGATGAAAGGGTAAGATTTTATAAACAAGAAAACGGTATTTTTCATCCAAAAATTTATCTATTTTGGAATGATGACAACGATTGGATTTGTTTAAGCGGAAGTGCGAATTTTACACAATCTGCTTTATCTAAAAATAGTGAAGTTATGACAATGTTTAACTCAAAAGATGGCAATAATTTTACAGAAATTAAAAACATAATTGATAACTATTATAAAAAAGCTGAAATTTTTAAAAAAGAAGATTTACAAGGTTATCAAAATGTTTGGAATCAAAAAAATATACAAAAGCAAAATCTTGATGATTTTAGTCCAAATGTAATACAAAATCCTTTGTATAAATCACCAATTTTATCATTGAGTTGGGATGAATATTATTCTCTATTGCTAGAAAAAGGCAACCATTTAGATGAGAGGTTAAGACTTTTAACAAAAGTTCGTGAATATTTTAATCAGAATAGTTTTGAAAAGATGACAGAAATACAAAGAAAGAATATTGCTGGTGCGAATAAAATAAGCGATGGAATAAAAGATTGGAGATTATTTGGAAGAATGCCAATACCAGCATTTTTAGGCAGGTTAGCTCCTAATGATCCACAATTACAATATATTTCAGATAGTCTTAAACTTATGCCATTAGATGGAGAAGTTAGTTTTAAAAACTATAATGAGTTTTTATACTATTTTAAAATGGCGGATAAGTTTTTTAAAGATATTGATAATAAGTTTGAAAAAGCTGGATGGGGTTATGGAGTAAGCCCTATAACTAGATTACTTTCAATGAAAAGACCAGATGAGTTTTTTTGTTTAACTGGGGCAAATCAACCTAATTTAATGAAAAATTTCGGAATAAAAAGAGATATTATAAAAGCAAAAAGTTATGAAAGATATTGGGATGAAATTATTGAACCAGTTAGGCAATCCCCTTGGTATAATTCAGATAAACCAACTAATAAAGAAGAGTTAAAAGCTTGGAATGGAAGAGTAGCTCTTATGGACGCTCTATTTTATCTTGAATAAACAAATACCAATATTTAAAGTACGGCATATAGAAATGAAAAAAAATTTATGACAAATCGCAATACTTTTTCTTGCTCTTTATCTTTCTTGCTAATATATTTGTAATTATTTGATTTTTGGAGTACATCGATGATAGAAAAAAAGTTCCCAGACATAGCAATACTATCGCTCAAAGCAAAAGATTTTGCAACGGAAATTACCAAGTACAAAGTAAAAGCTCGAAATATGAGCTGTAAAAGTCAAATCTCAAGTGAACATGTAACTAACAATAAAGCGGTAAGAGACTTGCTCGTCTCTCGTGGAATAGTAAAGATAGTTTGAAATAAGGAAAAAACAATGAATAATCAAATCAAGTCAGACATAATCATCTACAAAGATATAAACGGAGAGATAAAGCTTGATGTATCGCTTGAAAACGATACCGTATGGCTGAGTCAGAAGCAGATGGAAGTGCTTTTTGATAGAGATAAGTCTGTTATCTCAAGGCATATAAGAAATATTTTTAAAGAGGGCGAACTAGATAAAAACTCAACTGTTGCAAAAAATGCAACAGTTCAAAAAGAGGGAAAAAGAGAAGTTAAACGGGAAGTAGAATTTTATAACCTAGATATGATCATCTCACTTGGTTACAGAGTAAACTCTAAAAGAGCCACAAGCTTTAGAGTATGGGCGACCAAAGTCCTAAAAGAGTATCTCGTAAACGGCTATGCTATCAACCATAAAAGGCTGGAGCAAAAAGGGCTTAAAGAGTTAAACGAGACTATATCACTGCTGCAAAATACTATCTCACAAAGCGAGCTTGAACTTCATGAAGCCAAAGGGCTGTTGGATGTAATACTAAACTACTCTCGTACTTGGTCACTGTTACAAGGTTATGATGAGGACTCTTTACATGTAAACATTGAGCCAAAAGAAGCAAAGTTCGTTTTGGATTTTGATGAGGCAAAAGAGGCTATCGCACAACTAAAAAGTGAGCTTATGCAAAAAGGCGAAGCTACCGAGCTTTTTGGACATGAAAAAGCGGGAGAGTTTGGCGGTATGGTGCGAAACATCTACCAAACATTTGGCGGTGTTGATTTACTTCCTAGCGTAGAAGAGAAAGCGGCAAATCTGCTCTACTACATCATCAAAGGGCATCCTTTTAATGACGGCAACAAACGCATCGGTGCTTTTATGTTTATTCTCTTTTTGTCTAAAAACAATATGCTTTATAAAAATAGCGGCGAGCTAAAAATCAATGATAACGCTCTTGTAGCACTTTCACTCATGACTGCCAAAAGCGACCCGCAACAAAAAGAAACCGTGATAAATCTGATAGTAAATATCTTGGGGGAATAGATGGATAAACAACTTTTAGAATTGCAACGTAAAAAATAGCGAAGGAAAAAAATATATCTTCAGACCTTAGTAAATACAAAAACATAAAAAAGCAAATTTAAAACAAAAGATAGTAGTATGTTAAATTACACTCATATCATCTAAGGTCGCTGATGTTAAAAAAGTACTATTTTCAGTTTTTTTTACTTTCCCTTGCATTTGTGGTCTTTTATAACGACGACTACAAGATTATCATAGCTGGTGTTGCTATATTTTTAGTCGGTATGGTTTTTATGGAAGAGGGGTTTAAACTATTTAGCGGAGGTGTGCTTGAGAGGGCTTTGCAAGTCAGTACAGATACTCTGCCAAAGGCGATAGGAACCGGATTTGTTGCAACGGCGATTATGCAGAGTTCATCTCTGGTCTCTGTAATAATCATCTCTTTTTTAAGTGCAGAGCTTATTACTCTAGCAGGAGCTATCGGCGTAATCTTCGGCTCTAATTTGGGAACGACTACGACTGCTTGGATAGTCTCTTCTTTTGGCGTAAAGATAGATATAGCGATATATGCGATGCCAATGGTGATTTTTGGGGTCGTGCTGAGATTTTCGCAGAGCAAAAGCTATCAGGGTGTAGGAAAAATACTGCTTGGACTGGGATTTATTTTTCTAGGTATTGATTACATGAAAGACGGATTTGAGGTTTTAGAGAGCAGGTTTGAACTCTCAAAGTTTGCGGTCGAGGGGTATTTGGGCGCTCTGATTTACATCTCTTTTGGAATTTTTGCGACAGTAGTTATGCAGTCAAGCAGTGCCGCAATGGCGCTTATTATCACCGCTCTTGCTACAAACCAGATTGTCTATATAAATGCGCTTGAACTTTCAATCGGGGCAAATGTAGGAACGACCATAACTGCTGTTCTCGGGGCTATATCTTCAAACTCAAACGGAAAAAGAGTAGCTCTTGCGCACTTTATTTTTAACATTACAACCGCGACGATAGCGGTTATTTTTCTCTATCAACTAAGCGATTTGACGATACTGTTAGCTTCAAAAATAGGAATAGCTGATAACGATTACGCTATGAAGCTGGCACTTTTTCACACTATTTTCAATCTTCTTGGAGTTATGGTCGTCTCTCCATTTACGCACAGGCTTGTGAAGTACTTGGAGACGCTCTTTATAGAGGTAAATATGTATGCGCTAAAACCGCTCTATCTCGACAAAGTGGTTATAAATGTACCTGATGCGGCGATAGAGTCGATAAAAAAAGAGACCATTCGTCTTTACGACAGCGCGATTGAAGCCATCTCTCACTCAATGTTTTTGCATAGACACAAGTTTATAAAAAATGCCGACTTGGAGAGCGCGGTAAAAGATACGGACATAACCCTAAATACAGATATAAACGAGTTTTACACAAACAAGATTAAATCACTCTATGGCGAGATTGTCCACTATGCCACTCTTTCGCAGGATAATATGAATGAAGAGTATCAAAACAAGGTATATGACCTAAAGCTTGCTTCGCGAATGATTATTGAGGCGATAAAAAATATGAGGGATTTGCAAAAAAACATTCTCTACTACTCAAAATCAAAAAACCCTTATGTAAAAGATGAGTATAACAACCTAAGGCTCTACATCGCAAGAACCATAGACACGATAGAGAAGCTAAAAGAGCATGATGATGAGCTTGACGTTATCTCTGCCATCGAGCTTTTAAAAGAGAATACAAAGGCGCTTGAGAGCATTAAAAACAGCAGAATAGATACGCTAATAAGAGAGAATAAAATAGACTCCAAGATGGCAACATCGCTTATAAACGACAGCGTATTTGCCTATGACGTGACGCAAAAACTGATACAAGTAGCTACAATATTGTGGATAAAAGATATAGACATCAGAACTTTAGGAGTCCAAATATGAAGATAGATAGAGTATTTGAGGGGATTGAGAAGCTTTTTTTCAGTGAGATAACCGATGAGAAGAAGAAGGAAAAACTAAGAGAGAAGCTTTACGAAAAGATAGAACAGACAAAAAAAGAGATAAAAGATGCCAAGAGCGATGAGGAGTTGCAGGATTTAAAGGCGAAGCTCTACATTCTTAAAAAACTTCTTGATAGAGTTTAGGAAATTTTATAAAATATTTTTTGGTGCAGAGAAGTAGTACCCCTGAGAGTAGTCTATCCCTAAATCTTTTACTATTTTAAATATCGCTTCACTCTCCACAAACTCTGCAATAGTCTTCATGCCAAGCTTTTTTGAGAAATCTACAATGGTAGAAACAACTAAAAATGCGTTTTGGTCACTGTCCATATTTTTTATAAGAGAGCCGTCTATCTTTAGATAATCGGCTTTTAGTTTTATAAGATATTCAAAGTTGCTGTATCCTGTTCCAAAGTCGTCTATGGCTATTTTGCACTCATATTTTTTAACAGCTGCTATAAAATTTAGAACGCCATCAACGTTCTCTATATACTCGGATTCTACAATCTCAAAAACAACCTTGGAGCCGATGTCGTATTTTTCTAGCATCATTAGTATATAGTCGGAGATATTAGCTTCTAATATGTCGTTGATTGAGAGGTTGATTGAAAATTCAATATTTTTGTCTTTAAACATCTCAAACGCCTGATAAATTACGGTTTTAGTAATATCAAAATATTGTCTTGTCTGCTTGGCGATATCGAGAAAGAAAAATGGAGAGATTACTTTGCCATCGTCAATCATTCTCACAAGACACTCATACTTTTTGTTAGATATATCTGAGTTATTTACAATCGGTTGGTAGTATGCGACTATGTTATCCGTCTTTAGTGCATTTGAGAGTTTTCTTGTCCAAGTTATATTGTTCTCATATTTGCTGTTTAGCGAGAGAGACTCATCATAGACTAAAAAATCTACATTACTCTTTTTTGCCACATTTAACGCCATATTTGCGCTAGATAGAAGGTGCTCCATGTATTCAAACGAGATTCCGCAGCTGCATGAGAGGAGTATCTCCTCATTGTTGAGGCTAAACTTCTCTGTTATAATGTTTAAAATCGTTCTGCTTTTTGATATAAACTCCTCTTTTGGAGTGTTAGTAGCCAATATGACAAACTCATCTCCCTGCAGTCTGTAAAAGCTGAGGTTATTCTCTTTGGAAATAAGATTGTATATCTTGTTTGCGATAGATATGATAACCAGATCTCCGAATTGATGCCCGTAAAAATCGTTGATTTGTCTGAAATTGTCGATGTTAAAAACAGCAATGGAGGGATTGAGCAAATTCTCAATATCGCAATTTAATTGAAATCTGTTTCCATGTCCAGTCAGCGAGTCAGTTTTTGCAAACTCTTCAAGCTCCTTTTTATGCTGCATGATTTTTGTCACATCGGTTCTGATTGCGAGATACTCGACGATAGTGCCGCCTATATCTTTAATGGGTACAATCGTTACATTTACCCAAAACTCTCTTCCAGATTTTGCTCTGTTTTTGAGAATCCCCTGCCATACCTTCCCTTTTGTAATAGTAGTCCAGAGATTTTTATAGAGCTTTTCATCGGTATCGTCAGTTTTTAAAATATTGTGGCTTTTGCCAAGAAGTTCATTTAGCGAGTATTCTGTAATTTCCAAAAACTTGTTATTGGCGTAGGTTATATTGCCCTCTTTACCGGTTCTTGAGAGTATCGCGCTTATATCAATGGCCTTTTCATACTCTTTTAAGAGATGCAAGGAGGAATCAAAGTTTTTCACAGATACCATCAGCTGCTCTTGGAAGTGTTGTGCTATTTTCTGCTGCTGTGTGATATCTGTTCTTATGCCTATGTACTCTACAATATTTCCGTTATTGTCCATTATCGGGTTTATAATCGCTTTTACCCAGTAGTAAGAGCCATCTTTTTTTCTGTTTTTAATATTGCCAAACCATGGCTGTTTTAAATCTTTTACAGTATGCCATAAATCTTTAAACGTCTCTTTTGACATATCTGGGTGTCTTACTATATTGTGCGGTTTGCCTAAGAGTTCGTCTTTTGAATATCCGGTAATATTGCAAAATTCGTCATTTACATAGGTAATAATCCCATTTGCATCTGACTTTGAGACAATAAAGCTTCTGTCAACCGTTGATTTGTACTGCTCTAAAAGAAGAAGCGAATTATCGTACTCGCTCTCTAGTGCATTGGCAGAGAATAAAATTTTTCTAACCGTAAGCACTATTAAAAAGGTAACAACAACCGCAGAGATAGTTAAAAACAGGAGTAGTGCCGTTAGTTTATAGGAGGTGGCATCAAGTTTTTCGTTTATAAGAATATTTACCTCACTAAAAAGCTTCTCCTCTACTTTTTTTAGCAGATTTATAGTTTCTGTCGATTTTTCAAACCAATAGGAGGGTGTAGCTACAAGAGAATCACTGTTTTTTACAGCCGCATCTATTATTGTAAATGTCTCCTCGACCGCTTCGCCTTTAAATATTTCATTATAAAAATATAAAACTTTTTTTGACGCAACAGTAATAAAACTTTGAGTATCAATACTATATATTTTTATGTTTTGCTTCAAAGCCATAAAGGTGCTGTTTAAAAATTCTTTATTTGTAAACACTTCCACTAAAATTGCTCTATTTTGGCCCAGAGCCTCTTTTGCAGAAGAGAGATAGCTGTATGATTGAATGTAGTTTCTGTTTTCTCTGTCATCGATTAGCGAAGGGATTGCTTGTATCAGAGTGTGTAGAGAGGATATTTTTTTTGTGTAGTAATCTCTTGCGTAAACCGCTGAAGTGCGAAGTAAATCAGCCTCTTCCCTTGATTTTATCTCTCCTAAAAGCTCTAGTGCCTCACCGTTGCTTGTGCATATTTCACACAAAGATACTCTGGCTATCGCATCATCGATTGCCCTGTCTGTGTTTTTCTTTGCATCTAGGAGCTGCTCGCTATTTCCATCAATATTTGAGCTTGTAATCAATCCTGTGGTGACACCTCTCTCTATCTGCATATAGTGGGTAACTCTGGATAATGTTTCAGCTTGAAGAATATGGTGTTTTGTATATTCTAGATTTTTTTTCTCGCTATATAGGCTATAGAGGATAGTTGATGATAGAGCGATTACGAACATTAGGGGAATTATTAGCAAGATTAGTAATTTTGATTTTAAATCCAACTTCATAACTAAAAAACCTTTTTTTAGAGAAATTCTAACATATAAATTTACATTATATATAAAATGCGCTCAATCTCTCTTAAAATCTCTTCGTTGTCGCTCTCGTTTGTATAGGCATAAGCAAGCGCTCCGCCTGCACCTACGCCCTCTTTAGCCTCTCCATCGTCATATTTTTTCAAAACAGAAATTGTCGCCTCTTTAAATGAAAAGGTCGTATAAATCGCATGCGGCTTGTAGCTTAGAAGTGATAAAATATGCGCAATATTCGAGTTTTTATCACCTGCCACCCACTGCGTAGTTGCAAGAGTAATATTCTCATGTTTTACTCTCATCAGTACATCTTCTCTAAGTGCGTCCGCCACCAAAAGGCACGCCGCCATCTGTGTTCCTCCGGCTAAAACCACATGAAATCTCCGCGTTGCTTCCATTAAAAAACCGGCACAGAAGATAAGCATATTGTCACTCACAAAGGAGAGCTTTTCAAAATTGCCCATATCGTTATTTATCAAAGAAAGAGCCATGTTTATGGTCTCGTCTCTGATATTGCTCGGCACATTTAGAAAACTTGAAGAGAAGTCGCCTCTGCACTCATATCCGAGTGCCAAGGCTGTTGCCGCGGCTGTTGTTGTTCCGCTAGGCGTGCTCTCTGCGAGGATAAGATAGCTTCCTTTTAGCTCGTAAGCTCTTCCCGCTCTCATCCCTTTTTCAAAAACAGCTTTTGCGTCTATATTTGCACCCGTGGCTATCGAGTCAGATGGGAGAATGTTAAAGTGCTGGCACGGTGAATTTTGCGGCACTCTTTGCAGTCCCAAGTCAAGAATCTCTATAGCGCTAAAAGGTGTGAGGTTGTGTACCGCTCTTGTAATGATTGCAGGGGTAGGTACGCCTGTTGGAGTTTCTGCAACTTCACCAAGAGAGTAGACTCTTTCGTTTATGATAAACTCCGCATCAAGCGTAGGAGTAAGCGGTATCATTCCGGGGATGCCCGCTTGAGTTATCCCCTCAATCTCGCAGGTTTTTGTAACGGAAGCTGCTAGTAAAAAGTCCGCTTTGCCGCTTGGCAGAGTGTCAGGCTCGTTTGTAAAAATGTTGTACGTATTCATCAATCTAAATCTTCCTTGCTGATAATGCCTTGAGCAAAAAGCTCTTTTATAACTATCTCCGTCATATCGCTTTTAAACTCAAACTCATAACGAATATCCATGACATATGCCTTTATCTCCATATCTAAAAAAGAGCTGCGTTGATAGATTTTGTTTGTAAAAAGCACTTCTATAGGTTTGTTAAGATAGACATATCTTGAAACTTGCGCCGCTTCAATGGCGATTTTGCGGATTTTATCCATCGGCGCATCAATGGGTAGCATGACTTTTGCAACTACTTGACAGTATAGTTCGCCAGAGTTGCTATTTGAAACGGAGGTGTTCATAAGCTCCATATTTGGGATTACTACCACTGAGTCTTGAGGAGTTGCAATTCTTGTTGCACGAAGTCCAATGTTTATAACCTCGCCGTAATCCTCGCCAACTTTTATCTTGTCACCGACTTTAAAAGGGCGGTCAAAAAGAAGCATAATACCGCCGAATATATTTTTGAGCAAATCCTGCGTAGCAAAACCGACCGCTATCGCAACAGAGGCAAAAGTAGTAAGAAGAATCTCTTTTGGAGGGTTGTATATTATCTTTATGATTGCAATTACAAAAAGTGTCCAAAGTGCAATTCTAAAGAGTGGAATAAACCCTTTTATAGGGATTCTGACTCTGGCGCTCTTTTGCGCAAAAAACTCAAATATTTTTGTTAAAAGAGTTATAAATGTATAAGCGATAACAAAAAAGAGCAGCGTCCAAAGAATTTTTGAGAGAGAAAATATTGCAAAAAAATCTATAGGGACAACTGCTGGTTCGGCATCCTCTGTCAAGGCATCGGCAGCGAATAGTAACTGCGTAAAAAAAGTAAAAAATAAGAGAGTTATAAATTTCATACTAGCGCTCCGTCTTAGTGGATAAAATTTTTAGATAAGAGATAGTCATGTATCTGCTTATAGATGGCAGGATTTATATTGTACTTTTTATGCGGCTGTATGAGCAACCCCTCTTTTAGCATCGGCATAAGCATCTTACGGCACTCTTCATGGGATTCGTTCATCACGATAGAGAAGTCGTTGAGCGCAAGTCCGTCATGTAGTATAAGCGCCTGAAGTGCGAAGAGGGCTTCTGAGGAGAGATTTTTAACAAATGAGTAGTCGATGTCGTCAATCTCTGTGACAAAGATAGTTTGCTCATCAATCTTCTCAATCGCTCTTACCCAGTAGAGCATTGCAAGAGAGATGTTTCCATTTGATAGTTTATGCAGCTGTTTAAAAATTTTTTCTTCTAAAAAACGGTGCTTATCTTCGTCACCTAGCTTCTTAAACATAGTGCTTTTAAGTCTCTCATTTTTTGGGATAAACTCTATTTTTAGATTTTCAAATTCACTGCGCTTAGAAATTATCTCTTTTATGTTATCACTATCTAAAGGCTCCATAAATATCTCATTTGTAAAGTAGTTTGAGATAGAGATTGTTTTGTTGAGGTAGGTCCATGTCTCTGGAGTTAAAACACCTATCCAAAACACTTTTTTTGTAGTGTATGAGATAAGTTCAAATAGCATCTTCATGCTCTCAAATCCTTCAATTTTTTTTAAGAACATATGGTGAATGTTTTCTAAAATAATTATTTTTGCACCTTGTGTATTGTTAAGAAAATCGATTAGCTCTTTATTTGACACAATTCCCTCTGTTTTCAAGAGAGAGTTGAAGTATCTGAAGTACTCCTCTTTAGTGAATATTTTTTTGTGCAGTTCGCCCCTGATAGTATCTATTTGCGGAATGGAGGTCAAAAAATAATCAAGCATGGATGTTATACCGCATCCCTTTTCTCCAATAATTGCACAAGCGACAAAACGGTTTTTTGTCCAGTTTGTAAAAGAGTTTCCAATCTCTTTGAGTTCTTTTTCTCTGTTTACAAAAAACTGTGCTTGCACATGTGTAAACTCATAGATATTTTTGTAGGTTTCTGGAAGTTTTTGCAGTGCAGATTCGCTCTCCTGTATAAATTCGGAAAGCTCAAAAGAGATAAGCGCTTTTTTATCAACTATGCCTATACGTTTTTTAAATTTATCAATTTTGTTTTTTAGAGAGATTAGAATGCTGCTGATTTTATCGCCCATCTTTCGACCTTGTTTCTCAAATCTTGGTTTATTTTAGCATATTTCAACCCTTGTTATCGAACTGTTCTCAATTTTTATGCCAAAAGCCTCTTCAAGCGTTATGTCGTTTATAAGAGAGAGCAAAACATGGATAACTCCCGCATGGGTAACGATCAAGATATTCTCTTTTTTGAGTGATGGTAAAAACTCGAAAAAAAACTTCTCAACTCTTTTTACATACTCTTTGTGCGCCTCTCCGTCAAGTGCTTCTATCCACTGTAAAAAGTCTATGTACTCTGCCTCGCCCTGAGCGATAATCTCATCAAAACCAAGTCCCTCATGTTTTCCCCACGACTTCTCTCTGAGCTTATCCGTAAAGATTGCATTTTCTACATGCAGAGAGTGTTGAAGAGTCTCTTTTGCGCGTCTCAAATCAGAACAATAAACAGCGTCAAACTCCATTGCATCAAGCTTTTTTGCAACCTCTTTTGCCTGAGCGGAGCCATTTTCCGATAAGCCTATGTCTATGTGCCCGTTGTAGCAGTTTTTATATCTCTCATCGACCTCACCGTGGCGAAGAAGTGTTACTCTCATATAAAAAAGCCAAAGAGTACTATATTTAGAAGAACAAGCTCGCTGACTTCGATACAAAAACCGTAAATATCGCCTGTAAAACCGCCGTATCTCTTTACAAATATGCTTTTAATAACAAACAAAACTAACAAAATGCTAACAAGCAGAAGGAGTTTGCTATATAGCAGAACTATCAAAAATGAGTAAAAGAGCGCTATAAGCATCTGCGATTTTGTAAGCTCCTCTTTTGCCAAAGTTCCCATCCCGCTTTTGCTGATGTAAGGGTAGAAGTAGATTGCCAAAACAGCGTTTAGTCTTGAGAGCATAAGAATAAGCGGCAGAAGATAGAATAGTTCAAAATGCGCCAAAGAGGATGCTTTTAGGATAAGAAAAGTGACACCTATTATCATCCCCATTCCGCCGATATGAGCGTCTTTCATAACCTCCAAGGCTCTCTCTTTAGGAGCATAAAGCCCATCCACTGTATCGCTGAAACCATCAAGATGAAGTGCCCCCGTAAGCAAAACCCAAAGAGCAAAGATGATGATGCCAAGATGAGTTGATGTTACAAACGGATTTAAAAGTTCATGCACTCCCCATAACACAGCGCCCAGCACGAAGCCTACAAGCGGGTAAAACATAACAGCGTAGCCGTTTATTCCCTTGTAAAAATCGTGAATTTTAAAAAAAGGAACAGTTGTTAACATAGATATTGCGAGGGCGAAACCTTTAAAAATATTTTTCATTTTATCCTCGTTGAGATGCCGGCTATCGTGTGGTAAACCTCGTCACAAGAAGATGCGATAAGCTGAGATAATTTTCCGCTTATATCTATAAATTCACGTCCAAGCTTGTTTTCTGGGATTATCCCGCATCCGACATCGTTTAGAACAAAGACGACCGTTTTATCAAGCGCCAAAATTTCCTCTATTTCTCTCTTCATCTCCTCAAATCCAAATCCGTGGTAGAGCATGTTGTTTATCCAGATACTAACACACTCAATTAAAACAGAGCTATCACACTCTGTTATTGCGTTATAGAGTTGCAGAGGCTCTTCGATAGTTTCAAATTGAGCGCTTCTTTGGAGTTTGTGAGCGTCGATGCGTTTTTGCATCTCATCGTCTATAAACTCTGTAGTTGCCAGATAGATTGGTTTTTTTGAAGAGTTCTTGAGAGTGTATATCTCTGCATTTAGAGATTTTCCGCTTTTGATGCCGCCGATAAAGAGTGCTTTTTTACTCATGGAGCGCCATTTCTATAAAATCCATATCTACATGTAGATTTATATGTTCTGCAAACTCATCTATCGCTTTTGCCTTGTACTCTTTAAAGTCATATCCCTCGTAGTTTTTATCTATTTTAGAGAATAGTCTGTATCTAAATGAGTCGTTTTCAAAAATGCCGTGCACAAAAGTAGCGTATAGATTTTTCTTCTTTACAACTCTTTTTTTAGCAACTCCGTTATGTATTTCGTAGCCATCTATCATGTAGCCAAAGAGATAGTAACACCCCTTTTTCACAATCTTCTCTTTGCCAAAAACTACATCGCCTTTTATGCGTCCTAAACCTTTGACCTCTTGACGTTCGGATTCCACTCCGTCTGGGTCTAAGATGCGCTCAAACATCATCTCATAACCGCCGCAGATGGCGACTATTTTTTGTTTTTTAGAGGTTAAAATCTCTTCAAAGCCTCTCTCACGAAGCCACGCCAAATCCTCTACTACTCTTTTGCTCCCTGGAAGAACAATCAGGTCACGTACAGAAGCCTCGGCGGGATTTGAGATAAAGGAGAGTGCAACTTCACGGTCCGCAACAAGCGGCTCAAAGTCTGTAAAGTTGCTGATGTGCGGGAGTTTTATAACGCCTACCTTGATTTTGGCTTTTAAATTGTCCTGAGTGTAGTTCATTATAGACTGGCTGTCTTCAAAACCGAGGTTAAATGGTTTGTATGGCACAACGCCCAAAACTTTGATGCCAAACTTCTTCTCTATGATAACTCTGCCCTCATCAAAAAGAGTTATGTCGCCTCGAAATTTATTGACGATTGCTCCGATAACATTTTCACGCAGTTTTTTTGGAAGCAGTTTATAAACTCCGTAAATGGATGCAAAAACTCCGCCGCGCTCAATGTCCGCAATCAAGATAATCTTTGTGTTAAACTCATCTGCCACGTAGATATTAGAGAGGTCTTTATCCATAAGGTTAAGCTCAACAGGACTTCCAGCCCCCTCGGCGACAATGACGTCATACTCATCTTTGAGCTTTAAAAATGCCTCTTTTACGATGGGTTG
Source organism: Sulfurimonas sp. (assembly GCF_019429335.1). Lineage (GTDB taxonomy): Bacteria > Campylobacterota > Campylobacteria > Campylobacterales > Sulfurimonadaceae > Sulfurimonas. The sequence goes on along the minus strand of NZ_JAHYJB010000008.1, from coordinate 2,257 downwards.
TAGTGTTTTTATGTCACGGTAATATGCATGCATGTCCCTCTCGCCTACACTTTTGCCGTTAATGATGAGATGAGCGCTGTTTTTTGAGCCTGACTTTAGCAAAACAGGGTTCATATTTGTAGTTGTTTTTAGGCCTATTGCCTCTGCCGCAAAGTACTGAGGGATTGCTATCTCGCCACTATCATCCGTTACATGTGAATTATTTGAGACGTTTTGGGCTTTAAAGGGAGCTACGCTGATGCCACGATGGTGCAGAAGATAGGTTATCGCAAAACTGAGTGTCGATTTTCCGGCATCGCTGCTTGTGCCAAATATGCTAAGTGAGTTCATTTAAAAGCTTTTTTTATATTTTTTATATTTTATCTAAAATAATGTTCTATTGGATTGAATACTTATATTTGTTATTATAGATTAAGGGTAGTTGGAATAGAATGAATTTTCTACACGGTAATAAATTATTTACTGATGTTACGATAATCTAAATTTATAAATTCCTAGAAATGTTACAATTCTAAGCAACCTGTAATTCCTGAACTTTTTGATAAGCACTCCGAAGAGCCTCAATATAGATTTTTTCCTTGATAGCAAAATGGTTCATTTTGTAACTCAGTCGAAGTTTTTCTAATTTAATAAAGCCAAGTACGGCTAAGTGTATATGGTTTCTTTGTGAAGTTTCAACTTTTGTAGGGGAGTGTTCTATTTTTAAATTCTGCTTGAGTGATTTGTGATATTCCTCTATTTTCCACCGTCTTTTGTAGATTTCGAGTACTTCATCGAAAGATAAGTCTATATCATTTGTAACAAGATATAAATAAGTAGATTCGCCATCATCGCCGTTTTTGACTACTTGCTTGATAAGTCTTAAAGGTTTTTCATAACCCTCAAGGTATACCAAACGACTACTACCACCCTCTATATCTATAGTTGAGATATTAACATATTTTCCTTTATTTTTTTCTTCCAAAGTAAGTGCTATTTTTCTATTACTTTTTATTGGACATACAAACTTCTTTTGGAGTTCTTCTTCGATAAATAGCAAGTTCTTGGTACTTGCAAACCATTTATCAAATAAAATGTATTTGTATTTTACCTCGTTGTTAAAATGTAAAACATGAAGTTTATCTTGCATTATTTCGTTTTTAGTAAAGAGCGATTTTTTGATATATTTCTGATACTCTTCACTCCAAACATCTTCTGTCTTTGTGATAATTTCATATCCTAATGGAATGGATATGCCTGTAGCATCTGTATAATGAAAGTTTAGCATCAAGATACCTTTTGCCATTTTTTGAGATACATGGTCATAGTGCCAACAAACAACATCATTAGCTTTTGTCCATGGCTTATGCATAAGCATATCATCTATAAGAATGCAGCCACTCTCTTCATTCTCATACTCTCTTAGAAATGGTTTTATTGACTTCCATAGCCTTTTATCATCATCAAGAGAATTATCTAAGAGTAAATACTTTGTAAAGATATCATGACTCCGACCTGTTAGTTGTGAAAGTTTTGTCATTTCTATTTTTCCGAATGAACTTATTGTGAAGTTTATGTAAATATCTTGTAGTTGTTGCATACACTCTTTTAAGCATTATTAATGCCTATAAAATCTTGCAATGTTACTTTTTGTAAATTTAATGATTTAGATTATCGTAACATCAGATCATATCTCTAACATTCTCATCTTCATTATGAACGGATGGTCGAAATTTATGTGGAAAGTTTGCTAAGTTGTTGATTTTGTTATCTACTTCGCTTTTGAAGGTTAAAGCTTTGTTTTTACTATCTTTTGAGATGTAAGAGAGTATGCTTTTGAGTGAATCTAAGTATTCTCTTTTTCGTACAATTGTCATCTACAAAGTCTTCATAAATTCATCTATCTCTTTATCATACTCTTTTTGGCTAAGTAGTACAGCTTCGTCGCTTTTTATATCTTGGAGTGATTTTGCAACTCTTTTTTTTGCTTCTTCTTTTGTAATCGCAGGGTAGCCATCATCTAAAGAAAGCTTCACAAATTTTATAAAATCATTGACCAAGCTTTGCGTGTCATTACCATATCTTGAAGCTATAAAGCTTTCTACTTCCGGATTATTAATTTGGATGGTTTGCATGTTAAAACCCCTCCCTTTGCAAAAAACGGTTCAAATCGGACACTAATGTCGGTTGAGTTCGGACAGTGATGTCGGTTCTAATCGGACAGTGGTGTCGGAAATGATTCGGACACTTTGGAGTAAAAACCGACACTTAAGTTTAA
>NZ_JAHYJB010000071.1 GCF_019429335.1 Sulfurimonas sp. | reverse complement strand
AATGGAAATGGGAAGAGGCAACGGGAGACGTTGCAAGAAAAGGGCTTAGCTCAAAGATTTTATCAAACTCTATCTCTACTTTTGTTAATTTTATAGTTCAGCTAAACACGATAGCGCTTATTATCGGGGGAGTTTATGCTATCGGTGAGAGAGAGTTGACTATGGGCGGGCTTATCGCCGTTGTTATGCTGGGCTCTAGAATGTTAGCGCCTCTGGGTCAAGTTGCAGCACTAATTGCGAATTTTCAACAGACAAAAACTGCATATGACGCTATAAACAACATTATGAAACTCGCTGTTGAGCGTGAAGAGTCAAAAAACTTTGTACAGCGCCCGTTTTTTAAAGGAAAGATAGAGTTTCAACATGTAAGCTTTGTTTACCCCGACACGGAAAACAAAGTTCTTGATGATGTAAGTTTTGTAATAAACCCCGGAGAGTCGGTAGGGATTATAGGCACAAACGGTTCAGGAAAGACTACCGTAGAAAAGCTGATCCTTGGGCTCTATGAACCGACGGAGGGCTCCATCCTTATGGACGGTATAGATATAAAGCAGATAGACCCTGCCGACCTGAGACGAAATGTTTCATACGTACCCCAAGAAGTTATTCTGTTTCAGGGGACGCTAAAAGAGAATATCGTTCTGCGCTCACCGGGTGCAAGCGATGAAGAGATTTTAAATGTTGCCAATTTAAGCGGAGTCAGCTACTTTGCAAATTCTCATCCAATGGGATACGACATGCCGATAGGTGAGAGGGGTGACGGACTATCAGGCGGGCAAAAACAGTCCATTTCCATAGCGCGGGCATTTATACATCCTGCACCGATTATACTCCTTGACGAGCCGACAAACTCCATGGACAGCACACATGAAAACAACTTTATCAGAGCTATAAACAGCTATAAAGCAAATAAAACAATGCTTTTAATATCGCATAAAAACGTTCTGCTGGCACTTACGAAAAGATTAATTTTGATGGACAAAGGCAAAATTGTTTTAGACGGACCGCATAATGAGGTGTTGATGCAACTGCAGACACCAAAGAAAAGAGTAGCCAATGAATCTTGAAGATAAATTTGTAGAGTACTCTTACGATAAAAAAGATATTAAGAATCTTCGCATTAAAAATGATGAAGATTTGGAGTATATAAACTCCGTAAGTGCCGCAATGCTCAGCCACAATACGCTGGCTACTAAAATCATGTTATGGGTCGGCGCTTTTTTTATTATCTGGCTTATATACTGGGCTTACAATGCCGAAATCGACGCCCTTACCCGCGGACAAGGAAAAGTAATACCCTCTACTCAGGTTCAAATCATTCAAAATCTTGAAGGCGGAATTGTAAGCGAAATCCTAGTTGCCGAGGGAGAAGCTGTAAAAAAGGGAGATATTCTTATAAAAATTGACGATACGGGTTTCGTAAGCAGCTTTGTCGAGAGTCAGCTCCGCTACAACGAGCTTCAAGCTAAAAGCATCAGGCTTTTGGCAGAATCAACAGGCACCCCTTTTAACGCAAGCGAAGCGATAAGAAAAAGCTCTCCCGAGCTTATTAAGTACGAAGAGTCGCTCTATCTTAGCAATAAAGAGCAGTTGGAAAACAACATGTTGATTTATAAGCACCGTTTGGAGCAAAAAAAAGATGAACTAAAAGAGGCAGAGGCCAAACTCTCTAATCTGACTAAAAATTTTGAGTTTATTACAAGAGAGCTTAAACTCAACAAGCCGTTAGTTGACAAGGGAATCGTATCCGAGGTTGAGTATTTAAAACTTCAAAGAGAAGCAAGCACCA
>NZ_JAHYJB010000070.1 GCF_019429335.1 Sulfurimonas sp. | reverse complement strand
CATGAGCACTTGCAATTGCGCTTACGATTACGGCTGATGAGCTTCCAAGACCTCTTGACATTGGAATCTCATTATAAAAGTTGAATTTGAAATTCTGCCTTTTTTTGGTCAATCTATTATAGTGTTCATTAAAAATACTGATAAATAGATTGTTTCCCTTTAGCTTTGGGTTATTCTCGCCCTCGCCCTTAATACTTACACTAAAGAACTTTGAAGGATGAAATTCAACCACGTTGCGTAAATCAACTGCTAAACCTAAAGAATCAAACCCGGGTCCAAGGTTTGCACTAGTTGCCGGCACACTTACTGTCACTTTATTCCTATCCAACCGCTCCGATTCCATACAGAGGCGCAACAGCTGTGCTAAACTCGCTATACTCAAGCACATCCGGAAGCATAAAGCAAACCTCTGATGCTATTTCTAGTTTTTGAGTTTTTATTTCTGATGAAATTTTAACAAAAAATAGCTTTCCAATCGCTTTGATTGGTTGATTTTTATTAAAATAGAATGCGTCTGTTGCAAAAAGTGGTATATTTTTTAAAATACTTATTGATTTTAAAAATATATATGCAATTTTTATTGCCATAAAACTGCCGGGGCCGTTGGCATAGAAGAGTTTTTTTATCTCGTACTTACGTGAGAGCTCATCAAATATTTTTGGTAAAACATCAGAGCTCTTCTCACTGCTCGAGATGCTCTCTATTAGTATATTATCTTCATATACTCCAACTAAAACAGGAGATGACAAAGTTATAAAAACTAAATCAACCTCTTTATGCATACGCTTTTTCAAGCTCTTTTGTCTTCTCGTCAACAAGCTCTATAACTTCGTAATTTTGAGCATCTTTTAAAAGTTCAAGGGTAAGCTTATGATTTAAGTCGTGACTTCCAGCCATTGCTTCATAATTTCCCACAAAATTCATCCCTATAAGCGCCATATCGCCAATAGCGTCAAGTATTTTATGTCTTACAAACTCATCCGGAAATCTAAGCCCCTCGGGGTTTAACACTTTTTTGTCGTCCAAAACGATTGCATTATCAAGTGAACCACCCAGAGCTAGACCTTTTGAGCGAAGATACTGCACTTCATGTAAAAATCCAAAGGTTCTTGCACGCGAAATTTCATCCTTATAGCTCTGTTTTGTAAAATTTAGCACATACTCTTGTTGCTGAATTACAGGATGGGGGAATTTAATCGTAAATCCGTATTTGAGATCTGTTGATGGAGAGAGCTTGACATATTTGTCGCCCTCTTGCACGATTATCTCTTTTTTTATACGCATTATTTTTTTTGGCACGTCCAGCTGCACTATGCCCGCTTCATCCAAAAGCATGCAAAAACTCGCACTGCTTCCGTCCATTACAGGCACTTCATCAGCATCTACAATAATTCTTAGGTTATCAATTCCATAGGCATAGATTGCTGAGAGCATATGCTCAATCGTCGAGATGATATAACCGTCTTTGCCGATAACCGTAGCCATTTTCGTATCAACCACATTATCAGGAATAAGCGGAATTGAAACATCAACATCGCTTCTATAAAAGATCAAGCCGCTGTTTGACTCCAAAGGTTCAAGTCTTAATTTAACGGCAGAACCTTTATGAAGACCTATTCCAACTAATTCAACACTTTTTTTTATAGTTGTTTGATACATTTTTGTTACCGCCATTAAAATTTAATATAATTTTAGCTGTTAAAGCTGTTATTTGCAAGCAAAAAATATCCCAAAGAGCAAAAAAACTATATTTTATTGTCTATGATATTTTTCGCGCTCTTGATTACATTTGTTATGTTTAACCTCATCCACTCATTATCCATCCACTCGGCCGGA
>NZ_JAHYJB010000069.1 GCF_019429335.1 Sulfurimonas sp. | reverse complement strand
AAACTCTCTAATCTGACTAAAAATTTTGAGTTTATTACAAGAGAGCTTAAACTCAACAAGCCGTTAGTTGACAAGGGAATCGTATCCGAGGTTGAGTATTTAAAACTTCAAAGAGAAGCAAGCACCATTGAAGGGCAGATGAAATCTACAAAACTCTCCATTCCCCGCCTTAACTCTATTATAGATGAACAGCGAAACAATATTTTGGAAGTTCAGTTCAAATTTCGCAACATTGCAAAAGAAAAATTCAATGAAATCAAAGCTGAAATGTCAAGGATTGAGAGTGCTATTATTGCCAGAGAAGACAAAGTAAAGAGAACGTTTGTGCGCTCTCCCGTAGATGGAACAATCAAGCAGCTGCTTGTCAATACAGTAGGCGGCGTTCTAAAACCGGGAATGAATATAATTGAGGTCGTTCCTACGCAAGACAATCTGCTTATCGAAGCAAAAATAAGACCGGCAGATATCGCTTTTTTATTTCCAGGACAGCGCGCCATCGTAAAATTCTCTGCCTATGATTTTGCGATATACGGCTCGCTAAGAGGCACACTGACACACATTAGCGCCGATACTATCTACGATGAAGCCAGTAGGCAAAACTACTATCTCGTACGCATAAAAACAGATAAAAATCACCTTGGAGAAGAGGAACATAAGCTAAATATTATGGTCGGTATGACGGCTGATGTGGACATTATAACCGGTAAAAAAACGGTGCTTGACTACATCTTAAAACCAATACTACGTGCACGTGAAAATGTACTTAGTGAAAGGTAGCTATGAAAAAGATAATTCTGTTCACAAATATGTCTTCAATAAGAAAACATTGGGAGAGAGCTTTAGAAAAATCACATGAGACGCTACATGTAGAAAATTTTGATGCGCTGCTTCAATATTTGGCAGAAGAGAAGAGTAAAACTATAGTTATGATTGATGAGATGAGCGTTTTAAATATTGAAGATGTGCTCTCAAAGCTAAAAGAGTATCCGCAAGCAATAATGTTAATCTTCAATGCCATTCCTGAAGTTTATCATGCGTCCACTCTGATTGGAAGTGGCATAAAAGGATATGAGAACTCGTATATAAATAGAGATAACCTGCTAAAAATGCTCTCAACCGTAGAAGAGGGAAACAACTGGCTCTTTGCTGATTTGACATACTTTATTATAAACAAATATATGCAAAACAAAAAGAAAGACGAACCTGATTTTATGCCGCTATTGACCGAGAAAGAGAAGGATATCGCACTAATGATTGCCGAGGGGTTAAACAACAAAGAGATAGCACAAAGAGAAAAAATTGCACTCTCAACCGTAAAAGGTCACATCCACCATATATTTGAAAAGGCGAATGTAACCGACAGAATCTCTTTAGCGCTAAAGTTTAAGTAATAAAATCAGATAACTTCAACCGCTATATCGACGTCAATAAGAAGCTGTACGCTTGAGTCTGCTATATTTGTATATGTGTCATAACCTGTCTCTGTAACACTAGGAGAAGTGTCAATAACCCATCCGTTATCTGCCAAATTAACAATCCCGTCACCGCTGTCTCCAGTAATTTTAAGCACATTGTCGCCGTCCGTTATATCAATGACGTCTGCCAATGTAATATTTGACAATGTATAATCACCGCTAGAGAGATTGATTTCATCTACTGAGTCAGGAGCATCGCCTTCAAAATCATTATTTTGATCTAATAAAGCCTCCATATCTATGTTGCCGCCAGGTGAACTGTCAAAAGTAAGAACCTGCTGACCATCAGGACCCATTATCTCAAAATCATCTATACTCCAAGCTTCCGTACCCTTTCCATGATCTACGGTATTTTCAGATTGAAACTCAACCCTAATAAGCCCATTTTCAGGAACTGTAACGTCAAAATCATAGTCAAAGTATCCTACACCCTCACTATCAGGAGAAAATGACTGAGTTTTTATCACGTTATCTTCACTGTCATAAA
>NZ_JAHYJB010000041.1 GCF_019429335.1 Sulfurimonas sp. | reverse complement strand
CTAACACAAGACGTTTTATGTGCTGGTACTGTAGTCCAAAAAGGAAAGAAACCTGTTTATTATTAGCTTTTGTGAAAACTATGAGTCTTTAAGAACACACAACCATATTTTAACTATTTGGTTGATAGATATATTATACGAAGGAATAGAATGATAAATATGATGATTGGTTTCTTTAAAGACTTTTTTAAATATAAAGAGAGTGCTAAAAAGCAACAAGAGTGGTTAGAAAAGTATGCGAAGCAGAAAAATTATGCACTTAATCCGAGCTGGATGATGCTAACTAATCTTAAAAGTAATCTTTGTGAGATGGAAGCGACTTTCAGCAAGCGTTACTGTCCTTGTTTTGAGCCTTCCGGCGATGAAGAGTTAAACAAAAAGATGATGTGTCCCTGTAAATTTATTGATGATGAGATTGCCGAGTACGGGACTTGCCATTGTGCGCTTTTTGGTCCTGCTGAGTTGAGTAAAGCTGGCTGGAAGGCATCTTCAAAACGTCTTATGGATGAATATCAAGTGCCAAAAAATCTTAAAGACGGTGTTCTTGATACTCGCGGAATGCCACTTGATCCACGTCGCTTACTGCCCATTCCTGACATGATGCATCAGGTTAAGTCAACGCTAAATGGCTACAAAGGTGATACGCTTAGAGTTATAGTAGAACATAAACAAGAGGTTGAAAATCTAGAGAAAATAGCCCAATATCGAGGGCTAAAACTAAATAGTGTTGATAAAAACGGCCGTTTTGAAGCGGTGCTAGAGTTTAGAAAATAAGTTTTTACGGATGGGGAACTTTTATTTTAGAGTTTAAACTCCATCCTATAATTACCATCAAAAGCAAAACCCCAAAATCAGGCAAAAACCCGTAGGTAGAAGCCAAATAAACAAGCCAGAGTAAAATCGCGCCAAGCGGAGTAGGCACACCTGTAAAGTATTTGTTCACTTCGCCTGCATCTGCATTTATATTGAACTGGATAAGTCTTCTAAGTCCCGAAATAACATAGTAGATGCTTATAGCGGCTGCGACCGCAAGCATAATGGTCGAAAAATTTACTATATAAACCGCTTGAAAAATTAGAAAAACCGGAACAAGAACAAAGCTGAGAAAATCGGCAAAACTGTCAAGCTGAACTCCAAATTCGTTTGAGAGATTGTATTTTCTTGCAATCTTGCCGTCAAATATATCAAATGCTCCGCCAATCCAGGCCAAGATAATAGCTATAAAAAAGTTGTTTTGAGTTATAAAATATGTCGCCAGAAGTCCTGCGGTTATGTTTACAAATGTAAACATATTAGCAAGATTGAAGTGAGATGTGTTTGTAAATAAAAATTTCATTCTATGCCTTCTTTTAGTTGCGGAATTATATCGAAGTAAATGTTTAAAAAAGCACTCTTTAATAGAATATTAATTCTAAAAGAGCTACCATCTAAAAAAATATAACTAGTTTTTATATAAAAAATATTTATAAGAAAAAAGGAAGTGAAATGAGTTTGTTAAATAATTTTAAGATAAAGCAGATATTGGTTTTTGTCTCAGTTATTGTCATAGGTGTTTTGCTGTTTACAACAGTAGTAAACCATAAAAGTATGAATATGATAGAGGAGCACTCAAATAAGCAATCAGAGGTGGTGCTGCCGAATCTTTTTGATTTTTTGGAGCTACAGCTAAACATTATTCAGATTCAGCAGTGGCTTACGGATGTCTCTGCAACAAGGGCAGAAGAGGGGTTTGACGACGGCTATTCGGAGGCGGGCAAATATTTTATAAATGCAAATCTTGTTTTGGACAAGCTCATTAAGGCGCATAAAGAGCATGGTGAAGATGAGATGACAAAAGAGCTTGAGAATTTTAAAGTTGACTTACAGGAGTACTATAAAGTTGCCATAGAGATGGCAAACACATATGTAAACAATGGGACTAGCGAGGGAAATAAGGTTATGGAAAAACTTGACCCTTTTGCCGAGAAACTATCAAACATGCTTGATGAGTGGGTTGGTGAACATAAGAAAAAGTATGCAGAAGCGGCAAAAAAGATAAAGAGTAGCATTACTGATTTTAGCATACAGAGTGTTGCGCTATCGCTTATGCTTATTGTTGTTATAAGTTCTGGTTTTATAGTAATTAGTCTGATTGTAAACTCCATAAAAAAAATAGATATATATCTTGAGAAATTGGCAAAACTTGATTTTACTACGAAACTAGATCTTGTAGGAAATAATGATATAGCAATTATTGCAAGAAACTTATCTAAGGTTATTGATTCAATCAAAGATTTTATAGCCGAAGCTAAAAGATCTTCGGGCGAAAATGCGTCTGTCTCATATGAACTATCCACGACCTCTGCTCTTGTTGGCAAAAAAGTTGAAGATGTGATTCAAATCGTCAACAGCGCAAACGAAAAAACTAAAAAGATAACACAGGATATACGATCATCCATATCAAATGCAAGTTCATGCCATAACAATACGACTACTGCAAATGAAAATCTTACTGAAGCTACAAAAGAGATTATGCGCCTTACCGCTGATGTTCAAAAAACCGCTGCCATAGAAGTCGAAATGGCGGAGAAGATAAATCAGTTAAATGCGCAAGCAGAGCAGGTTAAGAGCGTTTTGGGTGTAATCTCGGATATTGCTGAGCAAACGAATTTGCTCGCACTTAACGCAGCAATAGAAGCTGCTCGTGCAGGCGAACATGGAAGAGGATTTGCCGTGGTTGCAGATGAGGTAAGAAAACTTGCGGAGAGAACTCAAAAAAGTCTTGTAGAGACACAGTCAACCATAAATATAATTATGCAGTCGGTAATGGAAGCAAGTTCACAGATGAATAAAAATTCTGAGAATATTCAAAATTTGGCGGATATCTCATCGGCAGTAGAGTCTAGAATAAACAAGACGCTAGCAATGATGAATGAAGCGGCGCTTGGAAACAAACGGAGTCTGGGAGACTACCAAGTTACATCTGATTTGGTTAACACAATCTCTGCGGAGATAGGAAATGCCAATGAACTTGTGGCTTCAAATGCAAGAAGTGTAGAAGAGATAGCAGCAGCAGCAGAGCATTTGAGCAATATGGCAGAGATGCTAAACCGTAAAATGGAACAGTTTAAGATATAAATAAAAGAAGCGGAGCATGGAGATGAGTAGATTTATTAAATTGAGTGTTGTTTGTGCCATGATGCTTCCTCTGTTTGTTATAGCCGATGAGAATCTAAAAGAGGCTTCAACTCTAAGCGGGATGTTTGAAAAGGGGAGAGTATCTGGTGAAGTCAGGTCGATGTATGTTGGGTATGAGCTCAAAAAGGCAGGAGAGAATGATATCTATGCCACTGCGATAGGCGGTCATTTAAAGTATGAATCGGCTCAGCTAAATGCTTTTAGCGTTGCTGCTGCTTTTGCCCTCTCGCATGATATCGGCTTTGCAACTGGAGACGGGGGTGTTAAGCAAAATCCTGAATTATCCTCATCTGATGGCGAGCATAGTCTCTTAAGAGAGGCGTATCTTAACTACAACGGCGGAGATTTTAATTTTCGTGCAGGTCGTCAGATGATTGACACTCCATTAGCGGATAGCGATGATATTAGGATGATAGCAAATACATTTGAAGCGTATGTTGCGAGCTATCAACTCTCAAACTTTAGCTTTATGGCCGGAAAGCTTCAAAAATGGCAGGGGTATGATGCTGATTTAGATAGCGGCTGGGTAAGGACAGGTGAAGATGGAACGTGGTTCGGCGGAGTAACTTATGCCGATGATATTGCCCAGGCAAATGCATGGTATTACAATATAACAAAACTTACAAATGCGGTATATTTTGACCTGACTTTAGGATATGAGATAGAGAGCGATATCTCTCTATCTGCCGGCGTTCAATACTTAAATGAGAGAGAGATAAGTAGCAGTGCAACGAAAGCGGATATCTATGGTGCTTTAGCTGAATTTTCTGCTTATGGCTTTACTTTTGGCGCGGCTTATAATAACTCTAGAAAACAAGCTGAGAGCGGAAGCTTTAGCGGTTTTGGCGGCGGAACTCTCTTTACAAGTATGGATACCATGATTTTGGATGAGATAACGTATGACCGTGATGCAGAGGCGCTGGTTGGTACTATAAGCTATGAGATAGATAAACTAAAGCTCTCTTACGCCTACGGTAATTTTAAGGGAGAAGCTGATAGTTTTGGTGACAGAGCGCATATAGTTGAACAAAATATAGGAGCCGAGTACATCATTATCGAAGACAAACTGCTTTTTCGCGCTATATATGTGGAGCAAGAAGATAGAGAGAGTTTGGCAAAAACAGACAATGACTGGAACCGTTTAGAGTTTATGGTTGCATACAGTTTTTAATTTAATCTATATTTAATATGATATTAATTATCATTATGAAAAATAAAAAGAAGTAGATATGCCAAATAAAAGAGACGACAAAGAGATAAAAACATTAATAGATTGCAAAAAGTCATGTATAGTCAAAGTTGTAAAATTAAATGCGCCTACTAAATTAAAACAGAGGCTAATATCTTTTGGAATAATGAAAGATGCAACACTGGAGGTATTAGAACACGCTCCCGCAAAAAGTACAATAGAGGTAAAAGTGGGCAAGATGAGAGTGGCTCTACGTGCTCAAGAAGCGGGCTTAATAGAGGTTGTGAAGACATGAGCAGCGATGTAAAAGCCTGCCCGATAACTGCAAAACATATAAAAGTTGCTCTTGTCGGACAGCCAAATGTAGGCAAAAGTATGCTTATAAACTCAATATCAAATGCGCATCTGCATGTAGGAAATTTCACGGGTGTTACAGTCGAGAAGAGCGAAGTTCTTTTTGATTATAAAGAGTACCATTTTACCGTTGTTGACCTGCCCGGGACCTATGCCCTAAGCGACTATTCAATCGAGGAGAGGGTAACAAGCGAGTACCTCTCAAATGCATATTATGACCTGATAATAAATGTTGTTGACTCTACAAATCTGGAAAAAAACCTCCAGCTTACAGCCGAGCTGATGAGTGTCGGCAAAAAAATGCTTATAGCTCTAAATATGAGTGATGAGGCAAAAAAAGAGGGGATAGAGATTGACAACGAGTATATGTCAGGTCTTCTTGGATTTCCATGTATAAAGGTTTCAGCTGCAACAAAAGAGGGTATCGGTGAGCTGATAGAGGCAATCCTTGGAGAGTATAAAAATGAGACGATTGAGTATAAACTTATCTTCAGCGAAGCCGTTGAGGAGGAGATAAGCGTAATATCCGAATATTTGGCTAAACATAAATATCAAGATGAAAATTCATACAGAAACATAGCGATAAATCTTCTTCAAAATGATAAAAATACATATACAAAACTGCATGACGAACCTATCTGGACGGAGTTGCAGCCTATTCTCATAGAGGCTTCAAGGCATGTCGAGCTGCACCATAACAGTAGCGATATAAAAGAGGCTTTTGCTTCGGAATACGCTTCATTCAACAGGGGTGTCGTCGCTGAGGTTTTAAAACAAGATAGAGAGAGCGAGAAAAAAAGTATTACCGATAAGATAGACTCTGTTTTGATACACCAAACATTCGGGATACCGATATTTCTCTTCTTTATGTGGGCGCTTTTTCAGCTTACGTTTGAAATTGGCTCTATCCCAATGGAGTGGATTGACGGCTTTTTCTCTTGGTTTGGTGACACTGTTGGTGCAACAATTCAAAATGACGATATTCGTTCCCTCGTTGTTGATGGGGTAATATCGGGTGTCGGCGCGGTTGTTTTGTTTGTTCCAAATATCGCCATTCTTTTTATCGGAATAGCTCTTTTGGAGAGTACAGGTTACATGTCTAGAGTTGCATTTTTGCTTGATGGATTTTTCCACAAATTCGGCCTTCACGGACAGTCGTTTATTCCGCTTGTAACAGGCTTTGGATGCTCTATTCCCGCTTACATGTCGGCAAGGATTTTAAAGAACGACCGCGACAGACTGCTGACACTCTTTATCATAGGATTTATGAGCTGCGGAGCGAGACTTCCCGTATATGTTCTTTTTGCAGGCGCATTTTTCTCGGAGAGTATGGCGGGAAATGTTCTGTTTGCCATATATATAAGCGGTGCGATGCTTGGGCTTTTTGCGGCTAAAGTTTTAAAACTTACCGCTTTTAAAGGCATAGACGAGCCGTTTGTTATGGAGATGCCAAAGTACAGACTGCCGTCGTTTAAGCTCATCTGGCACACGGTTGTTACAAAGACTTTGATGTATCTCAAAAAAGCGGGAACTTTTATAGCAGCCGCTTCAATGCTTATCTGGTTTCTAAGCAACTATCCTCACAATTTTGAGCTAGAAGAGAGTTATGCTCTCAAGATAGAGAGTGTTTCTGATGAAGAGACGAAAAAAAAGCTTGCAAACAGATTTTCTGAGGCTAATTTGGAGCAGAGCTATCTTGGTCGTATCGGTAAATTTTCAGAGCCGATATTTGCACCTCTCGGATTTGACTGGAAGATGAGCGTAGCTCTTCAGACCGGGCTTGCAGCAAAAGAGGTTGTGGTCTCGACTCTCGGTGTTTTATACTCTCTTGGCGATGAGGTAGATGAACGGAGTACCTCGTTAAAGGAGATAATTTCCAAAAATATCCCTTTTGCATCAGCGGTTGCGTTTATAGTAGTTGTTATGATATATCTGCCTTGTTTGGCGGCTTCTGTGGTCTTTACGCGTGAAGCAGGCGGTATAAAATACTTTTTTTATCTTTTGGCATTTACATCTATAGCGGCATATTCCTTGGCATTTATTGCCTATAGGGTGGCTCTGTTTTTTACAGCTTAATTATTACTTTGTTTTAAGAGAGCGGCTACTATGCTACATGTAGATAATTTTTAAGGAGTATAGCGTGGCAAAATTTGGAAATTCAATCATCAAGGGCTTAGAAATAAGCGAGATAATAACTGCGCTAAACAGAGCGTACGCAGACGAATGGTTGGCTTATTATCAATACTTCATAGAAGCAAAAGTGGTCAAGGGAATCATGAAAGACGCTGCTATAGTTGAGCTGACTCAGCACGCTGCAGATGAACTCAGACATGCGACAATGGTGGCCGATAGGATTATACAGCTTGGCGGCACTCCTCTGTTGAGTCCAAAAGAGTGGTTGATTAACACAAATTGCGGTTACGAGGAGCCTAAAGAGTTTGATGTAGTGTGTATTTTGCAAGACTCCATCAAAGGCGAGCAGTGTGCAATATCCATATACTCACAACTTGTTGATATGACAAGGGACAAAGATATAGTCACATATGACATTGTCTCTCAAATTCTTGCCGATGAGGTTGAGCATGAAGAGGATTTACAGGCTCTTCATGACGATATCACAGAGTTTATAGCAGATTTGAAAAAGTCTCTAAACTAGCAAAGCTGTTAAGATTTTATTGCTATTAACTAGCTATTAGTTGATATCTGTTAAGATTCATTTATGAAAAAAATATTAATGATTGAAGATGATTTGGAATTGGCGGAGATACTCACAGAGTATCTCCAGCAGTTTCAGTTTGAGGTTATCACAGAAGATGACCCTTTTAAAGCTGTAAGTATATTGAAGTTAGAGCCGTTTGATTTGGTTATCTTGGATTTGACTCTACCGGGTATGGACGGTTTAGAGGTTTGCGAGGCGATAAGAGAGCGTCAGGATATTCCTATTATTATCTCATCTGCTAGAAGCGATGTGACAGACAAGGTAAAAGCGCTTGAACTGGGTGCTGATGACTACATCCCAAAACCTTATGATCCAAGAGAGCTAGAAGCTAGAATACACTCAGTTCTTAGGCGTTATGAGGCGAAGTCACAGCAAAAAGAGGAGTCGAAAAGCGACTTCAAATGTGACAACTCTTCGATGACGATTACATACAAAAGCAGAAATATAGACCTAACAAATGCAGAGTTTGGCATTCTCTCTTATATGATTGCAAAACAGGGACTTGTCGTCTCAAGAGAGGATTTGATTCATAACGTAAATGCAATAAACGAGGATTCTTCAAACAAGAGTATCGACGTTATGGTTGGAAGAATCAGAAATAAACTAGGAGATAAATCTCTTATTGAATCGGTCAGAGGCGTCGGCTATAAACTTCTTAAGTAAACAACTTTTCACTTTGGAGCTGGTCCTATGCGCCAACATGCTGTTTTAATAACCGTACTCTTTGCGCTCATAGTCACAATAGTGAGTGTTAGTGTAGTTTTTTGGGAGTTCTTTCAGCTAAATAAACAGCACTACATAAGCCATATTTTTACAAAACATGCAACAATCACACAGATATATCGCCAGCATCAGCAAAAACTAGATTCGCAGATTATGCTTGAGGCAAATTTGGCGGTATATAATTTTGTACTTGAAAAAGATGAGAGAGATATAGCAATAATCTTAAAAAATGCAAAACTTCTAAAGAAAAAAGATTTTCAAAACGTAAACTCATCTCTGCTCTTTTCTGGAGACGGTTTTTACACAAGAAGTATTGTTGTAGACTTAACGGCAAGCATGCTGGAATTTAATAACAAAATATACTTCTATATTCAGGCGCCTTCATCCTCCGTTCTTATACTTGATGAGGAGCTGAAACCGTATAAATATTGGAACGTGGCTTACGCGTACCTTGTAATTATTCTTATACTCTCTCTCTCTTTTGTACTTATTTTACGCAAATTAAAGCCGTTAATCAGGCTTAGAAAGAAGATAGCGCTATATGGTGATGGAGATATGAACATCTCTTTTCAAGCTAAAGGGTGCGACGAGATAGCCTTGATTTCAAATGAGCTTGAGGCAACAAGAAGAAAAATAAATGTTATTTTAGAGTCACGTACTCTCTTCTTGCGAAATATTATGCATGAGCTAAAAACTCCTATAGCAAAGGGGACCATTGCAACACAGATGCTGGAGTCTCAAAAACAGCGGGACCGATTTAGCTCTATTTTTGGACGCCTAGAGTCTCTTGTAAACGAGTTTGCGCTTATTGAAGAGGTTACAAGCCTTGGAGATAAAACTGACTTTAAGGAGTACCGTCTTGTAGATATTATTGACGGAGCTATCGATATGGCAATGATTGAGAGAAGCAGTGTAACTATCGATGTTGATGCAAGCCATAAAATAAGCGCGAACTACAGGCTCTATACGACCGCAATTAAAAATATGATAGACAACGGCATTAAATATTCTACAGATTCGCATGTAACTATCTTGATAAAAAACGGCGAATTGGCATTTGAGAGTAAAGGGGCGTGTATATCGCATCCTCTGAAATATTATATAGAACCTTTTACAAAAGACAACCCAGCTAAAAATAGCTTTGGACTAGGGCTTTATCTTGTTGACTCTATTCTAAAAGTGCACAATCAAGTCTTGGCGCATGAGTATGAAAACGGCGTTAATCGCTTTATATTTGCGTAAGATTTTTGGGTGAAAACTACTGATATGAAAAAATATATGATAAGAGGATTTGTTGCGCTTTTTGCAATATTTTTCTTCACATTCGGCTGGATTACACATTTGCTATATGATGACGCAAAAAAGACACTGAAAGAGTCAACTCTTAAAAAGATAAAAAAAGGCGGCGTTTTAAATGTCGTACTGCTGAACTCACCCTCAACATACTACATCGGCTCAGACGGACCAAAAGGTTTTGAGCATGATCTTCTAGAAGCATATGCAAACCATTTAGGCGTAAAATTAAGTATTACTACGGCAAACACTACAAAAGAGGCAATTGAACTCAGCAAAAATCCGAATATCCATATTACCTCTGCCGCGCTCTCTGAAACAAAAGAGAGAGAGAAGTCGTTTAACTTCGGACCCTCATATTTTGAAGCGCAAGAACAGGTTATCTGCAATAAAGGTATGCTCTCAAACGGAAGGTTTCCAAGCAACGTTGATGACCTCTTTGGCTTAAAAATAGTTGTAGGCGAAGATACAGGCTATAGTGAAACTATAGAGCAGTTAAAATCCGAGGGCTTTGACATAAACGCCACACACACATCTGAATTTTCAACGGAAGAGTTGATTGCACAGGTAGATACCAACGAGATAGATTGCACAATCGTAGACTCAAATATTTATGCTCTAAATCAGCGCTACTATCAAAACATAGCTCTTGCATTTGACATAAGCAACAGAGTACAGCAGGCATGGGTTTTGGCGCCTAATTCCAAGTTGTTAAAAGATGACATGTACTCTTGGCTAAACTCTTTTAATCAAAGCGGAGAGATGGCGCGGCTAAAGGACCACTACTACAGCTATGTACATCTCTTTGACTATTATGACACTATTATGTTTCATCAACGTATAAAAACAAGGTTGCCAAAGTATGATAAGTACTTCAAAGAGGCCTCTTTAAAATATCAGATACCATACTCAGTTTTGGCAGCACTCTCTTATCAGGAGTCTCACTGGAATCCAAACGCAAGAAGCTATACGGGCGTTAGAGGATTGATGATGTTGACGCAACCAACGGCTGAACTCCATGGAATTGAAAACAGGATTGATCCAAAGCAGAGTATATTTGGCGGGACGAAACACTTAAGCTTGATGATAAAGAGTGTTCCCTCTGAAGTAGCCGGAGAAGACCGCCTGAAATTTGCTCTTGCTGCTTATAATATCGGTTTGGGACACGTTTTTGATGCCCAAAAATTGGCACAGCAGATAGGGCTAAATAAAAACAGTTGGCCTGATTTAAAGAGGGTTCTGCCACTTCTTTCCCAAAAAAAGTACTATAAAACTCTAAAACATGGATATGCAAGAGGAAGCGAAGCCGTTAAATATGTTGATGCAATATATGATTACAGAGACATTTTGCAAAAAAACAGCTACGAGCCACTTTTAAGCAAAGAGGAGAACGACGAAATATGAGTATAATAGTATGAAATCATTTGATTTTTTTGATAAGCTTGAGCAAAAGAGCAAAGAAGAGTTGCTAGAGGTAGCGACTTTTATGAAAATTCCTGCCGGCATGCAGCTATATTCTCAAGGTGATATCTGCGAGGATATTTTGTTTTTAACCAAAGGTCGCGTTCGTGTTATTAGACAGCATGAAAATGGACAAAGCGTGCTTTTGTACTATTTTGAACAGGGCGAGCAGTGCAATGTCAATTTTACGGCAGCGTTTAATTCCGCTCCTGCCGTAGGTACTGCAATAGCGGAGACGGATTTAGAAGGATTTGATGTTCCTGCCGCACTTGCAGCACGTCTTTTTGTCGAAGATAAAGGTTTTCAGGGCTATGTTTTTGATCAATATATAAGACGTATTGAATTTATGGCAACTATGATTGAAGATATACGCTTTTTAAGTTTAGATACGCGGCTTCTTCACTGGTTGCAAGGGCATGATAAAAAAACACTGCATATATCACATGAAGAGATAGGAACAATTCTTGGAACATCACGCGAGGTTGTAAGCAAGATTTTGAAAACATTTGAAAAAAATCAAATCGTTAAGTTATCAAGAAAAAAGATAGAGATTTTGTAATATGCAATCTTATGTAATCGTTGTCACATAAAAAGTTATTATAGTTATGATACAATATTTTTGATTTTACAAAACAAAAGGAGAGTATATGAAAAGGTTTAATTTTTTATCGTTAGTTGCAGCAGCTGCAATGGTTTTAAGCGTTGGTGCTACGTCACTAAGTGCTGAAGGGATGAAGTGCGGTGATGCAAAAAAAGAGATGATGCAAAACGGCAAATGCGGTGATGCAAAAAAAGAGATGAAAAAAGACGGCAAATGCGGTGATGCAAAAAAAGAGATGAAAAAAGACGGCAAATGCGGTGATGCAAAAAAAGAAGCGCCTCAGGCAGGCAAGTGTGGCAAAGGAAAATGCGGCGCTAACTAGTAGTGCCTCTTAAGCAGAGTTTCTCTGCTTAAAAATCTATCTTCATTCTATCTTCGGCAAAAATCACATCCCCTGAAAAATCCTTATGAATTAGTTTGAGAGTCTCTTCCTCATGCATTTTCGTTCTTTTCATTCTGTGCGTCAATATAATTTGTTTCACTTGAGCTTTTACGGCAATCTTTGCAATTGTAGATGGCGTCATATGCAACTCTTTTGCAAAATCATTTGTTTCTTGAGGTATAGCATGATGTGCTACAAAGAGATCTGCTTTGTATGCGAATCTTTCTAGGGTGTTTTGCTCATCATTTGTGTCCCCGCTAATAACAATAGATTTTGAACCTACATCTATACGCAAAGCAAGTGAAGGGACTATGCCATGATGAACCGTAATAAAATTAAGTGTAAAATCTTTGTATCCTAATGTTTCTCTCTCTCCTTTAGGTATTTCAATGGGTATGAGTTCAAAAGAATCACTCTGCGATGTGAGGATGTCTTGCATGTACCGATACGCTCCTTTTTTACCGAATAGAATCTCCACAAATTCTCTAATGGATGGAAAATAGTTATTGCCGTAAGGTCCAATAATATCCAAAGAGTTTTCTCGATTTGTAAAAAATCCTGCTTTCATAAAAGAGGGAAGATCTGCACTGTGATCGATGTGCATATGCGTAAGGACAACAGCATCAAGATCTTCTACGGTCGCACCGCTTTGTTCAAAGCGCAGCATGGAACCACTTCCGAGATCAATGAGTAGTTTCGCTCTGTCATCAATCCATAACAGATAAGAGGTGCTGGCACGCCCATCTATCTCAGGGCCTCCTGAACCGAGTATCTCAAATCTTATATTTTTTCCATGAATGAGTGTTAAGGTTAGACAAAAAATTAAAAAAAATTTCATAGTTGTACTCCGATTTAAAATTTATGGATTACATATCCTTAAACTGTTCCTTTATTTCAAGAAAGTGTTCCAGATTTTCCATAAGAAGTGTAACAAGTTTTGGTTCAAAATGTTTACCTTTCTCGCTCTCAAAAAGATTTAAAATATCTTTCACCTCCCATGCTTTTTTATAGACCCTATCGCTTGAAAGCGCATCAAAAACATCTGCTACAGCAGTGATACGACCAAAAATATGAATTTCTTCTCCAGCTTTTGCATTTGGATATCCGCTTCCATCCCATTTTTCATGATGCTCCCCTGCAACGATAGCGGCAGCTTTTAGGATCGGCTTATTGGAGTGTTTAAGCATATCATATCCTAAAGCTGCATGTCTTTTCATCACTTCAAACTCTTCAGATGTGAGTTTGCGCGGAGCATTTAAGATTGCATCAGGAATAGCGATTTTGCCAATATCGTGCATGGGACTTGCCATCTGCAGAAGAGTTGCATCCTCTTGGCTCAAACCGTACAAAACAGCAAGCTTGTAGGAGTAGAGTGCTACTCGCTTTACATGATTTCCTGTCTCTTTTGAACGCGTTTCGCCTATCTCTCCCATAGCATAAATAATATCTTTTTGAGTCTCTTCAATCTCTTTGTTGAGGGTTATGAGCTCTGTGACATCCGTAAAGTAAGCTAAGATAAGTCGCTCTTCTTGAATCACTTTTATTTCAACTTGGTATGAGGTGCTTTTGTTTTCAAAAAATATGATATCTTGCGTGTTTTTTACAGCTACCTCTTTTGGATTTTTGATACTTAAAGACTCAAGAGAGGTGATTTCTAGAAGATCTTTATGTGATGCTTCATTGCGAAAAAGAATCGCGCCTTTTTCGTTAAAAATGAAAACAGGAGAGTTTCTATGCTTTGGAAGAAGAGAGAGATAGTAATTTTTTAGACTATATTTTTGATTGAGATTGAAAAGTGCATAAATAAAACAAAATCTCTTTAGTGCGGTATAAAATATTACTAGGGACATAACTGCCAAGGCATAAGAAGATTCATAAATTGAAAAAAACAGGATTAAAGATGCAATCGTAAAACGAATATTGGACTCTTTGTGGCTCATATTGCAACTCGGTTTTTTAGACATGTGACACTCCCCTTATTTAGAATGAAAAAAGTATATCATTTTTTATATGAGACAAATGTAATCAAGCTTACATACAGAGTTATAAATATCTGTTATGATATGTCAATTTCAAATTGATTAAGGAGTGTACTATGAAGTGCAAACAGATATATATTGAGTTTTCGAGATTGAGTGAGTATTTGAAATCATTTGCTTTGTTGCTAGCGCGTTTGGCGGTTGCTTACGGGTTTTATGAGCCTGCTATGATGAAGTGGGGTGATATAGCCTCTGTTTCCGATTGGTTTGCGTCCTTGGGCATACCGTTTCCAACGCTCAATGCTTATATGGCGGCAAGTACCGAGATAGTCGGCGTAATACTGCTTACTTTAGGGCTTTTGACACGGTTTATTTCACTGCCGCTTATTGTCGTCATGATAGTCGCTATCGTGACGGTGCATCTTCCAAACGGTTTTTCTGCAGGTGATAACGGCTATGAAATACCACTTTACTACATGTTGTTTTTACTTATCTTTGTATCGCATGGAGCAGGCAAATTTAGCCTTGACAGACTTTTTTTCGGTGAGAAGAGCTAAAACATGGAAGCACTTTTAGATTTTAAAGATGCGGTAATTCAATATAATTTTCCGCTTCTTCTCTTTTTGCTTCAGGCTTCATTGATTGTTTTTGCTCTTATATCCCTTGTTTTGTTTGTCTATGACAGATTTATCCAAAGAGAGGATCAGCTACTTATCAACTACCCTCTTATAGGGCGTATGCGGTATCTTTTTTATCTCCTGCGCGATCCGATGAGGCAATATTTCGGGGATGAGAAGTTTTACGAATCCTTTGACAAAGTAAAATGGGTTTATGACTCAGCAGAGAGAAAAGCCGCGTATGCCTCTTTTTCTCCGGGACAACCGCAAAAATCCGCACGGCTCTCTATTAAAAATGCAAACTGTGTGCTAAATACGGAGGATGTGAGCGAGGAGTTTGGGGTTACTTTTGGGCAAGATTCAAAGCACCCTTTTAAAGCTCGCTCAGTTTTGGGCAGAAGCG
>NZ_JAHYJB010000007.1 GCF_019429335.1 Sulfurimonas sp. | reverse complement strand
CCAAAAGCGCATCATAGAAAAATACACTCTACAAACCTAGTAGAGCGTTTCAACAAAGAGATAAAAAGAAGAACCAAAGTCGTAGGTGCTTTTCCAAATCAAGGCTCCGTGCTGCGTCTGTTAGTCCCGCTTGCTGTAGACACAAACGCAAAATGGCTTGATAGAAAATATGTATCTTGGGAAGATTTGGAACAGTTAAATGAAGTTGATGATGAATTTACAGAAAATTTTTGACGCTATCTCTTGCAATGTTACTTTTTGTAAATTTAATGATTTAGATTATCGTAACATCAGTTATTTAAAGGATATATAATGAGCAAAAAAGATGCTTATAAACAAAAAATAGAGGCAGAGCTGGAGTTAGTTCAGGCTAGACTCTCGGAGTTTAAAGCAAGAGGCAAGGTTTATGCGGCTGACGTGCATATAAAATATATTGAGCGTGTTGAAGAGCTTGAGCGTATGTATGACACCGCTAAAGTAAAGCTGCAAAAGCTTGATGAAGCGGGTGAGGAGAAGTGGGAACACTTTAAAGATGATGTGGAGTCTGCTTGGCATACTCTTAGTACATCCGTAAAAGATGTTGCCGAAAAGTTTAAGAAGTAGAGTTATATTTTACACTCTCTCATAATTTCTCTCCAATCAAGGTCAAACCTCTTTTGGACATACCCTTTATGGTGCGGTACGGTGCATTTTGAGCAGTCTTGATGTATCTTATCGCCATAGACTCCCTGCTCGCCGTCTTTTGAGTCTATCCCGCAGAAGCTATATTTCGTTCTGTTCTCTACTTTTTCTATGCCGTTGTCGTCAAATCTAAAGTTTGGGCAGGCGCAGAGGTAACAGTTCAGCTCCCCCATATCATGGCACTTCTTGTTATCTTTATATAAAGGGCAAAAATCAATCTCAACTTTAACCATATTTTCAAACTCAAAGTACTCTATTATCTGCTCTTTTGTGTATCCGCGTGAGACGAGTTTATCGACTATTTTTTTGTGTTTATCTGCATGCTGCTCAAACCACTCGCCGTAACTCATGCTGCCATACCTCTTTTTTTGCTCTCAAGTCTGTCGTACATCGCTAACATGTTGTAGTAGTCGTTATGCAGAGTAGTGTCAATGAAAAACTCCTCTTTTTCAAGGATTCTCACAGCTTTTTCTACCATTTCTGGAGTAAAGATATTAAAAAGTCCCTCTCTGTAATCTTCAAAATCAAGCCCCTCATTACCCATGCGTATAAGCTCGGCAACTACACGTCCAAGTCTCTTCTCACCAAACTCTAAAAGCTCCAGAGCCGCCTCTGTGTCGTCCTGAAGAAGATATAGATGCGCTTTAAACTCCGCCATCGTGAAGTTGTTTTTAAAGATAACGCCTATATATTTTTCCACGTTTAGAGAGTTGTCCAGCCCCTCAACCTCTTCTAAAATATCTTCTGTATCATATTTTGTAAAGTTTAAAACCATATCACGTATGAGTTTGCCGCTGTTTTTGTTGTTATATATCAAATCCTCTATCGGATAGACTTCGGAGAGGGTCGGAATAAGAAGCTGACATGAGTAAAATCCAAGGTAGTCATACTCTCTTATGTATATCTCTCTGTCAATCTCTTTGGCGATGTTTGTTAAAAATTCAAACTCATCCTTAGTGCCGCTTCCGTTGTATCTCCATGGCGAAAACTCAAAGCTCTTTTTAGCGCTTAAAAAGCCAAACCCGAGCTTTCCGTTTGAGTCAACAAAGTGGGACTCTAAATTAAAGCTGTCCTCGATTATGCTCATGTCAAACGTAGGAGTCTCAAATGTGTCAAGATTCTCCAAAGAGCGCCCCTGCATAAGCTCCGTCATGGTTCTCTCTAGTGAGACTTCCAAGATTGGGTGTGCTCCAAAAGAGACGAAGAGTGTTGAGTTTTTAGGGTTTATAAGAGAGATGGCAGTTACGGGAAAGACTCCGCCAAGTGTTGCGTCAAGAACTTCAACTATGTAACCGAGCTCTCTTAGTGCTGAAACATCCATGTAAACTTTGGCGTGGGATTTTAAAATCTCATCGGGAAATTTGGGAAGCGCATAGCCGTTTTTTATAATCTGGATTTTTGCGTAGCGTTCATATATCTCGCTAAGAGCCTGAACCTGCGCTTCTTGCTGAGTATTTCCGGATGCCAGACCGTTGCTGAGGTAGAGGTTGCTTAGGATATTTATAGGAAAATAGACGCTCTTGCCGTTTGAGTGTTTTTTAAAGGGCAGAGATAAAATTTTATCCGTAATACTGCTGTTGTAATCCACCAAATCTTCACCGCCAAGCTCTCCGTTTGGATCATAAATGGCTATCAACTCCTCATTTAAGTAGTCGCCGCCAAACTCAAATGCCATCTCATCTGGGTACTGTTTTTTATTCGGAAGATAAAAATCTATAAAAAAGTTGTTTGTCTGAAGCCGCTCGATGTACTCGCCCAAAGCGCTTGCCATTGAGGCGTCTGAGAGAACTCCTTTTCCGTTTGAGTAGATATGATTTGGTGCTTCAGCTGAGCTAAGGTTTACAGAGTAGCAGTTCTCAAGCGGATGTTTCTCCTGCGAGAATGTAGTCTCGCATCCGACATCTGCCAAAACGGCTCTCATTTTTCTAATCGACTCTTCGAGTGGGGCGGATTTTGATAATAGGTTCATTTGATGCTCGTATTGGGATTAATATTGTTGCAAATCATACCCGTTTTCTTCTAAGGAGCAGGTAGATGAAAAACGGAGCGCCCAAAAATGATGTTACAACGCCTATCGGCACATCTGACGCGGTGCCAAGATTTCTTGAGATTAAATCGCAAAAAACAAGAAAAATCCCGCCGTAAAAAAACGTTACATAGAGCAGTTTGTCCGCGCTTTTTTTGTAGATAACCTTTAAAATATGTGGCACTATAAGCCCGACAAAGCCAATTGGACCAGTTATGCTGACGGCAACTCCGATGGCAATTGAGACGCCAAGAAGCAAAATAGTATTTACCCTCTTTACCTCGATGCCTTTTAAAAAAGCGTTGTCGTAGGAGGTGAGGAGGAGCTTTATCTCTCTTTTATAGTTGAGTGCTAGAAGTAAAAGGGTGATTGATACCGCGACAATAGGCACTACTGTTTTAAAACCGACAACATCGAGGCTCCCCATTGTAAAACGGACTATCTCATAGCTCTGAGTCTCATCACTGATGTAAAAAAGAATCATCAGTGCGGCGCTGTAAAAAAAGGATAGAGCTATACCTATGAGAAGAAGCGTTGATGTTTCATAGACTTTTAGCCTTGAGGTGATGCCAAAGAGTATAATGATTGTAAAAAGTGCGCCGATAAACCCAAACAGAGCCATAAAAGAGACGATGCCAAATACTATGGCAAAGGCAGTTCCCAAAGTGGCTCCGCTTGCGACTCCCAGCGTAAATGGCGTGCTCATCGGGTTTCTAAAGAGCGACTGAAATATTAGTCCGCTAAGAGCCAAGAGAGCTCCAGTAAAAAAGGCAACAATAACCCTTGGAACTCTTAAATCCCAAAAGAGTTTATGCTCCATTGAAAAAATGTCGTTTATTTTTGACATGTCAATATTAATCTGCCCAAAAAACGGGGCAATTATAAGCAAAATAAGCGAGAGGATTATAAATAGATATCTCATAAATTCACCACAAAATAGTCATCTAAGCGTTTTATGCTTGTGCCGAAAAATTTATCCATATTGCACACTTCAAAAAACCTCTCGTTTGTATCAAAAAATTCTATTTTTCCCTCTGACATGTAGAGAATTTTATACCCCAGTTTGTGAGCAAGATTTAGGTCATGTGTTATGATAATTCTGTTTTGAATTTTTTCGCCTGAGAGTATCTTTGCGACTTTGAGACTCTTTTTTGGGTCGAGGTTTGCGGTCGGCTCATCAAAGATGGTAAGTTTTGCATTATGAAGAAGAGATGAGGCAATCATAGCCAACTGCTGCTCGCCGCTGCTGAGTGTTATGCATGGTTTGTGTTTTAGAGCTTTTAACTCCAAAAGCTCTAAAACATCATCTGTTGTGAGTTTTGAGTATAGTCTGCTAAGTTCTAAATACTCTCCTAAAGAGAGATACTCATCAAACATCTCAAGTTTTGGCGGTACATAGTTTATGAACTCTGAGCGCTCTTTTGCGCTAAAGTGATGTAGTTTTTTGCTAAAAAGCTCAACCGCCTGCGAGTATGTAATTGCGCATAGAACCTTAGCCAAGGTAGATTTTCCCGCACCGTTTGAGCCTAAAATGGTAAGATTTTCACCCTCATTTAGATGAAAATCTATATCTGTCAAAATGGTGTTGCTAAACTCTCTTATTTTTAACATCTAGTTGCCGCTTTTATAGTCATTTAGAATCTCTCTGAAATCTTGTAAAAAATAGACGAGTCTGTCGCTCGGTATGCCTGAATATGTCTTGTCTATGATGTAGATGGAGTTGCTCTTAGCCGCACTTATGGGCAACTCCAGCCACGGATTTATCAAATCACTTCTGCTTAGTCCCATCTCTTCCATCGAGTGAGCAAGAAGAATGACAATGTCGGGATTGCAACTGATTATATTTTCCATGTTTAAAACAGGTTGCCCTTTCCTTTGACTTTGCAGGGCGTTTTTATTTCCGCTCTCATTTATAATATCATCAAAATATAGGTTCTGACCTGCTACAAAAATTCTTGAAGCAAGAGAGGTGTTGTGTCCCATAACGATTAGAATCCTCCTCCCTTTTGTTATATTTTTTACTTTCTTTAGTTGGCTATCAATCTCTTCTACAATCTTGTTTGCCTCATCTTCTCTCTCTAGTGTCTTGCCAATTTCTAAAATAGAGCCTCTTATGTTTGAGAGAGTGTCTATGCGGACAATTTTGCTCTTGATATCGAGCTGTTTTAACTTTTCTCCAAGTTTGTAGTTGTTCTCCTGCATAATTACCAAAGTGGGGTTCAGCGCTACTATTTTTTCCAGAGAGGGCTCAAAATAGCCGCCTACTTTTGGGATATTTACAGCCTCTTTGGGAAACTCGCAGAAAGTAGTGTTTCCAACTACTTTATCCCCTTTTCCAAGAGCAAAAACTATCTCGTTTATGGAGGGAGAGAGAGCAATTATTCTCTCGCTTGCAAAGATGTTCAGAGCCAAAGAGAGCAGTAAAAAGAGTTTTATCATTAAAATTGAGCCTTAATCCCTGCGTATGCACTCAGAGGAGCAGTCGCGTAACCATCCAATACTTGGTAATATTTGTCAAACAGGTTCTCTATTTTAGCATATATAGAGATGTTTTTATTGAGGCTATAGTTCGTCACAAGGTTTACAACAGTGTACTTTCCAGTCTGTGTGCCGCTTTCGTTATCGTTTGAGTATCGCTCACCGATATACTCGCCGTTTATTCCTATATGCAGATTTTTTACACCATAATAATCTAATGCAAGATTAATAGTATTTTTCGGTCTTCTGCTGAGCACTTCATTATCGCTGTTTTTGGCATCGAGCCAAGTATAGTTTGATGTAAGTGAGACATCTTCGCCAAGTTTAGTATTATACTCTATTTCAAAACCTTGGATTTTGGTCTCTCCTGTAGCATTAAAATATTTCCAGGTATTTAAATCAAAATCAATCATATCTTTTGTTGTTGAGTTAAAATAGGTAACTTTGAACTCCTTATATCCAACACTCAAATCATAACTCATCGTATTTTCAGGCGTCAGGTTTTCGTTTCCGTAAGTCGGATCATAAAGATTATATATTGTGGGTACATTGTAAGACGAACCTATGTTTGCGCTTGTTATCAAGCCCTCTACGCTCTTGCAAAAATGTTTTACGCCGAGCTTGCCTGTTGTCTTGTCATCAAATTTGTCATAATCGTCAAAGCGTATAGATTCACTGACAACTGTTTTTGAGCCTAAAAGGGTGAACTCATTGGAGTTTGTAAGAAAAACAGCCTTGTTGTTATACTTTTTTTGTAAGTCGTTCTTATGCTCAAATGTTTTGTAATCAAGACCAAAGACGACAAAGTCGTCATCATTGTAGGGCGTGTTAGACTTTATGCCGTATTCCTGAATCTCTCCGTCAAACTTTTTTGTCCAACCTTGGGGATAGTCTCTGTTGAAAACTGAAAGTTTTGCATAAACATCAAGCTCGGTGAAACTGTTTTTGTGGTTGAAATTGACTTGGCTGAAACTGTCCTCCGTGATTGAATCTTCAATGCCGTTGGGAGTTGCAAAAGGGTCGGATTCAGTCTTGGAGTATATTATTGTGTGCGACATGTCAATTTTGTTATTTTCGTCAAAATTAAACCCAAGCTTTATGTTTGAAGTCGTGTTTTTGTAACCGTCATCTTCGTACATGTCAATGTTGTCGCCATTTGGAGATTGTGCTGTGAATCCATCTGTATCTACTTGTTGTAGACCTGCTTTGATGTAGTATCTATCTTCTTTATAAGATGCTAGTAAACCATATTTTTTTGTATTAAAACTTCCAAATTCAGCGTTGATAGAACCGTGCAAGCCTGTTTTTGCACTTTTTGTGATTATGTTGATGACACCTGCCGTTGCATCAGCTCCCCAGATACCGGACTGCGCGCCTTTTATGATCTCTATCTGTTCGATATCTCCTATCATCAAATCTCCAAAAGGAGCACCGTTTAAACCGGTTATATCATTGTATCTGATACCGTCTATTAGAACTAGGGTTCTTTTTGAATCAAGACCTCTTAGGTAAACAGCGGATGTTGTTCCAAGACCGCCGTTGCTTGTAAAGTTAATGCCTGAGATGCTGTTTAGCGCCTCCGTTACAGTTGTGTAGTGCTTTTCTTCAATCTCTTTGCTTGTGATTACGTTTACGTTTGATGTGACGTCTTCGATTGACTGCGCTATTTTTGTCGCACTTGTTACTGTGATTTGTTCTAGCTCAATATTTTGAGCGACTAATATGGTTGAGGTCAGTAGTGATAAAAGTATCTTTTTTTTCATGTATCTTTCTTTTCATTTTTTGAGTGTAAGTTTAAATTTTTTTAATGATGATGTTTTTGAGATTGCCACGCTTCGCTCGCAATGACGGGAAACTTCGCTCGCAATGACGGGAAACTTCACTCGCAATGACGGGAAACTTCACTCGCAATGACGCACAAACGTCACTGTGAGGAGTGAAACGACGTGGCAGTCTCTTTGTTGCATTGAAAAATGGCGGAGAGATAGCGCTGTTTAGGTTTTTAAAGTAGTTGAAAAAGTAGTTTTGATTTGGGTGAAGCAGAAGCGTTTTACGTGTTTTTTTTAAATAGTAACAGTTGCAATGGCAAGGCTTTGCGGATAGCTCTAACATGCAGAGCGTGGCGGCGAGCTCCTCTTCTTCTAATTCTGCTTCAAGTTCGTCATTTGAGAATTGTAACATGTGAAAACTCTGCACGCGCGACGTATTGGCATTTAGTGTAACTTGGTTGGAAGTTGCGGTAATCGCCCTTAGCGTAAAGTAGTTTTTGCCGAAGCCCTTTGGAAGTTTCACAAATCTCTCACATCTCTATTTTTTTTGCAATTATAGCAGGATAAATCCAAGGTTGCTACTATGTTAAACCTATGTTGCCGAATGAGATGGAGAAGCTGTTATAAGTCTAGTTGTTTTAAGTGTGATAAAATCTTGTTATGAAACTATCACACCTAAAACAGATTACCGCTTATCTGCAAAAGTTTACAAAAATATCAGCCATATACAGAGTAAGTGACACCATTATAAAAGTTGTTTTTGACAGAGATAATGAACTTTACTTTGAGATGCGGCGCTCAAACTCCAGAATGTTTAAATGCGCCTCCTACGCTCGCTCAAAAGTCTATAATGCGCCCTTTGACGTAGTTTTGGCAAAGAGGTTTAACCGTGCAAATATTCTACATGTAGAAATTTTCGGCGGCGACAAGATATTAAGGTTTAAAACCTCCGTGGCGTCAGCCTACAAGGAGGAGAGAACCTATCTGCAGTTTGAATTTACGGGAAAATATACAAACGTAATTATTCTGGATGAGGATGAGGTAGTTCTTGAAGCGCTCAGACATGTTGACCTTTTTTCCTCATTTCGAGAGGTAAGGGTAGGGCAGAAACTTCTTGGGGTTCCGCAGGCTCCGTTTGAGGCAAAAGAGTACCCGATTGATGATGTCGAGCAGTTTTTGTATGATGAGTACGCAAAAGAGATGGATGATAAACTCTCGTCTTTAAAGAAGCAGAAAATCTCACTTCTAAATAAAAAACTAAAAAAATTAGAGAAGCTCTTTGAGAACTTGGATAATGAAGCCCAGCTTGAAACAGAAGCGGCAGAGTGTAGCCATTTCGGAAATCTTCTTCTGGCAAATATGCACAATATCAAGCCCTACCAGAGAGTTGTAGAGCTTGATGATT
The DNA here is from genome assembly GCF_019429335.1 of Sulfurimonas sp. GTDB lineage: Bacteria > Campylobacterota > Campylobacteria > Campylobacterales > Sulfurimonadaceae > Sulfurimonas. Next base: position 64,479 of record NZ_JAHYJB010000007.1, on the reverse strand, counting down.
ATGAGGGCAAAAAGGTCACTGTTGAGCTTCACAAGGAGTTCTCATCAGTTGCAAGGATGGCAAATTCGCTCTTTTTGCGAAGTAAAAAAGCAAAGCAGAGAGCCTCTCACATGCACATAGAGAGAGAGTCTTTAGAGTCAAAAATAGAACACATGAACCTCTTCATCCATACGGTGCAAGAGGCAAAAGATATTGCAAAAATTCAGCTTCTCTTTCCAAAAAATGTTCAGGCTAAAAAAGTAAAAACAAACGACTCCATCGAGACTTTTTGGATTGACGGATACAAGGTAAGTCTGGGAAAAAACGAGAGAGGCAATGTTGAACTGCTCCAAAATGCCCGTGCAAAGGATATTTGGCTCCACATGAAAGAGAGACCATCAGCGCATGTCATCATCACCACCGACAAGCAAAATGTTCCCGATAACGTTATAAAAGGCTCAGCAAGACTCTGTGTTGATTTTACAATATTTGAGAAAGACAGGTATTTGGTCGATTATACTCCAAGAAGAGAAGTTACCATTCAAAGTGGGGCTAATGTACTTTATAATAAGTATAAAACGGTAGAAGTGGATACAAGGACTTAATAAAATGGCAGTAGGATTAGTTGGAAATGCGATATATGTTAATCAGCAAACTGCAAGTGTTTCCTCGCTTGTAAATGCTCATAACAACCGTATAGATTTTCAAAACATGGCGGCTCAGGCCGCGGCTCAAGAGAAAGAGAAAGAGGTTATGGAAGTTCGTCCGGCAGAAGAGGTTCATGCAATCGACCCAGACAGTGAGCATCAAAAAAATGAGGCAGACCAAGAGACCGCAAGAAATGAAGAGCACAAAAAGCCCGAGAAAGAGGAAGAAAAAGAGAGTTACCCGCCTCTGCACATACTAGATATTAAAGTGTGATAGGCTATAATTGCCTAATTTTAATTGGGGATTGCAGATGAGCATATTTACAAGTTCTAAAGAGAGAGTGACTACGGGTCTAGTCCTCGTTGCTGCCGTACTTCTTATCGGTATTATAAACAACTTCTTTTTGATGTGGCTTTTTTTGGGAACCGTCTATATTTTGGCGTTTCAAGAGGCTATGAGGCTTTTTGGTATTCAAAACAAAACCCTGATTTACTATGCGGCTGGGATATGGCTGATTGCCTCTATATATCCATACAGTGATGACCTTTTTGTTTTAGCGGGTGTTGCATATGCGAGCGCCGTTGCTTTTAATAGAACGCTTACTTGGAAAAACTTTCTGCCGTTTATCTATCCAACGGCAGGTATGCTTTTTATACTTACGATGTACCAAGAGTATGGAGTTATCTCTCTTTTATGGCTTTTGGTTGTTGTTGCGGCGACCGATATCGGAGCTTATGCGGTCGGTAAAAGCATAGGCAAAACCCCATTTAGTGAAACCTCTCCAAACAAAACAATGGAGGGCGTTGTAGGCGGAATAGCCGTAGCAACTGTTGCAGGTATGTTTGTAGGACTAAGCATAGTCGATTTGGGCGTATCTCTTATCATCTCTTTTATGGTAGCTGTGAGCTCAATCTTTGGAGACCTTTTTGAGAGTCTCTTAAAAAGAGAAGTTGGCGTAAAAGACAGCGGAGATATACTCCCGGGTCACGGCGGTGTTTTAGACCGCATCGACGGATATCTTTTTGGCGCGATAGTTATGCTTGTGCTTCTTCGCGGACTGGTTTGATTTGATACTATTTTATTTTAAAACACTAAATGAGCAAAGCCCATTTAGCTACGCTAACGCTTTGTTTAATTCGGCATTAAGCCCACGCAATCTTGTTGCTTTAGTATCAAGGAGAACTCCTTGATACTCCTCGGCTCCACAGGTTCAATCGGCGTAAATACTCTTGAAGTTGCCAAAAAATTCTCAATGGGCGTTGAGGTACTTGTTGCAGGAAACAATATAGAACTCCTAAATAAACAGATAAAAGAGCACAATCCAAAAAAAGTCGTTATTGCAAACAAAGATGACATCCATAAGGTAAATCACAGTAGCGTAACTTGCGGGCAAGAGGCGATTTTAAGAGCTATTGAAGAGTCTAGCAGTGAGCTTGTTGTAAACGCGCTTGTGGGCTTTTTAGGACTGCGTCCTACGCTTACTTCTCTTGCATGCGGAAAAAAAGTCGCCCTTGCTAACAAAGAATCGCTTGTTGCATGCGGAGCATTTATAGATACTTCAAGGATTCAACCAATAGACAGCGAACATTTCGGGCTTTGGTACTTGATGCAAAGCAGACCGATAGAGAAGATGATAATCACCGCAAGCGGCGGCGCATTTAGAGATTGGGACATTGCAAAACTTCAAAACGCAACTTTGGCAGATACTCAAAAACATCCAAACTGGTCGATGGGGCAAAAAATCACCATAGACAGCGCAACAATGGTGAATAAAATATTTGAACTATTAGAGGCTAGATGGCTTTTTGGAGAGGGCAGATACGATGCTATTATTGAGACAAAATCACTTATTCACGCGCTAATCGATTTTAAAGACGGCTCAACCACCGCACATTTTGCCAATGCAAGTATGCAGCTCCCTATCGCTTTTGCGCTTGATTGCAAGATGAGTGAAAATATTTTGCAACATGTAGATTTGCTAAAAGTCGGCTCTTTGGAGTTTCGAGAAATCACGCAAGACAGATACCCGATTTGGCGTATTAAAGAGGAACTGCTAAAAAATCCTGCAAAGGGAGTGGTTGTAAATGCCGCAAATGAAGCCGCGATAGAGAAATTCATAGCCAAAGAGATAGGTTTTATGGACATAGCTAAAATAGTCATTGGAGCGTATGAGAAGTTTGACATTTTGCCAAAAAACGTTGATGACGTATTTGCCGTTGATGAAGAGGTTAGGGATTTTGTAAAAAATGAAATTTAATGATTTAGATATGAAAAGTTGGAAAGAGTCAGATATAAACACAGATTCGCTTTGGGTTATAAACGAAAGAGATAAAAGCGGAAAACATAAAAATGTTTATCATGGAAACTTTATTCCACAAATCCCAAATCAACTTTTAAAGCGATACACAAAAGAAGATGAGATAGTTTTAGAACCTTTCATGGGGAGCGGAACAACACTTTTTGAATGTGAAAAACTTCGTCGTAAATATATAGGTTTTGATATAAATCCACAAATGCTAGAGTATGTCAACAGCAGCATGCGTGATGAAAAATATGCTGATAATTTTTACATAAATGACTGCAACTCACTCGATAGTTTGCAAGTCGATGAGAATATAAAAAAAGCAAATGAAAAATTCAATTCCTCACAAGTACAATTCGTACTTATGCACCCACCGTACATGGACATAGTGAAATTTACAGAAAATGAAAATGATTTATCTCAGATAGACAATATTGATGAGTTTGTAAATAAATTTAAAATTATCTGCGAAAACTCTTTGAAACATTTAGAAAAAAACAGATATTTTGCTATTGTAATTGGTGATGTATATAAAAACAGTGAAGTAATACCGCTTGGCTTTTACTGCATGGATATGATAAAAAGAAATTTCAAGGTAAAATTAAAAGGCACTATCATCAAAAACATAGAAGGCAATCGTGGAAAGCTCGGTGTTGGCGGTATTTGGAGATACAGAGCTTTAAATAGTGATTATTATATATTTAAACATGAGTATATTTTTGTGTTTAAGAAAGAGTTTTGATGGATTTACTAAGAGTTGAGAAAGAATTAAAGAAAAGGTTATGTTACCCATATAGATGGGGCAGAAAACAATCCGATTCTTGGGATAGAGATACAAACTTTATATATAAAACATATACTTTTGAAAGCTTATTGAAAAAAACAGAGCAATTTAGTCAAGAACTTAGAGATTACGCATTAAACCGTTGGTACAATTATTGGTCAGCCATGGTAGCGGAAGATATTTTTACATCACATGATAATGTTGAAGCAAATAAAAATATTTATGACAAATTGATTGATTTTAAAATCACCGATATTCCTTTTGATCACAAAACATCAATTTTTCCAAAAGGATTTGGAAAACCTTATGAATATGCTAAGGAACATAAAAAAGAGTTGATTCAGTGGCTTTATGAAAATCAGAGTCAAGAAGGTAGAAAACATTTAAAAAATAGATTATTTGTTGTTCTATATGATGGTTTAGAAATGCAACATTGGAAGATGAAATCAGAGATAATTCAATTGAAATCATCAATAGACATATATATCAATAACTTTTCTACTGAAAATCTTTGTAAATTAGATTTTGGGGCAGGAGAAGTTTTGTCTGATATTATATGGTTACAAAAGGGTAAAAATTGAATCCATTTAAACCGAACACAACCTCGCATAATGATTGGGAAGTTTTAAAAGATTTAAATTGGCATTGTACAAAATGTGAGTTAAAATCGGGGCAAGCAAAAACATGGCAAGTGTGGCGACATAGTGGCATACAATTGGCGAAAGATGAAAAAGATAATTTTTATAAAGTTCGATTTTGCAAAACTTGCGATATGAATACAGTTCATAGAAAATTAGAGACATTAGAAGTTTTGGATGATACAAAAGTGAGAACAGGGATTCCAGTAAGTCTCGCTAGAAAAATCAAAATACTTTATAAAAATGTAGAAGCTCTATTTTTAAGAGAATTCGCACCAAAAGAGTTAGAAATTGACCATAAGTTTCCACAAATTAGATGGGAAAATGATGAAGAAGAAAATAAAGTATCCATGAGTGAAGATGAAATAAAATCAAAGTTTATTTTACTTACCCGAAGTAATAATTTACTCAAATCACGACAATGTGAAAAATGTGTTAAAACTGGAGAAAGAGGAAACTTTCTAGGGATTTATTTTTGGCATGTCGGCGATAAGAGTTGGCAAGGTAAATCAAAAAGTGATGAGAGTGGATGTGTTGGCTGTTTTTGGTACGACCCATATAAATGGCGGGAAGAATTAAATAAAATAGTTAATAAATAAAGATTAAAAAGTTAATAAAATATTTGTATTTTAAGTTAAGATAGGATATAATTTTGAAAATAAACAAATTCAAGGTAAAAGAATTGATGGCACAAAAGAAGATAAATAGTCAGATTGAATTGGCTGAGATGCTTGGCATTTCAAAAAATCAATTATCAAATATCTTGTCTGAAAAATTCAATCCCATTAAAAGTAATGTTGTAGAACTTGCAGAGTTTTTTGATATTAGTCCCCTTGAAATCATAAAAGAAAAAGAGAAAAAATGAACTACATCGGCTCAAAACTCAAACTAGCATCGTTTTTAAAAGAAGGAATTATAGATGTTGTAGGGGATGATTTATCCCAGAAGGTATTTTGCGATATTTTTGCGGGGACGGGGATTGTCGGGCGGATTTTTAAAAAAGATGTCAAAAAAGTTATCAGTAATGATCTGGAAGATTATAGCTATGTACTTAACAAAAACTATATCCAAAATCATAAAGAGATAAAAAATAAAGAAGATTTTATAGAAGAGCTAAACTCTTTAGCACTTATAGACAGTGGTTTTATCTACAATCATTACTGCATGGGTAGTGGGAGCGGGCGACAATATTTTAGCGATATTAACGGTAAAAAAATAGATATGATGAGAACAAAGCTAAAAGAGTGGGGGGAACGCAAAAAGATAGACGACAGCATGTACTATTTTCTGTTGGCTTCACTTTTGGAGAGTGCCGATAAAGTCGCAAATACGGCTTCGGTTTACGGAGCATTTCTAAAGCATCTTAAAAAATCGGCACAAAAAGAGCTTGTTTTGGAGCCTGCATATTTCGAGCTTAACGATAACTCTCATGAGGTCTATAAGAGCGACAGCAATGAGTTGATAAAAAAGATTGAGGGGGACATTTTGTATCTTGATCCACCCTACAACCAAAGACAATATAGTGCGAACTACCATATTTTAAATACTATCGCACTTTATGATGAGTTTGTTCCAAAAGGCAAAACCGGACTTAGAGAGTATAATCGCTCTAGTTATTGCAAAAAAAATGAAGTTGCACATAGCTTTGAAGAGCTTATCAAAAATGCGAACTTCAAATATATCTTTTTGAGTTATAACAACGAGGGGCTTATGCGCGAAGATGATGTTAAAAATATCATGTCAAAGTACGGTAAATATGATTTGAAAACGAAAGAGTATCAGAGGTTTAAAGCAGACAAGACTGCGAACAGAAACCACAAAGCAGATTTGACTTATGAGTATCTGCACATTTTGCAAAAGGATTAGATTTGATATTAAGTATTGAAAGCTCATGCGACGACAGCGCTATCGCTATAACAGAGATTGCCACAAAAAAGCTTCTTTTTCATAAAAAAATATCGCAGGAGTTGGAACACAGTGTTTACGGCGGTGTCGTTCCAGAACTGGCAGCCAGACTTCACGCAGAGGCTCTTCCTCGTATTTTGGAGGAGTGCAAGCCCTATTTCAGCGAGTTAAAAGCTGTTGCGGTTACTACAACTCCAGGTCTTAGTGTCACGCTTGTAGAGGGCGTCGTTATGGCAAAAGCCCTCTCTATTTCACTAAATATCCCCATTATAGGCGTAAATCATCTTGTTGGGCATATCTACTCTCTTTTTATAGAGAAAGAGACGCACTTTCCGCTTACCGTCTTGCTTGTCTCGGGTGGGCATACTCAGGTTATGGAAGTTAAAAGTCTAGGGGAGATAAAAACTGTTGCCAAAAGCATGGATGACAGCTTCGGGGAGAGTTTTGACAAAGTTGCAAAAATGATGAAACTAGGCTACCCTGGAGGGCCAGTTATAGAGAAACTTGCAAAGGACGGTGATAGAAAAAGGTATAACTTTACGGTTCCGCTTCACCAATCTCCGCTTATAGCTTTTTCATATTCAGGACTGAAAAACTCTGTAAGGCTGGCAGTTGAGAGTGCGTTTGAGGATGACTATAAAGATATTGCCGCTTCATTTGAGCATATAGCAACGGCGCATATCATCCAAAAACTAAAGAAATATTTTAAAGATGTTACGCCGCAAGCATTCGCAATAGTAGGCGGAGCGAGTGCAAATCTATATCTGCGATCACAAATAGAGGGGCTGTTAAAACCTTACGGCGCATCACTGCTTCTAAGCGAGTTGAAATACTGCTCGGATAATGCAGCAATGATAGGGAGGGTGGCTTTAGATATGTATGAAAAGGGCATGTTTAGTCTGATTGAAGAGTTAGAAGTTTGTCCAAAAAGTGTCATTTAGCTTAAAGAACACTTAGTATAAACTACTCTTTTTCTAATTAAGAGTTAAGTTATCCGATTTAAAATATACTTCCCGCACAAAATATAGTGAATCATTTGACACGAATGTGTCAAGCTTTAGTGCCTTAGCGGCTAGCGTAGATGGTGGAGTTACCTCCGACATCGTTTAAAATATTATTAAGGAGCCAAAATGGCAACTACAAAATTCAAGGGTACAGACGTAGAGTTATTAGGAAATCAGGTAAATGTAGGTGACAAAGCACCTGAAGTTACAGTCGTAAATTCGGCTGGTTTAGGTGATGTAGTAGTTGGTGGCGCTCAAGGAGTTAAGCAACTGATTGTAGTTGTTCCATCATTAGATACCGGCGTATGCGCTACAGAGACTCGCAACTTCAATGCCAAAGCAGCTTCATTAGAGGGTGTTGAAACTACTGTTGTTTCTATGGATTTACCATTTGCTGCAGGAAGATTCTGTGCTGCAGAGGGAATCGATAAGTTGACTGTTGCATCTGACTTCAGAAACAAAGATTTCGCTAACGCTTACGGTGTTTTACTTGGCGGTTCTGTTCTTGCCGGTGTTACATGTAGAGCAATCTTCGTAGTAGACGCTGATGGTGTTGTTACTTATAAAGAGATTGTTCCGGAAATCACAGAAGAGCCAAACTACGATGCTGCAATCGCCGCAGTTAAATAATTATTCTCTTTCTCCTTCTTTTATAGGGCTTTTGCCCTATACCAATCAAGCAAAATTTTGATACAATAATTGTAATTTATATAAGGATTGACCAATGAAAAAAGTTTTTTATTCACTTACATGTACGGCACTTTTAGCTTCAAGCGTAATGGCGGATTTTACGAGGGTTGAAATGGGCGCGGGAGCTTGGATGCAGACTCCAAAGGGTAGTGCAAGTTACACCGACGGCGGAGCTAATGGTAGTTATACATCGAGCGAAAATGACAAGACTGAGACATATGTTTGGGCTCTTATAAAACATCCGGTTCCGATTTTGCCAAATCTTAGAGTTGAGTATGTTTCTATAGAGGAGAGTGGTTTGGCAACTGGGCAGTTTAAAGATTTTGATATTGGAGCAAATACATCGGCACTCTCTTATGATATGAAACAGTATGATATTATTCCATACTACAATATTCTTGACAACACCTCTTGGATTACACTTGACTTGGGACTGGATATTAAAATCGTTGACGCATCCTACAGTGCATCTCCTTCGGGGACATTTACCGGCTATAGCGACAGCGTGACTTTTGCCGTTCCGCTTCTGTACGTTAGAGCAAGAGTTGAGATCCCCTCAACAGATATAGGTTTAGAGACGGACGTAAAGTATGTAACTACAGGTGACTCTACGGTTTATGACATAAGAGCAAAAGTTGATTATACGTTTGATTTTACCCCTGCCGTTCAACCTGCTTTAGAGGTCGGTTACAGAGTTCAAAAACTAGATATTGATGAAAGCAGTGTGGATGCAAAACTGGACATCGATTTTTCAGGCTTTTACGCAGGTTTAATGCTTCGTTTTTAAGAGCTTAGCCTACAAGGCTAAGCCCCACTTTCCCTCTCTCTTCATCTATTGAGACAACCTCGATTTGAGGCAGATACTGGTTTAGAGAGAGCACCTCAAGCGGATGAGAAATTTTTGTTGCGCTCATTTTTGAGATGTGAATCATGCCGTCATTTTTAAGCCCGATATCCACAAATGCCCCAAAATCGGCAATATTTCTTACAACTCCAGAGACAAAACTTCCTACACTCAGCATTTTAATATCTGTTATGCCCTCTTTAAACGGGATGGGCGGCAACTCTTCTCTTGGGTCAAAACCGGGTTTTTGCAGCTCTTTGATGATATCTTTTAGCGTCTCTTCTCCGACGCCCAACTCTTTTGCTTTTTACTTGATATCAACAGTTGCCAAATCAATAGCGAGAAGTTTTTTAGCAACTTCGTAACTCTCAGGATGGATTCCGCTGTTGTCAAAAATATTTTTGGAGTTTTTGATGCGGATAAATCCTACGGCCTGCTCGTACGCTTTTTTGCCCAAACCCTTTACTTTCAAGAGTTGCTCTTTTGTGTAAAAAGCCCCGTTTTCTTCTCTAAAAGCGATTATATTTTGGGCTATTTTTACACCTATACCTGCAACGTAAGCCAGAAGCGAGAGAGATGCGGAGTTTATATCAACTCCTACGCGGTTTACGAGATCTTGCGTAACATCGCCCAGTTTTTTCTCCAAAAGTTTTTGGTCTACATCATGCTGATACTGCCCGATACCTAAACTTTTCGGGTCTATTTTAACAAGTGCAGCCATCGGGTCTTGAAGTCTTTGAGCGATAGAGATAGCGCCTCTTATGGTTACGTCAAGATTCGGGTACTCCTGCGAAGCAATCTTTGAAGCGGAGTAGACGGATGCACCTGCTTCTGAGACGACCGTGTAGTTTAGTTTCGCATTCTCATCCCTGTTAAGTCGTGCAAAAAACTCCTGCGTCTCTCTTGAACCTGTTCCGTTCCCGATAGCCACACCCGTTATGTTATATATGGAAGTTAGTGTTAGTACTCTGTTTTTGGAGTTTTCATAATCCTTCTGAGGCTCTGTCGGATAGATAACGCATGACTCAAGGTAGTTTCCGTTTTCATCAATAACGGCCAGTTTACACCCCGTTCTAAATGCAGGGTCAACGCCCAATATAACTCTTTTTGTAACAGGTGGAGTCATAAGAAGTTGATTTAGGTTTTTTCCAAAGACCGAAATTGCGGCTATGTCGGCTCTCTCTTTTAACTCTCCTTGAACTTCTCTCTCAAGGGAAGGAAGCATAAGCCTCTTTAGTCCATCTTTGTAAGCTTCAAAAAGCAGTTCTTTTGAACTTGAAGCATTGCGGGGGATTTTGTACTCTTTTATATTTGCTTCAATGTAATCAGTATTGATAGTTATCTTTACGGAGAGCTCCTTTTCTTTAACCCCGCGCATTATGGCAAGATAGCGGTGAGACGGCATGTGAGCCACTTTTTCACTTTTACCCGCAAAGTTTTTAAAAGTTCCGTTTTCATCAAAGTTTTTTCTCTTTTTAATCTCTAAAACTCCATGGCGAAGCATGTTGTTTCTTATGGACTCACGCTCACGAGGCATATCGGCATAACGCTCTGCCAAAATATCCTGCGCACCCTGCACCGCTTCATCTACGGAGGGGATACCCCCTTTTACAAACTCTTTCGCCTTTGCTTTGAATTCGGCTTCGCTAAGTCGCACTTTTTCTAAAATATCTGCAAGAGGAGAGAGACCATTCTCTATGGCAGTTGCCGCACGAGAATTTTTCTTCTCTTTATATGGACGGTAGATATCCTCTAAAACACGCAAACTATCAGCATCTTCTATGCTTTTTTTGATTGTTTCGCTCAGAGTTGCTCTCTCGGCAATAAGCCTTAAAATCTCCTCTTTTCTCTCTAAGAGTTTTTTGGCACTAAGAAACAGAGTCTCAAATTCACGGAGCACTTCATCATCCGCTCCGCCCGTCATCTCTTTGCGATAGCGTGCGATAAACGGGATAGTAGCACCCTCATCAAGAAGCTTTAAAATATTTTCTACATGTTCTTTTTTTAAAGCAGTTTTTCTGGTTAGTAAATTTATTAAATTGTTAATATTTTTTTCCTACGCACTCTATAAAATCTTTTTCGCTCAAATCTTCTATTAGTGTTTTAAAGTTTTTCAGCGCAAAGAGTTTTACATCTTCGCCCTTTAAGGCTTTTAGCTCGTTTGAAAAGCCCCCTTTGGAGACTATAACATAGATATTAGGCGTTAGCTCGGCTAAGCGACACTGCTCTTGAAGCTTACTCAGCTCACTCTTTTTTGCTTTTTGGTTGGAGTATTTGCATACTCCCGCAACGACTTTACCCGACTTTGTCTTTGCTAAGATGTCGATTTGCGTATTTCTATCCCAATAGCTTCCAATCTCTACAATCGGGTCATCTTTGAGGCTCTTTTTTATAAGCTCATGGGAGAGTTTTTTAAAAGTAAGTTCGTAAAAATCGCTTTTGCGATTGGCAAAAGATTCTGTTGTTTCTTTGAAATCGCCATCTTTTATGCTTTTGAAGTATGGTGAGACAAAAGCAAACCAAAAGCGCATAAAAGGGGTGTTGAAGTTTAGTCTCTCATCTACCTTATCATCTTCAATCGGCGGAGATTCAAGCGAGTACTCACGTTTTAGAAGATTTTTGTCACAGAGTTTGTCAATGGCTCCCTCTCCCTCAACCCTTGAGATGCGTGCCCGCTTTAGTGCGGAGTGAACTTTGCCGTCTCCTGCCGCGATAGCGCTTAATATGGAGTGGCTAATTTTGTCGCTTTGTGTAAGTTTTGTAATATCGCCGTGAATATAGGTGTAGTTTTTTAAAACCTTGCTCTCTATCAACTCTTCAAGCGATTTGCTCAAGTCAACGCTCCAGCTCATGCCGCCAAAAACAGAGAAATACTCTATTGCACCACCAAGTTCTTGTGGCTTGTTTTGAAAACAAAAGGAGCGAAACTGCTCTAGAAGTGAAGGTTGTTTTGCCATGAAAAAGCCTTTTATTATTTTTTGAAATTATACTTGAATAAAAATTATATAGCATCAAAAGAAGCGTTGATTTACAAAATGAAAGTTTTTAATGCTAGAATTCTACTCTTATAATTTCTCCTCATCGCTTAATAGGATAAAGCAGTCCCCTCCTAAGGGATAGCTCGAGGTTCGATTCCTCGTGGGGAGACCACTCAGACTATCTTCAAAAACCCATTTCCATCTTTTTATTTGAGAAATGATATACTTTAACATGATTAATCTATCTACAAACAAACAGCTCGGCGTTACTCTTGCAAACACTAACAGAGCGTTGGCGGTTGTTTTAAAAGAGGCGACACCAAAAGAGATGGAGACGATTTTAAAAGATAAAGATTTAAAGTCCGTTATAAACTCCATGCTCAAAGGAAGCATTCAAAACTCAGAGTCCGACAAAGCTCTTTTAAATCTTGCAAAAAACAATCCAACGCTAAAAGATTTGGGCAATGTTTCAAACACCGTAAAAGAGCTTTTAAATGTGCTAAAGAGCGAAAAAAATCCACTGCCCATTGAGAGCGCCTTAAAGAAGTTTCTCGTCGATATCAAAGAGCTTAGTGAGCCTCTTTTAAAACAGAAGCTTGAAAATTCGGGTGTTTTTTTAGAATCCAGACTCAAAAATGCGCAAAATCCTCAGGTCGAGCTTAAAAACATCCTTATCTCGCTTAAAAAAAGTATAGAAAAAAGCGAGATTCCAAGCGTAAAACTTCTTGCTCAAAATATAAAAGAGATGTTGGCTACACCTACTTTAAAAGAGGCATCAAACAGCGCTCTTTTGCAGGCTCCCAAAAACGAGAAAGCTGTTTTGGCATTATTGGCAAAAGACGTTGAAAATATTGTCTCAAAACTCTCAGAGCAGTTAAAAAGTGCAGACATCATAACGACTAAAGGTTTTGAGAAACAGCTCTCAAAAGCAGACCCGCTCTTTTCGAAAGAGACCGCAGCTCTCATTCCTAAACTCTCCCACTTTAGCGCTGTGCAAAAGCTCTCGGCGGATGAGAGTGTCAAGGAGATTTTATCACAAGATTTAAAAGCTGTTTTACTAAAGGCGGGCGAGGAGATGGCAAAATCACCGCATCCAAATCAGGCAGAAATTTTAAAACATGTAGACAAACTGCTGCTTCAGATAGATTACTTTCAGATGCTCTCCCACCTCTCAAACTCCTCCTCGCTCTACCTTCCATTCTCATGGGATAGCCTTGAGGAGGGAAGTATTAACATTAAAAAAGATAAAAACAGCGTCTTTTACTGCGATATAGATTTGAAACTAAAAGAGTATGGGGAGCTAAAGTTAAAACTCGCACTTTATGAGGAGAATCAGATAAATATTCACATCTACTCGGATAGTTCTGAGTTTAAAGAGATTGTAAAAGAGAGTATCGCTTCTTTGCGTTCTGCTTTGATTGAATCACAAATTACGCCAAGAGAGATACGCATTTTTGATACTCCAAAGAAAAGTCCCATCTCATCCTATGAGACGCCACCGCAAGAGATTGATATGGGATTTGAGGTAAAAGTATGAAAAAAGCAGCAGCTCTCAGATATGACAAAGATAGAGAGAACGCTCCTAGAGTAGTTGCCAAAGGGGAGGGAAGAAGCGCGGAAAATATTATAAAAATCGCCGAACTTCACAATCTTCCCATCAGAAAGGATGAGGATCTCATAGAGCTGCTCTCAAAAGTGGAGCTTGACAAAGAGGTTCCGGAAGCTCTTTATAGGGCTGTTGCAGAGGTGTTTAGTTTTATCTATAAGGTGAGCAAGAAGAGTTAGAAATCCTGATACTCTTCTATTTGTGTTACATCTATTCCTTTTTCTTTGAGTTTATTTCCTATCTCAAGAACGATTTTATTATATTTTTCTGTCTCTAAAAATCCTTTATATGAGTCAAGCTTCCCCTCGTACACTTTTGCCGCGATATCTTGAATTGCTCCAAGAGCTTTTTTAAGCTCTTCATCCAAAAACTCAACAGTATCGCCTAAAATTTCCTCTTCTTTCATGTCTTCTCCTTTTTTATTTTTAAAGTGAATTATAACTTTTAATATTCAATCTTGTCGGTTATATGTTCTGGCAGATTTTTGCTATTTGCCGCTCCGAGTTTTTCCAACTTTTGAAACTGGCTTGTAATGCTTCCGCTGCCTGAGTGGAGTTTAGAGAAGGTCTCATCGTAGGTTTTTTGAACGGTTGTTATCTGATTTCCGAGTTTCTCGACACTCTCAATAAATCCAGCAAATTTGTCAAAAAGTAGCCCTGCACGTTGTGCAATTTCCTGTGCATTTTTTTGCTGGCGTTCATATTTCCAGCTATTTTCAACTGCACGAAGCGATACCATCAAGGTTGTAGGACCTACTAAAATAACATTTCTTTTAAAAGCATGGTCAAATAGTGAGCCGTCATACTCCATCGCCATAAGTAGCGCACTCTCAATTGGCACGAACATAAAGATAAAATCGAGTGTTTTTATGCCCTTTAGATTTGTGTAATCCTTCTCACTCAGCTCTTTTATATGCTTTTTCATAGAAAGCACATGTGCCATAACAAATTGCTCTTTTTGTTCCTCATCCTCATCCGACGAATAGCGTTCATAGGCAACCAGAGAGGTTTTGGCATCTATGATTATATCCCTGCCATCAGGAAGATGCACCACAACATCGGGGCGGTAACGGCTGCCGTCGCTCTCATGCTCTAGGGCGACCTCTCTCTCATACTCTTTTCCAAGCCTTAAACCGGAGTGTTCAAGCACGCTCTCTAGAACCATCTCACCCCAAACTCCCTGTTTTTTGCTCTCGCCTTTGAGTGCTTTTGTGAGGTTTTTGGCATCTTTGCTCATCTGATGGTTTATCTCTTTGATGCTTCTTATTTCGGCTTGAAGCATGGAGCGGTCTTTCGCCTCTTTGATGTAGACATCATCAATCTGCTTTTTAAACTCTCTGAACTGCTCTCTCATGGGGTCTATCATCTTGGAGATATTTTCTTGATTTTGCAAAGAGAACTTCTGTGAGTTGTTTTCTAGAATTTTTTGAGCAAGTTCTTGAAACTCCAGTCTCATCTGCTCTCTGCTTTGTTCTAGCAGTTCAAATTTCTCTCTGTTTTTCTCATTTATGCCATCAATACGCTCCTCTAAGACAGCGTTTTTGTTTAAGAGAGCGGTTGATTTTTCAGCTTCATGACGCAGAGAATTTTTTAAATTAATTACAGCCGTAATCCAGACACCAAGTGCGCCAAAGAGCAAACCTATTATTACATAGAGGGCTTCAAACATCTTACATATTCTCCAAATTATTGCCGTATTGTAGCATAACGCATAAAATAGATATAATTGCATATATGAAACAGAGGATACCCCTATGGACGGTACAAAAAGAGCAGAGATTAGAAGCGGGATGAGCGTAGCGATAGTTCTCAAAGAGGATCAGGCGACGGGGAAACTTACCGATGGCATAGTCCGCGATATTTTGACAAAATCATCTTCGCATCCACATGGAATTAAAGTTCGTTTGATGAGCCGTGAAGTCGGCAGAGTAAAGAAGATACATTAATGGATACAAGAGATTTTTCAAACCTTCCTCTTAGCAAAGAGATGCTCCATAACCTAAATGAAATAGGTTATAAAGAGATGACGCCGATTCAGGAGCAGAGCCTGCCTTACATACTTGAGGGCAGGGATGTAATTGCTCAGGCAAAAACGGGAAGCGGCAAAACGGCGGCTTTTGGTATCGGGCTGCTTCACAAACTTCAAGTCAAAAAGTTCAGAGTCCAGTCTTTGGTGCTCTGCCCGACACGAGAGCTTGCAGATCAGGTTGCACGTGAGCTTAGAATGCTTGCGAGATTCGCTCACAATATAAAGATTCTGACGCTTTGCGGCGGAAGTGCTTTCGGTCCACAGTTGGGCTCTCTTCGTCATGGCGCGCATATCATTGTAGGTACTCCGGGGCGCATTTTAAAGCATCTTAAAAAAGAGACGCTCTCGCTTGAAGATGTTGATATGTTGGTTTTGGATGAAGCGGACAGAATGCTCGATATGGGTTTTAGCGAGGAGATAAACGAGGTTTTAAAGTTTGTTCCAAAATCTAGACAGACGCTTCTCTTTTCGGCTACATATACGGATGAGATTATGGATATCAGCGCATCAATCCAAAACAGTGCCATAAATATAAAAACCACTTCTACCGAAGTTGCCAACAAGATTATAGAGCGATTTTACGAGGTGCAAAACTCACAGAAGATAGAAGTGCTTATAAATATTTTGAGTAATTTCAAGCCAGATAACGTTATAGTGTTTGCTAACACAAAGGCGGAGGTTCAAGAGATTGCCCAGACTTTGCAGAAAAACAGAATCGATGCGCTGGCTATTCATGGGGATTTGGAGCAGTATGAGAGAAACGATGTGTTGGTGCAATTTGCTAACAAAAGCTGTAGGGTGTTAGTGGCAACAGATGTCGCGGCACGCGGACTTGACATCAAAGAGCTCTCAATGGTTGTGAATTACGACTTGCCCCATAGCGAAGAGATATACACGCACCGCATAGGCAGAACAGCTCGCGCGGGAGAAGAGGGGCTGGCTTTTACCCTTTTTAGTGCTTATGAATCGGACAAGGCGGATGAGTATAGAAAGGAGAGCCGTCTTTTTGAATCTGCCGACACTTTAAAAGCAGTAAACGGCTTTGAGATGAAGCCGCAGAACATAACGCTTGTCATCGAGGGCGGCAAAAAAGATAAAGTACGCGCGGGAGATATTCTCGGTGCACTCACCGGTGAAGCGGGACTAAGCGGCGATGTTATAGGAAAGATAGATATCTACGACAGACAGAGTTATGTTGCCATAGAAGCTCTCAAAGTTGATGAGGCACATGATAAGCTTAAAAGTGGAAAAATCAAAGGGAAGAAGTTTTCAGTTTGGATTCTCTAAAATATATAAGTCACTATCCGCAGGATATAAAGATGCAAGTGCAGGAGCTGATAAGAGAGAATAAACTTGCACTTCATCTTAAGAACAAGTATCCAACTGCACATGCAATTAAAACGGATAAAGCGCTTTTTGCCTATATAAACGACATTAAAAACAGCTACATAAAAAATGCGCCGACTCTAAGCAAAGTTCTTTATGACGGTAAGATAAACGTTATTCACAATGCTCTTGGAACGCATCACTTTATCTCAAGGGTTCAGGGTGCAAAACTAAAGAGCAAAAACGAGATACGCATCGCTTCTATGTTTAAAAGTGCGCCTTTGGAATTTTTGGAGATGATAGTGGTGCATGAGCTCTCCCATTTTAAAGCAAAAGAGCATAACAGAGCGTTTTACTCTCTATGCGAGTATATGCAGCCCTCCTACCATCAGGTGGAGTTTGATGTAAGGCTATACTTGACACAGATGGAGATTTTCTCCAAGATAGAGGAGTGGAGTTAGCAGATGAGGAGCTATTTATGAGAGAAGAGACAAGTTTAGCTATTATAAAAAGTATTGCTGATTCGCAAAATGATTTGATTGCTGTTTTTAATAACGGCGAGCCTGTTCTGATAAACAAAGCATTTGAGAAGTTTTTTTCAGTCTCATCACTTGATGAGTACAAATCAAGCTTTGGTCTCTTTGTCGATAATTTCGTTCCCCATCCGCACTATTTTCACAAAGATAAGATTAAAGACGCAAGCGTCTGGTTTGACGCAATCCTAAAACTCCCAGAGATGGAGCGTGTTGTGAGCATGATGACGCCAAGTTATGAGCCGCATGCTTTTGGTGTTCAAGTTGAGAAGATAGAGGAGTATGTTGTTGTGGTACTTGAGGATATTACGCAGACTCTTATAAAACGTATTATGATTGAAAACAATACAAATATCGACAAAGGGAGCGGTGCTTATGCCAAGAACTACTTTTTGCAGGTTACACAAAGTTATCAGGATGCTGCACAATTTAGCAAAAAAATAGTCAGTGCGATTTTAATAAAAACAGACAAAAATGATGAATTAGCTCTGAGAGATTTAGCTGATTATTTTAAGAGCATTATCAGACAAGACGATATGCTGATTCGCTGGGGAGAGAGCTCTTTTTTGCTTATATTTCTTGTCGATAATATTTCAAATGCGCAGAAGATGTTAAAGAAGCTCTATGCAGACGAGTGCAGTTTTGTGCTTACAACTCAAAGAGAGAGCGAGAGTATCAAAGAGCTTATAAAAAGAGTTGAGAGCTGATTTAATTCTCTTTGTTAAAGAAACGGTATCTGTTTCTTCCGTTCTCTTTTGCCTCATACATTGCCGTATCAGCATTTTTAAACAGTGTCTGTCGGTCAAGCCCGTCCTTAGGATAGATTGCAATGCCTATTGAGGCTGTTACATGCATTTCACTTCTGTTGAATTCACACGGTGTATCGCTTACTTTAAGAAGTTTTTCGGCTATATGTGAAGCGCCGGAAGGGGGCGTATTTGGCAGCAGAAATATAAACTCATCGCCGCCAACGCGTGAAACTGTGTCTACTTCGCGTAAAACAGCATTAAATCTTTTTGCAAGTTCAATAAGCAGAGCATCGCCGGCATCATGTCCGAGTGTATCGTTTGCCTCTTTGAAAAGATCCAGATCCAAAAAGAGAATGCTCAACTTCTCGCTGTTACGTTTTGCCATCCTTAAGGCATAGTCGAGACGCTCCTCAAGCTGATATCTGTTTGGAAGCCCGGTAAGAGAGTCAAAGCTAGCAAGAAAGTGGATACGCTCTTCTGCGCGTTTTCTGTCGGTAATATCCTCTTTTATTGCCATATAGTGAGAGATTGTTCCATCGGCTTTAAAAATAGGTGCCGCCTTTACCCCCTCAATGTACTCTATGCCGTTTTTGCTTTTGTTTACAAACTCCCCATGCCATGTTTTCCCAAGCTTTATGCTCTCCCACATGTCATCATATACTTTTGGGTCTGTTTTACCGGACTGTAAGAAGCGCGGGTTTTTGCCTATAGCCTCATTTTTTGCATAACCTGTAATTTCACTAAAGGCTTCGTTTACATACTCTATATTTCCATCAAGATTTGTAATTATGATGCCGCTTGGACTCTGCTCAACCGCTTGGTAGAGCCTTGTCAGCTCCTGAGTTTGTATTTTGAGAATATATCTGCTTTTAAAGAGCATTAAGATAATAAAAAGCAGTAAAAACTGTACAACTAAACCTGCCGCCGTCATCAAGAGAGGATAGATTACATCTGCAGAGTTGTCAAACTCCTTTGTGCTTGAGAAGCGTATGCGCCACGTTGCATTATTCAGCTCAACACTTTTTTCGGTATTGAATTTTGATCTGTATGAGTTTGGTTTGAACGACCTATAAAGCAGATGTTCTTCAGAGGTATCCTCACCGTCATATATTTCAAAGTTTAAAATTGATGATTTTAAAACGATTTTATTCATAAGGTCGTTCATACGAAAAGGACTGTATACAAAGCCTACAAGAGCTTTTCGTCTCTCATCTACGCTTTGGGTCTTTGCCCCTTTTTTGTATAAAGGAAGATACATCAACATTCCTGCCTGCACGTCTTCATCAATCTCCTGAACAAGGATTACTTTTTTGGATATAGATGCCTTTGCGGTGTCTCTTGCCCTCTCCATCGCAGCTCTTCGAACCGGTTCTGAAAACATGTCGTATCCAATCGCCGCTCTGTTTCGCTTATCCATAGGCTCAAGGTAGAGTATAGAGCTGTATTGTCCACGTTTGCCTAATGGTTTGATGGAGAATGATTTAAATCCGTCCTTTCTCATCTCCTCTTCTATTTGCGCCACTTCTGAGGGGTCAATCATCTTTGAAAAACCGATACCTTGGACACCTGGGTAATTATTTTTAAGATTTAACTTTTCTACAAAGTCATGCCACTCTTTGCGAGTTATACTTTCGCTTGCGTGAAACAAGCCTATTCCGCCATGGACGTGAAATAAGGCTATTCCGCTATGAAGGAGCGTTTCGTACTTTAGCATTCGTTTGTTGATGCTCTCTATATTTTCATTTACGGCAGCCTCGAACTTTTCTGTTGCGAGAAAATGGTAGTATTTATTTGCGGCATTCCAAATAATAGCTCCGACTAGAAGCGAGAATAGAACTGCTAACGAGATGGTTGCTCTGTTATAGACGAAACCGTTTCTTAATGGCGCTAGGGAGTGATTGCAATTTGTCACGCTTTGAACCCTGTTGTTTTAGTTAAATATATTTTATATGCTAGCATAAATTAAAAAGTCTTCTGTTGCGACTACTCAACTTCTGCTATCTTTTTGTCGTAGTCGTTTGTAATCTCATCAAATTCATTTTGTAAAATCTCTAAGAGTTCAAACATCTTCTCAACCTCTTTTTGCTCTAAAGAGACTAGTTTTGAAAACTCTATAATTTTAAAACTGTCACCTTTTGTTGTTGCCTCAAGAAGCTTTTTTTGATGAGAAGCTAAAGTCTCTTCGCTCTTTATGATAGAGGCTTCAAGTTTGTCAATCTTTTTTCTCATCGGCGAAATTAGTTTGTTTTTGTCTCTAATTAGGTCAGCTTTTGCTTTTTTGCTATTTTTAAAGTTTGTTTTGGGCTTTTGCTTGCCCTTCTCTTCATTCTCTTCCTCTTCCCAGCCCATTTTTTCTAAGAACAGGTCATACCCTCCGTCAAAATACTCTGCACCGTTTTTTGTAAATATGATAAGCCTGTCACATGTACGGCGTAGCAGCTCTTCGGAGTGGGTTACGACGATTACGGAGCCTTTGAAGTTTTGGATTGCTACCGTCAGTGCTTCTATGGAGTCCATGTCTAGGTGGTTTGTAGGCTCATCCAAAAAGAGGAGGTTTACATCACGAGCTAAAATTTGCCCTAGCATGACACGGCTTTTTTCGCCGCCTGAGAGAAGAGAGACTTTTTTATCTGCACTATCTCCGCTAAACATCATAGAACCCGCAATAGAGCGAATATTTTGCGCGGAGAGTTTCGTGTTGGCGGAGTGAATCTCGTCCAAGACGCTACTGTTTGGATGCAGTCTTGCGATATTTGTCTGCCCGAAGTGCGCAAATGCTGTGCTTGTGTGCATATGAACCTCACCGCTAAGCGGCTTTAACTCTCCTGCAATTGTATTTAGCAGGGTTGATTTACCTTTACCGTTTTTTCCGATAATCCCAAGACACTCGCCCTTCTCAAGCACGAAAGAGATATTTTTAAAAAGAATGTTCTCAAGCGTATATCCGAAACTTAGATTTTTAACATCAAGCAGAACTTTTGCCGGAGTATCTTTGTAGTTAAAATCAAATTCCAAAGATGAGTCGTACCCTAAATCTTGAAGCAGATCCATCTTCTCAAGCTGTTTTACTTTCGACTGTGCAAGAGCGGCGGTTGAAGCACGTGCTTTGTTTTTTGCAATAAAATCCTCAAGCTCTTTTACTTTCTTATCCTGCGCTATCTTCTGTTTCTCGTGCAGCTCATCATTGGCTTGGAGTTGCTCGTAGTATTTGTGCGTATCTCCGGCAATAACTCTTAGATTTCTGCGTACAATCCCCATGGTATGAGTAGTGACGGCGTCCATAAAATCTCTGTCGTGAGTAACAAGAATTACCTCACCCTGAAATGCTTTTAAAAAACTCTTCAGCCATCTAAGTGAGAGGATGTCGAGGTAGTTTGTAGGCTCATCAAGAAGCAGCAGGTTCGGTTCAGTTACTAAAAGTTTTGCAAGATTTATGCGGATTTGATAACCGCCAGAGAAGGAGAGCGGGTCTTTTTCTAAATCTTCTTGCGTAAAACCCAAACCAAATAAAATCTTCTCTACGCGGTAGATATCATACTTCATTTCCTCTTCAAGCGCTAACGCCGCCTCTTCTCTTAGCGTGGTCTCGGTAAAGACAAGATGCTGTTTTAGGGCACCTATTTTATACCCTTTTGGTATAACTACTTCGCCGCTATCGGGAGTATCTTCACGCAGTATAAGCTTAAAAAGCGTTGATTTTCCGCTTCCGTTACGGCCTACTAAACCTACTTTGTTGCCTGAGTTTAGTTTAAAGTTAAGATTGCTAAAAAGCTCCTGTTTGCCGAAACTCTTTGAGATGTTTATTAGTTGTATCATAAGACTCTTTTTTTTATTTTATTACGTATAAAGGAACAAAGTCCCTTTATACTGCGCTAGCTGCTAAGGCACTGAAGCTTGCTGTACAAAGCGGCAGATTATTGTGTGTTTTTTATCTCTTCTAGTATCCATCGCCATTCGCCGTAACCGCTGTCTCTGTTTATATGTCCTGCGTTTTCTAAAACTTTCATCTCTATACCGAGTGTTTTTTGAAGTTCTATAGCTTCATCTTGTGACATGTAAGGATCGTTAGTCGAGGTAATAAGCATCTGCTTTTTTGCATAAAGTTTTTTAGGAACACTGCATGGAAAAAAGCTCTCAAGCTCCTCTATGCTGCACTCCAAACTTGGAGGAGCAACAAGAAAAAGATTTTCTATCTCCTCTATTTTGCACTCATTGCAGAGATGAAACCAGAGTATATTTGCCAGTGAGTGGCAAACAACGATATCTGGTTTAAAATCGTCCAGTTCTTTGGTTAACTCAACTAACCACTCATCTTTGTTTGGAAAGTCAATGTTACTAAAGTTTAAAAAACTGACACAGCCATAATCTTTTGCAATCTCAGATGCCAACCAACTCTGCCAGTGCGGAAAATCACTCCCGCCCCAGCCGTGAAGGATTAAAATCCTCTTCATTTTTTATGAGTGCTTGGCAATAGCGTTTGTGATGCGCAGCATCGTCTCGTCTCTGCCGATTATCGCCATAACGCTATCAAGTCCCGGACCGCTCATTTTGCCCAAAAGTGCCACGCGCAAAGGCTGACCGATTTTTCCAAAGCCTATCCCCATCTCATCAACCACTTCTTGCATAAGATGGTGATAATCGCTTGGAAGATGAAGCTCTTTTGCGGCAGATACTTTTGCACCGAAAATATTTAAAATTTCCAGCGCATTGCCTTTAAGCGCTTTTTCTACGGCTGTTTGCTCATAATAAGTCGGAGTGGTAATAACCTCATAGACAAGGGCTGCCATCTCTTTTAGAGTCTTTGCGCGCTCTTTTATGGCATCTAGCAAGATCTCTTTTTTGTCATGGGAGGCAAGCAGCAGACCATACTGTTCAAGAAGCTTTGCTAGCTCGCTGTTTGGAGCATTTTTGATATAGTGGGAGTTTAGCCAGTCAAGTTTTTCGGTGTTGTAGATAGATGCCGACTTGTTGATGTTTTTAGGGTCAAAAAGCTCTCTCATCTCATCCATGGAAAAAATCTCTTGATCCCCATGGCTCCATCCAAGACGTACTAAAAAGTTCAAAAGTGCTTCGGGAGTATATCCCATCTCTTTGTACGCCATAACGTCTGTCGCGCCGTCACGTTTGGAGAGTTTTTTCCCCTCTGAATTGTGAATCATCGGAACATGATGAAAATTCGGCATATCAAATCCGAGTGCTTCATAAATAATAATCTGTTTTGGTGTATTTGAGAGATGGTCGTCCCCGCGTATAATCTCGGTGACTCCCATAAGATGGTCATCAACCGCTACGACAAAGTTGTATGTAGGAGAGCCGTCGGCTCTGGCGATTACAAAATCATCTAAAATATCTTCAGCTCTAAAAACAATGTCGCCCTTAACGCCGTCTCGTACGATGATATCTCCGCTAAGAGGTGCTTTTATGCGGATAACTGGTTTAACGCCCTCGGGAGGAGTGCCTTTAAAATCACGATATTTGCCGTCATACTTTGTACGCTCTTTGTTTGCGCTCTGCGTCTCTCTAAGTTCCGAGAGCTCCTCTTTTGACATGTAGCATCTGTAGGCTTTGCCCTCTTCTAAGAGCTGATTGATATATTTTGCGTATATCTCATCTCTTTGAGATTGGTAGATTATCTCGCCGTCATGCTCCAAGCCAAGCCAATGAAACGCATTGACAATTGCCTCTGCCGCTTCCTGTGAATTTCTTGCTTTATCGGTATCTTCGATGCGAAGAAGAAATTTCCCGTTATGTCTTCTTGCCCAAAGATAGGAAAAAAGAGCTGTTCTTAAACCGCCGATATGTAAATAGCCCGTAGGACTTGGAGCAAAACGAGTGACAACCATAAAAAGCCTTTGGTAAATAGTTATGGAATTTTAGGCTATCATTTGTTAAAAGCGGGTAAAATACTCCTTTTAATTTACAGGATGACAGATGTATAAAATATTTTTATCTCTTTTTTTTGGCGCACTGCTTAGTGCGGAGCTAATAAATGGGGTCAGCGTGGTTGTAAAGGGTGAAGCAATTACTCTTCGTGATGTTAAAGAGGAGATGCACATGTCGAATGTCGATTCGGCTACGGCAATTGATATTTTGATACGAAAAAAGTTAGAAGTTGCTGAGATAGAAGAGCGAAAAATAAGCGTTGCGAGCGCCGAAGTTTATGATGATATCAAAAGAGTGGCAGCTGCAAACAAGATGAGCATAGATGAGTTTTATGAGGCTGTGAGAAACTCAAACGGACTTAGTTCTGCAGAGTTGAAAGAGAAGACAAAAGAGAAACTTCTCTCACAAAAGCTTTACTCATCGATAGCCTACTCATCTGCAGAGTCTCCGAGTGAAGATGAGATGAAAGAGTATTATAAACTTCATAAAGATGAGTTTTTACGTCCAATAGCTTTCGTTGCTACGACTTACACCTCAAAAAATAGAGAGCTTCTTCAAAAAAAGATAAACACTCCTGTGTTTCACTCAAATGAGATAAAAACAGAGCAGCAAACTCTCCCGTATAATAGAATTTCTCCTGAACTTGCAGGGCTTTTGGAAAAAGCTGATGTGAATACATTTACCCCTGTTATCATGAACAACAAGGGCTCTTTTGTCACATTTTACGTCAAAGAGATTCAAAAACCGAGCAAAACCGGCTATGAAGATGTTAAAGAGCAGATTAAAAACATGATAATGGGACAGAAAAGGGAGCAGGTTTTAAGCGACTATTTTGCGAGGCTAAGGGGCAACGCAGATATTAAAATCCTTAGAGAAGTTGAGTAATGCTAAGCGATGAAAATTTTATAAATATAGCCAGAGAGATAGCTAGCGCTTCAAAGTGCGTCTCTAAGCAAGTCGGTGCCGTTATCGTAAAAGAGGGAAGAATCTTAAGTACTGGCTACAACGGCACGCCTGCAGGCTATATAAACTGCCGTGAACATTGGGACTCAGAGTATACTTCAGAACATCATGAGTGGTCGAAAACATACGAGATACATGCAGAGATGAATGCTATCATCTGGGCGGCAAGAAAAGGGATCTCAATAGAGGGTTCAACGATATATGTAACGCTTGAACCATGCAGCGAATGCAGCAAAAACATTATAGCAAGCGGAGTTGTTAGGATTGTTTATCTTAAACCTTATGAGCACAACCACTCTGCAATTATTTCAAAATTTATTAAAGACAACAGCGTAAGTATAGAGATGCTTGGTCAAAAAGAGTAGAAAATGAATGAACAAAAAGAGTTAGAAGCGGAAATCGGCAAACATTTTATGCAGCCCGAAAACTACGGGAAGCTTGAAGACGCGGACTGTGTCGGGGTGGGGATAGATCACGGTACAAAGAGTTATGTTATTCTGTATATAAAAAGAGATGAGCATACCATCTTGGATGCAATGTTTGGAACAAACGGTACGCAGGATACTACGACTCTAGGTTCACTATTTACAGAGATGATAAAGGGTGACACGATTGAGGGTGCGATAGAGATAACATCGTCATTGGAGAGAGATTTGCAGGCTAGCTATGCTGCAATTCCCGCTCCAAAGGTTGACACAACCAAACCCGAAGGTGAGCAGGTTGAGCGTATCTCAACCGAGTATCAGGACAGCGCCAATATGGTTCTCACCGCATTTCGCGCCGCAATGCGCCACTATGAGCGCAAGCAGAGCGGCATAGAAGAGGAGCAGTTTGAGATGAGTATAGTTAAAACCTGCCCATACTCGACAAAAGAGTGCAACTTGGTTAAAAAAGAGAAGAAGAACTCCTAGTTCTTTAAAAACTCGGCAATTCTCTCGCTAGGTCTTCCTATAATCGCTATATTTCCCTTTATAATTATAGGGCGCTCTATTAGTTTTGGATGTTTTGCCATAGCTTCTATAAGAGCCTCGTCACTCTTCTCATCCATAAGATGGAGCTCTTGATAGATATCCTCTTTTGTTCTCATCAGCTCTCTTGGCTTGATGCCGAGCATTTTTAAAATAGTTTTTATCTTATTTGTGTCAGGTTTCTCTTCTAAATATTTTACCACCTCTGCTTCGCACCCGTTCTCTTGGAGTATCGCCATAGCTTCGCGTGATTTTGAGCATTTTGGATTGTGCCATATTTTTACTTCTTGCATTTTGACCTCTTTTTTGCCGGTATTTTACACTATAATTGAAAAACAGATATTTTTATAACCATACTTACTCACTTAGGCTTCACCTTAGGGTCAAATCTCGCGTGCGATGACCCTAAGGTTGCAGAACCGTTCGTTTCGTATGGCTATAAAAGAGGTATAAAAAAACAGACATTGGGGGATTTTATGGTAGATGCAGTGCTTTATGTTCATATATTGGGGGCAACTGCCTGGATAGGAGGCTCACTGCTTCTGTTTGCTCTTGGCATACTTCTAAAAGGCAAAGAGGCGCAGGAGCAGACATATGAACATCTTGGGCCGCTTTATGGATATTTTGAAACATTCTGGCTGGCGGTTTTGCTAAGTACGGGGGCATTTCTCTTCTTTAACTTCAACCTTATCTCAGTACTAACGCTCGATATAGACGAATCAACATTGGGCTACATGATGAGCAACAAGCTCTTTTATGTAGGAGCTATAACGCTCTTTACGATTATTCATATGAGAATTGCGCTAAAGACACACAAGAGTGAGCGTACAATGGTTCAAAAGATTGTATCTCGTGCCAGTTCTATGATGATATTTATTTTAAATCTTATTGTGCTTTGGTATGCGATGCAGTTAAGACACATCCTCTCTTAGAGAGAAAAGTTCATAAAATATCTATGAATCTCGAAAAACTTGTTTTTACTAAAGAAACTTTTTTGCTTCGCAAAAACCGCTTTCGCTAGTTTTCGTAGCTTTTAGGTATGCTAACCAATGGCATACTCCATGATAAGGGGGTTGCAAGGGACAGATGTCCCTGCCACAGAAACGGACGCGTTCGTTTCTGTGCATAATACATTTAGAAAAGTTTTTTAAACCTTTTTAAAAGTATATATATCTGACACCCTATGCAGTAGTTGAACGCAACCTCTAAAAATGCGCAGATTACAAGGACTGCAACGACTAGAGCAGCAACAACCACTTCCCCTGAGGCAAACATCAAAAAAGATATAAATACAAACACAAAACCCATTTTAAGGGCAAACTCTTTAGGTCCCGCATCTATATCCTCTTTTTTAAGCCCTAGCGTTTTTGCGATAAGTCTTGCCAGATGAAATAGAGGGCTTGCGTTTTTGTAGCTAAGAGAGCGTACTAAAAAGTCATAGAGCAGAATTGCTAAAAGCCAGAGCTGCGGAGATATGATAAATATAACCCCTATAGCAGAGACCAAACCCGCCATAATTCTGACTACGTTTTGGTCAACTTTTTTAAAATTTACAGGACAAGACCCCATCTGTTTTTCCTTTTATATTGAGTAGTTTAAAAATTGATTCTGATAGTTAGTGAGCTTTGTAATATTTATGTCAAAAATATTTTTTACGCTCTCTCTCGCATCTTCAAAAAATAGATTTATAATCGGATGCTCAGTATTGGCATCAACGATTTTAAGGTCATCTTCTAGTGCGACTAATATCTCTAAGACTTTTATATCTTCAGGAGCACGCGCCAAAATATAGCCGCCTTTAGCACCCCTTACACTTTTTACAATCCCCGCGCGTCTCAATTTTCCAAGCAGCTGCTCAAGATAGTTTTGAGGGATTTTAGCATTTTGCGCTATCTCTCTTATCTGCATAGGAGAATCCTCTTTGTGTTTGCTTAGTTCGCATATTGCGGCAAGACCGTAACTTCCTTTGGTGGATATTAGTGGCATAGCAACTCCGTTTAAAGATATGTCAAAAGGAAGTATACATTTTTTTTTAAATAATGTAAAGTGATTTAGTCGTATTTAAATATAAATTTTTTACTCACTCTAAAGCCCTATTTATTGGATAAATATATAATCCATACTAAAATGATATAGTATAACACAACAAAATCACTTGACATTGTTTCTGAAACAGATTATACTTTCGTCAAATAAATTAGAAAACGGAGAAAAATTAACATGTCACAAACTAGATATGAAATAAAAAACCTTCTTTGCAAGAATCAGAGTCGCATACATGCCGCTCTTTTGGTTGTATTGATGTGTGCTTATATGATTAGCGCAAATGTAGCAATTTTATATGTTTTAGTTTATGACTTTTTAATTAGAATATATATGTTGCCGCAGATGAGCCCTATATATTTAATCTCTACCTTTTTAGTCAAGATTACAGGTTCAAAAGAAAAGCTTACTGATGAGAATGAAAAAGAGTTTGCTTCACATGTCGGCTTGACGCTTCTATTTGCGGCCCTTGGCGCAGAGCTTTTAAATGAGATAACAGTGGCTTATCTGCTGGTTGGATTTTTGAACGTGTGGAAAATTGCAGAAGCGACAAGAGGAGTCTGTTTTGCGTGCAAGTTTTATGAGCTGCTGAAGAGCAGAAATATCGAGCTGGAGTCACTATGAATTATGCAATAAATATAGTTTTAGGCTCACTCGGAGGTAGTAAAGATGCAAGAAAAAGCGTATAGATCGGTTATCAAAACAATATCATGGAGAACGGTTGGTACCGTTGATACGATGATAATCTCATACATAATAACGGGCAACTTGGTTATGGCGGCGTCTATCGGCTCAATAGAGGTTATTACAAAAATGATTTTGTACTACTACCATGAGAGAGTGTGGAACAAGATAGAGATTGGCAAACACAAAGCATCTGCTAACGATTATCATATCTAGAAAGAGGACATAATGAGAGAGAAGATAGAAAAACTAAATGCAGAGTTTAAGCATCTGGATGCCAAGGGTCTGCTGGAGCATTTTTTAAAAAAATACAGTGGTAAAATTGCGCTATCGTCGAGCTTTGGGGCAGAAGACCAGGTTTTGAGTGACATGATTTTAAAGATAGACCCAGATGCCTATATATTCACGCTTGACACAGGAAGATTGCCGCAACAGACTTATGATGTAATGGATAGAACAAATTTAAAATATAGGATAAAAATAAGGGTCTATTTTCCAGAGAGCAAAGATATAGAAAAGCTCTACTATATGCAGGGTGCCAACGGATTTTACGACTCCATAGAGAATAGAAAAGAGTGCTGTTATGTGAGAAAGATAGCACCTCTTAAAAGAGCTCTAGAAGGGGTTGAGGTTTGGATTACGGGGCTTAGAGCCGAACAGAGTCCGACGAGAGAAGAGATGCAGCCATTAGAGTGGGATGAGAGCAACGGCGTAATCAAACTAAATCCGCTTATTTTGTGGAAAGAGAGTGATGTTTGGAGTTACATTAAAGAAAACGGTGTGCCATATAATGCCTTGCATGATGAAGGATATCCAAGTATCGGGTGTGAGCCTTGTACGAGAGCCGTAGAAGTTGGTGCGGATATACGAAGCGGCAGGTGGTGGTGGGAAAGCCCAGAACACAAAGAGTGTGGATTGCACATAAAGGAGACAAAGTGATAGACACAAAGAGATTGACACATTTAAAACAGCTTGAAGCCGAATCGATTCATATACTGCGAGAAGTAGTCGCGGAGTTTGACAATCCAGTGATGATGTACTCTGTCGGTAAAGACTCTGCCGTGATGCTCCATCTTGCACTAAAGGCTTTTTTCCCTGCAAAACTGCCGTTTCCGCTTCTGCATGTAGATACCGGATGGAAGTTTAAGGAGATGATTGAGTTTAGGGATAAAAGGGCAAAGGAGGAGGGGTTTGAGCTTCTTGTTCATACTAACCCAGAGGGAGTTGAGAAGAGTATCAACCCGTTTGTCCACGGCTCGGCGGTTCACACGGATATTATGAAAACAGAGGGTTTAAAACAGGCACTCAACAAATATAAGTTTGATGCAGTATTTGGCGGAGCAAGGAGAGATGAGGAGAAGTCCAGAGCAAAAGAGAGAATCTACTCTTTTAGGGATAAAAACCATAGATGGGACCCTAAAAATCAGAGACCTGAGCTATGGAGTATCTATAATTCACGCGTCCACAAGGGCGAATCTATAAGAGTTTTTCCCCTCTCAAACTGGACGGAGCTTGATATCTGGCAATATATCTACTTGGAGCATATCCCGATAGTTCCGCTCTATTTTGCCAAAAAAAGACCGATTGTTCAAAAAGACGGGATTAAGATAATGGTTGATGATGAGAGAGTGCCCCTCGAAGAGGGCGAAGAGATAAAAGAGGAGATGGTTCGTTTTAGAACTTTGGGGTGCTATCCTCTCACCGGTGCGGTCGAATCAAGTGCTACAACATTGCCGGAAATTATACAAGAGATGCTTCTGACAAAAACAAGCGAGAGACAAGGTCGTGTTATTGATAATGACTCGGCAGGTTCAATGGAGAAGAAAAAAATGGAGGGGTATTTTTAAGATGTCAATATTAGAGAAAAAAATAGCAGCGGATATAGAGAGTTATCTTAAAGAGCATGAGAACAAAGAGTTGCTCAGATTTATTACATGTGGAAGCGTGGATGACGGTAAAAGTACGCTTATCGGCAGGCTTTTGCATGACTCTAAGATGATTTTTGAAGATCAGCTGGCAGCTATTAAAAAAGATAGTAAAAAGAGCGGTACAACAGGCGATGAATTTGATTTATCACTTCTAGTTGATGGTCTGCAGAGCGAGAGAGAGCAGGGGATTACCATTGATGTTGCCTACAGATACTTTACAACCGACAAGCGAAAGTTTATTATCGCAGATACTCCAGGACATGAGCAGTACACGAGAAATATGGCAACGGGTGCGAGCACGGCGGATTTGGCGATAATTCTCATCGATGCGAGATATGGAATTCAGACACAGACGAAAAGACACTCTTTTATAGCAAAACTGCTTGGAATTAAGCATATTGTAGTTGCCGTAAACAAGATGGATCTGATAGATTTTTCTGAGGATGTTTATGAAAATATTAAAAAAGAGTATCTCTCTTTCGCAAAGGATATAGAGTTAAGTGAGGATATTACACTTATTCCGCTCTCTGCACTAAACGGGGACAATGTTGTTGATGTAAGCCAAAAAACACCGTGGTACAAAGGCGAGACGCTTCTGCATCTTTTAGAAAATATAGAGATAGGAAGCGACAGAGATTTGGTTCATTTCAGATTGCCGGTGCAGTACGTAAACAGACCAAACCTAGACTTTAGAGGATACTGCGGGACAATCTCCTCAGGGATTATAAGCGTTGGAGACAACATTACCGTATTACCGTCTAAAAAAAGCTCTAAAGTAAAAGAGATTGTTACGTATGATGGCAACTTGGAGTACGCTTATGCACAACAAGCAATAACGCTTACTCTTGAAGATGAGATAGATATAAGTCGCGGTGATACTATCGTAAAGAGTGATGAACAGCCCGATAGTGCAAATGCGTTTGATGTAAATATAGTCTGGATGAGTGAAGAACCGCTGCTTAAACATAAGTCATACTTGATAAAACGCGCTTCATCTGTAGTTGCAGGTAGCATCAAGTGTTTTTACTATAAAACGGATGTGAATACACAAGAGCATCAAAGCGCGAATTTGTTAAATCTTAATGAGATAGGGCATGCTCAATTGGAGTTAGAAACATCTTTGGCATATGACCCATATATTAAGAATAAGGCAATGGGAAGTTTTATAATCATAGACAGAGTCACAAACAATACTGTTGGAGCGGGGATGATTACCCAAAAATCGCAAACTGATTCAAAAACTAAAGCTCCAGAATATGGAGAGTTTGAGATAGAGCTAAATGCGCTTATAAGGAAACATTTTCCTCATTGGGAAGCAAAAGAGATATTTTAGGAAAATAACATGTCAAAAGAGACAAAAGCGCAAAGAGTGGAGCGAATAAAAAAAGAAAAAAATGGTTTGGATGTTTTGAAAGATATCTACCGCTATGCAAAAAGTGGCGAAGAGGTTGACCCCGAAGATATAGACAGATTTAAGTGGTACGGTCTTTATACACAAAACCGGAATCTTCAAGATGAAAATGATAATACGCTCTACTTTATGTTAAGAGTCAAGCTAGAGGGCGGCAGGCTTGATATTAAAGGGCTTGAGGCAGTTGAGGAAGTTTCACGAAAATATGCAAGAGGCACGGCAGACTTTACGACAAGACAGGATTTGCAGTTTCATTTTATTAAAGTAGCAGATTTGCCCGCAATTTTTTCTCGCCTCAGTGAGGCTGGATTAACTACTGTTTTTGCGGCGGGAGATGTTGCTAGAAATATAGTTACATGCCCTGTAAGCGATGTCGATAGAGAGCGGATTTATGATGTAGAAGCTATAGTAAAAGATGTTTATAATTATTTTGACGCTAACAGAGAAATTTCTAATCTTCCACGAAAATATAAAGTTGGAATTAGCGCTTGTTCTAAACAGTGCGCTTCTCATGAGATACAGGATTTAAGTTTTAACGCAAAAAAAAGCGCTAAGGGCAAAGTGCTCTTTGATGTGAGCATCGGCGGAGGGTTGGCTTCAAACAAGCGCATTGCTTCATATATCGGCTCCATTGAATCTCATCAGATTTTAGCGGTTACTAAAGCGGTTACTGAGATTTACAGAGATTACGGCAACAGAGAAAACAGAAACAGAGCAAGACTTGGGCATCTGCTGGATTCATTAGGTATGGAGAAGTTTGTAGAGATTCTGCACCCAAAAATAGAGTTTACAATTAAAAAAGATGAGGCACAGTCATATACTCCTTATGCAAACAGGGAACACTTCGGTGCACATGAGAGCATAAAAGATGCGAGGAGCTATATCGGCTGTGCAATAGAGGGCGGAAGAATAGGAGCCGATGGACTTGAGAAGTTTTTAAAGATAGCTAAAAAATATGATATCACGAACATTAGAGCGACAGCGACACAGAATTTTGTTATAACAGATTTGCCGAGTGAAAATATCCATGTCGTGGAAGAAAAATTAAAAGAGATGGGTATAGATGTAAATCCATCGCCTTTTAAGGCAAGAATGCTCTCCTGCACGGGGATGAATTTTTGTAAATTTGCAGTTTCAGAGACGAAAAATTTGGCTGCAAAACTGGTGGAACACTTGGAAAAAAGGTTTCCAAACTTTGAAGAGAAACTATCTTTTAGCGTCAACGGATGTCCAAACTCATGTGCTCATCCGCATATCGTTGATATTGGGCTTTTAGGTTGCAAAGTGAAGAGGAACGGCGAGAGTGTCTCAGGATTTGAGCTTGTCTTAGGTGGAAATTTAGAGGGAGATAAGAGCAGTTTTGGGAGAAAAACGGGGATAAAATTTGCAGCAGATGATACATTTAGGGTTGTTGAGAGCATAGTAGAGAGTTATCAGGGGAGCCATTACAAAAATTTTTATGATTATGCTTACGGAATAATTTATGAGTAAAGATATATTTAGACCGCTTCTTGCCAGCAAAAAAGAGCTAAAAGATGAGATTAAAAAGAATATTATCGGTGTTCATAAAAAGTACTATTTTGATTATACGGCTTCGGGGTTAGCGTATAAAGTTATAGAACAACGTATGGCGGAGGTGCTGAGAACTTATGCAAATACGCACTCAAAAGAGGCTTCAATGGCTGCAAAAACAGACCTTTTATACAAAGAAGCACGCAGACATATAAAAAACTCTTTAGAACTTGAGCAAGATTTTGCGATACTCCCTTCGGGCTGCGGAGCAACGGCAGCCATAAAAAAATTTCAGGAGATTTTTGGGATATATATTCCGCCTGCAACACGCAAAAGATTCAATATTCAAAGCTGTGTCGAGTCACGCCCTTTGGTAATAGTAGGACCTTATGAACACCACTCAAATGAGGTGAGTTATCGCGAAGCACTATGCGATATTGTTCGTATAGGAATTAGCGATGAGGGGGTAGTTGATTTACAAGAGCTTGAGGATGTTTTAAAAAAGAACGAACATAGGCAAAAGATAGGAGCATTTTGCATAGCTTCAAATGTAACCGGTATCATAACGCCTTATAAAAAAATCTCTGAGCTTCTTCGTAAATATGGTGCCGTTGTCTGTTTTGACGCGGCGGCATCATCACCATATATGAATGTTCCATCATCGCTATATGACGTCATGTTTCTCTCCCCGCATAAACTCATAGGAGGTCCCGGTTCATGCGGGATATTAGTCATAAGGAAATCTCTTATAGACTTAAGTATTGCTCCATCGTTTGCGGGCGGAGGCACGGTCTCGTATGTTGACCGCACTGCTCATACCTTTGTAGATGAAAAAGAGTCTAGAGAGGATGCAGGAACATCCCCTATTTTACAGCTGATACGTGCGGCGCTGGCATATCAGCTTCGCAACGAGATTGGGTTTACATGGATAAAAAAAGAGAAAAACAGGCTGATGAAGCATCTTATGGATGGTTTGTTAAAAATTCCAGACTGTACTATTTATGGAAATATGAACGAGGAGAATATAGGAATTATCTCTTTCAATATAAGGGGAGTCGATCCGTATAGCCTATGTTCAAGCATGTCAAGCAAGAACGGTCTGCAAACCCGAGCAGGCTGCTCATGTGCAGGACCCTACGGACATGATCTTTTGGGATTGGAAGATGACCACAATCCTGAGGAGAAACCGGGATGGGTTCGCATAAGTATTCATTTTTCTCAAGAGATAAGTGATATTGATTATCTGCTCTTGGCACTGAATAAAACTATTTACGATATGAAAAATTAAGAGCTATTGAATATTTACAATAGTACAATTTAGTAAAATTTCAGGGGCATAAAATGGTTTATGAATTGTCAAATCCCGTTACAAAAACTTTAATTATGCATCTAAGAGACCAAAGCAGCGATGCTCTGCGCTTTAGACATATTATCGGCGAACTTACGAAACAGCTTCTGTATGAAGCGCTAAAAGAGCCTGTTTTAAGGCAAAAGAGCATAACGACATGGCGCGGCAAAGAGAGTTATGAGGTTATTGATGAGGATAACATAGTCGTTGCAACGGTTTTAAGAGCCGGCATGCCTATGCTTGATAGCGCGGTAGACCTTCTGCCTGGAGTATCTGCGGGATTTTTGGCTATGAAGAGGGACGAGACGACGCACAAGAGCGTTTTATACTATGACAGGCTTCCGGATTGCAAGGGAAAAACCGTTATCTTGGTTGATCCGATGGTTGCAACTGGCGGTTCTATGATGGATGCGCTGGAGCTTATCAAAGGCAGAGAGCCGCTGAAAATAATCACGCTAAATATCATTGGTTCGCCTGAGGGCTTGGAAAAAGTAAGTAAGGCATACCCTGACGTAGATATCTACATTGCGCAGATAGACGAGAGGCTCAATAGCGACAAGTTTATTATTCCGGGGCTTGGGGATGCTGGTGACCGCTCTTACAACACAGTAAAACAGTAGATGATTATAAACTTAAGAGGGAAAACCTCAAACGAGATACTCGCTGTTTTTGAAGCTCTAAATGTAGACGGCAGTGAAATATTAAAGGTTGAGGTTTTAGAGTCCGATATACAAACCATCGGATATAAGGCTTTTGCAGATTTGGCACAGCTCTATTTTATGAGGCTGCTCACTCCTATAAAAAAAGATGAAACAGCAGCTATTTTAAGATTTCAAAAGCTACATGTTAAAAACTCTTTTCACAACTCTGATGATAACGGCAGTGAAAAATACGGCGCTCAGAGCGACTTTTTTGCGATTGATAAAACTGCACAGTTTAGTTTTTTATACCACTACAAAAAAGCGCTTGAGTTTGTAAACTTCAAGGGCAAAAAGAGGGTTTTAAATCTTGGAGTAAACCGCGGTGATGAGTTTAGAGTGATACAAGAGATGCTTACATGTGAAGAGTTTAGCACTGTTGAGTTTGTGGGCATTGACTACTCCGCTTCGGCAATTGAGTTTGCAAAAAAAGAGTTCTCTCGTTGTGAAAATGTCGAGTTTTTTTGTCATGACATAAACGCTCTTAGTGAGCTGGAGTTAGGAAGATTTGACCTTATTATCTCCATCGGTACATTACAGAGTTCAAACATCGCCTTTAACGCCGCGTTTATGTCTATATACCAAAACTACTTGGCAGAGGGCGGCGCAATGCTGCTCGGTTTTCCAAACTGCAGATGGATAGACGGCGAGATGATTTATGGGGCAAAGGCTCCAAACTACAGCTTTAGCGAGCTTAGCCTTGTTCTAAAAGATATACACTTCTGCAAAAAGTATCTTCAGCAAAAAAAGTACAGAGCAGTGGTAACGGGGAAGGATTATCTCTTTTTGAGTGCGAGAAAAATAGCACAAATTTAAATTCTTTTTCTTTGGGTACAATTTTGTTTTAAAACTCGAAAGGTTTGCAGATGACTCATGACAATATTATTCAAGGAAACGAACTCTTTCGTAAAAGTTATTTTAAAGCTCATGAGAAAAAGTTTTTGGAGCTTGCAAAAAAAGGGCAGACGCCAAAAGCGCTCTATATAGGCTGTTCAGACTCAAGAGTTGTACCCGATTTGATGACAAACAGCGCTCCTGGAGATCTGTTTGTCATCAGAAACATCGGCAATTTTGTAGCCCCTTATAGACCTGATGAAGATTTTCACTCGACCGCTTCAGCTATTGAGTATGCCGTGAGTGTGCTAAACGTAAAAAATATTATAGTGTGTGGACACACAAAGTGCGGTGCAATAGAGGCTATTCATGATAAAAGCTTCAGTGACAATCCAGAACTAGTCCATACAAGAACATGGCTCACCCTCGGAGAGAGTGCAAAATCGCAAGCAATACTTGCTTTGGGTTTAAATGCTGACAAAGAAGTTTTATATCGCCTTACAGAGAAGCTATCCGTAATTTCCCAGCTTGAAAATCTCTTGACATACCCATCGGTAAAAAAAAGAGTTGATAGTGATGAAATTGCGATTCATGGCTGGATTTATGATATTGAGAGCGGAGAGATAGAGTATTACGACCCTGAGATTTCGCAGTTTATCCCCATTAGTTCACTCAAAGTTGAAGTTTAGAGAAGATACTTTTTAATCCAAACACTAAGGACATAAAGTCCCCATACATGCTGTTTAAAGCCTCCGCTTGAGGCTTTATTTATATACTCCTCAATCGCTGTTTTTTTAAATATCCCACTTTTGTCGTTTACCTCTCTTATAAGCTCTATCCTTTTGCTCTCAATGAGATACTCCATGTAGGGATTCGAGAATCCCTTCTTTTTGCGTGAGAGAATCTTTTCATCAAGATATGGTTTTGCAATGGACTTTAAAAGTGATTTTGTAACGCCATCCTCGTAGCGGAGTTTTGGGTCGATGCTAAAGAGGGCAGATGCAAACTTATGGTCTAAAAAAGGTGTGCGCGACTCAATGCTGTGTGCCATGCTGACGCGGTCAAGTTTTGTTAAAAAGTGCTCTGCCTGAAAAATATGGATATCAATATAGCTGTACCAGATACTCTCGTCTGTATGTGAAGAAGCCTCAAATCTGTCACGATACTTTTTTATATATTTGAGTGACTCGTTGTCTCTGACATTTCTTCGCAACGCCATATTTTTTTGCAAATCGGTAAAGCTCTCTCCTGTTGTACGAAACAAAAGCGTGTCGTCAAAAACCCTCTTGTAGCGTTCCCACTCCCTGTTCATAGAGAAGTTTGAGTGGAAATAGTTGCTTAGCCAGTTTTTGTTTTTAAGCTTACTAAGCGACTGCACATCCAAAAATTCAAAATATTGCCTATATCCCAAAAAGAGCTCATCGCTCCCCTCTCCGCTTAAGACCACCTTATAACCGTCTTTTTTAATATGCTCAAAAAGGAGGTAAAGCGGAACAGCCGCAGGGTCGTTTAGCGGCTCATCCATTGTCTCTAAAACTCTATCGCTGGCGTCAATAAACTCGTTTTGCGATATCTCGACCTCTATGTTAGAGACCCCTAAAAACTCTGCACTCTCTTTTGCATTTTGTCTCTCGTCGTACTTTGCAAAATTTTTGTATCCCAAAGTATATGTCTGCAATTTTACTCCGCCCTTTAAGGCAAAAGCATTTATAAGCGCGCTGTCTATTCCGCCTGAGAGCAGGGATGCTATTGGAACATCTGCGTTAAGCCTCAAGCCAACAGACTCCTCAAGTATTTTTTCCAACATGAAAACAGCTTCGTCTTTGTCTGTGATGAGGTTTGGCTTAGTGTCAAGCAGGTCAAAATATTGCCTCACTTCTACGCGCCCCTCTTTAAAGGTAAGATACTCTCCTGCCGCTAACTTTTTAATGTTTTTGAAGAAAGTAAAGGGCGGAGTCGGTGCCAGATATGAGAGGTAGCTAAGAAGTGCATCCTCATCCATCTCTATTTTTTGCAAAAACGGTATAAGCGCTTTTATCTCAGAAGCGAAGACAAATGCGTTGCCATGAAGGTAAAATAGCGGCTTTTTGCCCAGCCTGTCGCGAAAAAGGTAGAGTGTGCCATCATCAAGCAGTGCGATTGCAAACATACCGCGCAGATGAGAGACGAAACCGACTCCCCATTTCAGATACGCCGCAATGATAACCTCGCTATCGCTCTGGGTTTTAAAATCAAACCCATCTTTTAGCTCATTTTTTAACTCTTTAAAGTTGTAAATCTCTCCGTTAAACGAGAGCAGAATCTTCTCATGGGAGAGCGGCTGGTTTGAGCGGGAGTGTGTGTCGGTTATGCCAAGACGCTGATGCGCAAAAAAGAGATTTTCTCTCTCAACTACACCGCAAAAGTCTGGTCCTCTGTGGGCAAGTTTGCCAAGAGCAACCCTTGCAGTATTGGCGTCATATTCGCCTAAAATACCAAAAACAGCGCACATCAGATAGACTCTTTTAGAAAAAGAGCAGTTATATCGTCTTGCATGTAGTCATCCCGAAAAATTACTTTTTTAACACCCAGCTCTTTTGCCATCTGCTCTATCTGCGCTGTTGTCAGGTAGTTGTACGTTTCGCTTTTCTTATCTCCGTGAAGCACGTTAAATATAAAACCGACTCTGCAGGCGTTAAAACAGTTGCGCATAAAGAGATGCGTTTCAAACTCCTCTAAAACATTCATCGCACCGCTGCAGACATAATAATCAGCAGCAGGAAGTTTCTCTTTGCAGATATCTACTATAACTATCTCACAGCCCGTTCTATCACTTGCAATGGAGTACATGTCGCTGAGAGAGTCTATGCCGATGTACTCTTTTGGGGCTCTTTTCTTTTTTAACATGTAGAGATACAAATCCCCAAAACCGCAGCCCGCATCGGCGATGCTGTATCTGCTTATCTTATGGGGCAACATATCTAAAATAATGTCAAATCTCATCTTTTGAGACTCTTTTGAGTGCCAGTTTACACCTTTTGCCGTAATGCCGTATTTGTCTATGGCAGAGGAGTAGAATTTTTGGCTGTCAATGCGAGGCATGGCTTTTCCCGATAAAAGATTTGGTTTTCGAATTATAGCCTACCTTGCGCACTTTCGTAAAAAAGAGCGTAAAGTGTCAGTTTTGGTGCGTAACATCAAATATAATATAAAACATATTCATCTTATTATGTTAAAATATATCCAATTAATTATAAGGATTTATTATGAGTCATGTCTACAATCTTGCGATAATAGGCGCCGGTCCTGCTGGGATTGCAACGGCGGTTGAGAGTTATCTGCAGGGCATCAAGGATATTGTTTTACTTGAAAAAGACCAAAATCACAACTCTACGATACGCAAATATTACAAGGATAACAAAAGAGTAGACAAGGATTGGAAGGGTCAAAAAGTAGAGCTTGATGGCAGAATCTACTTTGTTGACGGAACAAAAGAGACTACACTCGATTTCTTTGATGAGATTTTGGCGAACCACTCTGTGGAACTTAAAACTCATACCGAGGTTCAAAAGATAGAGAAAAGAGACGGGTTGTTTGAAGTTTTTGTTGCAGGCGGCACCATTATGGCAAAGTATGTCGTAGTAACAATAGGGAGAATGGGCAAGCCTAATAAACCTGAGTACAAGATACCGCTAGATATAAAAAGCAGGGTAGGACATACGCTTGATGGCTGTGTGGGCGGTGAGAAGGTTTTAGTTGTCGGTGGCGGAGACAGCGCAATCGAGTATGCGGTTGATTTAAGCGCCAAAAATGAGGTTTGCATCTGCTACCGAAGAGAGACTTTCGGACGCGCAAACCCTACAAACCAGCGAGATATTGCAAACGCGATAATGAATAAGGATGTTGAGCCTATTTTAGGGATAGATATCGTCTCGCTTGAGAGTGACGAGGGACTAGTCAAAGTTCTCTTTAACAATATAGAGCCCCGTACTTTTGAGAGAGTTGTTTATGCAATCGGCGGCACTACGCCAAGTGCGTTTTTGGCAAGTTCTGGCATAAAAGAGGAGGGCGGCAAGCCTGTTCATGATGAGAATTATGAGACAAATATTAGCGGACTTTTTGTAGCGGGAGATATAACACAAGAGTCTGGCGGTAGCATAGCTCTCGGGTTAAACCACGGATACGCAATCGCATGTTATATCCAGAAGAATCACAACTAGCGGGCTGTTATTATTTGATTATAGCCTTGTCTCTTTCGCTCATCTCTCCATCCTCGGTTGCCAAAATCAGCTCAATCTCGCAATGCAGATACTCTGAGGTGGTTATCGGCGAGGAGTTTTTATCTTCAAATGCCGCTTTTTTTGCATTTTTTACTATATCTTCAAGCAGAGAGTTCAATGGAGTTTTAGTTGATGATGAGCCTCTTAGCTCGAAGTTTAAATAGATATTTAGAGTAGTGGCTATTTTCTCGCCAAGCAGCGGATATTGCTCTAAAAGATGCTCTTTATCTATTGTTCTGCTTGCTTCTAATACCTCTTGTATAGAGTCTCTGGCAAGTTGAAGTAAAACAGAACGGGACATCCAAAGCTCCTAAAATATCAGAATCGTAGTATATTATACCCTCTTTTGATAATTTTTTATTTTACCGCTTTTGCTACACAAAGCCCAAGATGTTTTAACATCTCCAAATCTTTCTCCATTGCGCGACCGCTTGTAGTTAGGTAGTTTCCTATCACGATAGAGTTGGCTCCGAACTTAAATATCTCATTTTGTCTCTCTCCAAACATCAGCTCCCGCCCGCCTGCTACCATTATTCTCTGCGCATTTGGAATCATCTCTCTTGTAAGCTTGATAAGAGAGAGAGCCTCGTCCACATCAAGCGGGTTTGGTTGAAGTTGTAGTGCTTCATTATGATGGTAAAAATTAATAGGAACCGATGTCGGATTTAGCGATTTTAAAGATTCAAGCATCGCTATTCTATCCTCTTTGCTCTCTCCAAGGCCGAAAATACCGCCGCTTATAAGAACTAACCCCGCTTCGTTTACATTTTGACATGTATCATAACGCTCTTGCCATGAGTGGGTTGTGCATATCTCTTTATAGAACTCTTTTGAGGTTTCAAGATTGTGGTTATATGCTTTTATTCCCGCTGCCTTTAGAGTTAAAAGCTGCTCAATTGTTGCCGTTCCGTTGCAGGCGATAAGACGAAGCTGGGGAACCTCTTTTGTCAAAACTTCAGCGACAGAGCAGACAAAGAGAAGAGTTTTATCGTTTAGCCCTTTATCCGCTGTAACTAAACAAAATCCCAAGGCACCGCTCTCATAGGCTGCTTTAGCCTCTTTTAGGATAAGAGCTATATCTTTTTGTCTATAACGCTCAATGTCTGCTTTGTATCTTACGCTTTGAGAGCAGAATTTGCAATCTTCGTTACATGTACCGCTGTTTATGTTGCATATCGAGCATAAAAATATCTCTTTACTCACTGCGCTGCCTCATGTGCTCAATCTCTTCTTTTTTAATCTCTTCGCTTTTATTGGCTCTTGTATAGTTGGTTACCAAATAGTGTTCGCTCTTTAGCTCTAGCATCGACCACTCAGAGAGAGCCTTGTTTCTGGCGCATATCTCTCCAGAGTTCAAAAAGAGCGTATTGTCTACAAAGTCTACGTAGGCTTTGTGCGTGTGGCCGAATATTACCACATCCGCATCGCCCAACATGTAAAACGGAAGGTGCATAAGCTTAAACGTTGTGCCCGATAGCTTAAAATAGTAGGGCTCCTGAACAAGATTGAATCTGGCGTGATGCTCTGCTAGATGAGCATCATTGTTGCCATAAACCGCTACGTATCTGATTCCTGTCTTCTTTAGATACTCAAGAATCTCAACCTCTACAATATCGCCTGCGTGAATAATAAAGTTAGCACCGTCTTTAATCAAGATGTCAATGGCTCTTTTTGCCTTCTTTACCTTGGTGTGAGTGTCTGAGATGATGCCTATTTTCATGACTGCTTCTTAGTTTATCTCTTCTGCGGGCGTTCTTGTTTTACACTTGATACACTCATAGACCTCTTTGCCTCTGTAAACCCTTTTTGCCAAAGCGCCATCACAACCCTTCTCTTTACATTTTATGGTTGATGGTTCAAATTTTGATATGAACTTACATTTAGGATAGTTTTCACACCCCCAAAACGGACCGCGTCTTGAGTTCTTTAGGCTTATTTTGCCGCCGCAGTCAGGGCATGGAGTAAGGCTTACCTTCTCTTCGACATTCAGGCTCTTTGTGTTTTTACAATCAGGATAGCCGCTGCATGCCAAAAATGGACCGTTTCTTCCGTTTTTAACAACCATCTCCTTGCCACATTTGTCGCATATTTCATCGCTCGGCTCAGAGTTTGATTTCTCACTCTCCTCTTTGCCTTCGCTCTCTACCTGTTCCGTGTATTTACACTTTGGAAAGCCGCTGCAAGCTATAAACTCTCCGAATCTTCCAGAGCGGAGAAGAAGCTCCTCCCCGCATTTAGGACAAGCACGACCTAGAGGTTTTGCTGTTTTAAGCGATAGAATATTTGTTTTGCCCTCTTCAACCTGCTCTAAAAACGGGAAATAGAAATCGCTTAAAAGCTTTTGCCAATCATTCTCTCCCTCTGCCACTTCGTCAAGCTTCTCTTCCATATTTGCCGTAAAAGAGACATCAACGATATTTGCAAAGTTTTTCTCTAAAATCTCCGTAACGGTAAACGCCATCTCTGTAGGGATAATCTGCTTTTTCTCAATGGTCACATATGTTCTATTGCTAAGAGTTGCAATGGTTGGAGCGTATGTTGAAGGTCTTCCTATCCCCTCTGCCTCAAGTTTTTTGATAAGCGCTGCTTCGGAATAACGAGCAGGAGGCTCAGTAAAGTGCTGCTCTTGGCTTATTTTTT
The DNA here is from genome assembly GCF_019429335.1 of Sulfurimonas sp. Classification (GTDB taxonomy): domain Bacteria; phylum Campylobacterota; class Campylobacteria; order Campylobacterales; family Sulfurimonadaceae; genus Sulfurimonas. Next base: position 21,294 of record NZ_JAHYJB010000007.1, on the reverse strand, counting down.
GTATATCTGCGGCTTCGCCCTCTTTAAGAGCAGGTAAGAGTTTGTCTTTGTCTTCTGCTCCTGTTAGCGCGTAAAAACCATCAAACGTAAGTTTACGTCCGATTGCCCTGTATTCGTTATTTTTTCCGCTAAAGAGGATGCTCTGCTGTTCAAAAATTGCATCATTCATCTGACATGCCATAAATCTTTCGTAAATAAGGCGGTAAAGTTTTATCTCGTCAGGCTTTAAAAAGCTTTGCGCCACCTCTGGTGTAAACTGCAGCATTGTAGGGCGGATTGCTTCGTGAGCCTCTTGCGCGCCTTTTGCTTTTTTGATGTAAACCTTAGGCTCATCTGGGAGATATTTTTTGCCAAATCTGCTCTCTATTACACCGCGAACCGCACTGACTGCTTCATGAGCCAAGTTTAGCGAGTCTGTTCTCATGTATGTGATGACACCAGAAGTGCCGCTTGGAGTTTTTACACCCTCATAAAGAGCTTGAGCGACCATCATTGTTTTTTTAGGAGTAAATCCTAGTTTGCTTGATGCGGTCTGCTGAAGAGTTGATGTCATAAACGGCGGAGGTGTCGAGCTTTTTCTCTCTTTTGTCTCAATCTTTGTAATGACAAACGAGTCAGCTTTTACGCTCTCTGCTATCTCATCGGCCTGTTTTTTGTTTGTGATGGAGAGTTTTGAGAGTTTCTCATTATTGTGAGAGATTAGAGTCGCCTCTATATCTTTTTTAAAGAGCGTATCTATTGTCCAGTACTCCTCTGGAACAAAAGCTTTTATCTCACGTTCTCTGTCAACAACGAGTTTGAGTGCTGATGATTGAACACGTCCTGCCGAGAGCCCTTTTTGGATTTTTGAGCTAAGGAGCGGAGAGAGTTTATAACCCACAACACGGTCAAGTATACGGCGTGCCTGCTGAGCATTTACCATGTTTATATCTATTTTGCGAGCATTCTCCAAAGCGTGGTTTATAGCAGTTTTGGTTATCTCGTGAAAAACGATGCGCGGAAGTGTCTCTGGGTCTCTTTTGATTGCATGGGCTATATGCCATCCGATTGCTTCACCCTCGCGGTCCTCATCGGTCGCGATGTATATGGTCTCACTCTTTTTTGCCAAAGCGTTTATCTCTTTAACGATTGCGGCGTTCTCTTTTGCAACACTATAAGCGGGAACAAGATGGTTCTCCTCATCTATGCTAATCCCAAAACGGGATTTTGGAAGGTCCCGTATATGACCTTTTGAGGCGATGACCTCATAATCTTTGCCGAGAAAGTTTTTAATGGTCTTGGCTTTAGCGGGTGATTCGACGATAATTAAGTTCAAATAGTTTTCCTATTGCGCTATACATTATATATAGTGTAGTTATTTTTAAGTTTGGAAGTGTAGCAAAAAAAGTATAAATTGTAAAAATAGTATCTTTTTAAAAAAATTTCATAAATTTGTTAAAGTTATTTTTTTTGCTGTCGATCTAGTTAACATCAAGGCAAGGAAGCCGAGATAAAAATTTAACTGGGGCGTAAGGCTCTACCCGAAAAGGATTTATTATGGGATTTAGAATTAACACAAACGTAGGTGCGATGAATGCGCACATGTATGCTACAAAAAACAATGTTGGACTTGACAAAAGCTTAACGGCTCTCTCTTCAGGTTTAAGAATTAATAAAGCGGCTGATGATGCGGCGGGTCTTGCAATTGCAAATCAACTCTCTGCTCAATCAAGTGGACTTGGTCAAGCGATTAGAAACTCTAATGACGGTATCGGTCTTATTCAGACTGCGGATGGTGCTTTGGAGGAGACAGGGAACATACTAAAAAGAGTTAGAACTCTTTCTGTTCAAGCAGCCAATGATACTCAAACTGCAGATACAAGAGCTTATATCCAAGATGAAGTTGATGCTTTAATAGGGCAACTTGATGATATAGCTAGCAGAACTTCATTTAACGGTCAAAATCTTCTTGATGCGACAGGTGGAACTGCAGGTATGTTTACATTTCATACAGGTGCATATACTAATGAAACAACATCAGTAACTATTACTGCGGCTGATTCTGCAACTCTGGGCGTGAATGCTCTTAATGTAACTACTCAAGCTGGTGCAGAAACTGCTATAGCTTCAGCTGATGCTGGTATTGTACTTGTTGATACGCTTAGATCTACGCTTGGTGCGGCTCAAAATAAACTAGAGTCAAACGTTAGAAACATTTCTGTTACACAGGTGAATGTTAGTGCGGCTGAGTCTCAAATCCGTGATGTTGACTTTGCGGCTGAGTCTGCTACATTTGCAAAGCACAATATCTTGGCTCAATCTGGTTCATATGCTATGAGTCAGGCTAACGCAGTTCAGCAGAATGTTTTAAGACTACTTCAGTAGTTTAGAGCATTTTTTAAAAAAACACTTCCGCCCTTTTATATTAGACAAAGGGCGGTTTTGCTTCTTCTGCAAAGGGTTTTACACCCTTTGCTTTTCTTCTAAAATTTTCTAACTTTTTCTTCTTCTAATTAAACTAAATATCTTTATTGCCGATTTACTATTCAATAAAGGCAAACTAGTTTATGCTAACTATTTTCGACTAAAGGATTTATTATGGCTATCAGTTCACTAGGTGTTGGATCAGGGATTTTAACACAAGATGTTTTAGACCAGTTACGCGAGGCGGATGAGGCACAGTTCATCAGACCGGTAGATTTGAAACTTGCTAATGAAAAGGATAAAATAGACGCGTTTGATCTCTTAGATGCAAATATGACAAACTTGATAGACAGCATCGATGCTCTTAAGACGCCTCTTTTATATGATGAGCGGACTACTTCAGTTGTGGGAACGTCTGTAGCAGTAACGGCTGCTGCAAACAGTGATATTCAGGACTTTACGCTTGATGTTGCAAACTTGGCAACAAAGCAGATAGAGCAGTCTGGTGCTTTTACTTCAAACACTGAATTAATCGCAAATGCTGCAGGAGTTATGAATCTCAATATTGATGGTCAGGATTTTCAGATAGCTTATGATGAGACTACTACGCTTACGGATTTAAAAAATTCAATCAACGACATCGCAGGCGATAAAGTAGATGCCACAATAGTGCAGATAAGTAGTGGTGAATTTCGTCTATTTGTAAGCTCAGCGGATACCGGTACAACACAGAATATTACGATTACAGACAATGCTGATGGACTTGGAGCAAACCTTAAAGACGGCCGCTTGACAACAGATTTTGATTTGGCTGCGGTTCAAACTGGAGTTGATGCAAATTTTACTTTTAATGGACAAGCGATAACTCGCTCAAGTAACAATATAACAGACTTGATTGTGGGTCTTGATATTACACTAAAAGAGGTTGGAACTTCTACTGTCAGTGTCGCACAAGACCGTGAAGGTATTATGACGAAAATAGATAGTTTTGTAGAGAAGTACAATGCAGCTATAACTGAGCTAAATAGAATGACAAAGTCAAGCATCGAGAGTAGCGAGAGGGGTATTTTCTCTAACGAGAGCACGATTAAGAGCATGAAAAGAGAGTTGGAAAATATGTTTTCAACTGTCGGTGGCGGAGTGGGATTTATGTCAGATTTTGGTTTTGATATAGATAAAGATGGAAAGATGAGTGTGGATAAAGATGTTTTAAATGTCAAGATGGATGAAGATCCAGCTAATGTAGAAGCATTTTTTTCTGGCGGCACATTTACCAAGGCAGATGGAACGACAACTGAAGTAATGGGAATATTTAATGAGATGTCAACAATAACTAGTGTTTATACAAAGTATAACGGAACGCTTGACCAGTATAAAAATTATGTCAACGATACAATAGATTCCTTAGAAGATAGAAAAACATCAGCGACAGAGAGACTTGATGCAAAGTATGAGATTTTGGCAAAACAGTATGCAGCATATGATGCGATGATAGCAAAGTTCAACAATGCTTCTTCTATGTTTACTGAGATGGCAAATACGTCAAATGATTATAATAATTGATTTGTATAAAAAGATTAAAGAAAGCCTCTTAGATGACGATATTTATGCATGAAGAGAACGATAAAAATAGTAAAAAAGGATTTGAAATGTATGGTAATGTAGCTCATAATATTTACGCACAAAATAATGTTGGGATAGAGTCTCCGGCAAAGCTTATTGAGATGCTCTATGAAGGGGTTCTTCGTTTTAACGCGCAGGCAAAGAAGGCTATGAAAGATGGTAACATAGAAAAGAGAGTTTACTGGATAAATCGCTCTGTTGCTGTGATAACTGAGCTTATCTCCATGTTAGATGTAAAAGGTGGACGTGTAACGCAATATCTCGAGGGGCTTTATAATTATGAGATACAGCTTTTAAATGAAGCAAATATTAAAAAAGACGAGTCAAGACTTGATGAGGTCAGCAATGTATTCAAGGGGTTGTTAGAAGCTTGGAGAGAGACCACAAATGTGGCTAAATAAGCTAAAAATAGCAATTATTGAGAAAAATCCAAATGCTTTGGGTAAGCTTTTGGATGATGTTCCGCAACTCCAAGATCCAAAAGAGATCCAAGAGGCGATATATCTTTTAAAAGAGGCGACCTCTTTGATGGAGAGCCTTCGAGATGAGACAAAAGCATCTATGAAGCAGATAAAGAAAAATCTTGATTTTCTGCGCTCTACTGATATTCCTACATCTAAAAAACTAGATATCCGCACGTAACCTTTTTAGAAATTTCAAAAATTTAAACTTTTAATATTGCTGCAAAAATGCTATTTTTTATGATAGAATAATTTCAAATATAATAATGGTTGGACTTAACAATGCCTATTTTAGATGCAGATTATTCAAGAGTGGATTATGAAGATATGGCAAAAGCCATAGGCCTCAAACCTAAACATATTCCGCTACTTATAGCAAGTTTTATAGAAGAGTCAGCCTCAACGATGGAGTCGTTAAAAAATGCAATAGAGGCAAGAGATTATGAAAAAATAAGGTCAAGCGCACATGCAATAAAAGGGAGTGCAGGAAACCTGAAATTCAACGAAGTTTACGAGATGGCAAGAGATATAGAGTTTGCCGGTGTAAAACAGGAGGGCAGTTTTGAGTACGAAGCCTATTTTGAAGCTATCAAAACCGCAATAGGAACTATCTCTCTTTAAAAATCTTTGCTATTTTAACTTTTTTGGCTATAATTCGTCGCTTCTCTTTAGACCTGTGCAATGGTGCTTTAAGTTACAGTGTCAGGGTAGGAATACAGCAGCACGGCTTAGAGCGTTATGTGCCGCAGGTATCTGGAGAGGAGTCTTTTTAAAACAATGCTTTTGATAAATTTCTTCGTTGAAAAGAAGTGAATTTTCGTCATTTACCTCAAGTAAACTCCTCAAATTAACTTAATTTCGCCTCAAACTTTAACAAAATCAGTTGTCTTTATCTCGGTACAAATTTTTTTGCGATCAATCTTTTCTGTGTTTGGAAATTCCGCATGCCTGATTTGGTTTTGGCGGATTGTTTTTAAGATATGTCAAATCTTCGAGTGTTTGCGTTAAAACTCTCTTTTGCTGCAATAATGGAAGCATGCAGTTGTCTTTCTCGTTCATAGGCAGACTCATGTCCAAAAGTACCGCCTCTACCTCTTTATCTAAATCAAGCAGTGCATTATTAATATGTTTAATAGAATTCATTTTGTGAGTATAACAAAAATTCAAAATATTTTGGTATAATTTCGCTCTCAAAGTACATTTTGTACTCTAAGGGAATTTTACAAAGGAGTTTCGATGCCAAAGATGAAATCGGTTAAGGGCGCTGTAAAGCGTTTTAAAGTTAAGAAAAACGGCACAGTTAAACGCGGTACAGCGTATAGAAGCCATATCTTGACAAAACAAGATTCAGATACTCGTAGTAAGCAACATAAACCAAAAGTTATTGCTAAAGTTGATGAAAAAAATGTAAAGGCTATGATTAACTAATATTTAGTTAATTATTCAATCTCCAGATTGATTCTGGGCAAGACCACCGAGATGTGGCACCTTGAACACAAAAAGTGACTGGGTAAAGAAAAAAGGAAATAAAATGCCAAGAGTAAAGACAGGTGTTGTTCGTAGAAGAAGACACAAAAAGATATTAAAACTAGCAAAAGGTTTTTATAGCGGTCGCCGCAAACATTACCGTAAAGCTAAAGAACAATTAGAACGTTCAATGTACTATTCGTTCCGTGACCGTAAGCAGAAAAAACGTGATTTCCGTAAACTGTGGATTATCCGTATAAATGCAGCTTGTCGTCTTAACGGTATGAACTACTCATCGTTTATGAACGGTATTCACAAATCTGGCATCGAGCTTGACCGTAAAATTCTTGCTGATATGGCTATGAATGATGCAGCAGCATTTAGTGCAGTTGCAGCTTCGTCAAAAGCAGCATTAGGCAAATAAGCTTAAATTGGATTCCGTGCTTTGCACGGAGTTTAAATCTTATGTAAAAACAGTACCGAGTTTCCCACACTGTTGTAGTAAACCCCTAGTGACGACTTCTTAGATATAAAAATACCTCTTCCATTAAAAGATGTCGATTTTTTAAACATAGTACTTAAAATTTTAGTATCAAATCCTTCACCTTCATCTTTAATAACAGTAACGATATAGATGCTTGAACCGTGCTCTACCTTATGAATGTTTACGGATATATTTTTTGTGCAATCTTTTTGCATCTCTTCAAGTTTTGCAAAATAGGTATTGTCGCTTAGCAGTCTGTGCTTTGTGTCGGTATCAAGGCCCAAATTCCCATGCTCGTAAGCATTCATAAAGAGCTCGGAAAAAACAACCCCGGCATTATAAGCAAGCTTGCAGTTACTGTTTAGACCAATCCAAGTATTTGCGTACCAATCGTTAGCCTCTTTCGTTTCATCAAGCGTGCTTCTGAACTCTTTTTGCGCAAATTTGCTGCTCTCGTCTAGACTTAGCTGATTGATGATTATAAAGGTTATATCATCTTCTTGCGAGTATGTTCTGTGCAAAAAGTTGTTTACCATATCCTCTTTGGAAAAAGAGTTTAGAAAATCACCCTCAATAAACTCCGCGTATTGTTTGCCGCTTGTGATTGTGTTGTTCTCAATAACGCCGTCACTGTAAAAAAGAAACTTTGAAATATTTTTAGTTGTACATGTTGATAAATTTAGCTCTTTTGTGTATTTGCTCATCGGAGGGTTGTTTGACTTTAGTTTAATGATTTGTCCATCTGCTGACTGCATTAGAATTGAGGGCATCGCGAATTTAGCATAATGAATAACATATTCTTTGCAGTCAATTATTATAAAATCCATCGATAGTGCCTCTTCATCAAGCAAAATAGGTCTGATATATTCTAGAGAGATCTCTATTAGATTTCTTAAATCAAAGTTCTTATTTTTAATCATCAAATCAATAGAATGATTTACAAACGAAGTCATTAGCATTGAGGTTAGCGATGCAGACAACCCTTTGCCCATTCCATCTACAATAGAGTAAAATGCAACGTCGTTGTTAATCTTTCTTATACTGTAAGCATCTCCGCTTAAGATATCAAGCGGTTTGTAGTAAAAGTCTATAAGCGCCATGCACTGATTGTCAATCATGTGGTAGTAGAAATCATTTCTAACGATGTTTAGCTCTTTTGAGAATGCCAAATCCTCTTGGTATGAGTTGTACTTCTCTTTTTTCTCAAACTCTCTTATTCTTTTCTCTCTCTGCTCTTTTATGTAGTTATTTGCAATCAGGAGTTTGGATACGTTCTCGATAGCTTGCATAACTTCTATTGCCACTATTGGCTTTTTAATGAAGTTGTTTACATTTAGCTGGAGCGCTTGAACGATTATATCTATATCTTGTATTGCTGAGACGAGAATAATAGGGATATCTTCATCAACACTTCTGATTTTTTTAATCATATCTATGCCGTTAAGCACAGGCATGTCGTAATCGGCAATAATGAGGCTTATGTCTTCATCGTAAAATTTTTGATAACCCTCTTCGCCGTTGTTGGCAAATATTATCTTTTTTACTAAATCTTCAAATATGGAGTCGTAAAGGAGTTGTGTAGTTTTGTTATCTTCAACACATAGAAGTGTTAAAGATTTTAGGTAGTCCAATACTGAGCTGTCGATGTTGCCGTGCATTAAATTTTAAATTTGCTCAGCTCGTTTTGCAATCTGTTTGCATCGCTGGATAGTTTGGTAGCAGCTTCATCTACTAGGTTTCTGTGCTCTGTATTTTTCTGAGAAATCTCTATAATCTCATCCATATCGCGGATAAGCTCTTTTGTTTTGGTAGCAATGTAAGTGCTTTGGTGCATAACGTCGCTGGATTTATTTGTAGTAATTAAGAGATTCTCTTTTGTCTCTTGTGAAGATGAGATTAACTCCTGTGCAGAGCCCGCAATATTGCTCATATTTCTTGATGTTCTTAGTGTCTCTTCTGAAATCTCGACAACATTTTGAGTTATTAGATTTACGTTTGAACTAATCTCGCTTAGACTTTTTTGCGTTCTCTCTGCCAGTTTTCTAACCTCGTCTGCGACAACTGCAAATCCGCGTCCATGCTCGCCTGCACGCGCTGCTTCTATTGCTGCATTAAGCGCAAGAAGGTTTGTCTGGTCTGCTATATCTGAGATAATTGCTAAAACATCTTTTATATTTTTTGCCTGCTCTGTCAATGATGAAACTTTTTGAACCAAATCTTGCTGATGTTCGCTCCCCTCTTCAATTGCCTTGACAACCGAATTAAGCTCGCTTATAAATCCGTCAAGTACGCCAAAAGTCCTCTTTAAATCCTCCGTTACAGTAATGGAAGCCTCTTCGATAGCATCAAGACGAACCCCGACCTCACCTACTAAAACATTTATTTTTGTAATTTTGCCATCAGCATGTTCGCCATTTTTTGTAAGTTCATCAACTATATTGTTTAATATTTTGCTCTCTTTTGACGTAGTAGAAGAGACATCTTTAGCTTGATAAACGCTCTCTTTAAACGCAACAATCATGACATAGAGAGCTCTTGAGATTTGAGAAATCTCATCCTTGCCCTCCACTATAATATCGCATGTTAGGTCAAGATTGCTAGATACGCACTCTATCTTCTCTAAGGAGCTGCGAACACTTCTGTTTACACCTCTGCTTACTATAAAGATAATTGTAAATATAACAATAGCAAAAATTGTATAGCTAAACAGTGTTATCAGGGCAGTTCTGTTCTCTTTTGACCCAATTTCATCCAAAAGCAGGCTATTTTGTTTTGCAAGCTCGTCATCAATCTCTTTTAAAAGGTCTATCTTTTTAGTTATAGTTTGAAACCATATAACGCTGTCTACACCAAAATTGCCCTCTAGGGCTTTAGTCCTTGCTATATCTCTCATTTTATTAACTTCGGTAATAATAGGGGAGTTCATCGTTGACTGGTAGAGCACTTTTGAATCATCGGTTGCCATAGAGAGGTAAGAGTCTAAAAAGGCGTCCTGCTCTGCAACGAGCGTAATCCATTTTGCAAAGACACCATCCTCAAATCTGTTGGCTGCAAAAGTACCGCTTAGCACCGCTCTCTCTATACCTGCGCGCTCTTTTGATTTTAGGAAGTTGCTATATGAGTCAAGTGCTTTTACGAGCTCTTGAGTATTTGCAAGCTTTGCGCTAAGCGAGACTATATTTAAAATCTTTTTATTCATGTTGGTGTAGTATGAAACAACATCGCCAACGCTTATCGAAAGTGTATCAACACGAGAGCGGATATCTGATATCTTGTTCATATCAGCGTTAAAGCCTGATATCTCGCTGTTAAGCTCTTCTGGAAACTTTCCCATATCAAGAGTTTTTATGTATGAAGCTAAATCATCATACTCTTCTTTTGTCAACTCTCTCTGCTTTGGTAGGATATCACCAAATTGCCCGCCTTTTGAGCCGATATAACCGGCACTAGCACCCCTCTCTTTTTGCGTCTCATGAATCAAGTGGCTTAACTTTTTAGAAAGCTCATTGAGCAGTTGCGCTTGGGCAATCTGCGCGCTGTTTGTGATCGTTCTGTTAAGCGTAATAGCAATAATAACAAGAGCAAATGAAACAACTATGGCCGTGATAAGGTTTAATTTATATTTTATTGTCATTTTTAAGCTCTTTTAGCTTTAAATGTTTGTATTAGATTCAAGTCATCTAAAAGGTGCAAAAGCTGTTCATTCCCGACATTCATGCGGATATCAATATTGTCTTTTAAAACAAGTTTGTTTAAATAACCTATTACGGAAGAGGTAATAGAGAGTGAATCTACAACGGCAATATTAATCTGTTTATGCTGGAGAATTAGAGTATCAATACTCTGCTTAATGTTTTGAAAATCACTTATGCTTTTGATGTTGCCTGTAATTTTGATTGTGTTTGAAGATGTTTCTATTTCCATACTGTCTATCCTTCGTGTAATAAATACTACATGTTGTTAGTAGTTTATAATTTAAACAATTAAAGTTAACTAAAACCATTTATCCCATCTATCCACTCTTTCATTTTCTTCTCATAGCCGATGTTTTTAAGCTCTACAAATTTCAGCGGTTTTGACATATAGAGCTGTTTTACGTATCCGCCGAAATCGTGCGGGTATAGATACCCCTCGTTTTTCTGCCTGATGTTTTTTGGAATGTCGAGCATAATGCCGTCATTTACCGCTTTTTGAGCTTCATTAATTGCTAAGTATGCAGAGTTTGATTTTGGAGAAGCGCAGAGATAGATGACCGCTTGTGATAGAATGATTCTTGCCTCGGGATAGCCGATTTTTGACACACTTGTCATGGCGCTAGTAGTAAGAGTTAAGGCCTGCGGATTTGCATTTCCGATATCTTCGCTAGCAAGGATTACAAGCCGTCTTGCTATAAAGTCGGCACTCTCCCCTCCGTCTATAAGTCTCGCTAGGTAATAGATAGCTGCGTCCATATCTGAGCCTCTTATAGACTTAATCATCGCACTTGTCAAATCATAATGAACTCCCGCTTCGCTACTTCCTGCGCTTAGTGCATTAGGTCTGAGAGATTTTAAAATTTCAAGTGTTATATCGCTGTTTATGTTTGAGGCAAACTCCAAAAGTTTAAGCATTGCTCTTGCATCACCGCCACTGCTTGCAACCAAATACTCGCTTGCTTCTTTATTGCATGTAATATTTGTCTGTGTTAATGTTTGGTCTAAAAGTTTAAATAGAGCTTCGTTTGAGATATTGTAAAGTTCAAAAAGCATAGAGCGGGAGCGGATTGCCGAGGTGAGAGAAAAAAATGGGTTCTCTGTCGACGCTCCAATAATCAAAACAGAGTTGTTTTCCATAACAGGAAGCAGGACTTCCTGCTGATTTTTTGCAAGTCTGTGTACTTCGTCGATGAAGATAAGCGGTCGTTGGAGGGTGTTTTTATACTGCTCAAAAATCTGTCTTAGCTGATCAATTTTGATGCTTGTGGCATTGAACTCGTAAAAAGGCAGTTCCATAACTTTTGCGATAACTCGTGCAATAGAGGTTTTTCCGCACCCTGATGGTCCAAAAAAGAAACTGTGCCCAAGCGCGCCTTTTTCACATAATACTCTAAGGGGAGCATCTTTTGCGCTTAAATGCTCTTGCCCTATTATCTCATCAAAAGATTTTGGTCGTAAATGATGGGTAAAATCTGCCACTTAACCACTCTTTTTAGTGGTTTTCTTACCTGTAAAACTCTTTTTTTTATCATCTTTAAAGAGAGGTTTCTTTCCAATCTTGGTTACACTTTTTTTGCCATCTTTGAAGTTTTTGTCATCATTTTTTTTAAAGGTAGGTTTTTTACTCTCTGGAGTATTTGCTTTTTTGCTCTCTCTAGGGCTTGATTTCTTCCCTTCTTTATTCTCTTCTTTTAAAAATTTAAAGAGTGCGGAGTATTCGCTGCGGCTTAGAAATCTAACCTTGCCGGTTGGAAGATTATTCAATTCAATCTCAGCAAAACTGACTCTTTTTAGGTCTGCTATATCTGCACCAAAGTGCGCAAAAAATCTTCTAAGTTCACGATTTTTACCCTCGCTAAGAGCCACTTTTAAAACTGAGTAGTTTGGTTCATTTTTTTGGATTTTATAGCCTATGAAAGGCTTAAATACCATGGACGTAACTTTAGAGTGGCTGTGTCCGCCTGCCGTCGCATCATCTAGTACCATTCCCTGAAGCATCGCTTGCTCCATCTCCTGAGTCACTTCACCCTTGATTTTAATCTTGTAAATTCTCTCCAAATCTGACTCCATAAGAGCAGAGGCAACCTTTGAAGCATCAGTCAGAAGAAGAAGTCCCTCGGAGGCGTAGTCAAGTCTTCCTACTGGAACATAGTGTTTATACTCTTTGCCTAGAGTCTCATAAATGGTACGTCTGCCTTTTGGGTCGCTTTTTGTAACAAGCTCGCCTTTTGGTTTGTTGTAGATGATGACCGTATATTTGTCTCTTGGGGTTACCTGTTTACCGCTGACATACACTACTGAAACTCCCTCATGTACATCGGTTGCGGGGTTGGTCTCTATCTCGCCATCGACCCTTACATAGCCCTCTTGTATCACCTTGTCAGCCTCTCTTCTTGAGTAGCTTGAGTGGTGGGCGATGTATTTATTTAATCTCATGATATCCCTTTTTCTATCAGAGTATGGATGTGAAGCACGCCTTTTACTCTCTTTTGTTTATCCGTTACAACAAGCAGCTGTATCTTCATCTCTTCTATAATCACAAGCGCTTCGCTTGCAAGTATGTTTTCATCATCAATTGTTTTTGGATTTATGGTCGCATATTTTAAAACTTCATCATCAAGTGAAAAATCTTTGCTCAAAAGTGCTCTGCGGACGTCACCATCACTCATAAGCGCTAGGAGTTTGTTCTCATTGTCGGTTATTAAAACCGTTCCGAGCCTGCCTTCGCTGATTTTAACGATAGCGTCTTTTACTTCTGTCTGTGGCGAGATTATAGGCAGCTCTTTTGTTCTCATCAAATCACTCACTTTGACAAATAGGCGTTTTCCCAAGGCTCCACCGGGATGGAAAGAGGCAAAGTCGCTTTTTTTAAAGTTTTTTGCTCTCATAAGACAAACAGCAAGAGCATCACCGAGCGCGAGTGTCAGGGTTGTTGAGCTTGTTGGCGCGACATTGAGAGGGCATGCTTCTTTCTCAACTACGACTTTTATTACAATATCGCTATATTTTCCAAGCGTAGAGTTTTTGTCTCTCGTCATGCCGATTAGCGGGATGTTGAATCTTTTTACATGTGGAAGTATTGAGCTTAGCTCTTCGCTCTCTCCGCTGTAGCTTATTGCGATAACGACATCACTGCCGCTTATCATTCCAAGGTCGCCGTGAAGCGCTTCGGTAGGATGCAGAAAAAAGCTTGGAGTTCCCGTTGAAGCAAATGTTGCCGCCATTTTGGCGCCGATAAGACCTGATTTGCCTACACCTGTTACGATAAGCTTTCCTTTGCAGCCAAGAATAATCTCGACAGCTTTGTCAAAAACATCGTCAATATGCTTTGCGCTCTCCAAAAGGGTGTTTGCTTCAATTGTAAGGGTTTCTTGTGCTATTTGTCTGTAATTCATAAACGCAATTATACCCTTTTTGGGTATAAAAGCGTAGAAGATTTAGTTAATGTTTGGTCTAGGAGTTTTAGAGGTAGAAACAGGTAGCTGAGGTATAACGATATCTTGTTTTCTGCCCTCAAGCGCTTTTAGGAACTCTTCGATTGAAGCAGCCTCTTTATCGCTGATGTCAGTTCCAAGTTGGATACGTCCCATTTCTTTGATAGCGTCTTTGAGCTCCCAGATTTGACCGTTGTGGAAATATGGTGCAGTCTGAGTGATATTTCTAAGAGTAGGTACTTTAACCATACCGTTCTTGTCACCCTTAAAATCGCCTACATTTTGGAATTTATATATGCCTGTAATGTTAAACGCGTTCATCTCTCCGCCAAGAGCGACTCCGTTGTGACATGTAGTACAACCTTTGTCTATAAAAGTTTTCAGACCATCTTTTTGAGTTTTGTTTAAAGCGTTATCGTTTCCATTTAAAAAGTCGTCAAACGCAGATGGAGTAACAAGCGTGCGCTCAAAAGTTGCTATTGTGTCTGCGACTTTTTCAAAAGTTATCTTTACGTCATCGCCGTAAGCACCTTTAAACTCATCTACGTATTGAGGAATTGATGTAACAACCGAGAGAACATGGTCAGGTGTCGCTGCCATCTCAGGAGCTGCTTGAATAGGACCTTGCGCCTGTGCTTCTAAATGCGGGTCGCGTCCATCCCAAAACTGTGATGAGAAAAATACTGAGTTGTAAACGGTAGGCGAGTTAAGGTGATGAGGATTTGCTGTCCATCTGTGCCCTATTGCGGCGCTGATTCCGTCATCTCCGCCTTCGCTTAGGTTGTGGCAGCTGTTACAGCTGATAAAACCGCTCTTTGAGAGTCTAGGGTCAAAGTAGAGTTTTTTTCCGAGCTCTGCTTTTTTAGGAGTTATAGGATTCTTTGGATTGTCAATCAGCTTTAGAAGCTCGGATGTGGAGCTTGGGATTGGTTTTAATCCTGCATTTTTCGCGTCCATAGCCAAGTCTGAAGCTAAAACCGATGAAGCTGCCAAAGCTAATGTTAAAAGTATTTTAGTGTGCATGTTATTCCTTTTTTTGTTTGTAAAGTTTGTCATAAATCTTACATTTTTTCAGCTTTGTTAAACATTATTTTTTTTATTACATATGAACCCATGATTTTATTTATACGAGATAAGATATAATATATGCTAAATTTTTTTAAAGGAAAAATATGAGAGATAAGCTCGGAAAATATGTAAGCAGTATAAATACTTTAAAAGTTGAAGAGAGGGTGCTGTTTTATAATACGTTGATTTTGGCGGAAGAGGGTGCCGGCAAAACAAATTTGGCGTGTAAAATAAGAAACTATATTATTGACAACGGTGTTGCGACTCTATATCTTGATTTTTCCAACTCAGATGAGAACAGCATAGAGCTAAGATACAAAGACGAGCATTTTAACTATATAAGGTTTGATGAGAGCGAAGAGTTCCAAGAGAAGTTTGATGCGCTTGTCTCCGCAAAGAAACATATCTACATGGCAACAGATCCTAGTTACTTCTCAAATAAAAGGGACATTACAAGCAAGCTGACAACGACTCTTCAGCATAAGGGGCTGTTAGAGAGTTACTACTATTTTTTCCATGATATTGAAAATTTAAACGGGTTTTACACAAAATTTGAAGACTTTTTGCTCTACATGTTAAATTTTTTAAATCTTAAAAAGTATGGTCTTACATTCTTGGCTCAGCCTCATAGTACATTTGAAAATCCGCAGATAAAACTGCTATTTACTTTTTTATATCTTGGAAAGTGCTCAAATATTGAATATTTCAACACTTCAAGCCTGAAAAAGTTCCCTAAAAACAGATTTTTTTATCAATACAGAACGAACTACCATACGCTTCTGTTCAATGATATCAAGAGTAATGTAGTTCAGATAGACGAATATGTGTTTGAAGAGTAGTTATGCAAAAACTTTTTGATGAGGTTGCATCTTTAGACAAGAGGTGTTGCGAGGAGTTTTTTTTAAGCGAGGATATTCTGATGGAGCATGCCGCAGGCGGTATGGCTGGGTATATCCGCAGCAATTTTAAAAAAGGCTTAAAAGTCATCATAGTTTGCGGAAGCGGAAATAACGGAGCTGACGGAATTGCTCTTGCAAGGCTTCTGCATGCAGAGTACGACACATCAATATTTTATGCAAAAAAACCTGCGTCAAAGATGGCGCTTCTACAGCAAAAACGCTCTCTTGGCATAGGCGTAAAGGAGTGCGCAAAACTTCAAGAGTGCGATGTTTTAGTCGATGCAATTGTCGGCACAGGATTTAGTGGCGAATTTAGCGATGCGATTGCCTCTCTGATTGAAGAGATGAACGCGCTGAGAGCATTTAAAATCGCATGCGACATCCCATCCGGATACAAATTTGCAGCAGATGTGACTTTGACTATGGGTGCTTTGAAAAAGAGCATGTTTATGGACAGCGCAAAAGAGTTCGTAGGTGAGATAAAAGTCATAAATCTTGGCGTCTCTAGAGAGATTTATGAGAAGCAGAGCTGCTGGAATTTACTTGATTTGGATGATTTAAAACTTCCAAACAGGGTAAAAAAAGATTCACATAAAGGCTCTTACGGCCATCTGGGTGTAGCAAGCGGTGAAAAAAGCGGAGCAAGTATAATGAGTGCGCTCGCTGCTTTGAAATTTGGAGCGGGTCTTGTAACGCTTGTCGGATACGAGGATATACAAATACCTCATACGCTTATGTATTCGCATGAAGTTCCAAAAAATGCAACAGCGCTGGCATTGGGGATGGGGCTTGGAGCTGAATTTAGCCAGATAGAGCTAAATAAGTTTTTAGACAACAACCTTACTCTCGTGGCCGATGCAGATATACTCTCTTTGCCAATCATTTTGGAAATTCTAAAGAGAGAGGGCGTGGTTGTAACTCCGCATGCAAAAGAGTTTGTTTCTCTATTAAAAGTAACAAAACTAGCTGATATAACGACTGAAGAGTTGCAAAAAAACCGTTTCAAGTATGCTGAGGAGTTTTGCAAAGCGTATCCTCATGTTACGTTGATTTTAAAAGGTGCAAACGTTGTAATAGCCAAAGGGGATGAATTTTACATAAATCCGCACGGCAAAGCATCTTTGGCAAAAGGCGGAAGCGGTGATGTTCTAACAGGTTTAATCGGGGCGCTTTTAGCACAAGGATACGCTCCTCTAAACGCGGCGATAAACGCCTCTTTGGCTCATACAAAGCTGGCACTAAATTATGCAGGCACTGACTTTTCGCTCACGCCTGATGATTTGATAGAAGAGATAAGTAAATTATAGGAACAAAAAATGAAAGATATTTTAAAAATCGGAAAATATGAGTTAAACAGCCGCCTAATTGTCGGAAGCGGAAAATATAAAGATTTTCAAACTACAAAAGAGGCAACGCTTGCAAGCGGAAGTGAGCTTATTACCGTTGCGGTTCGCCGTTTAAATATTACAGACCCTGACAAAGAGAACCTTCGTGACACATTTAAAGGGACTAATGTAAAGTTTTTACCAAACTCTGCAGGATGTGTAACAGCGGAGGAGGCGATTACCACTTTTCGCCTTATGCGCGAAGCTACGGGAATAGACCTTATTAAGCTAGAGGTTATAGGCGATACGCAAAAAACTCTCTATCCTGATGTTTTAGAGACCATAAAAGCATGTCAGATACTTGCAAAAGAGGGTTTTACAATTATGGCTTACACTTCCGATGACCCGATTATGGCAAAAAGGCTTGAGGATGCCGGTGCGCATGCTATTATGCCTCTTGCGGCTCCGATAGGAAGCGGCCTTGGAATTCAAAATCCATATAACATAGTCTTTGTTCGTGAAGCGGTAAGCCTTCCGGTAATAGTTGATGCAGGGATTGGATGTGCAAGTGATGCGGCTTATGCAATGGAGCTTGGTGCTGATGGAGTACTGACAAATACCGCGATTGCAGGAGCGCAAAACCCTATGATGATGGCTGAGGCTATGAAACATGCAGTTATTGCAGGACGTATGAGCTATTTGGCAGGAAGAATTGC
This sequence comes from Sulfurimonas sp., assembly GCF_019429335.1. Classification (GTDB taxonomy): domain Bacteria; phylum Campylobacterota; class Campylobacteria; order Campylobacterales; family Sulfurimonadaceae; genus Sulfurimonas. The sequence continues at coordinate 3,719 of NZ_JAHYJB010000007.1, read as the reverse complement.
AAAGCGTCCTTATGCAACTGCTTCTTCGCCGATTAACGGGATGATACAGTTTTAATTTGAACGCTTTTTGAACAAGTCCAAAAAGCTTCGCTGAAGCCGCTGTGGCTACTAAAGCTTCACATCTTTTGATGTGAGAGTTTTATTTTTGATTTAAACCTCAATATTTTTTGAGAGGTGAATAAGCAGCAGAAGCTGCCCCATTCCCTCAAAAAACTTTCTTGCTCCGTCATCCTCGGCTTTTATCGACCTCTCCAAAGCAGTTAAAAAAACAAGTTGAGATTCGTGGGACGCTTTCATATATGCATCTATAATATACTCAAATGAGAGTGTATTAATCTCTCCGTTTATATCAAAATCAATCTCAGATAGCACGTTAATATTATGTTTTAGCAAAAGCTCTTTGCATTTTTGCGCCAGTATATTCATCTGATTGCCTCTCTGTCCAATTCACCGCTTTTTAATTTTAACATGTACTCTTCAAGCTCTCTCTTTACGTCCCCTCCTAATATGAAAAGTCCCAAAATGTTTGGAAGTGCCATGGCAAGAAGAAGCATAAAACTAAAATCTACTAACAATCCAGTACTCACAACAGTTCCTATAATGGTTAAAGATAAAAACATAATTTTATAAATAATGGAAAGTTTTGAGCCAAAAAGATAGACCCAAGCACGCTCACCGTAGTAAGACCACGATATCAGTGTTGAAAAAGCAAAGAGTGTTATGCTGACGGACAAAATAGCAGGAAACCACTCTATAACCGTTCCATATGCTGCGCTTGTTAGTGCCGCTCCCTGCTTTGCTTCAATAAGGGCAACATAAGCCCCGTCATGAGCATAAACACCTGTTATTACGATTACAAGTGCTGTCATAGTACATATGACTATAGTATCTATAAACGGTTCATATAGCGCTACCAGCCCTTGTCTTACAGGATATTTTGTTTTTACGGGAGCATGAGCAACTGGCGAGGAGCCGATCCCTGCTTCGCTTGAGAAAACCGCTCTTTGAAATCCCTGTATAAGTGAACCGATAACACCGCCGTAAATAGCACTTGTTGAAAAGGCCTCCGTAAATATAATGCTAATGGCATCGCCTATCTTCTCAAAATGAACTCCTAAAATCCATAGAGATGCCGAGATATATATTATAGCCATGAAAGGCACGAGGGTTTCGGTAATTTTAGCGATTCTTGTAACACCGCCGATAATAACAAAGCCCACCAAAGATGCGATAATAATTCCAAATACTATAGGAAATTCTTGAAAAAATGGCACCTCTTGAGATACTGCGCTTAAAGCTTGTGAGACCTGAAAAGTATTCCCTCCGCCTATCGCTCCTCCAATCATAAATACGGCAAAAACCACCGCCAAAACTTTACCGAATTCTGCATAACCCTTTTTCGCCAAACCTTTTGAGAGATACTCCATTGCACCGCCCATAATCGTTCCGTCTTTTAAAAACTCTCTGTGCTGCAGTGAGAGTGTCACTTCGGTAAATTTTAAACTCATGCCTAAAAAGCCGGCTACTATCATCCAAAATGTAGCCCCTGGACCTCCTATGGCAACAGCCAAAGCAACACCGGCAATATTTCCAAGTCCTACAGTTGCACTTAGTGCCGTAGTCAGCGCACCAAAAGAGGATATCTGCCCTATATCATCTGCGGTATTGTATCTGCCTCTTATTATATTGAATGAGTGCCTGAACATTCTCGCATTTATAAATTTTGTTAAAAATGTTAGATAAACACCTCCTGAGATAAGCCAAACAACCAAAAACGGAAGTTTCACCCCCTCAACTGTCCCAAAAAGAATATCAAAAAATAGAGCCGTCTCTAAAATAGAGTTGACACTGCTAATAAATTCACCCAAAACTAACCCTTTAAAACTATATAAATGTATTGTAACAAAGTAATCTTAATCTCTTTTTTGTGTCGCTTAAGAGAAAGTTTTAAAATATGTAAAAAAAGCTATTGACATTTTGGAAGTTATTAACTATAATTTCGCCTCATTAATCAGCTGAAAGATTGCTTTAATGTATAGGTCGGGGTGTAGCTCAGTATGGTTAGAGTACTTGGTTTGGGACCAAGGGGCCGAAGGTTCGAGTCCTTTCACCCCGACCACTTTTATATTTTTTAGAGACATGGTGGGATTAGCTCAGTTGGTTAGAGCACTGGTTTGTGGTGCCGGGGGTCACGGGTTCGAGCCCCGCATCCCACCCCATAACAAAAAAATATAAAAAAACTTGATAAAAATGATAAACTTTGTGGCGTTCGTGGCTCAACTGGATAGAGTTTCGGACTTCGGATCCGACGGTTATAGGTTCGAATCCTATCGGGCGCACCATTTTTATAAATGCATGCGCTCTTAGCTCAGCTGGATAGAGCAACGCCCTTCTAAGGCGTAGGCCAATGGTTCGAATCCATTAGGGCGCACCACTTTGTCTGAAGAGACATTAAACACTTAAAGATGCGGATGTGGTGAAATTGGTAGACACGCCAGACTTAGGATCTGGTGCCGTAAGGTGTGGAGGTTCAAGTCCTCTCATCCGCACCATACCTAAAATAGGTACTTTCAAGAGATTTTACTCTCACTTTAAGAAAACTTCAAAATCAATTTTTTACTACTTTTTTACTACAACTCTTAGTCTTTAGCCGGTATAAATTTCTACTACTAAATTTTTTTCTTCAAAATAACTCTTCAATTTTCAAAACTGATGACACAATATGAACTCCAATGAAATAATTTACTACAAAATGACACCTTCTGAAAGGCAAAAAAGCCTTTATTAACATCTCCCTAAATTTCTAATATTATTAGCCCGTTACAATTATTCAACGGGGTACCAAGTGTTTTTCACTCCCAAAGTGAAGGAAGCTTTCTTTGGCTTCCCGTTGAGTAATTCAACTGGGGCACTTGGTACCTGTTTCTCACTCAAACAAATCTCATTGTTCAAAAAATTGATAGGCGTATTATCAAGCGTCCGGTGAAGTAGATATTTTGTATATGTGTAATCATAGTTAACTCATGTATTGAGTACCCAAAATATTGAAAAAATAGTAGAAATTGATACAGTTGTGGCTGGTTCTCAAATGGAAACAAAAAGAGGAATCGACTACACGCAGATAGTGGCGCTGTGGATGATACTATGCTCTCATCACCTTCTCATACTAGACCTAAACCAAAAACTCTAACATATTTGGCATGGAACAGACTGTACAGCACAACCGACAGTTGATAGTATGCTCTTGCCGAGCGTGAAAAAGGCGAAGAGGCAGTTACGATAACCGATCGAAACGATGGAATTATAACATTTTGTATTATGTTTGCAAAATACATAAAATCGAGAGCGGAGAGGTGTGCCCGAATTTCAGGCTACTTCTCAGCCCTTCATGCAGTTCTTTCTCCCATCTCACTCTGGAATTCTTGTCTTTAAAAGATATCTAATATAGGACAATTCATCTTTTTAATAATTGGTAGAAAATCTTCATTATAATAAAAAGTTCTTTTTTTCTTTGTATGGAAAGTACTAATCAGTAGTTTTGTTTCATCGGAAGAGGCGTTACAGCAATCTATTAATAGTTTTAAAAAGATAACTCAACTTTCGCACATAGATTTCAGTAAAAATACCAACTAAAATCAATCTACAAAGCCCATAAATAGGCACTTTTTGCTATAATTGTATCAACCAAAACACCATTATAGAAGGCTTTTTTATGGGTA
>NZ_JAHYJB010000068.1 GCF_019429335.1 Sulfurimonas sp. | reverse complement strand
CGCTTCTGCCCAAAACTGAGCGAGCTTTAAAAGGGTGCTTTGAATCTTGCCCAAAAGTAACCCCAAACTCCTCGCTCACATCCTCCGTATTTAGCACACAGTTTGCATTTTTAATAGAGAGCCGTGCAGATTTTTGCGGTTGTCCCGGAGAAAAAGAGGCATACGCGGCTTTTCTCTCTGCGGAGTCATAAACCCATTTTACTTTATCAAAAGACTCGTAAAACTTCTCATCCCCAAAATATTGCCTCATCGGATCGCGCAGGAGATAAAAAAGATACCGCATACGCCCTATAAGAGGGTAGTTGATAAGTAGCTGATCCTCTCTTTGAATAAATCTGTCATAGATAAACAAAACAAGGGATACAAGAGCAAAAACAATTAATGAAGCCTGAAGCAAAAAGAGAAGAAGCGGAAAATTGTATTGAATTACCGCATCTTTAAAATCTAAAAGTGCTTCCATGTTTTAGTTCTTCTCACCGAAAAAAAGTCTGTCAAGGCTAAATTTGCCTGCTCCATGCGATACAAAAATAAGTAAAAACAACATGTAGTAAAGTGGTATTTCATAGCCGTTATCACCTGCAGAAAAACCGTTTGGAAGATGCACCGTCACGATAGCGACTATCATGACGACAATAAGCGGCAGTGAAATAAATCGTGTCAAAAGCCCTAGAGTAAGCAGTATTACACCGACTATCTCGGTACTTGCCGCCATATAAGCATTGAGCGTTGGAAACGGTATGCCCATAGACGCAAACCAACCGGAAACAGAGGCCATATCACCCCACTTCATCATAGCAGGCTCATAAAACCCGTAAGCAACTGCCAAACGCGCCAGCAACAAAGCAAATGATTTCAAATACTCACTCAATCTCGAAAACTCAATATATATCTGTTTGCACTTCATAGTACACTCCTCTATCAATTTTAAACTGACATATCATAACAGATATTTATAACTCTGTATGTAAGCTTGATTACATTGTCTCATATAAAAAATGATATACTTTTTTCATTCTAAATAAGGGGAGTACCACATGTCTAAAAAACCGAGTTGCAACATGAGCCACAAAGAGTCCAATATTCGTTTTACGATTGCATCTTTGCTCCTGTTTTTTTCAATCTATGAATCTTCTTATGCTCTAGCAGTTATGTCCCTAGTAATATTTTATACCGCACTAAAGAGATTTTGTTTTATTTATGCACTTTTTAATCTCAATCAAAAATATAGTCTAAAAAATTACTATCTCTCTCTTCTTCCAAAGCATAGAAACTCTCCTGTTTTTATCTTTAACGAAAAAGGCGCGATTCTTTTTCGCAATGAGGCATCGCATAAAGATCTCCTAGAGGTTACTTCGCTTGAGTCTTTAAACATCAACAATCCAAAGGAGATAGCTATGCAAGATATTATCTTTTTTGAAAACAAAAGCACCTCATACCAAGTTGAGATAAAAGGGATTCAAGAAGAGGGACTTATCTTAGCTTACTTTACGGATGTCACAGAGCTTATAACCCTCAACAAAGAGATTGAAGAGACTCAAAAAGATATTATTTATGCTATGGGAGAGATAGGCGAAACCCGTTCAAAAGAGACCGGAAATCATGTGAAGCGAGTAGCACTCTACTCCTACAAGCTTGCTGTTTTGTACGGTTTGAGCCAAGAGGATGCAACTCTTTTGCAGATGGCAAGTCCTATGCATGATATAGGAAAAATAGGGATCGCGGATGCTATTTTAAATGCACCGCGCAAACTCACATCTGAAGAGTTTGAAGTAATGAAGACACATGCCTCATTGGGTTACGATATGCTTAAACACTCCAATAAGCCAATCCTAAAAGCTGCTGCTATCGTTGCGGGAGAGCATCATGAAAAGTGGGATGGAAGCGGATATCCAAACGCAAAAGCCGGAGAAGAAATTCATATTTTTGGTCGTATCACTGCTGTAGCAGATGTTTTTGATGCGCTTTCAAGCGATAGGGTCTATAAAAAAGCATGGGAGGTGAAAGATATTTTAAATCTTTTTGAGAGCGAGA
>NZ_JAHYJB010000067.1 GCF_019429335.1 Sulfurimonas sp. | reverse complement strand
AGTGAATTCCTTTCGCTTATACAAACTAAAATAAATGAGGTAAATTTTTGAGTAAAAAAGCAGACCGCGTCATAATGAATGACGATATTCGTGTACCAGAGGTGCGTTGTAATGTAGATGGAGCAGAATCTTTAGGAATAATATCCACGGATGAAGCTATGGAAAAGGCAAATGAATTGGGATTAGATTTAGTCCTTATCGCTCCTGATGCAAAACCACCTGTTGCAAAAATCATGGATTACGGTAAGTATAGATACCAAGAAGAGAAAAAGCAAAAAGAGCAGAGAAAAAATCAAGTCAAAATTGACGTAAAAGAGATTAAGCTCTCTGTAAAAATTGCAGAAAACGATATAAACTATAAAGTTAAACATGCAAAAGAGTTTCTATCGGAGGGTAAACATGTAAAGTTTCGTGTCTTTTTAAAGGGACGTGAGATGGCAAACCCAGACTCTGCAAAAGATGTTCTTTTAAAAGTTTGGTCTATGATAGAAGATGTTGCGGTAATGGATAAAGAGCCTAAATTTGAAGGCCGCTACTATAACATGTACGTTCTGCCTCAAAAGTAGCATACTTTCTTTAGAAAAATAGCTTCTAGCGGCTATAGGAACAAGTTGTTCCTGTCCACTAAAGAGAACAAGTTCTCTTTAGTTAGATATCTTAGCTATCAAATCCTCTTTTTGCACTGCATCAGCCATATATTTTACAATCACAAGTTTTTCAGTGTCGTTAATATACCACTCTGCTACATGAGCATTCTCAAATCCTTTGAGTTTTGAAAGATCCACATCTGCAAGCGGAAGATATAGATGAGAGTATTTTGTAGGGTTTTGAAGTTTCAGTGTCCATAACAGCCAGAGTGTTGCGACTACAGCTACCGATATACCGATAGTCTCTCTATCGCTTATTCCAAGAAGAAGACCAGCTGATGTACCGCCTACAAACGTTGCAAAATAAGCAACAGAGTTGGAGATACCAAGAGCAGCACCTTTTTGGTGTACTTTTGCAAACTTTGATATCATAGACTGAACTAACGGCTCCATCATATTAAATGCTACAAAAAACATCACGACGCCGATAATAAAGAGCGTACTTGAACTGGTTAGTCCCATTATTAAGAATGAGCCTATAAAGAGAACAATAGAGAGTAAAAATATCTCTTTTGGTTTGTTGTATTTCTCTCCAAATACGGCAGCAGGCCCCATCGCAACCAGTCCTAAAACCATTGCAGGAAGATAAGCCATGTAGAGGTCAGATTTTTGCCAAGCAAACTCCTCACTTGTCAATATGATAGGAATAAGAACAAATGCAATAGTCATAAGACCCTTTTGCATAGCGTTTATAACAATCATATTTAAAAGATTCGGGTCTCTTAAGATATCTGATGTTTTTGCTGCCGCATGGTATGTATGTTTGATTTTTGGAGGAGTCGGCACTTTTGTAAATAATAGTATTATTGCCAAAACCGCAAAAACAGCAGTAAGTATGAAAAGAAACTCTACGCCGTATTTTGCCCCTAGAATAGGTCCTAGTCCCATAGCTAGAGCAAAACTCATCGCTATTGAAGCGCCCATTATTGCCATTGCTTTGCCTCTTGTTTCTTCAGGAACCAAGTCTGATATCATAGCCGTTATAACAGAGCCGATTGCACCTGCTCCTTGAAGAAAACGACCAATCATAAGAGAGTATATATCATCAGAATATGCACAAATAATTGAACCTATTAAAAATATAAGAAGACCAAAAAGAAGCGTTGGTTTTCTTCCGATTTTATCGCTCATTGTCCCAAATGGAACCTGAAAAAGCGCCTGTGTCAGCGCATAGCCGCCGACAACTATACCGACAAGCAGAGGTGTAGAGCCTTCAAGCTCAAGCGCAAAAACTGAAATAACCGGCAAAACAAGGAACAGACCTAAAAATCTCAGAGAGAGAATTGCTGAAAGAGGAAAGACTTTTTTAAACATTGTGTACCTTAAATATTATATAATGCGCAATTATATTGAAAAGATTGTTTACACTAACTTTTTAGATCAAGAAAACCAATGTTCAAAGTAAATTGCAAGGATTATAAGTGAGA
>NZ_JAHYJB010000040.1 GCF_019429335.1 Sulfurimonas sp. | reverse complement strand
TTAAAGTAAATCAGCCAAAAAACTGTAAAATTACAGGCAATGGCTAAAATCAGTTTTTTAAAAAGTTAGAAAATTGAGGTTAGAAGGTGTTGGCTTGGTTGCTTGATTGAATTTGCAAGTGGCTCTAAAAATAGTAATATTTTAAAAATTTCGATGTGATTGTATGAGGAGGTTGTTATGACTTTAGGCAAATGCCCATATTGTGAGGACGGTTCTATTGAGGTGCGCGACAAAGAGGTGAGTGGCAAAAAGGTTAAGCTTTATGCATGTTCAAACGCAAATTGGAGAACTGAGGACGGGGAGATGTTTGAGCTGACTCCAAATTCTACATGTAGTTTTAGAATTTGGCAAAATTCACTTGCAAAATATGGAAAATGGTTATCATATAAAGAGGTTAGAGAACTTATTGAAGATAAAAGCATAGAGGTGGAGCTGCTTAGTAAAAAATATGGCAAAAAAGTTTACTACAATAAGCATATTATGCTAAACCACGACTACGGAGTGAGTGTAATATGGGACTGAGATGTAAATAAATAGAGTAAAAGTTTATTAAATCAGATAGAACAAGAGCGCTTAATAAATCTTTTACATTTATTTGTGTATAATCCTCGTCCGCTTTACTGCTTTAACAACAGGCTAGAGTATTTTTACCTATATAGTTATGTATAGACAAAAGTATTGGCAAACTAAAAGTTGTTTGCCTAAAAGCAGTAAATAGCAGGGGATTTATTAGGTTTCATTAACTCTTGCCGCTTGGCAGAGCTTTAGTGACAGAGTAAAAACCGGGCTTTGTTCGGATTTTATGAGAATTTATTGTAAGGACTTTCGATGAAAGTAAGAGCTTCAGTTAAGAAGATGTGTGATGACTGTAAAGTTATCAAAAGAAAAGGCATTGTAAGAGTAATCTGCAAAGTTAAAAAACATAAACAGAGACAAGGATAACCATGGCTCGTATATCAGGTGTTGATTTACCAAAGAAAAAAAGAATAGAGTATGGTCTAACATACGTCTATGGGATTGGTCTTCATGCTTCTCGCAAGATATTAGATGCGACAGGTATTGACTACAATAAAAGAGTTTACGAACTAAGCGAAGATGATGTAGCTGCAATCACTAAAGAGATTCGTGCAAGTCATATAGTAGAAGGTGATCTTCGTAAACAAGTTGCAATGGACATTAAGGCGCTTATGGATTTAGGTTCATACAGAGGTCTTCGTCACCGTCGTGGTCTTCCATGCCGTGGTCAAAAAACTAAGACAAATGCGCGTACTCGTAAGGGTAAACGCAAAACTGTCGGCGCAGCGTAAGGGATTAACAGATGGCAAAAAGAAAAGCTGTTAGAAAAAAAATAGTAAAAAAAAGTATTGCTCACGGAATAGTGCATATTTCTGCATCGTTTAACAATACGCTTGTAACTATTACAGATGAGATGGGCAATATGATTGCTTGGAGTTCAGCTGGTAGCCTTGGTTTCAAGGGTAGCAAAAAATCTACTCCGTTTGCAGCTCAAGCAGCTGTAGAAGATGCAGTAGCAAAAGCTCAAGTACATGGTATAAAAGAACTTGGAATAAAAGTTCAAGGTCCTGGTTCAGGAAGAGAAACTGCAACTAAAGCAGTAGGTTCTATTGAAGGTATCCGTGTGACATTTATGAAAGATGTTACTCCACTACCACACAATGGTTGTCGCGCGCCTAAGCGCCGTAGAGTTTAAGGAGATTACTGATGGCAAGATATAGAGGTCCAGTAGAAAAGATCGAAAGAAGATTTGGAGTTAGCCTTAACCTAAAAGGGGAGCGTCGTTTAGCAGGCAAGTCTGCACTAGAGAAGCGTCCATACGCTCCTGGTCAACATGGCCAGCGTCGTAAAAAAGCTTCTGAGTACGGATTACAGTTAAATGAGAAGCAAAAAGCAAAATTTATGTACGGTATTTCCGAAAAGCAATTCCGCGCACTGTTCGTTGAAGCTAAAAGAAGAGAAGGTAACACTGGTACAAACCTTATTACTTTAATTGAGCAAAGATTAGATAACGTTGTTTATCGTATGGGATTTGCATCAACTCGTCGTTTTGCACGCCAGCTTGTTACTCACGGTCACCTATTGGTTGATGGCACAAAGCTTGATATTCCTTCTTACCGTGTAAGACCTGGTCAGAAGATAGAAATTCGTGAGAGCAGCAAGAACAATACACAGATTAACCGTGCTATCGAGCTTACAAACCAAACTGGCATTGCTCCATGGGTTGATATTGATGCTGATAAAAAATTCGGTATCTTTACTCGTTTACCAGAGCGTGAAGAAGTTGTTATCCCTGTAGAAGAGCGTTTAATCGTCGAGCTTTACTCGAAATAATAGTTAAAATATAAAAGGCGTAAGAGACATGAAAAAGATTAAAACTACTCCACTTGCTCCTCAAGAATTTGAGGTAGAGCAGATTAGTGAGAATGAAGCTAATATAATGGCATATCCTTTTGAAACTGGATATGCTATCTCTTTAGCTCATCCACTTCGCCGTTTTTTGTTAAGTAGCTCGGTTGGTTATGCACCTATAGCTATTAAAATTGAAGGCGCTAAGCATGAGTTCGATTCAGTGCGTGGTATGCTTGAAGATATTTCAGATTTTATTTTAAATCTTAAAGAGATTCGTTTTAAGCTACTTGGTGATGCTACAGAGACAGAGATAAACTACAGCTTTGCCGGTCCCCGTACCATCAAAGGCGGTGATCTTACAAATAATGAAGTGGAAATAGTAACTCCAAATACTCACCTTGCTACATTAAATGAAGATTCTACACTTAACTTTAGTATCAGAATCGCACAGGGTATCGGTTATGTCGCTAGTGAAAATACTTATGATGAGCTAGAAGAGGGATATATAGCGCTTGACGCTTACTTTACTCCTGTTCGCAGCGCAACTTATAGAATAGAAAACGTACTAGTAGAAGATAATCCTAACTTTGAGAGAGTTATTTTAAACATTAGAACTGACGGACAGATTTCTCCGTTAGATGCATTTAGAAACTCTCTAGAAGTTATGTATGCTCAATTGTCAGTATTTAACAGCGAGATAAGCGTTAAAGCTCCAACTACTATAGAGAGAGTTGAAGAGAGCCCGGATCTTAAAAAATTAACTGCACATATTGATAGTTTAGGTTTAAGCGCAAGAAGTTTCAACTGTCTTGACCGCTCAAGCATTAAGCTGGTAGGTGAAATAGCATTGATGAGCACAAATGATCTTAAAAATGTTAAAAACCTAGGTAAAAAATCGTATGATGAGATCGTTGAAAAACTTCAAGAGTTCGGCTATGAAGTTGGTGGCGACTTTGCAGATGATGTTGTTAGCGCATTAAAAAAGAAAATAGAAGCTTTATAAGCTTAATAGAGGAATAATAGATGAGACATCGTCATGGATATCGTAAACTAGGTCGTACAAGCTCACACCGTGCAGCTTTACTTAAAAACCTAAGCATTTCGTTAATAGAACATGGTAAAATTGAAACTACTGTTGAAAAAGCAAAAGAGCTACGCTCTTATGTTGAGAAGCTTATTACTGTTGCAGGTAAGAATGATTCTAACGCTCATAAAGCAGTATTCGCGGCGCTTCAAAGTAAAGAAGCAACAAAGACTCTAGTAAATGAGATAGCTCCTAAGTACGTTGATCGTCCAGGCGGCTATACAAGAATTACTAGAACACGTATTCGCCGTGGTGACGCTACTACTATGGCATTTATCGAGCTTGTTTAATTAAGTACACAAAAGGAACAAAGTCCCTTTTGCTACGCTAACGCTGAGTTTTACCCATAGGGCATAAAGACTCGGCGTCAAGCCCATACTCCAAGGGCACTTAGTCGGGCGCGCACAGCAAAGCCGTGCTTTTTAACCCTTTCATATACATAATAAACTTCCCAATTCTAAAATACTTTAATTATAAGTGAGACATTATGAGTAATTTCGCATTTGGAACTTACAGAATTAGTGATTTAAATTTGCAACATGTAGAAGCATTAAAAGAGGCTTTACGTTCAGGCATAACAATGATTGATACCTCGTCTAACTATATGGACGGCGGAGCTGAGCGCGCAATAGCATTGGCATTTAGCGAGTTTGACGAGAGCATAAAAGATGAAGTCGAAGTACTCAGCAAATTCGGATATATACAGGGCAGCTCTTTAGAGAGTTATAAAGAGGATGTGGCATTTAGAGGGAGCGTTCAAGATGTTGTTAAGTACTCTACTGACTGCTACCACTCCATATCAAAATCATTTTTGCATAATCAGCTGACACTATCACTAGAGAGGCTGGAGCTTGATAGAATAGGATGTTATCTCATACACAACCCTGAGTACTATCTTTTAGATGCTATAAACAGTGGCACTCCAAAAGATGAGAGACTTGATGAGATGTGCAGAAGAATTGAAGATGCTTTTGTAGGTCTTGAAGAGGAAGTGAGGGACGGAAGAATCCTATCTTATGGAATAAGCTCAAACAGTTTTTCTCTGAGTGAGTCAGATGATGAGTTTTTGCCTTATGAGGACCTGATTACTTTGGCGCAAAATGCCGCAAATATAGTAGGCAACCCTAGACATAGCTTTACAACTATAGAGTTTCCTATTAATATTCTTGAGAGAGAGGGCTTAAAATGTGCTTCTTGGGCAAAAGCAAACGGACTGAGAGTTTTAGCGAACAGACCTTTAAATGCAAAATACAAAAACAAAATGTACCGTCTTGCCGAGTACGAGGAGAGCAGGGACTATTATCACCACTTAAACGAACTGCTTGATATTTGCGATACTCCTGAGTTAAAAGCGCTATATAATCTTATAGAGCAGCTTGATGACAACAAACACAAGTTTGGCTGGATAGGTAATTATGATATATTTTTGTTTACGCAGATTATCCCGCATATCAAAAAAACATTAGAGGCACTGGATGAAAACATCAGAAATGCAATGCTTAACTCTATTGACCTCTTTTTGGCGGAATACAAGAAAATGGTGGCGTATGAGTGCTCAATAACTGCCAAGAGAGAGCTTGGAGATTTTTTTAAAGAGTGCCACACTTCTATGCAGGAGTGCGCTATAAAATTTTTAATGAATTGCCAAGATGTCGATTATATTCTTGTTGGAATGAGAAAACCTTTGTATGTGAATCAAATCCTACCTTTGGAAAGAAGGTGATATTTTTTAGCACTTGTTAAGCGATTTTGTCATATCTTATGAATCTAATAAAATAGACAAATATTAAAGGATGGGTATGATTCCATTTACAGACGAAGAGTTGATGAATCCGGTGAAAAATGTTATTGACAAGGTTCGCCCATCTTTAGCTTTAGACGGCGGAGATATAATTTTTATAACAGTTAAAAATTCAAAGGTCTACATTCAGCTCAGGGGTGCGTGTATAGGTTGTGCAAGCAGCGGAACGACGCTGAAATATGGCGTTGAGAGACAGCTTAGGATGGATATTCATCCAGAACTGACGGTAATTAATGTGCCGCTTGGCATGGAGAACGATATGGATAATTTATAAAAAATGTGAGGGAGGGGTATTATGGCAATTAGCAAATACAAAACATTATCGCAAGCAAAAGAGAGCTTTACCAAATCAGATTATAAAAATGCATTGGAAAAATTTGCCGCAGTGCTACAAAATTTTCCTAACTCAAAAGAGGCTTATAACGGCGTTATTCTTGCCGAGATGGCACTAAGCGGAGAGGGCGGCGCAGAAGCTCTTTTTGACTACTATGAAGTTTTAAAAGAGGAAGACAAAGAGCAAGCTGATGTTATTATGAGCGATATACTGCAAAACATGGACGGCTCTTTGGAAAAATTACGAGAAGTCTTTTCTGAACCTATGCGTGATAGAATCGAGTTTGAAGACGGTATTTTGTACAAAGATTTTAAAGATTTAGTCGATGAGAGCGGAAATTTTAAAGAAATATTTGAGAACATAATGTTTTCTACAAGAGTGATTATTACACAAAAAGAGGATTTTATAGACTTTTTAGACAAGCTGATTGAGCACGATTTTGCGGAGATGGCTCTTACGTATCTTGAAAATGCGCTAAGCGTCTATCCGAGCGACCAATTGCTCAAAAAACTGCTTAAAAAATTGGCAAAAGGCAAAAAAATTGAAAATTGAGCTTCCCGAGGAAGATTTTAAATATATCACTGAAAATTCTCGGGAGTGCGACAAAGAGACGGCTTTTGTTTTAACTCCGCAGAATGAAAAATATCTTCAAAGTGCAAGAGAAAACAGTGCACACTCAGTAATAAACATAAAAGATGTCGCAAAGCTCTTTGGAGTTGATAAGATAAAAATTGTAGGAATTACCGGTACTAACGGCAAAACAACAACCGCAAGCGCAATCTACTCATTTTTATTGGATTTGGGTTATAAGGCTGCCATGCAGGGGACTCGCGGTTTTTTCATGAATGATGAAACTATAGAGGGAAAAAGTCTTACAACCCCCTCCGTCCTCAATACGTACAGACATATATATCAGGCAGTATGCGCAGGATGCGACTTTTTCATAATGGAAGTAAGCTCGCATGCAATCGCGCAAAAAAGAGTAGAGGGGCTAAATTTTGAGCTTAAAATTCTTACAAACATTACTCAGGACCACCTTGATTTTCACAAGACGATAGGCGAATATATCGCTACTAAAAACAGTTTTTTTCAAGATGATGGAAGAAAGCTTATAAACAAAGATGAGCCAAAAGCATCATTTAGTATTAAAAACACTTTCACTTACGGTATAGAAAATCCCTCAACATACAGACTAATCGCCTATTCACTAAACAGTGCAACAAGCGGAATAATTCAGCACTTTAAAGATGTTGTTCCTTTCACATCCGCGCTTCACGGTTTTTTCAATCTCTACAACCTTATGGCTGCTGTATCTGCGACACATCTTTTAACCGGAAAAAAACTTGAAGATGTTGCTGCTGTGGTAGATAACTTCGCGGGAGTAAGCGGCAGAATGGAGCAGGTAAGCGAAGTGCCAAACGTTATAGTTGACTTTGCACATACGCCAGACGGTATCCAGCAGGTTTTAAACGCGCTAAAAGAGAAAGAGCTTCTTGTTGTTTTTGGAGCAGGCGGAGACAGAGACAGAAGCAAAAGACCTTTAATGGGGAGAGTTGCCGCAAGTTTGGCGAAAAAACTCTACATTACAAGTGACAATCCAAGAAACGAAGATCCTCAAGACATAGTAAATGATATTTTAGCGGGTATTGAAGACAAAGCAATAGTCAATGTGGAGCTAAACAGAAAAAAAGCTATCGAGATGGCACTTAGTGACCAAAGGGATAATGAAGTTGTCGTTATTCTCGGCAAAGGTGATGAGACTTATCAAATTATATATGATGAGAAGTTCCCGTTTGATGACAGGGAAGTAGTAAGAGAGTTGTTGAAAATAAAGTAATATAAATCTTAAGCATGTAAACTTCTTGCTATGTGTTATTATTTATGAGGTTATTTTTGATATAATTGCGAAAAATTTTATAAGGGTGGTATTAATGGGAATTCCTCAGCCGGCATTTTATATATTTAAATGTGAACAATCAGCTCCTCCTGGCATGCCGAAACCTTCGTGTGTTACGCCTCAGACTCAGGATTTGTTCCAGTATTTGGCACAGAAATTGATGAAAGAGGGCGTGATGGGAACAGTCCAGCCTATTCGTACATCATGTTTAAATCGCTGCAGCTCAGGTCCAGTTATGCTTGTAGAGCCTGGACACTTTATGTATGCGGCTTTAACAAAAGAAAAAATAGATAGAATAGTAGAAGAGCACATCATCGGCGGAAGTGTCGTAAAAGAGTACCTTATAGGTTCTGACATGTGGGATGAGCCAATCTCTCCTTGTGATATGAAAAAACAGATGGGAATGTAGGAAAATAAGATGACTATAGAAATGTTGTACAGCAAAATTCATCGCGCTACGGTAACTGATGCTAACCTAAACTATGTTGGTTCTATTACAATAGATCAGGAGCTAATGGAAGCTGCAAAGATGAGGGTTGGACAAAAAGTTGAGATATTGAACATCAATAACGGTGAGAGATTTTCGACATATATTATATTAGGCGAGCGCGGCAAGAGAGATATCTGCTTAAACGGCGCAGCAGCTAGAAAAGTTCACAAGGGTGACAAAATTATCATAGTTGCGTACGCTACTTATGAAGAAAAAGAGTTAGAAACATATAAACCAAGAGTTGTTTTAGTAAACGAAGAGAACAACATCGAAGAAATCTTAGAAGAGATATAGATATGTTTGGAAACTTGAGCAATATGGGCAAGATGCTTGAGGGAATGCAGGAAAATGCAAAGAAACTTCAAGTTGAGCTTGAGTCTAAAGTTTTTAAGGTAAAAAGCGGCGGCGGATTGGTTGAAGTGACCATAAACGGCAAATGTGAAGTAACTGATATCAATATTGATGATTCACTTCTTAGCGATAAAGAGTCGTTGCAGATACTGCTAATCGGCGCGATAAACGATGCCAATAAAATGGTAGAGGATAATAGAAAAAACAGCGCTTTGGGTATGCTGAGCGGCGTAAATCCTTTTGGAGGCAAGTAGTGTTTAGGCTATTTGTAGCGCTGAACCTTCTTTTTATAAACCTCTACGCATGCAAGGGTGGCATAGACTCCTGCAAACTTAAAGTGATAGATTCAGAGTCTATCGTAAAACAAACACTGCAAATTCCACTGCAAAACAATCAAAGATTAATTTTTTCAACCACTGCTCCAAATGCTAAAATTCTTAAACATGACCCATACCTCTCGCTCTATCTTGTAGAGGATAAAAAAGGTTTCAAATATCCATTCAAACTCAACATGAATATCCCTTCGGGAGTTTTTTGCGTAGACAACAAAAGCGTTATTGAGGGAAAAATCATAAAAAGGCAAGTTGGGCTAAACAGCTTTGCAATATTCAGCAAGCAGATATCTTCGCCTAGCTTATTGCTAAACAGTTGCTGTGCACTTGAGGGAATAGTAACTGACCGTGGGATAATCCAAAGAGAGTATATCGAGCGCTTTTTAAAGGTAAAAAAAGTTACCTACGGAGATTTTGGCATAAGGGTTAAGAGCGTAAACTCTGCAGTAGTAGTCATAAGCTCCAACCCGTTTTTAAAAGAGAACAGCTTTAAAAAAGGTGACATAATTGTGGAGCTTGACGGCAAGAGAGTAAAAGAGAGTGCGAGATTTATGAGAGATGTGCTCTTTAGTGAAATCGGCTCTCTTCATACTCTGAAGATAAAGCGTGCCAATGAGCTTCTTACCATAAGTGCAAAGACTCAAAACAGAGTAGGCGGCGGATATCTCAGCGATACGTTTTTAGAGTTCTTGGGAATATCGTTTGACAAGAATCTTTTTATAACTAAAATAGAGAAAAAAGCTGAGCGCCACGGACTAAAACTAGGTGATCAGCTGCTTCAGGTAAACAAAAAAGATGTAAAGAGAGAGGGCGATATATTAGAAATAGTAGATAATCAAAATAAGAGCACCCAACTTCTCTTCGAAAGAGAACATTTTCAGTTTTTTGTGAAAGTAAATTAGATAGAATTTCATACTAAAAATAGAGGCGCCCACGAATGAAAAACTTTGAGCAATTTTTACTAAATCATCTGCCTGCTTCAAAAAGTATTCATCCTACATATGAAGAGGCATTGCAGAAGATGTTAGTTGCAGGCGGGAAGAGATTTCGCCCTGCTCTTTTGCTCGGCGTTGTAAAAGCGTACAATCCTCTTTTGGTCGGTGGAGCTTGTCATGCCGCTTATGCAATTGAGCTTTTGCATACATATTCGCTCATTCATGACGACCTGCCTGCAATGGACAATTCGCCACTACGACGCGGGGAGCCGACTCTGCATGTACTATTTGATGAAGTGACGGCAATTTTGGTGGGCGATGCGTTAAACACCTACTCTTTTGAGGTTTTGAGCAACGCTCCTTTTTCGGACTATACAAGAGTCGCTCTTATCAGAGAGCTTGCAACTAACGGTGGTTTAGGCGGTATGGTTTTAGGACAGGCAATAGACTGCTATTTTGAAAACAGACCGCTTGGCATAGATGATGTCAGGGTTCTGCATACAAATAAAACGGCGAAACTTATTGCGGCTTCTCTTAAAATGGGTGCTATTATTATCGGTGATGAGAAACTTGCCGATGAGCTTTATGATTTTGGTATTAGACTTGGACTTCTTTTTCAGATACAAGATGATATTTTAGATGTGACACAAAGTTCGGAGGTGGCCGGAAAATTAACAAACAATGATAAAGCGAAGAATAGTTTTGTGACGCTTATTGGACTCGATGAAGCGCTAAGAGAAGCAGATGAGTTGGCGGAAGCGCTTACAAAAGAGATGGATGGTTTTGATGAGAAGCTCAAAAATGAGCTACTTCCGCTTCTTGTCCACTATATAAACAGACATAAATAGCTAACCTACGCATTTTTACAAAAAAGGCGTAAAAAATACTTTGTAGTTCTCGAAAAACTTGTTTTTCGTAGCTTCAGGGGGTTGTAGGGACTTTAGTCCCTGCCGCTAAAGCGGACGCGTTCGTTTTAGTGCATAACATCAAATAATAAACAAAGGTAATAAGATAATGAGTAATGAAATGCGCCAAAAAATGGCAAACACAATTAGATTTTTAGCAGCCGATATGGTTCAAGCAGCAAATTCAGGGCATCCGGGCGCACCGATGGGTTTGGCGGACATTGCAGTTGTTTTAAGTGAGCATTTGAATCACAATCCTAAAAACCCATCTTGGTTAAACCGCGATAGAGTTGTTTTTTCTGGTGGTCATGCAACAGGACTTATCTACTCTCTTTATTATCTTTGGGGATACGGTTTAACTATCGAAGATTTGAAAAACTTTCGCCAGTTAAACTCAAAAACTCCTGGGCATCCTGAATTTGGTCATACGGAGGGTGTTGAGATAACAACCGGTCCTCTTGGACAAGGTATTGCAAATGCGGTCGGTTTTGCGATGGCTTCAAAATTTATGGGCGCTCAGGTTAACTCCGATACGGCAAAAGTTATAGATCACAATGTTTACTGCTTATGCGGTGATGGAGACTTAGAAGAGGGTGTTAGTTACGAAGCATGCTCTATCGCAGGACACAACAAGCTTGACAACCTGATTCTTATCTATGACTCTAACCGAATTACTATAGAGGGTTCGACAAGTTTAAGTATCAGTGAAAATATCCGTCTTCGCTTTGAGTCGCAAGGTTGGGATGTTTTGGAGTGTGACGGACATAATTTTGATGAGATTGACGATGCAATTACCACTGCAAAAACAAATAAAAAACCGACTATTATCATTGCAAATACGACTATTGCCAAAGGCGGCGGGAAGCTTGAGGGTTCTCATCACTCTCACGGTGCTCCTCTTGGCAGCGATGTGATTGCTGAGGCAAAGAGTGCTTGTGGATTTGATGCGACAAAGAGTTTCTATGTAGATGAAGATGTTATGGCTCGTTTTAGATGTGCGATAGAGAAGGGTGATTTGGCAGAGCGTGAGTGGGTACATAGTCTTAAAACTCTTCCTTTAATGGAGCAAAATGAGACGCTTGCGGCACTTCAAAATCCTGATTTTTCAAGAATCCAGTGGCCGATATTCGACAAAGCGGATGCGACAAGAAATACAAACGGAAAAATTTTAAATGCAATCGCAAAAGGCATCCCAAGCTTTTTAGGCGGAAGCGCGGATTTGAGCCCGTCAAATAAAACTGAATTAGTTAACATGGGTGTTTATCCAAAAGGCAGAAATATCTACTTCGGTATCCGCGAACATGCAATGGCTTCAATTACCAATGCGATTGCTCTCTATGGACCGCTTATGCCGTTCTCCGCAACGTTTTTCGTCTTTTCAGACTACTTAAAACCTGCAGCAAGAATTGCTGCACTTGCAGGAATCCAGCAATTTTTTATCTGGACGCATGACAGTATCGGTGTCGGTGAAGATGGTCCTACACACCAGCCGATTGAGCATTTAAGCCAGTTTAGAGCGCTGCCAAACTTCTATGTTTGGAGACCTGCAGACGGTGCGGAGAATATTGAAGCATGGAAAACTGCTCTTAATATGAAAAAATCTCCATCTGCTTTTGTGTGTTCACGCCAAAATCTATCAGTTCTTCCGGCTGCGGTTAAAGGGAGCGCTGATAGAGGCGGATACCTTCTTGCAAGCGATGAGGACGCAACTATAACTTTGATGGCAAGCGGAAGCGAAGTAGAACTTGCTCTTAAAGTAAAAGTTGCTCTAAATGAAAAAGGAACTAAAGTAGATGTAGTTTCTGTTCCGTGTTATGACCTTTTTATTGAACAAGATAGAGCGTATATCGACTCGATTATCAAACCTAATAGCAAGAAAGTGGCTATTGAAGCGGCTCGCGGCTTAGAGTGGTACCGCTTTGCAGATGAGGTTATCGGCATGGATACATTCGGTGCTTCAGCTCCGGCAGATAAACTTTTTGCAAAGTTCGGTTTCTCGGTAGAAAATATTCTCTCGAAAATTAAATAATTTGCTTATAGGCTAATTGCCTATAAGCAAAACCTCTTTATTTTATCTCCTATATATATTAAATCTTTAAAAAACCTTTACGCTTCTAAAAACTAGATTGTCGTGCTTGTCATTGCGAGGCTTTAGCCGTGGCAATCTAAGAGTGAGTTTTTAGAGATATCCACTCGCAAAAATAGAAAATTTTATTAGATTTTATTAATAATTAATGTTAATTTAATATTAGTAAAGTAAAATTTAACATCTTTAGTTAAAAGGAGTTAGAAATGAAGTTGTTGTCACTATTGATTTTGGGTGCCGTTTTATGTTTTGGAGCGGTAGATATTAACAAAGCGGATAAGGCTGAACTGATGAGTATTAACGGTGTTGGCGAGGCAAAAGCAAACGCTATTTTAGAGTATAGAAAAGCAAATGAGTGTTTTAGTAGCGTAGACGAACTAAAAGAGGTTAAGGGCTTTGGCGATAAATTTTTAGACAAAAACAGAAGCAATATTACGGCAGTCGGCTGTAAAAAATAATATGTTAGAAATCTACATGTATCTTTTACATGTAGATAATTTAAGCCACTTTCTTTAAAAAATCAAATAATATCTTTTAAAAAACACCCTTTGGCATAAGGCTTTTTCGAGTAGAAGTGTTTGCCGTGTTCTACGATAAGTGCATGAAATTCTTGATAGATTATGCGCAACTCCTTCTCATCTTTTACACACTCTTTTAGGGAGCTTTGCATAAAGGATTTTATCTCGGAGTATTTTGTTTTCTCATCTGCAAAACCTAACTCAATTAACAATCTTTTTGTATAGGCATCTACTTTAAACTCTCTCTTATTGTAACCGTAGAGCAACATAGAGTCCGCCGTCTCTTCCCCGACACCCTTCACATGTAAAAGAGCCTCTCTTGTGGGAGTAGCACCTTTTAGACTTTTGTAAAATTTTATAAACTCTAAAATATACTCTGTTTTTTGGTTGAAATAGCCTGATGGTCTGATAGCCTCTTTTAGTTCGTCTATATCCATACTCTCTATTGCATCTGCATGTAGAGCACTCTTTACATGTAGATTGTTTAACGATTTTACGACGGAAGCAAATGTAGTGTTTTGAGTAAGGATTGAGCCTAGGCAGACCTCAAATATCTCGTTGCTCTCTCTTGGAAAACTGTAATCCAGTTTGTGGTATCCATAGCCTGTTATAGGCCACCAACCCTGCGGTCCGTAATTTTCATACAATATTTTGTAGATGTTATATATTTTGTTCATAAATATGTCAACACCTTAACACCCGCAAAAATTGCTCCCATAAAAATAACGGAGGAGATGAAGACAAGAGCTGTTACGACCTTTGGTTTGCAGCCATAAAGAGAGGCAAAATTGACGTTTGCAATGGCGAGCGGAACCATAAGCTCTATAAAGATTATCCCTTTTATCATTGAGTCAAGTTCTATATTATAGAGAATTAAAAAAGCGATGCCTGGCAGAAATAGAAATTTTGTGCTCATAACCCAGATAGTGAGTTTTTTGCTTATCTCATTTATTTTAGTACCGTAGAGATAAAGACCAAATAAAAAGAGCTGCATAACGATGGAAGCATAAGCCCCCATCATAAGCACTTTCATTATCTCATCGTTTGGTTTGTATCCCTGCATGCTAAGGATTATTGCCGCTACAGCCGCCCATAAAATAGGGAGTTTAACTATATTTTTTAGCGATGTTTTTACGTCAAAACTCCCTCTTGAGTAGTAATAAACTCCTATGGTATAAACAACAAACACGTTCATAAGATTTATAATAGTCGTATACGGAATGGACTCTTCACCGAAAATTGCTATGTTTAAAGGTATGCCCAAATTTCCTGTATTGCCTATAATAGCCGCAACTGTTGCAATGGAGTACTCTTTTTTATCTTCAAAGAGCCTCTTTGCAACCAGTGCCGAGATAAGTAAAACTATAGCAACGATAACTAGATATACGGAGGGCGCATAAAGAAGCGTGATGTCAACGGGGCGAATCAGAAGTCCCCAAAATGTTAAAAAAATCTGTAAAAAATAGACGTTTATAAGCGTAATTGTCTTATCGTCGATGCTCTCTTTAAAGCTCATTTTTGCGATAAAGCCGATAAGTATAAATATATAGATGCCGAGTATTGAAAATATTATGGAACTCATAAAGGGATTATAACAGATAGTGTATAATTCCCCACCAAAAAAAGAGGTGCTCCCTTATGCAAAACAGAGATGAGATAAAAAAAATTCTAGAAGAAAATCCAGCCGTTATGCTCTACTTTTCAGCACCCACATGCAACGTTTGTCACGCCCTAAAACCAAAGCTTTTTGAAGCAATAAAGAGCAACTTTAAAGAGTTTCAAATCATAAGTATAGACACTTCAGTAGATCAAGAGACAGCCGCTTATTTTAACGTTTTTGCTATCCCTACCGTTTTGGTTTTTCTTGAGAGCAAAGAGTTTTTAAGAAAATCGCGCCACATGAGCGTCGATGAGGTTATAAGAGAGATAAAGCGCCCTTATGAAATTATGATGAGGTAGGCTCTTTTACTCCATCATCATAGCTTTTTTTAAACCTTTGCAAAGTCACTTTGATATGTTCTATCATATTTTTTGGAGCATATTGTATAAGCTCTATAATCTCTCTTACATCTTTTGAGTATCTTATGTTGAATTCAGTGGAGTATTCTAAGTCAAAGTTGAATAACTCCTGCTCTTTTATATTTAGCGCTTCTGCTATATATGGTATCAGCTCTATTTTTATCTCTCTTCTGCCGCTTAAATAGCCGTAAATACTCGAATAGCTCGGCGCTTCTCCCGTTGTTCTAAGTCTTGGGTTTAAAGATAGAAATTTATCTGCAAACTCTTTTTTGGACATATTTTTTTCACTAATAAGATAATTTATTTTCTCAAATACTTCCAAAACAGATGCCTTTGTTTACTATAAGTAAAAATTTGTCATATCGTAAGATAATGCAAAGGACTATTTGTGTAAAGTTTTACCAATAGTAAAATTAAGGGCAAATTGTGAATATATATTTTAAGAGTTCAGTTGTGATGCTGGTGATTTTAGGTGTCTGGGTCTATTTAGTTTCCACAATGGATGTGTTTTAAATGATCCAGCAATCACATTTAAGCGCAAACGGTATTGAAGAAGATGAGATTGACCTGAGAGAACTTTTTAAAATTTTAGTTCGCTATAAATACTTCATAGTTATTTTTACTCTTGTTGTAACTTTTGGAGCGATAGTTTATGTTTTGTTAAAAACCCCAATCTATGAAGTAAAGTCTAATGTTCAGGTGGGGTACATAGGAGAGACTCTTATAGTAGAACCAGACACACTGGTAAAAACTCTAAATCTTGTTTTTAATGTTGAAGACAAACCTTCTGCAAAAAACGGTTCAAATCGGACACTAATGTCGGTTGAGTTCGGACAGTGATGTCGGTTCTAATCGGACAGTGGTGTCGGAAATGATTCGGACACTTTGGAGTAAAAACCGACACTTAAGTTTA
>NZ_JAHYJB010000066.1 GCF_019429335.1 Sulfurimonas sp. | reverse complement strand
AAAAATTTAAAGGCTATTGACATGTCAACATATATTTTTGGTCACACAAACCCAGACTCAGACTCCATAGTTGGGGCTATCTCTCTAACTTATCTTAAAAATCAGCTCGGCGAAGATTGCGTAGCTACGCGTCAAGGCGATATATCTCCGGAGACGGAGTTTATATTAAACAGATTTGGCGGCACATTGCCTGAGCTTAAGACTTCATACGCAGGCGAGAATGTCTATCTTGTGGATTTTTCTGACCTTGCTCAGGCTCCAAAAGATATAAAAGAAGCAACAATCTTAGGAATTGTTGACCATCATAAGCTAGGCGACATAACGACAGATTCTCCTCTAGAGTGCTGGATTCGCCCGATAGGGTGTTCAAACACGATAATCAAAGAGATGTACGACTATCATAAAATAGACATTCCCAAAGACATAGCAGGCATGATGATGTGCGCGATTTTAAGCGATACGGTGATATTTAAATCTCCTACATGTACAAAAGTTGATACAAAGGCTGTGAAAGAGCTTGCTGAAATTTGCGGAGTTGAAGATTATAAGAGTCTTGCAATGGAGATGTTTATAGCAAAATCTGCTATTGATAGTGCGAGCGCTCGCAACCTAAACACAAGAGACTACAAAGCGTTTGATATGAACGGAACAAAGGTCGGAATTGGTCAGCTTGAGATGGTCGATATTTCGGTCTTAAACGACAGAATAAACGAGCTGTTTGAAGATATGAAGCTTATGAAGCAAGAAGAGGGACTTCACACAATCATCATCCTTTTAACAGACATTATGAAAGAGGGCTCTCAGCTTTTGGTTATAAGCGATGATTTAAGCAAGGTTGAGAATGCGTTTAAAATTAAAATCCAGAACAACCAAGCATGGCTTGATGGAGTTTTAAGCCGTAAAAAGCAGGTTATCCCTTTTCTTCAACCGCAGTTTTAACTCTATAACATGCCAGCTTTGGCATGTTGCTAAGAGCTGTTTAAAGCTCGCTGCTTTTGCAGGGTTTTGCAAAATAGAAGCCTTGGAAGAAGTCACATCCGAGATCTTTTAATATCCCAAACTGCTCTTTAGTCTCTACGCCTTCGGCTATTACTTCAAAGTTAAACTCTTTGCCCATTAAAATTATTGTCTTGACTATCGTTTTGTCAGAGTTATGGTTTAAAAGACCAAATACAAATGATTGATCTATCTTCAGCTCATCTATTTTGAGATGTTTAAGGTAAGCCAGACTAGAGTATCCTGTTCCAAAATCATCAATAGATAATGAGACGCCAAAAGCGTTTAACTCCTCAATTTTTTTCATTGCACTCTTTTGGTCGTTTATTAGCACGCCTTCGGTTAGTTCAAGTCTTAGTTTATTGGGATCTATCATCTTTGTGCTTATCAACTCTTTTATCTCATCTACAAAGCCCGCATCCCTAAATTGAAGCGGACTGACGTTTACGGATACTCTCCACTCTTTTTTTATCTCATCCTCTGCCCAAGAGAGAAGCTCGTCTGTAGCACTCTCAAGAACAAAACGTCCTATCTCTTTAATGACTCCGGACTCTTCTGCAAGCGGAATAAAATCTGCGGGAGATACAATTCCGATGCTCGGATGCTGCCATCTAATAAGCGCTTCAGCACCTACGGGTTTTGCATATTTATCAAACTGTTTTTGATAAAGAACAAAGAACTGATTCTTCTTTAGCGCCTCTTTGATATTTTGGATTAGCAGGGATCTTGATTTTGTCACATCCTGAAGAGAGCTGTCATAAAATCTGATAATGTTTTTTCCATCTTTTTTTGCCGTGCGCATAGCGTACTCAGCCTGATTAAAAAGCAGATCTGCAGTTTCAACGTCATCAAAGAAGAGTGCTATGCCAATACTGCAAGTGAGATAAAAAGTTTTATCCTTAATAATAAACGGCTCTTTTGTAATCTCTAAGATCTGTTTTGCAAACTCTTTTGCAGCAAGGGCTGCACTCTCTTGTCTGCTTGAGAGATTCTCAATCAAAATTAAGAATTTGTCGCTTCCGAACCTTGAGATTATAGATACATCTTTAAGCTTTATGGCAAGTCTGTTAGCCGTCTCCTTTAAAACAGTGTCACCCTCATCTTGACCCATCAAATCATTTACGCTTTTAAAGTTGTCTATATCCATAAACATGAGAGCGCCGTA
>NZ_JAHYJB010000065.1 GCF_019429335.1 Sulfurimonas sp. | reverse complement strand
AAAAGAATGAGGTCTTTGCCAGAGGCGGAAGATATAAAAACTCGGAACTAAGTTCTGTAGGTTTTGCAATTTATACAGATGTGTTAGTAGAAACAAAAGCGAAGTAAAAGAGGATAATGATGAAAGCGGATTTAATAGTTGGTATACAGTGGGGCGATGAAGGAAAAGGGAAGATAGTAGACAGGCTTGCAAAAGAGTATGACATGGTTTGCAGAAGCCAAGGAGGACACAACGCAGGTCACACAATCTGGGTAGACGGCATAAGATACGCACTTCACCTAATTCCTTCGGGCATATTAAACCCAAAAGCCATTAATGTTATAGGAAACGGAGTTGTTTTGTCTCCATCTTCTATAATAAAAGAGATGACACAGTTTGAGGGGTTAGAAGGAAGACTTTTTATCTCAGACAAAGCGCATTTAAATCTATCTTATCACTCTCTTATCGACCAAGCTCGTGAGAAGCTAAAAGGCGATAGCGCTATCGGAACAACGGGCAAGGGCATAGGACCTGCTTATTCTGATAAAATCAATCGTGTCGGCGTAAGGGTAGGCGAACTTTTAGACCCTGCGAAGCTTTGCGACTCTGTAATGGGTTATTTTGCTCAAAATAGAGAGATATTTGATATCTTAAAGATTCAAACTCCAAACAAAAGCGAACTTTTGGCAGAGCTTCAAGAGTACAGCGCTAAGCTTTCTCCATTTATCACTGATACGACTCAGATGGTTTGGAGAGCGCTTGATAAAGAGAACAAGAGAGTTCTGCTGGAGGGTGCTCAAGGCACGATGCTAGACATTGACCATGGAACTTATCCGTATGTTACTTCAAGCTCAACGGTAAGTGCCGGTGCATGTACAGGTCTTGGCATAAATCCTAAAGATATAGGCAAAGTTATCGGTATCGTAAAAGCGTACTGCACACGTGTCGGTAACGGTCCATTTCCAAGTGAAGATTTGGGAGAAGACGGCAAGCTAATCGGTGAAAAAGGTCATGAATTTGGCACAACAACAGGACGTGCAAGAAGATGCGGCTGGTTTGATGCAGTTGCATGTAGATATGCAAGCCGCCTAAACGGGTGTGATGAGCTAGCCCTTATGAAACTTGATGTTCTTGATGGATTTAGCGAAGTTAAGGTTTGTGTAGCTTATGATTTAAACGGTGTGGAGATTGACTATCTGCCGGCAAATTTAAATGACGTAAAACCGATTTACAAATCGTTTAAAGGGTGGGACAAATCAAAGGGTGCCAGAAAATTTGATGAGCTTCCAAAAGAGGCACAGGATTATGTCAGAGCAATAGAAGAGATTACAAAAACAAAAGTAGGTATAATTTCTACATCGCCAGAGAGAGAAGATACTATAATTTTATAAGCTTTCATTCCAATGGGAGGCTTTGAGAAAGGGATAAGATTGTGAAAACTCGCTTTAGCCCATTAGTAAAAATCAAAAAAAACAGCATGCAGAAAAGTGAGCAGGTTTTGCAAAAAGCAAACAGCAACTTAAACAGCGCTACAATGGCGCTTGAACTCTCATACAACTCCCTAAAAGATGTTGAGCCGCCTAGTAGCGGTACGATGAGCGATATGCTCGCCTCAAGAACACTTCTTTCCTCACAAAGAGAGCTTATATCTCATAATAAAAGATGGGTCACATTTGCCACAAGTCAGGTAAATGAAGCGAAACAACAACTAAAACTTGATATGATTGAGCACGAAAAATTTCAATATTTGGAACTTCAAGAGATAAAACAAGAACTTCAAAAAAGAAAACTCAAAGAGGCAAAAGAGCTCGACGAGATAGCTTTAATGACATATACGGAAAAAAACAGATGATTAAAATATTTATAGCGGCTCTTTTTACATTGACATCGATAAGCGCCTTGGAGACAAGCGACAAACTCTTTGAGTGCACAGAAATTTTCAAAGCAAGAAAAAGCGAACTTCTGGTAGAGCTTGAGAGAATAGATGAACAAAAACAGGCACTTAGCGCTCTTAAAACCGCTACAGAGGAGCTTCTTGTAAAAAGGGAGGCAAAGGTCTCACAAGATGAAGAGGCGGTTGAGAGAAAACTTGGCGAAATCAGCGCCAAAGAAAAATCTACAAAAAAGTTGCTCAAAAAAAATGAAGAGATTCTAAAAGAGATAAAAGAGATAAAGATGGATAAGATGGCTCAGACATTTGCAAA
>NZ_JAHYJB010000039.1 GCF_019429335.1 Sulfurimonas sp. | reverse complement strand
CGTTACAAAATCAAGCCTAAACCATAAAGCACGCAGTTATAAATGGCAAATTAAAGTAAATCAGCCAAAAAACTGTAAAATTACAGGCAATGGCTAAAATCAGTTTTTTAAAAAGTTAGAAAATTGACTTTAGAAGATATTAGCTTGGTTGCTTGGTTGAATTTGCAAGTGGCTCTACAAGATTGATTTTACAAGGTTGTTTAATATGAAAAGCTTTATCTATATAATTTTTACACTCTTGCTTTTAGGCGCAAACTCCCTTATTTCCGCTGACAAACTAGACAAGATTGTGGTTTCAGGTCCGTTTGCTTCCGTTTCACACCCGATTTTGCATATGATTGAGACAAATGCTCTAAGCGACGTTGCGGATAAAATAGAGTTTAAACTCTGGAAAAACCCAGACGAACTTCGAGCCATGACGATTAAAGGCAATGTAGATTTTGTGGCTGTTCCGACGAACACCGCGGCGATTTTGAACAACAAAGGCGTAGACATAAAACTTCTCAATGTCTCCATTTGGGGGATTTTAGGGATGATAAGCCGTGATAATTCACTCAAAACGCTCAAAGACTTCAAAGGAAAAAAGATAGCTGTTCCCTTTCGCGCAGATATGCCCGATATCGTCTTTAAACAGCTGCTTAAAAAAGAGGGTTTAGACCCGCAAAAAGATTTTGAACTCGTCTATGTAGCAAGTCCGATAGATGCTATGCAGATGCTTATCATGAGAAGAATAGACCACTCGCTTCTAGCTGAACCCGCAATCTCTATGGCACTTAGAAAAACAAAATCTTTTCCTATCAGTATAGTTGCGCCTGATTTATACAGAAGCGTAGATCTTCAAGAGGAGTGGGGTAAGGTTTTTGGCACAGACGGCGATCTTCCCGAAGCAGGTATCGCTGTTATGGGGCATGTCAAAGATGAACATCTCATAAAAAGATTTCAAGAAGAGTATGCAAAATCGTTAGAGTGGTACAAAGCAAATCCAAAAGAAGCTGGCAAACTGGTTGCAAAAAACATTAACATGTTAAGCGAAGAAGGCGTCGGCGACTCTATAGCACATGTAAGGCTTAAAAATGTAACGGCACCACAAGCAAAAAAAGATTTGGAATTTTTCTTTAATATTTTAAAAGAGGAAGACCCCAAAAGTATTGGCGGCAAACTGCCTGCTGATAGTTTTTACTATGGACTTTAATATATGAAATTTGCTCTAAAAATTCTCAAAGATTTTCCTTCATATTTGTGGAGCGGATGGGGAGCAGTTGCTTCCATACTTCTTTTTGTAGCACTCTGGGATGTAGGCAATCAGATTTACGGCGATTTGGTTCTTCCCTCTCCGCTTGAGACTTTCAAAACACTGGGCTTGATGCTTCATGACGATGCAGTTATAGCAGAGATAGAGACTACGCTTTACCGCGCTTCTATGGGTTTTGGCTTCTCGCTTATTTTAGGAACTGCTCTTGGGCTTTTGGCTGGATTTTTCGCAACAGCTTCCATGATGAGCCGCCCTATTGTTACCATTTTAGTGGGTATGCCGCCGATTGCATGGATAGTTTTGGCGATGATTTGGTTCGGTATGGGTGATGAAACCGTAATTTTTACGGTTATTGTCGCCTCGTTTCCTATCATCTTTGTCGGAGCGCTTCAAGGAACTCGTACGCTTGACGGTGAACTAAAAGAGATGGCGGAGAGTTTCAACTTTCCATGGCACATGCGCTTTTTTGATGTCTACTTTCCGCATATCTTCTCCTACGTTTTTCCTGCATGGGTCAGCGGTCTTGGCATGGCATGGAAGATAGTAATCATGGCGGAACTTTTAGCGACAAGCAACGGTATCGGTGCATCTTTGGCTGTTGCAAGAAGTCAGCTAGATACTCCTACGGCTCTCTCAATCGTTGTCATCATGATAGCTTCGCTCATGTTTATTGAGTACATAATATTAGAGCCAATTAAGAGAGAGGTCGAGTTATGGAGAGATTAGAGGTTAAAAAACTAAACCACCATTTTGGTTTTACAGAAATTTTGAAAAATATTAACTTTACTCTGGACAAAGGAGAAGTTCTCTCCATAGTAGGTCCGAGCGGCGGCGGCAAAACGACACTTCTGCATCTCTGCGCCGGCTTGCTTGATGTTCAAGAGGGAAGCGTTACAAACACATTTAAGAGCAGCGCATTTGCTTTTCAAGAAGCAAGACTCCTGCCGTGGAAAAACGTCATCGACAACATAAGCATGGGACTTTTGGCAAAGGGCGAGAAAAATAGCGAGGCGCTCAAAAAATCGCAAGAGATAGCGCTTCGTTTCGGGCTTGAAGAGGATGATTTTGAGAAGTTTCCAAAAGATTTGAGCGGTGGAATGAAACAGAGAGTTAGCTTTGCAAGAGCACTTGTTCTCAAACCCTCCCTGCTTTTTTTGGATGAGCCATTTTCCGCACTTGACATAGGGCTTAAAAAAGAGCTTCAGAGCGTGCTTATTGATATGATAAGCAAAAAAGAGATAAGCATACTCTTTATCACGCATGACCTTATGGAGGCGA
Source organism: Sulfurimonas sp. (assembly GCF_019429335.1). Classification (GTDB taxonomy): domain Bacteria; phylum Campylobacterota; class Campylobacteria; order Campylobacterales; family Sulfurimonadaceae; genus Sulfurimonas. Next base: position 14,000 of record NZ_JAHYJB010000039.1, on the reverse strand, counting down.
TTCGCCTAAGCGATGAGATGCTGCTTCTAAAAGCCGACCCGGGGCATATTGTCAAAAAATTCAGGTTTGACCTTATCCAAAACCAAAGAGAAGATAGGTATGTTTTCTCTAAAAGTGTGGAGATACTACAAGATAAAGAGATTGTAAGTACGTTTGAACTGGAGCTAAAATAATGAAACACGAAGAAGAGAAACCGCAAGTTTTACATGCAACAAACCACTATCTTTACTATCCCGATGAGAAAGGTGTTCCTCCCTATTTGGCATACGGATTTAGACCTATCTTTTTGCTTCTTGCTCCCTACCTAGTAATCTCGATGATTTTATGGGGATTTGTGTGGAGTGGAGTTTTAAACATCCCGTTTATGGACAACATCATTGTCTGGCATGTCTATGAAATGCTTTTTGGCATACTTACGGCGGGGATTTTGGCATTTTTATCGACCGGACTTCCCGAACTCTTTCCCGGATTTGTGCCGCTTGTGGGTAAAAAACTAAGAAACGTCGTCATTTTGTGGGTTTTGGGAAGAGTTAGTTTTTGGTTTATCGATATTACGGGCGTATATGTCGCTGCATTTTTTAACCTTGCAATGCTTTGCTACCTTATCTGGTTTGCAAGAGCTGCCGTGCTTGATAAACTCCAAAGACATGCCTCTTTAGGCTATACAATGGTAGCTATTTTCATCATTGAAGCATGGTTTTTTGCCGCAATGGCTGGACTTGCTTCAACTGACGCTATGAAAATCCTCAAAATCGCACTCGGCGCACATGTCATCTTGATACTTCTAGCACTTAGACGCGTCAATATGGAAGCGGTAAATGAGCTTATGGAAGACAAAGGCATAGACGATGTCTATGTATCGCGCCCGCCTCTTACCAATTTAGCAGTATTTACAATCGGACTCTTTAGCGTAGTGGAGTTTTTATACCCGCAAAACTCAGCACTCGGCTGGCTCGGACTCTCAGCCGGTGCAGCGATTCTTGCCATAACGTCTGACTATAAACTACAAGATAAGTTTATTCTCAATCAACCCTACGTTATCTATCTAAGTCTTATATATGTGCTTTTGGGGCTCGGTTACGCCATGATGGGCTATAGCATCCTTTCAAATGAAGTTGAAAATATCACTCATTTCAGACACTTCATAACAAGTGGCGGCTACGGTCTTGCCTATCTGATGGTCATGATAATCATCGGCTGGATTCACACAGGACGACATCTCACTTCAAACATCTACACGCATCTTATGGTCGGACTAATAGTTGTTGCAACGCTTATGCGCAGCGCTATAGCCTTCTATCCAGAGTATTCAAGCCAACTATATCTCTACTCGGCAATCTTATGGAGTGTACCTTTTATGCTTTACGCTAAGGTCTTTTTTGGGTTTTTAACGGCTCCAAGAGCGGACGGGATTAAGGGGTAATGCTCTTTTTTTCTCGTTCCCAACTACAAGTTGGGAACGAGAAAAAAGATTTGTTAAAATCAGATATAATATTGCCAATAAAATCAAAGGATTATTAAATGACTTTACATTTAAATGCTTCCGAGAGTGCATCTAAAAGAATATTATCTTTTTTAGAATCTTTAACCAAACAAGGTGAATCTGTGGAAATTATAGATAATACAGTTTATAAATTTGAAAAAGCTGGAATCTTAAGAGGTTTAGAGCAGATTGAGAATGGGAAGATATACTCATCAGATGAACTTATTGAAGAGCTAAATAAATAAATTTTGATGAAAGTAAACTTTTCTCATGATTCTAAAGAATTTATATTTAAACTTAGAGATCATATTTCAAAAGACACTCCTTCTCGTGCGACACAATACACTACAAAATTAGTATCAAGAATAAAGGATATGCTTCAGCATCCTTATGTCGGCAAAATAAATACTACATTTGATGATGAAACCATTCGTGAGATTATTTTAGATGGAATAAAAATAATTTATAAAATATATCCAAAAAGTGTAGCCGTGTTAATAATTTATAGATATATTGACTTTGATGAATCAAATATTGACACAGAAAATTCTCTGTGATAACAGAAAAGCATCTTGTGGTCGGGCTAATAGTTGTTGCAACGCTTATGAGAAGTGCGATAGCCTTCTATCCAGAGTATTCAAGCGAACTCTATCTTTACTCGGCTATCCTCTGGAGTGTACCTTTTATGCTTTATGCTAAGGTCTTTTTTGGGTTTTTGATGGCTCCAAGAGCAGACGGGATTAATGGCTAGGAAGCTCTTTTTTTTCTCACTCCTATCGTTCCAGCGCAGGAATGCATATTTCAGCCACAAAAGTTATGTAGGCATTCCCAACTACAAGTTGGGAATAAGGAAAACTTCTTCTTGATATTTTTCTACATTGATACATTTAATTCTATCTTGTTTTAGCTTTTCCAAATGGTTATCAATATTTTGTAAATTTAATTCTACTCCAAAATCCAAATTTTCTTTTCCACCATTGAGTCTATCCAGCACTATCGAGCCTAATTCATTTTTATAATGACTTGCTTCCCAATGATATTTCATTTGCGATTTTGGGTCAGTCGGCACAATTTCAGTAGTAAAAGAATGATAAACTGAAAAATCTACTATTTTAAACGGCTTTTTATGATATTTTTGTGCGATATTACCAACAGAAAATACAACATCTTTTTTCCATTGAAGCCATTTTTCATAACCCAAATAATAATTCAAAGCTTCCCATTGACGAATATGTGAAGGTCCGAAAATAATATCAAGTTCAATATTATTTTCATAGCAATGTGAAACTATATTTTCAAAATCTGGAAAAGATAGTTTTTTAGTATCTTTGTAGGTGTAGTTTGTTGGATAATTTTTATAATAATTTTTTTCATCTTTTTGCATAGTTGCAAGATGACCGCCATTTTTTGCAATCTTTTGCCAATTATGATTATGTTCCTTTTGTCCATTTGCAAGATATATCGAGGTATTTTCACCACCTTTAAGTGTCAAAATAGCATCTTTAAAACTATCAAGGCTTAAAAGATATTTGTATATATTTGGATTATCAAAATAGGTTTCAAAATCAGCTACATTTTTTTGATTAGGTTTGTTAAACATTATGTAGTCAACAACCAATAAAACTTTTTTTAGATTTCCTTGTTTTAAAGCCCACTCGAAATTTAATCTAGCTTCATACATGGATGCGCTTGATACTGCAAGATTGTAGGATGGTTTAATAAAATATTGATGCGTTGGATCATAGCCATATTCTGTTCTTGATGTTCCCAAAGAAATAGAAACAGGTTTTAGCGCTTGAGTTTTAAAAACTTTTATCAATCTAATTTTTTCTGATTGTTTTATTTTTGGTAAATTAAAAAATTTTGTACCATACAATCCATACGGATCAACCACATAATTTACCACACCGACAAATCCAACAATCAAAAACGCAAGTAATCCAACAAAAGCTATAAATTTTTTACTACTCATTAAAAACCTTAAAAATTAAAATACAAAAATTCGCTCACTTTTGTAAGCGATAAGATGCCAAATGAGAGCAAAAACGCAGTAAAAACCGCTACTTTTTTATTTGGAGTGAAAGATTTCATTTTTTGCATTGAATTTTTGAAAAGTAAGATAATGATAAAAGCAAACGGAAACCAGAGTGTTTCTGCCAAAGGTAAAGTTATCGTATCATAAGGTTGAAATTTGATGTTAAATTGATGTAAAAACGCAAATCTTTCAAAAATTGAATGGAGTGTAAATCCGCTAAGTCCAACCATCCCACCTAAAACTTTCACTGCATCCTCCCACTCTTTAGCTCTAAAAAATACCCAAGAGATATTGATAAAGTTAAAAGTTATGAGCCAAGCTAGCCAACTCCATAATTTAAAGCCTATTTTTTGCCATAGCCTATGAAGCACCAAAGCTATCCCATGTAAAAATCCCCAAAATACAAAAGTCCAAGCAGCTCCGTGCCACAATCCTCCAAGTAAAAATGTGATAAGAAGATTGTTGTATGTTCCAAAATTCCCTTTACGATTTCCGCCAAGTGGGATGTAGATATAGTCTTTTAAAAATCTACTAAGTGTGATATGCCATCTTCTCCAAAAGTCCTGAATATCAATAGCTTTGTATGGACTGTTGAAGTTTATGGGTAGTTTAATATTAAAAAGTAGTGCAGCCCCTATCGCCATATCTGTATATCCACTAAAATCAAAATAAAGTTGAAAAGTATACGATAAACTTGTAGCCCACGCTTCAAAGAGTGTAAGAATAGTTGCATTGTCAAAACCAGCTGTTGCCCACACTGCAAATGTATCAGCTATAACTACTTTTTTAAATAATCCTATAGAAAATATAAAAAGTCCTAAAGCAATATTTCGGTAGTTTTTTACTTTGTTCCATTTGGATGCAAATTGTGGCATCATCTCCTTATGATGAACAATTGGTCCGGCGATAAGCTGAGGAAAAAATGTCACAAACAACGCATAGTTTAAAAAGTCATACTCTTTTGTTTCTGCTCTATAACTATCCACCAAATATGCTATTTGCTGAAAGGTAAAAAAGCTTATGGCAAGAGGAAGAGCGATATGAGAGAGCGGGATATTTGCACCAAATATACCGTTAAAGTTTTCTATAAAAAAATCGCTGTATTTAAAGTAACCAAGTAAAGCAATATTTGCCACGACCCCAAAACCTAAAAGCGTTTTTTTGCCTACCTTTGCTTTTTTGAAGTTTTCGTTTAAAGAATTTCCAACTGCAAAATTTACAAGCATTGAAGCAACTATAAGCGGCAGATAGGCTACATTCCACCAACTATAAAAAAATAGACTTCCAAAAACAAGCCAAACTTTAGAAGCAACTGCCAATCTTTTAGATATGAGGAAAAAATACCCAAAGAAGATAATAGGTAAAAATAAAAAGATAAATTCGTAGGAGTTAAAGAGCATCTGTTTCTCATTTTTTAAGTTTTTTGGGATTTTAATTCCGAAAATAGTTTTTATTATATACATATAATTCCTGTTTTAAGATTAATTACATACAAATAATTCCGAATTTTTTTAGAATATTTTTTTGTGTAGAGTTTTTATATGAAACTGACACAGCAAGATATGGCAAGATTATTTGATATTGACCCTAGAACACTTAGAAACTGGCGAAAAGATAAGCCCTATTTATATGAAATAATTATGAAAGGCATTGCGTTTGATGAGATAGTTGAAGCGCAAAAAGAGAGTTACAAAAAAGCAAAAGAGCTTAAAGAGAAGTTTGAGGCAAAAAAGCCTAATTGACAAAATAGAGATGATAGTATATACTTCAAAATATATACTTTAAAGGGAGATGTCATGAGCGCTGTAGCAAAACTGTTTAAAAATGGTCAAAGCCAAGCTGTGAGACTGCCAAAAGAGTTTCGATTTGAAAATCAAGAAGAACTTTTTATAAAGAGAGTTGAAGATGGCGTAATTTTGATGCCAAAAAATGACAAAAGCGTATGGGACCATATGTTTGACAGACTTGATGAGTTTTCAGACGATTTTATGCAAACAAGAGTACAGCCAACTCAAAAAAGAGAGGATTTCTTTTGAAAAAGCAGATGTTAGATACCAATATCTGCATTTACATTATAAAAAACAAGCCTCAAAATGTGAGAGAAAAATTTAAAGAGTTTGATATAGGCGATTTGGTTCTCTCAAGCATTACGGTAAGTGAGCTATATTACGGTGTTTATAAAAGTGAACATGTAGAAAAAAATCTCTTAGCATTAGAGCATTTTCTCAAGCCTTTTGATATTTTTGAGTACGACATAAAAGCATCTGTTGCCTACGGAAAAATAAGAGCGGATTTAGAAAAAAGAGGTCAAATCATAGGCGGGCTTGATATGATGATAGCAGCTCACGCACTCTCATGTAATATTATATTGGTTACAAACAACACAAAAGAGTTTCAAAGAGTCAAAGAGTTGAGGCTTGATAACTGGGTGTGAATAAAATAGTTAAAAGAAAAGTTTGAGGCAAAAAAATAGTAATATATGCTTATGTATCGCTAACACCTTCGTGCGATACTTTCTAAGATTAAAATAGAAGGATTAACGATGAAAAAGATTTTACTGTCAGTTGCACTTTTAGCAACACTTAGCATAGCAGAAGAGAGTCTCCAATCTCATGAGCAGAAGATGAAACAGATGCAGGAAAACAGCGGTTCAGGTGCTATGAACGTTGAGAGAGAAAGAAACAAAGAGAAACAAGAAGCAAAGAAAAAGTATCAGTATGAAAACAAGTACCAACACGGCGAAGAGCAGTCCGAGGAGTCTAAAACTAAAATGAAAAACAAAGGCTCAATGGAAAATGGCTCTAGCGGAACTTCTAACGGTGGCTCAAGAGGTGGCAACGGAGGTGGCGGTGGCGGCAGAAGATAACTCCTCTGCCCTCTTCAACATCTTTTTTAGACTTTGGTATCAAGCCAAAGTCTCTTTTTATAAATATACATGTAGATAATTCCCTTTATAAGCGTCTCAACATTCATAATAATAAAAATAGCAACAACTCCATACCCCATTTTATAAGCGATATATGACGGTATCAGCCTAAAAATCCACAATGAAAGCACGCTTATTTTGAGTGTAATTTTAGTTGCCCCCGCCCCTCTTAATGCACCGGAATATACGAACATTATTGCAAGCGGAATCTGAGCCAGACCGACAAAAATAAGATAGTAAGAAGCTACTGCGATTGTCGCTTTGTCTTGTGTAAAAAAACTAACCAAAAACTCCGGAAAAAGAATAAGAAAAACTCCTACTCCGCCCATAAACACATAAGCTACCCGTCCGCTTATTATTCCCATGTTGTAAGCTCGCTCTTTATCTTTTGCACCCAAACTCTGCCCGACAAGCGCTGTTGCGGCTATCGCAAAACCAAACCCCGGCATAAAAGCGATACCCTCTATGCGAAGCCCTACTTGATATCCTGCAAGTTCAGCCGTTCCATACGCCGCGATAATAGCGACAAAAAACAAAAATGAGATGCTTGAAATCCCGCGTTCCAGAGCTGCGCTCCACCCTACATGCCAAACTCTTATCATATCTTTTATGCGGATAATCGGGATAATATTTAGCTTTGAGTGAGGTTTTTTTAGAAGAATAAAATATGCCGCAACATTAAAGCAGTAGGCTATTACGGTAGCATAAGCCGCACCCTCTATACCCATCGGCTCAAATCCGTAATGTCCGAAAATCAACACATAGTTTAAAAAAGCGTTTATTGCCGCGGAGACAAGCTTTATGTAGAGCGAGCTTTTTGTATCTCCTGCGGCTGAAAGTGCATTATAGAGGAGAGTGTCTATAAAAATAACAACTATTCCAAGCGAAAGTATCTTGAAATAGAGCCCGCCCTGCTCCACGACGTCTGGTGCTGCGCCCATTATTGCATAGATATATTCGCTTCCAAAGTAGCCGCAGATTGTCACAAAAACAGATAAGAAAACTGCAAAAATCCCAAGCGAGTAGAGAAGAGCGGAGGCTCTTTTTTTTCTTCCCTGACCGATAAAACGAGATATTAGTGCATTTCCGCCGACAACATAAAGTGTCATCAAAACGTTGATTATCATCATAAACTGCATGCTCATGCCAACTGCCGCGAGTGCCGAGACGCTGACCATTCCGACCATTAACATGTCGATCAGTATTTGGAGTATGTCAACCAGATGTTTTAGTGCAGCCGGAATTGCAATGGAAAATACTTTGCGGGTATCGGGAGAGATTAATCTTGAAAAAATTGCGCTACCTCTTGCATGGTCTCTATAAGCTCCTCTTTTGTCTCAAAACGGAGCTCTTTTTTGTCTCTGACCTGCTCTTTTGGCGGAGTAAAATCAAAGACTAAAACAAAAGCGGTAATCTTTACCTTATCAGCGTTTATATCTGCCCACTCTAAGCTCATCTCTGCAACTTCTCCATGTGAGTCCACGACTGCGGCGGGATAAAGCCTTGTTACCTTACTCAAATCAATATTTCCGATTTTTGACTTATAAATCATATTTTTCATTTGCGTATGGTAACTAATGATGGTTGATATCTGGCTTTTGTGCGAAGTTCCACAATAATTTCACAAACTTTAATTATAATATTCACAACATGAGGTCACATACACAATAGGGGATTTTGTTCAAGTTCGAGGCGAAACGAAAGTCAAATTGAGGAGTTTACTGTAGTAAATGATGAGATTTTACTAAATTCCATCGAATAAACTGGGCAAAAGCATCGTTATGCGGTGGTCTCAACTTGCAATGTTACAAAAGGACGATTTCCAATATGATGAAATTTCTGCTTATATATTTTTATGTTTTTATTCTGATTTTAAATGCCCAAACATTAAGTGTTGAAGAGGCAATAGATGAAGCACTTAAAAACCATCCCGATATTAAAAAACTCTCCCTCGGCGTGCAACTGAGCGGCTCTTTGGTTGACGTTGCGAAAGCAGACTATCTGCCTCAACTGAATGTGGGTGCACAGTACAATCCTCACAACACCTTTATTATGCCGCAAAACGGTCAGTTTAAAACAATAACTGATGACAATTGGCAACTTGAAGCTCAACTGAACCAAAAAATATATGATTTTTCAAAAACGACCTCAATAATAAAAGCGTATGAAAAAAACAAAGATATAGCATCTCTCTCTTTAAAAGACGCGAAAGCTCTCTTGATACACAACGTAAAAAATATATATGATGCGGCACTTTTTCAAACTAAAGCGCTAGAGGTCAGAAAAAAAGATTTGCGTACAAAAGAGGAGCTTTACAAACAGGCGCAGGCATTAGTTCGCGAGGGGCTAAAAACAGAGGCTGACGCTACAACTATATTAAGCGCAGTTTATAACGCCGAGGATGCTCTTGGAACGACAAAAGCAGATTTAAAAAAAGCTCTCTCAGCACTCTCATTTTACATGGGCAAAAAAGTAGATTTAGAGACCGACCTTATAGATAATCTCCCCTCTCTTGCAGGGCAAAACAAAGAGTCGATTATTGGCGAATCGTATGTCAACAACTTCGCACTCAAAGGCTTAAAAGAGGAGATTGTAAAAGAGGGTCTGATGTATAAAGCTGCAAAAGCCAAAAACTACGGCTCCATTGATGCAGTAGCTTCATACACGCACCAAAACTCTATAAATGAGTATGATACTTCAATGATCGGCATCGGCATCACCATCCCACTTTATAGCGGAGGCAGAATAAGTGCACAGACAGAAGAGACGCGCATATCACAAGAGATGGCAAAAGAGTCATACAACGCAAAAAAGCTCCTTTTACAAGAGGAGATTGATACTTTGATGATAGACCTAGAGAGATATGAACACACCATAAAAGCAAAAGAGGCGTTGATAGACTCCTCAAGAGCAACAAAAGAGATAGTTGAAGCTCGCTATAAAGAGGGACTCTCAACATACATAGAGATTCTTGATGCAGCTTCGACAAGTTTATATGCAGAGTTAGACCTTTTGGAAGCGAAATTTTCTATAAAAAGAGTTATGAACAGATTAGAGTATTTAAGAGGAGAGAGAGTATGAAAAACTGGATAAAGTATGCAGTTATTGCTATATTTATCGTTATAGGCGGAGCGCTTTTTTACAACAAAGTATATGTCATAAAATCAACATTTGAGACAACAAAACCGACTCTTGGAAATCTATATGTAACTATTCGCGCAATAGGAAATGTGGATGCAAAAAATATCTATGCCATTACGGCACAAACCGGCGGAAAGATAGAGAATATCTTTTTTGATGAGGGAGAGTGGGTAAAAAAAGGTGACCTTCTTCTTAGCATAGACCCTGTTGACATGCCTCTTCTTTTGGATGAAGCGAAATTATCACTTAAAAAATCAAGCCATGAATCAAAATCAGCAAAAGAGAATCTAGAGAGTCTAGAGGCTCAAAAAACTCTTCTTCAAACAACCTATGAGCGTTATAAAAATCTATTGGAACAGAAGTTTGTATCAAAAGCCGAGTATGACAAAGCAAAGAGCGATTTGGACAATATAAATGCGCAGATTAGTTCATCAAAAGCAAAAATAGCTTCCGCGGCTTCTGAAGAGTTAAGAGTGCAAAAGAGCATAGAGGCAATTGGAGCCAAACTTGAGAGGCTGAAAATCTATTCACCGATAGATGGTTATGTTATAGCAAAAGAAGCCGAGAGAAATCAATACGTTCTGCCATCGGCTGCAATCTTTAAAATCGTAGATCCAAAAACACTCTGGATAAGAGCAAATATTGACGAGAGGCTTGCAAATCAGGTTAAGGTTATGCAGAGAGCAACCATAAAACTAAGGTCAAAACCGAATGAAAAAATTGATGGAACGCTTCAAAGAGTAGTCGCCATGAGCAACGCCGTCACTCTGGAGCGAGAGGTAAACATAGGTTTTGATGTTACTCCCGAGACGTTTTACATAAACGAACAAGCTGAAGTAAACATTGAAGTGGCACAGCATGAAAATGTCCTGAAAATCCCTCTCAAACTTCTGGTTGCGAAAGATGGCAAAAAAGGCGTTTGGGTAGCACAGGGCAACAATGCTTTCTTTAAACCGGTAACTCTATTGGGACAAAATGACGAAGAAGTTGCCGTCTCATCGGGAATAGATCCAAATACAGAACTACTCCTACATACACCCAGCAACAAAGCTTTAAGCGAGGGAATGAAAATTTTCAGATGATAAACTTGGCAAAAAGAGATATTGAGCATACACTCGGCAAGTTCATAGTTACGGCTATGGGTGTCGGGATGCTGCTTGGAATTGTTCTTATTATGATTGGCGTTTACCGCGGTATGATGGTTGATGCGGAGATTTTGCTCGATGATATCAGCGCAGATTTGTGGATAGTTCAAGAAGATACTCTTGGACCTTTTGCCGAATCTTCGCGCGTGCATGAAGACTTAAAAGATATTATCTACGTCACAGAGGGCATAGACAAAAGCGAGGCGATGACTTTTCAAAACATCCAGCTTCCGCACCGTGACAAACCTGTTCGCGTTGTTGCAGTCGGATATGATATCTACGGCTCAATAAATCCGATAAATCCAAAAAGATTGATAGCTGGACGAGAGCTAAAAAACGACCATTACGAGATTGTAGTAACCGACAAAACAGGCTTTAATCTAGATGAGAAAATCAAGTTAGGACGTAATCTCTACACAGTTGTCGGCATCACGCACAGCACGGTGTCAAACGGCGGCGACCCGCTCGTTTACATAAGCCTCAAAGATGCACAGGATTTGCAATTTTCATACTCAAACAAAGAGATTCAAAATAATGAAGCACGAGGTATAAAAAACTCAGAGGCTTTTATGGTAAATGTTATTGTAGCGCGCTTAAAAAGCGGATACGATGTAGATGAAGTAGCACAAGAGATAAAAAAATGGCAGCACAAAAGCGTCTATACCGCCGTGCAGCAAAAAACAATTCTTACAAAAAATCTTATAGAAAAATCAGCTAAACAGATAGGTCTCTTTACTGCAATTTTGGTCATAGTATCAACTATTATCATTGCACTTATCATCTATACGATGACATTAGAGAAGATGAAAGAGATATCTATAATGAAGCTTATGGGGCTTCCGAACTCTCTTATTATCTCCATGATTGTCAAAGAGACTCTGCTTCTTGGAGTATTTGCGTTTATATTTGGAAATATCTTCTCACATCTTGTTTATGATAAATTTCCAAAACGAATAGTCCTTGAGATACCCGATGCCTGGGGGCTTTTTGGCGTGGTTATCATAGCATCCATTCTAGCCTCTTTTGTAGGTGTAAAAAAAGTTATAAGCGCTGATCCTGCATCGGCAATCGGAGGATGAAATGAGTAAACAAAGCGCTATTAAAGTTCAAAATCTAGTAAAAAACTTCGGCAAAGACGAGAGTCTTATAAAGGTAATTGAAAATGCCTCGTTTGAGATACAAAAAGGAGAGCTTGTAGCTCTCATCGCTCCAAGCGGAGCTGGAAAGACTACACTTCTTATGATGATAGGATGCGTTCAAGAGCCTACAAGCGGAGAGATTTGGCTAGGCGAAGAGAAAGTTTACGATAACGGATGGAGTGCTAAAGATACTCGTAAAATCCGCAGAGAAAAGATAGGTTTTATATTTCAGGCCCACTACCTTATACCGTTTTTAAATATAATTGAGAATGTCACACTGCTTCCGCAGACAAACGGAGTGAGTGAAAAGGCGGCAAAACAAAAAGCTATGGAGCTTTTAGAGTATCTTGAAATTGCAGACAAAGCGTACAGTATGTCATCACAGCTCTCAGGCGGGCAGAACCAAAGAGTTGCCATCGCACGCGCATTGGCAAACAACCCTGAGATAATACTGGCCGACGAGCCGACAGCCGCACTTGATGCACAGCGCTCAATCAGTGTTATAAAAATGCTCAAAAAAATCGCAAGGGAGCAGAATGTCGCCATCATCACCGTTACACACGATGATAGAATTCTCCCATATTTTGACAAAATTATGAAGATAGAAAACAGGGGTATTGTTTTTCACGAACTAGGCGAAGATAAAATTTTGTAAATCAACTTCACAAATATTTCACAAATAGTAATCATAATACATAAAATATATACAAAGGAGAGCAGATGCGAGTAAACTCAAATTGCTCAATGCAACAAACACAGATGAGAAAGATGGACGGTTCAGGCGGCGCTCAGGGCGGCATGAGGGATATTATGCAGAGTTTATCAACAGAGGACAGAGCTACGCTAAAAGATCAGCTCAGCTCAATGAGTCAAGATGAGAGAATAGCCGCAATAACACAAATGAAAGAGCTTGATGCGACTGCACTAAGCTCAAAGGATTACACAAAAGCGCTTCTTGATATTTTAGACAAAGAAAATAGTGAAGAAACCGTAAGTGAGAGTTTTTCGGTATATGCGTAGATATCTTTTTAGGTATAATTTTTGATGAAAATTTTATACCTAGAAGATGATATTGCCCTCTCTGAGACAGTTGCAGAGTTCCTAAGCGATGAAGGTTTTGATGTTGTCGCTGTTTATGGGGGCGATGAAGCACTGGAGGCTGTTTACAAAGGCAGTTTCGATATGCTTTTGCTTGATGTTAATGTCCCGCAAATCAATGGGTTTATGCTTCTTCAAGAGCTAAGGGATGCAAACATCTCAACACCTGCAATCCTTACAACTTCGCTCAACAGCATTGACGACCTCTCAAGAGGCTATAACTGCGGCGCAGATGACTACATAAAGAAACCGTTTCTTTTAAAAGAGTTGCTCTTTCGCATAAAAGCTCTTTTAAAAAGAGAGTTTAAAACTCAAGGCGAGCTGACTAAAATCACCAAAGGTATTGATTTTAACACACTTACAAATGAGCTTATTGTTGATAATCAAAAAATATTATTAAATCCTAAAGAGGTTCTGCTTTTAAAACTGTTGCTAAAACATAAAAACGAGTGCGTATTGTTTGAAAAAATTTACCAAAGTGTTTGGTCGTTTGACGAGATGCACAGTGATATGAGTTTGAGAACTTATATAAAAAATCTGCGCAAACATATCGGAAAAGAGAATATACTCAGCATAAAAAAAGTAGGATATAAATTTGTACAAGAGTGAAAAACAGACTATTTTTTATGTGCTCGGGCTTTATCTAAGCTCTACCCTGCTCCTGATTGCCACACTTTTTGCCACCTACTATTTTTATAAACAAGATGAACTTATACATGCCGAAAGAGAGATTTTAAAAGAGTATAGTTCAACTCTTGAGGAGAAGCTTCTTTTTGTGCATGAAAACAGCGATGAAAGATATGAATATCCAAGATTTGAGCACTTTAAGAGCGCAATTTATGACATAGACAAAAAGCTAATCTTCTCAACACTTGATACAAAAATAGACAGTCTTGAGCCACTTGGAGATTCCCACAAACAACCAATAATTTAAGCTAATTTAAATTTTAAAAAGCCTTTTGAAATCGTGTAAATGGTATAATTTTTTACCAAAAAAACAATACAAAACATCAATCAAATAGGCTTTACAATG
>NZ_JAHYJB010000064.1 GCF_019429335.1 Sulfurimonas sp. | reverse complement strand
GGCGTATCTAAAATAAGTTTTCTGTCGTCAAACGCAAAACTGTCCCCGAAAATAGTCTCAAAAATCTCCAAAGTCTCTTTGGCAATACGCCCTTTTGGAAGTGCAACTGTCAGCATAAATCAGCCCTTTTCATTATATTTGTCATCCCGCGAAACAGCAGCGTCTCATCAACCGAGGAAGCGGGAAATATCTTTTTAAAATTCATAGCATCCCCGCCTGTTAAAAATATATCCATCTTGTATGAATTTACTTCTCTTTGCAGCAGTTTTAAGTATCCATAACTTATGGCATCTTGGGAATTTTTTGGCATTCTATCCAAATCAACCTCAAAATTAAATGAGTAGATGAGCGCACTGGATATATTTTTGTAACACTCACTCATCGCCCTTGCTCCCGGGTAGATAAAACCGCCCTCAAATCTGCCCTCTTTTACGACATCCACCGTTATTGCACTGCCCGTGTCGACTACTACTCCATTATCTATGGCTTCGCATGCCATGATTCTGTCTACTCCCATAGTTTTGTAGTACTTTGTAAAATCTACATGTAGCGAGAGATCTATCCAATTTTCAAGAGCTTTTAGCGCCTCCTTAACTTGTTCGTTTACGCAGATATAAAAGACTTTCTCGCTAATAGTTGATGGGTCAAAAAGAGCCGCATCTTCTCTGTAGCTCTTGCCTTTGAGAAAAAAATGGTAGGTAGTGTTTCCGATATCGCACAGAAGCATTAGTAGATTTTCCAACCCTGCTGCTTAAATACATCTTTTGCTTTTGAGCACAGAGGCGCATCTATAAAGATAATTTTGTGTTTAAAATTATGCCCGCAGAATATAGTAAGTTTTGCATATATCTCTTCAAATTTATGCAAATCTTTCATAAGCAATCTGCTCTTTTGACTTACGGCAAAAATAGCCCAAAAATAACCGGCCACATCAGTGGCTTTATATATTTTTATCTTGTTTCTTACACCAAGCTCTCTTGGCGCAATCTCTTGCATTTTTTTATAAATCTTCCCTTTTATTCTGAGAGAGTCTACTAATGTCTGCATTATCCACCCTTTATTAAAAAAAATATTCTATCAAAAAAATGCTTTAGATAGGGATAATATAGTTATAATTACACCCATGAAAATTATCAAAATAAAATTAAATTATCTAAGTTCGTACGTCATATTTGACATAAACACGTTGCTTATTGGCGAGGTTGTGCCATTTAATATATATATATATATATATAAGAAGAGGAAGAAACCACAAGATTATCTTGAAAGCGGGCACGCTTTTATCAGGAATTCTCTACGCAAAACTCCAAGAGCAGAAGAGTCTCTACATCGCAAAAAAAGATGAAAAGAAACAGATACTCTCATGCGAGAGCCTAAAATACTACATCATGTACAACAGAGACAACTTTTCAAAAAGAGTTCAGCTTCTCTATGACATAACAAATCAGCTCTTTGATATATTCTTAAGCAATAGAAACAACAAGATAAATCTAAGCTGCGTTGAACTCATAGTAAAATCAATCATCTATCTTGTCAAATATGATGAAATGTTTCTAAGAAACACGATGCCACATTTTAAAAATGAGCATATGCTAAAAAACCACTCACTTCAAGTTGCAATATATGCAGTTGCTCTTGGGCATGCGCTCAAGTTCAGTGAAGAGCAACTCTTAAAACTAGGCATTGCAGGGCTGCTCCACGATGTCGGCCTTAAAAAAATAGACGATTCAATTATAGATAAAGAGTCCTCACTTGATGAGACAGAGACAGCGATAGTGCAAAAACACGTCCTCTACAGCATTGATATTATAAAACAGAATAATATCCACGACCCATATATTTTAGATGCAATTATGCATCACCACGAGCGCTACGACGGAAGCGGCTATCCGGACAATCTTACAAAAGAGGATATGAGCGATTTTGCCTCAATACTGGCAATTTGCGATGTCTTCGATGCTATGACAAACAGCCGCCCTCACAGAAAAAATTACTCATCCTTTGCAGCGCTAAGAATAATGATTCGCGATTCTGAGATGGTAAACAGATTTAATCAAAAATATCTTCACATAAGCCTAAAACTACTATAATCAAGACTTGTACAAATAAATTAACATGTAGGTTTTTAAATAAAATGTTTCTACTTTTTATTTATCTTTTACTATAATCAAATAAAATACGTGTTATAATTTAGGCTTAATTTAATAGAACAAAGGATGGCTGTGAAAATTTTATACTCTTTTGT
>NZ_JAHYJB010000063.1 GCF_019429335.1 Sulfurimonas sp. | reverse complement strand
CTAATTCGTTGTGTGTATCGCCGACAATGTGCTGTGCTGAGGAGACTCTTTTCTCATCTGCTATTCTGCCCTCAAAAAGAGAGTTCATGTAGTTAGAGAGTGCACGCATAACGTTTATAACACGCTCAATTTTTTGACGATGGATATCCTGATACTGCATAATATCCATAACTTCCATAATAGCGTCGCCGCTCGACTGAAGTGTCTCTAGTGAATCTTTTGCCTCATTGATGGCGCTCTCGTTTTTCTCCAGTTGCGCTCTAAATGCTTCAACATCAGGAAATTTCTGGCTAAGCGTAGCAAAAAGCTTGACGTTGCCATCAAGGACACCCATAATATTTTTTGCAGTAACTTCAGATGCCATCAAATCGTTGCTGATTTTCTCGATAATATCAAAAATCTGGCTCGCTTTCTCTTCGCTCTCTTTTGTGACATCATCTAGCTGATGAACCATCTTATTTTCGTTTGTCGCAGGAAGCGGCCAATGGTGCGCGGTCTCATTACTGTAACCAAGCGGTTTGTCATCTGCTGATTTTGCCGACTCTTCCCCAAGCTCCTCAAAATCTTCTAAAGAATCTGCACTGCCGCCGTATGAATCACTGCTTATATCATCATCACTTAAAGATTCTAAATCTTCAATCTCCCCACTCATAAGGGCGTCAAGTTCTTCTTGGGTCATAAAAAGTTCTCCATTTACGTGAAATTCGCTAAATTTAATTTTTGTCACTATAATATCATAAAAATATATAAATATTGGAACCAATTCAATGATAGTCGACCTGCACAACCATACAAAACTTTGCAATCATGCAGAGGGTGAAATACCTGAGTATATAGAAAAAGCGATAGAGTGCGGCATAAAATACTTCGGTTTTTCAGAGCATGCGCCTATGAATTTTGATCAAAAATACCGTATCTCATTTGGGCAGATGCAAGGGTATGAAAAAAGCGTGCTTGATGCAAAAGAGAGATATAAAAACAGCATTGAGATCCTTTTAGGATATGAGGTTGATTATCTAAGAGGCTATATGGATGAGAGAGTTTTAAACGCCGATGTAGATTATCTTATAGGCTCTGTCCACTTTATAGAGGAGTGGGGATTTGACAATCCTGAATTTATCGGAAACTACAAAGACCAAGATATTGATGAGATTTGGCAAAAATATTTTGATGCAATAGAAGAGATGGCTCGTAGCAGACTTTTTGACATTGTTGGGCATCTTGACCTTATAAAAATTTTCAAATTTATGCCCAATAAAGATATAAACATCATAGCAAAAAATGCTCTGCTTGCCATTAAAGAAGCCGACATGTCGATTGAAATAAATGTTGCAGGATATAGAAAGCCAATCGGCGAAGCATATCCGTCTCTCTCACTTTTAAAAGAGATTAAAAAACTTGGTATTCCGATAACTTTTGCTTCAGATGCTCATAAACCTGAGCAGGTTGGACTATACAGCGATGAGATAATAAATATGGCCAAAAGTGTCGGTTACAGCGAGTGTGCTCTATACCGAAACAGAAAAAGAAATTTTATAAAATTTTAGTAGATTTACTATAAAGCAATTTTAAAGAGTTAGACTTGTATAATGTGCGGACATAAAATTAGAAGGAAATTGTAATGGGTAAATATATAGAATTGACTAGCTCGGACTTTGAAGCGACTTTAAAAGAAGGCGTTTCATTAGTAGATTTTTGGGCTCCATGGTGTGGACCTTGTCGTATGATTGCTCCTGTAATAGAAGAACTTGCTAATGACTACGACGGCAAAGCAAAAATCTGTAAAGTAAATACAGACGAAGAGCAAGACATTGCCGTTAAATTCGGTATCCGTTCTATTCCTACCATTATGTTCTTCAAAGACGGAAAAATGGTAGACCAAGTTGTTGGAGCACAGTCAAAAGCTGCTCTAGCAGAAAAAATCAACGCGCTTTTAGCGTAATCTGCAAAGAGAAGTGTAGTGCCTAGCGGAGGTAAAAGCCTCTTTTCTTTATCTACACTTTTAGCCTCTTTCTTCGGCGCAGCTATGATTGCTGCCGCCTTTGCATACTTCAACTATAAATTCTCAGAGTATAAGTTTATAAACTTTAAAGAGTGGGTCTTTTATGAAAAAAAAGATATCTTTGTTCCCGATGCTGATAAATATATTGTTGTTTTTTACAGCTCTAAAGAAAAAGATACCGCCAGACTTCTCAAAGAGACAAACCTTAACTATCCAGTCATAGCAATAGACTACTATAATGAAATCTATGAAAACAGCCAAAATACGACTTTTTTAAG
>NZ_JAHYJB010000062.1 GCF_019429335.1 Sulfurimonas sp. | reverse complement strand
GAGACATCCAAGCGACCCTTCTGGAGCTTACCGTAAAAAGCATTGCCGACGAAGTTAAAAAAACTCCTACCAATCTGCTTATTGTTTGCGGCGGCGGAGTTAAAAACATCTATCTTATGGAGCGCCTATGTGATGAACTGCAAAACGTCGAGGTTGTCTCAAGCGATGAGTGCGGCGTAAGCAGCGAGTTTATGGAGGCGATGGCTTTTGCATGGCTCGCACATGAGAGAATACACAAAAAATATGTTAAAATTTCGTCTGTAACCGGAGCGTCAAAAGATTCTATTTTAGGTGCTATATATGAATAAAATAAAAGAGTGGTTAAGTAAGACCATTTTTAAAAATTATACGATTGAAACTGCCTTGGCTGATGCCAGCTTTAGAAAATATTACAGACTCCGTGACGGAGACAGAACGGCTCTTTTAATGGACTCTTCACTGGAGAAGAACTCGCTTGAATCGTTTATTGATGTGACAGCAAGGCTTAAAGATGCCGAAGTAGGCGCGCCAAAAATTTTTGAACAAAATCCAGATGATGGCTATCTTATTTTGGAAGATTTTGGAACCACCCACTATCTCAATATCCTAAACCAAAACAACTTCAAAGCCTTTTACACAAAAGCCATAAATACTATCCTAAAGATGCAAAAAGCAGATACAAAAGGTCTGCCTGTTTATGATAAAAAATTTCTACATGCAGAGATGGATTTGATGCATGAGTGGTATCTGGAGAAAAAGCTTCATCTAAAGCTTGATGAGGCGCAAAAAGAGCTTATCACAAGCACATTAAATGCGATTTCAGGCGTAGTACTTGAACAGCCTCAGGATGTTTTTGTACACCGCGATTTTCACTCAAGAAATATAATGCTAAAGAGTGACAACAAAATCGGCGTTATAGATTATCAGGATGCCATGAACGGCGCAATTACGTATGATTTGGTCTCCCTACTAAAGGATTGCTACGTAGCGTATGAGAGAAAAGAGATAAAAAAATTGGCGTTAGAATTTCGCGACAAAAAAGGGCTCAAAGTAAGCGATGAGACATTTTTGAAATGGTTTGACTTTATGGGGATGCAAAGACATATAAAGGTTCTTGGAGTATTCTCTCGTCTGCATATCCGCGACAAAAAAAACGGCTATCTCAAAGATATACCTCTTACCCTGAAATACGTAATTGATACGGCGGAGAGATATGATGAGACAAGAGAGTTTGCAGATTTTTTAAGCAGAGCAAAATGAAAGCGATGATACTTGCGGCCGGTCGCGGCGAGAGGATGCGTCCGCTTACCGACAAGACTCCAAAAGCGCTCTTAAAGGTCAAAGGCAAGCCGCTTATAGTCTGGCACATTGAAAAGCTTGCATCTTTGGGCTTTAGCGAGATAGTTATCAACATCGCCCACTTTGGAAATCAGATAACTGAGGCTCTTGGGGATGGCTCAAAATGGGGAGTAAGCCTTATCTACTCCGACGAGCAGGAGTGCGGAGCGCTGGAGAGTGCAGGCGGGATAATAAAAGCGCTCCCTCTGCTAGAAGATGAGACTTTTTTAGTCGTAAACAGCGATATCTGGTGCGATTATGAGTTTGAGAGCAGTTTTGATTTAAATGGTGATTTGGCACATCTTATTCTAGTTCCAAACCCGGAGCACAACCATCAAGGAGACTTTGCTCTTCATAAAAACAGAGTTGTGAGCGATGACAAGAAGAAGTTTACCTTCTCAGGCATCGGATACTACTCTGCAGAATTTTTCAGGGGTTTGGAGTGCAAAAAAACCCCACTTGCGCCGCTGCTTCGCGAAGCTATTAAAAACGACCGCATAAGCGGAACTCTCCATGAGGGGAAATGGCGAGATATTGGGATTCCGCAGAGACTAAAAGAGATAAACACTACTTCTGAATAAACTGTCCGCACCCTTTTACTTCCGTACCCTTAAATGTTTTAGAGTCGTTGTTTCCGTCTAAAAATGATTGGAATCTAGCGCAATTTTTGCTATTTATACATATTTTGTTGTCACATGCTTTGTCTACCATCTATCGCTCCATCTTCATCTGTTATATTTTTTTCTGATTATATCAAACTAGAGACTAATATAAAGAATTAATATAACTTGAAAAATTTTTTGTTATCATAGTAACTTCGAACCGTAGGGAAAAACAGATGAAAAAACTACTATTAACTATGTTATTTGGCACCCTGCTTATGGGAAAATATGACAACTGTGAGTTTCAAAACAGAGATTATAAAGATGTCTGTGAACAAGTTGTAAAAAACGGCGTATCATATCTGTACGCAAACAAATTTCTACTCTC
>NZ_JAHYJB010000038.1 GCF_019429335.1 Sulfurimonas sp. | reverse complement strand
TATATCGCCCTTTTGCACCTCAGATTTCCATGTCAGTGCATCAAGATATGGTTTTTTATCAAGCCCTTTTATAACGGCATCTGAAATATGAGAGAGTGCGAAATATGTGTGAAGAGCTTGCGTTATTGTAAAAGGATTGCGGTCAAGATTTGTACTCTTTAACTCCATAGTTAAGCTCTGGGAAATAGTCACATGTAACTCCAGCTCAAACAAGTAGGGCCACATCTTCAGACTCTCTTGACTGTGTGTAAGTCTCAAAATAACAGAGGAACTCTTCTCATCAATCTCGCTGCAGCTGACGCAGTCCCACATAGCCGTTCTTGCAAAACCATGTTGAGGCAGAGTTCTGTCTTCATTAAAACCAAACCATGGCCAGCAGATTGGAACTCCGCCGCGGATAGCTTTGCCTAGCTCAAAATCACTCTCTTCGCTAAGCCATAAAATCGGCTCCTCTCCTACCCTAGCATAGTGAAAAAGATGTGCACCCTGAAGCGCTATTTTTGCCTCAGCAGCAGAGTTTTTTATCTCAATATATGCAAAGCCGGTTGGGAGTTTTGTGTGCGTTATCATCTATTCGTTATGTGTCCGCATTCTATAAATTTTTATTAAGATTTTGCCTCTAAGGTCTGCATCGCAAACCCACAAATATATCTTCTCTCATTATAGCGTATTGTATTTTATAAAATTGAAGTACACATAGCAAAAAGGCTATGTGTGTTGAAGTGGGGAATGTTAAGACTTTTTAGCCTTAGCCGCCTCAAACGCTTTCGCTATCTCCATATCCGGATTTTCCATCATCCCTATAAGTGCAGCAGATATATCTTTAGCACACTCTATGTTGCTAACACCATTTTTATAAGCAATATTCACAGTAGCCATAGTCTTACCTGTAATAACATCTACAATAGAGAAGTTTGCAGCCGTTACAAGCATTTTACTCTGTGTATTAGAAAAGCCACTTGAGATTTCATGTGACGAAGCAACCGTTCCGGTAACAAACGCATCAATCCCCTTTTTTTTAAACTTTTTAGCCGCTTCTGCGATTGCCTCTGGTTTACCCTCGTATGAAATACCCGAGTCTACAGAACTGTATTTATAGGTGTTAAAACCCGACTTCATAAGCTCCGTCTCTATATTCTCGTCAAACCCTACACTGCTACCACGCCAATAAGCCAAATCTGATGATTTAAACTGAATGGCAAGTGCCTTGTATGAAGTCAGCTTCTCCTTGGAGAACTCTTTTGACTTCGCACCGTTTACCTCTGTCGTTTGAAACATATTGCCAACGCTTGTTCCAAAATCCATTGCACTGCTTAGATTTCTCGCCCCTGAGCCTACATCCGCTAAACAACCGCTAAAAATAACCGAAGCCGCTATCGCTGATATTGAGATTATTAATGTATTTTTCATTCTGTTTTCCTTTCTTAAACATTTTCTTTATATTTTGACTTGAACCCAAGAACAAGAAGTGCTATTGATAGCGGTATAACAAAAAGAACACCGAACCGAAGCATCGCAAACAAACCTATGTCGTTGCTGCGTCTTGAGCCAAATGCATTCATTAAATCATTCCCTTGAGTTAAGCCGGAAAACAGATCATAAAACAGAAGTGTTACTATCGTCGCAACAAGACCGACAACTATTTTTACAAAGATTCTTTTAACGCCTGAGTAAAATAGAGCAGAGAGAACAATAAGCAATAAAAATACGACTTTACCCCATGTATCACTCATAAGACTAAATGAACCAATAAGCGGTATTGTTATAATTGGAAAAAAGAGTGCGATTGCCATCAAGATAGAGAGCGTAAATCCCATTTTATTTTGGGCACCTGCCTTTACAGCTCTAGTTACATTGTCTTGTGCACTAGTAAATAGTTCTGAATTTTGGATATCCGAGAGTGAAGATTTAATCTTTTCGGTATCAAATGAAGAAGATGCGTCAAGATATATTCCTATTGCATTTTTTCCGTCAATTTCAAAATCTACTCTTTGGTTGATTGACGGTACTTTAGCAGCCTTCCATTCTGAATTTTGAAAACTGTATCTGTTTCCGTCATCTCCCGTAATTAAGCCTTTGCTCTCTTGAATACTATAATCTAGTATTTTACCCTTCATTACATCTCCTCTAATATAAAAAATATTAATAAACAATAACTTAAGCAACTATTATCTATTGTGCGAGGATTATATATATATATATATATAAATTATAACTTAAATTAACCTTTAGAGTTAATGGTAATTATGCTCTTCTCCAAGATGAGATTTTATGCCCTTTGAGCGCATAAAAAAGGATAAAAGCATAACATAGCGTGCCTAGAAGATATGTTGTTTGCATATCAGAGCTTACTTGAGCAATTTTTCCAAAGATAAGCGGAAGTATAGCTCCGCCGGCTATTGCCATTATCAAAAGCGCACTTCCCTGCGCTGTATATTTTCCCAAGCCCTCTAACGCAAGCGGCCAGATTGTCGGCCAGACAAGAGCGTTTGCAAAGCCCAAAAGCGCTACAAACGTTACCGTATTTGGAAGGGTTCTAATACCGCTCCAGCCCCATAAAACCTCTGAAACTCCGTGGCTTTGCGATGAAAAAACAACTCCAAGCAAAAAGAGAATCCCAAAAAGAGCAGAGCCGATGAGTGCTTGCTGTTGTGAGAGATATTTAGGTATAAAAGTGATGCCGACCGCATATCCAGCCACCATAAAAATCATGGTAAACGAGGTGAGCGAAGTGTAGTTCTCAACTCCCAAGTGCTGCCCGTAAAGTCCGATGGTATCTCCGGCAATCACCTCTATGCCGACATAGAAAAAGATTGCTGCAGCGCCTAAAACAACACGCGGAAACTCTAATATGCTCTTCTTCTCTTGGCTTTGACTATCTTTTTGAAACTCAAGCTCTGGCAAGGAAGAGAACTTTACAAGAGCTATCAATGCACTGAGCATAAGCGCCATTACGATATATGGCGTTATCAGCTTTGAAGCTAGAGCCTCTTTTGTATCTGCCGTGAGATTTTCGCCAAAACCGATATCGGAAAATATAAAAGCGCTAAAAAGCAGAGGAGCAAGAACCCCTGCCCCCTTGTTTATAATCCCCATAATGCTTATGCGCATAGCCGCACTCTCTATGGGACCGATGCAGACGACGTATGGATTTGAAGCGGTTTGCAAAATTGTAAGTCCGGTTCCAAGCGTAAAGAGCGCAGTTAGAAAGAACACAAAACTCGCACTCTGCGCTGCCGGAATAAAAAGAAGAGCCCCTATCGCCATAACGCCAAGGCCCAAAGCCATTCCGTTTTTATACCCCGTTTTCTCAAGCACATAAGCCATAGGCAGAGCCATTACCGTGTAGGCTATATAGAATGCAAAAGTGACAAATAGCGCCTGAAACTCGTTAAGGTCGCAGATAAGTTTTAAAAACGGGATTAGCGAGCCGTTTAACCATGTGACAAACCCGAATATAAAAAAGAGAACTCCTATGATTGACATAGGTATCAAGGCGGATCTATTTTGCACTTTTTAAGCCTTTGAGATATTTTGCAACAGCGTCTTCGTCGTTTGTGTGAGGCAGAACAATTTTTGCCGCCTTTTTCACACCCTCTTGAGCATTAGCAACCGCAACAGAGACTCCGGCAAGTTCAAACATACCTACATCATTGAAGTTGTCCCCAAAAACCGTAAGTTTTTTTAAATCAAAACCTATATATTCACTAACACTTCTTATGCCGTGCGATTTATCCGCATCTTTATGAATCATTGTCAGAAAATAGCATCCGACATACGCCTCTGGAGCGAGAATATATCTGAGACTATCTCCAAAAATTCCCTCAAGATGCGAAGCAACTCTTCTGAGGAGTTTCTCCTCGCCAAAATAGACAATCTTAAAGTTTTCACTCATTGCGCGAAGATTTTTCTCTTGGTGATGATGGTCATCTTTTTTATAGTTTTTGAGAACTTGCACTTGATGCGGGTTTAAAACGGTTGAGTAGGAGAAGGCTTCGCTTAGATTTTTATCAGCCAAAGAGAGGATAAACGGATAGATGGCAAACTTAGCACCCTCGTCTATTATGGCATTAGCGACCTCTTTGTTTATAAACTTCGTCTCTATTGTCTTTCTGTCCGTAGTGGCAATAAGTGCGCCATCAAGAAGTATCATCGGAGCATTTACATGTATATTTTGCAAAAACTGCACAGTTTTTTTGTATGTCCTCGCAGTTGCGATGCTTACTATGGAGTTTTGAGCCTCTGCGTTCCAAGTCTCTCTTGTGAAATCGCTTATCGAGAGGTCGGTTTTTAAAAAGGTGTGGTCGAGGTCAGTAATATATATATTTTTCACTTCTCTAGCTCTTTAGTTTACACTTGCCCATTTTTTCAACAAGCAATCTTCCGATTTCAAGCTTATCGTCAATTACGGAAGTTATCTCCAAATCCTCAAGATTTTGCTTATCTTCAAGCGTTGAAATTTTAACTATAAGGTTTATATTTTTCGTATGTTTTAAAACAGCCTCGCAGATAGCTCTTTTTTTATCAATATTGTCAAGCGTTACTATAACGGCAGCAGAGCTCTCTGCATGTATAGCCTCTAGGAGCGAGAGCTTTGACATATCTCCCAAATATGCCTCTTTTCCGTTTGCAAGCGCCTCTTGAATATGCTTTGGAGAGTTGTCTATTATGACGTACGGGGCTCCAATCTCATCAAGATATTTAGCAACGAATTTACCGATAATACTGTATCCGCAGACAATTACATGATTTTGTCTTGAAGCAAAAGCGGAGACGTCCAACCCTAAATACTCATGACGGCTGACATAGCTTACAAATCTGTTTATTTTAGAGATAAAAAACGGCGTAATTATCATCGAGAAGATAACAACAAGAACAAAAAGCGACTCCAGCTCTTTATCAAGCAGTCCACCCATGCTAGCAACGGCAAAAATTACGAATGAAAACTCTCCGACCTGAGAGAGTGCCAAAGCGGTCTTAAGAGAAAGGACATGCGAAGAGGTCATGCGCAGCACAAGATATGTGACAATGGTTTTTAAAACTAAAACCAATGCAAATATTCCGACTATAATTAGGAAGTTATCGATAAAGAAGAGCACATCTACCTTCATTCCCACGACTATAAAAAACGTGCCCAGCAAGATATCTTTAAAAGGCGCTATATCTGCTTCAACTTTATGATGGTACTTTGTCTCGGCTATAATCATTCCGGCTACAAAAGCTCCCAAGGAGTATGTAAAGCCCATATAAGAGGCTAAAAGCGCGGCACTTACCACGATAAACAAAACAGAGCCCATAAAAAGCTCGTCAACTTCACTCGAAGCTGAGAAGTGCAGAAGCCACGTCATTACTCTCTTGCCGATGATAAACATAAAACCGATAATTAAAACAGCACTGAAAAAAGTATCTCTTAAGATATAAACAACGCCCTGATCACTGCCGCTTGTTAAAAATCCCAAAAGAATCAATATAGGAATAACGGCGATATCCTGAAATATGAGTATCCCCGTAGCCCTTTGCCCATAAGGGTTGTGTATCTCTTTTGAGCTCTTTAGATAACTAAGCACGACAGCTGTTGAAGAGAGTGCAAAAGCAAGCGAGAGAATAAGCGCAGAGACAGACTCAAGCGAAAAGATGTAGTGGCTGATGGCGTAGACGATTAGCGCAGTAAAACCAACCTGCATAAAACCGTTTAAAAATATCTCATTTTTCATGTTATACATTTTTGCCAAAGATATCTCAAGGCCTATGGTAAACATCAAAAAAACGATACCGAACTCGGCGATATGCTCAAGGGTGGAGGAGTTGTTCATATGTCTTAAATCAAAGAGATACACCATTATAGTTCCCGTAAGGATATAGCCTATTATCTGTGAAATACCGAATCGTTTAAAAAACAGGTTAAGTACGGTTGAAACACCCAAAGCCATAACTATATAAAGAAGTGTTGAGTCCATTAAAATCTTTCAATTATTTTATTTGCAATTTTTTAAACCTATAAAGAGGCGTTATTATAGCAAAAGAACCTTTTAGCTTGGTATTTTAAAACTTTTCATATACTTAATTTTAAGAGACTCTATATTATAATCGCAGCTATGTTTAACATTTTGGAGCTATTTTATGACTAAATATATTTTTGTTACCGGTGGAGTTTTAAGTTCTCTTGGAAAAGGGATAACAGCGGCTAGTATTGGCACTTTGCTTAAACACTCCGGCATACAGGTTGGTATGTTGAAAATAGACCCGTACATAAATGTTGACCCAGGCACAATGAGCCCCTTAGAACACGGTGAGGTTTTTGTTACAAAAGACGGCGCAGAGACAGACCTTGACATCGGAAACTACGAAAGATTTCTAGACACCTCATATCTTAAATCAAGCAACTTTACTACCGGCCAGATATACTCAGCAGTTATTGAGCGAGAGCGTGCAGGCGGCTATCTCGGTCAAACTATTCAGGTTGTCCCGCACATAGTCGGAGAGATTGTAAAGCGTATAAAAGAGGCTGGAGAGGGTCATGATATTCTTATAGTTGAGCTTGGCGGAACGGTAGGAGATATAGAAGGTCTTCCGTTTATGGAAGCGATTCGTCAAATGAAACATGACGAAGAGGTTGAGGGAACATTTTTTGTTCATGTTACGCTTATTCCATACATCAAAGCGGCAGGTGAGCTAAAGTCTAAACCTACTCAGCACTCCGTTCAAGAGCTTCGCCGTATCGGTATAACTCCTCAGATGATAATCGCAAGAAGCGAAAATGCACTGCCAAAAACATTTAAGAAGAAACTTGCCATGAGCTGTGATGTCTCCGCAGACAGTGTTATAGAGGCGCTTGATGCTGCAACTATTTATGATATTCCTATTACATTTTTGAGACAAAACATTCTAAAGCCTATTTCAAAAGAGTTGGGTTTGGGCGACCTTAATCCAAATATGGAAAAATGGGACTCTCTGGTTAAAAAAATTGTTCAACCAAAAAATCGCATAGTTCTTGGCTTTGTCGGAAAATATCTTGAGCTTAAAGAGGCTTACAAATCTTTGACTGAATCCCTAATCCACGCAGGTGCGCATCTTGATACACGCGTTGATATTCACTGGGTTGACAGTGAAAAGATAGAAGAGAGGGGAGCAGAAGCACTGCTGAGCGACTGTGACTCTGTTTTGGTTGCAGGAGGATTTGGAAATCGCGGTGTAGAGGGCAAAATAGAAGCTATTAAATATGCTCGTGAAAACAAAATCCCTTACCTTGGCATCTGCCTTGGAATGCAGCTAACCCTTGTCGAGTATGCAAGAAATGTACTTGGTTTCAAAGGTGCGAACTCTGTGGAATTTGATGAAGAAACCCCTTATCCGATGATATATCTTATTGATAATTTCTTAGACCAAAGCGGAAACACTCAGCTTCGCACACACAAATCCCCTATGGGTGGAACACTTAGACTTGGAGAGTATCCTTGTGACACGAAAGATGGTTCTATTTTACGCAAAGCTTACGGCGGAGCAAAAACTATTTTTGAGAGACATCGCCACAGATATGAGGCAAACCCTACTTATAGAAAGCAGCTTGAAGATGCAGGCATGATAGTAACAGGAGAATCTGACGGGCTTATAGAAGCGGTTGAGATAAAAGACCATCCATGGTTTTTAGGTGTTCAATTCCACCCGGAGTTTACTTCAAGACTTCAGACTCCGAACCCTTCAATATTGGCATTTGTTGAAGCTACTCTAAGTGTATCAAACAAAGAGTAGTTTGCCCTTAAAGATGCAAATTTTTCTAAAGAAACTTCGTTTTGATAATGTACCAATTCTGGATAAAGCGGCTCTCTACAAGCTGCTTAGTCAAAGATTTGACACTGAAGACAAAAAACTATCCCAAATACCAACTCCAGAACTCCTCCATGACGCTCCAAAAGCTGCCAGAAAAATAGCGGATGCGATAAAGAGCGGCAAAAAGATAACGCTTGTCGGTGATTATGACGTTGACGGGATTAGCTCAACAGCCATAATGGTTGACTTTTTCAGACAGATTCCCTACCCTCTGGAGGCGATAATACCAAACCGTTTCACAGACGGCTACGGTGTCAGTCCAAACATCCTAAAAAGAGTTGATAGTGATTTAATAATAACTGTAGACAACGGCATAACTGCTATTGAAGCAGCTCGTATTTGTAAAGAGAGAGGCATTGAGCTTATCATTACCGATCACCATACGCCTCTTGATGCGCTTCCTCATGCCTATGCGATAGTAAATCCAAAACTCTCAACATGCAACTATCCGTTTGAAGAGATATGCGGAGCACAGGTCGCATGGCTTCTCCTTGGATTAGTAAAAAAAGAGCTAAATCTCACTATAGATATGAAACAGTTTTTAGACATCCTCTCAATTGCCATTATCGCCGACATAATGCCTCTTACCGACATGAACAGAACGCTTGTAAAAGAGGGGTTGAAAGTTTTAATGAACTCGCCTAGAGCCTCCTCTGCAATAATAAGAGATTTTTTAAACAAAAAAACTATAACATCAGAGGACATAGCTTTTCAAATTGCTCCGCGTATAAACTCGGCTGGAAGAGTTGAAGATGCAAGCATTGCGCTTGAGTTTTTAACAGCAGACTCCACAGGTCAAGCGTACAAACTATTCGAGAGGCTTAGCTCTCTTAATGAGTTTAGAAAAGAGACAGAAGCCGACAACACAGCCGAAGCGATAATATTGGCAGATGGCAGTGACTCAGTTATCGTGGTTGCAAAAGAGGGTTGGCATGAGGGAGTTGTAGGTATCGTTGCCGCGAGACTCTCTGAGCACTTCTCAAAGCCTGCAATCGTTCTAAGCATAAAAGATGGTATCGCAAAAGGGAGTGCCAGAAGTATAGGAAATGTGAATATACACAACCTTATCAAAGAGAACAGCCGATTTCTAACAAAGTTTGGCGGGCATAAAATGGCGGCAGGAGTTGGACTTGATGAAAAGAACATAGAAGCCTTCAGAGATGCCATCAACAAGAGCGCGTCAATTCTAAATCCTGATGATTTCAAATCTCTTGATGAAGTAGTCGGCATACTTCCAAGCAGCGAGATAGACCTTGAGCTTTTAAATCTTCTTGAGAGTTTCGAGCCTTACGGCGAAGCAAACTCCCGTCCGCTTTTTCTCATAAAAGATGCAGAGATAGTAGATATGAAAACATTCGGCAAAGAGAGCTCCCACTCAAAAATCATCCTTAAACAGTTTGCCTACGACAAGAACTCCATAGAGCTTATACAGTTTAAAAAGGTTCTTGATATGCCTAGCGAAAAAAAACTAACATGTAGTTATCGTGTTGTTAAAAATGAGTTCAACTCAAGAGTATCAGCCCAGCTTATTATAAATAAAATATATAATTATTAAACAATATTTACCTCTTTAACTGACACATAAACGCCTAAAATAGCATAATTGCAACAAAAAGATTAATGTTTAAAACTATCTTAAGGCTCAAAGCTGTAAAATTGATAACTTTATCACAAAAAAAGGAAATTCATGAAGAAGAACAAGGTTTTAGAAGAGATTTTAAACGAAGTAGACAAACATCCTGAGATTATGTCTCGCCGTGAGGCTTTAAAATATTTGACAATGTCCCCGTTGGCAGCATCTGTAATTGCAACTGCTTCTGTTGGCGCATCAACTGCTAGCGCTGCTTCTGCGGACGTAAAAGGTAAGATTGTAATCATCGGTGGTGGTTTAGCCGGTATGAGTACTGCTGCGCGCCTTAATAACTCTATCTCAGATGCAGATATTACTGTAATTGAGCCGGATCCTATTTCTGTTTCTTACCAACCAGGGCAGACTCTAATCGCTGGCGGTGTTTGGAAAATAGATGATATCGTTTATAAAAGAGACGACTTTGTTCCAAGCGGTGTTAAGCTAATCAAAGGAAGCGTAACTTCAGTTGACCCTGATAACAACAAAGTTATAGTTGATGGAAGCCAAGAGGTAACTTACGATCAGCTTATAGTAGCAGCGGGAGCAAATCTTAACTATAGAGCTATCAAAGGCCTAGAGGGTGAGATTACATCTTCTGGAAAAGATAATGCGGCTACAAAAAAAGTAATTACTCAAAACGGTGTGCACTCTATTTACTTCCAAGATGGTGCCGTAGCAGCTTGGGAAGGTATTCAAGAGTTAATAGCAAAAGCTAAAGCTCATACAGGTTCCGAGAAGCTTCAAGCACTCTTCACTAACCCAAGAGGGGCTATTAAATGTGGCGGTGCTCCGCTTAAAATCATGTATTTAACACATGCTCGTCTTGTAGAAGCTGGTGTACGTGATAAAGTTGAACTTACATTCAATACAAACAACGGGGCTCTATTTGGTATTCCAGATTACAACGCTCCAATTGTTAAGCAGTTTGAAGAGAGAGGTTTTAAAGTAAACTACAAGCACAACTTGGCTGAGATAGATTCTGCTGCTAAAACAGCAACCTTCAACAAGTGGTGGATGGAGAAAAAAGAGTTTGAAGATGAGATGGGTGATCCAGTTATTAAAGAAGTAGAGGTTAGCGAACCTGTTACATTTAAGTATGACTTTATACATGTTGCTCCTCCAATGAAAACACCTGATGTTATCGGTAAATCAAAAATCGGTTCAGCTGGCAGCTGGGTTACCGTTAATAAAGAGACTCTTCAATCATCTTTCTTCCCTAATGTATGGGCTGTTGGTGACTGTGCTGGTGTACCAATGGGTAAAACCGGCGGTTCTGCTCGTAAGCAGTACAAAGTTGTTGTTGAAAACGTTATTGCTGCAATGGGCGGCAAAGAGACGACCGCTAAATATGACGGATATACAGTTTGTCCACTTATTACAGGACTTGGCACTGTTATGCTTGCTGAGTTTAACTGGAGTAAAAAACCAACACCTTCATTCCCTCTTGACCCTACAAAAGAGAGATGGATTATGTGGTTGTTAAAAGTTTATATGCTTAAACCGATGACAATTCACGGTATGCTTTCAGGCAGAGCATAATCATACTTTCCAATCCTCCGTTTTCGGAGGATTGGCTCTACACAAACATAATAAACCCCGCAATTTTAAACACTCACAAAAAAAACAGGAGAACAGATGAAAAAAATTACCCTCTTAACTTCACTTGCTGTTATATTTTCACTATCGCTAAACGCATTTACACTTGGAACACTAGGTGATTTTAGATTTGAAAATGTAAACAGTAATGTCTACGTTATGCATGGACCTGAGCTCGAGCCAAACAAAGAGAACGAATGATTTATGAACAATCCTGCAGTAATTGAGAGCAAAAACGGACTTATTGTAATTGACCCAGGCGGAAACTACAATGTCGGCAAAAAAATTCTTGCAGAGATTGAAAAGGTAAGTAAAAAACCGATAATAGCTATCTTCAATACTCACAAACATGGCGACCACTGGTTTGCAAATAAAAGTATTCAGGAGAAGTATCCCGATGCGCCAATATATGCACTTTCTTATATGATAGAGCAGGTAAAAGAGAATGCTGCTGAAACATGGTACGGCATACTTGGCAGACTAACTGGCAACTTAGAGGGAACAAAACCTTTTGCATTCCCGACACAAGGTGTTGAGAACAAGCAGACAGTTGTTGTTGACGGAGAGACTTTTGTAATGCGTCACTTTACAAAAGGGCATACAGATACAGACATCTTAATCGAACATGTAAACTCAAGTACGCTTTTTATGGGCGATAACCTTATAACAAATCGTTTTGGGGCATTTGATGAGTCGTCTAGTATAATTGAAAACATTGAACTGCTGGAGAAGATTAAAAATCAAGAAGATGGTTTAAAAAAATACAAGCTATATGTTCCGGGACACGGACCTTCAAACAGTGATGCAGCCAAACTTATAGATCCTTTCTTAAACTATATGAAAATCATCGTTGCAGCTGCTAAAAAAGGGTATGAAGACGGTATTGAGAGCTATGAAATGAAGCCGATAGTTCACGAAGAGCTAAAAGATTACCACTTATGGGACGCTTATGAGGGTCAAATGGGCAAACACCTAATGAAGGCATACTCAGAAGTTGAAATGCTAGAC
Source organism: Sulfurimonas sp. (assembly GCF_019429335.1). GTDB lineage: Bacteria > Campylobacterota > Campylobacteria > Campylobacterales > Sulfurimonadaceae > Sulfurimonas. The sequence continues at coordinate 5,678 of NZ_JAHYJB010000038.1, read as the reverse complement.
TTTTAAAATAACCGAGCCGCTTTATGCGGCTCAAACTCCTCGCTTTACCAAAACTTTCAGTTCAAATACTACATTTTTAATCTATAATATTTTATGCTTAAGATGTATGAATGCCAGAGTGCAAAATCAGATATAACCGAACTTAAAGTCCTAAACGGTTCTCTAGTCGCTTACAATACAAAATTTCACGGAATGAAGATATTTGATTTCGATGAGTGCGATGTTAAGAAGAGCATTGCCAACATGTATCTTAACTCTGACGTGAGCGTATGCGCATTTAGCCCAAATTCAGAGCTTTTTGCTTTTGTAAATAAGCAGGCAATTTACATCCTTGATATAGAGACAAAAGAGATAATCCACACAATTGAAGTAAATGACGAAGAGATAGAGATTATCGGCTTTGACCCGTCTTCTACCTATATTATTGCTGGAAGCAAGCACGGCAGGGTGCTTCAGTACAAAACAAACCAGTCGTCACTACTCTCGAGACTCTGCTCTTTTCCATACGACAGAGCTGACATAGAGTCAAAAATAAAAGATAACAAAAACTTTGTAAGCTCCTTCGCTTTTTATAAACACAGATTTGCATGTAGCGGCTATGGAGGCGCCGTATTTGTAATAGATTTGCTTACACAGGCTAATAAAAATGTAATCACTTACAATAAAAACCGTATTGACGCTATCTGCTTTTTAGACGAAAACACTCTTATTTGCGGCAAATCAGACGGAGCAGTCGATATCATCTTTTTAAATGAAAACGACAGCTATAAAAGCATAAAAACACCACTTTCAGGAATAAAACAGATACTTGTCATGTCAAATCCAAACTACATCATGATAGTTGGCAAATCAAATACAGTTACGATAGTTGATATTAAAAATTATAAAATCGCCCACAGCAAATATATAGAGTTTGATGTACAGATAAACAGGGTTGATATCGTAAAAGGCGACTCTTTGGCAGTCGCACTAACAAACAATAAAATTCTACATGTAGAACTTCCTGGAATTGCAAAATTAAGGTCGCTTATTATCCACAACTCTCTAGAAAAAGCATTTGAACTGATAACAAAAGAGCCTATGTTGCAAGGCTCAAACGAACATAAAATGGTTGAAGCAAGGTTTGAGAAGAGTTATGACGAGGCAACAAAAGCTCTTATAAATCAAAACACGGCTCTGGCTCATCAAATACTTGATATCTATAAAGATGTTAAATCTAAACAGATAAAAACAAGGGAACTCTTTGACGCCTTTAAAAACTACCTGAGATTTCAAGCGCTATTTTTGGAGAAGAGATATGCTCTGGCATATGCGATGTGCACAAAGTTTGAGCCACTAAAAAGAACAGTACAGTACAAAAAAATGGAGCAGGTTTTCAAACTCGCCTTCTCTAATGCACAAAGACATATACTCCAAAACAATACCGCAGGTGCCAGAGCTTTACTTGCCGAGTATAATACAGTCATATCGAAAAAACCGCTGATAAAACTTCTGCTTACCCAAAACAAAGAGTTTGTAGAGCTGCTCCAAGCGATTCAAAAGAGAGATTTTAAAACAATAAATCAGCTTATAGACAAAAATGAGCTCTTTAGACAGATTCCAAACTATATAGCGCTAAACAATCAGATAGAGGAGACTCTTCAAGAGATAGATGCTAACATAAAAAGCGGCGATATCGAGAAAGCAAAAAAACTTCTTCTTAGCGTAAATGAGATTTCTGATATTTCACAAAGAGTCTCCGGGCTACAAACAAAATGCAAATATGTCCTCTCTCTGCAAAAGGCTTACGAGGAGAGCGATTTTAAAGCATGTTATGAGATTTTAGATCTGCATCCGTACCTGACAACGGTGGAGCTCGGCAAACTGCTAGAAAACCACTGGTCAAAACTTATGCAAAAATGCGAAGAGTACGCATTGGCTGGAAATATAAAAGAGATTAAAAAAACGCTCGGCAATCTAATCGCTCTTTATAGCAGGCGCAACAAAATCGGAGATTTGCTGAGAGTAAGTTTCCATGTGAGAATAAAAACTCTTAACAACAAAAAGGATTTTAAAGCAGCGGAAGCGATAATCTACTCCTACATAGATATCTTCGGGATTGACAGCGAAATATCTGAGATTATGAAGAAGTTTGAGAAGAGTACGAAGCAAAAACTTGCTATCTCAGAGGCTCAATTTGAGAGACCAAGAAGAGACAAGTGGAGAGATTTTGATACTATAATGAAGGCCCCATAAGTTTTAGAAGTGTAGCTACGGTATCTTCAAATTCACTCTTTTGAGTAGAGTTTTGGATTAAAAAGCCCTCCATCTCTTTTTTCTTTGCTATAGCCTCATCCAGTTCCGCATCGCTCCCTTTTGAGTATGCACCGATGCGTATTAACACCTCGTTATCTTTTAAAAGAGTGTATAGCCTTCTAAACTTCATCACGGCCTTTAGATGCTCCGGAGAGATTATGTCGTTCATAACCCTTGATGCCGAGTTTAGAATATGAACGGGCGGATATATACCAAAGTCGGTAAGCTCGCGTGAGAGCACGATGTGACCGTCCAAAATAGAGCGCGACTGGTCGGCAATAGGGTCACTCATATCATCACCCTCCACCAAAATAGTAAAAAAGGCGGTTATCGAGCCTTTGCCTCTCTCTTTTCCTGCTCTCTCCATCAATTGCGGAAGAAGCGTCAAGGATGATGGCGGATACCCTTTTGAGGTCGGAGGCTCGCCAAGTGCCAAACCTATCTCTCTTTGCGCCATCGCAAATCTTGTAACAGAGTCCATAATAAAGAGGACATCTATTCCCTCATCCTTGAAGTGTTCCGCCACACTCATGGCAGCAAACGCCCCATATTTTCTCATTAAAGGAGAGTCATCGGATGTTGCTACAACAATAACTGTATTTTCCAAGTTTCCGCCGAGATTTTTCTCTATAAACTCGGGGACCTCCCTGCCGCGCTCGCCGATAAGTGCCACTACTTTTATAGGAGCATTCGCACCTCGCACAATCATACCCATCAAAGTAGATTTTCCGACACCGCTTCCTGCAAAGATACCAAGCTTCTGGCCTTTTCCGCATGTTAGAAGCCCGTCAATGCTCTTTACGCCGACACTAAACACTTCATCTATCATTCCGCGCTTCATGGCGGCAATAGGAGCTTTTATGATTGGGGAGAGCTTTGAGTTGTTAACACTCCCTTTGCCGTCAATCGGTCTCATAAAAGGATCAACAACACGTCCCAAAAGAGATGCTCCTACTGGAATATTTAAACCCGTCTGGTCCAAAAACACCCTGTCACCTGAACAAAACCCCTCAACGAAACTAAACGGCGTAATAAAAAAGGTGCTTCCGTCAATCTCCGTAACCATTCCTATGGTCTCTTGATTTGTATCGTTTGAGATAATTTTCACAATATCGCTTATGCTGACTTTTAATCCGCGGGCAGTGATAACGGTTGCATTTATTTTAACAACTTCGCCAAATGAAACCGAATATTTTTTATCTGAGATCTTATCTTTTAGCGAAGAGAGAGGCATATAAAAATCTCCTTTTTTAGCGGGTCTCTAATAACGTGAACCCGTAGGAGAGTTTATCAAAGAGAAAAATTCGCTTCTCGTCTTTTCATCCTTTTTAAACAAACCGCGAAGTGCGGAAGATGTCGTTGTGGAGTTAATTTTCTCAACTCCTCTCATCTCCATGCACATATGCCTTGCCTGAACAACGACTGCAACGCCTTTTGGCTTAATCGTGCTCATTATGGCATCTGCTATCTGTTCAGTCAACTGCTCTTGTATCTGCATACGGCGCGCAAAAACATTTACGACACGAGGAATTTTTGAGAGTCCGACCACTTTGCCGTTTGGTATATATGCCACATGCACACGCCCGATAATCGGCAGAAGATGATGTTCACATGTAGAGTAAAACTCTATATCTTTTAAAAGTACCATCTCATCATTTGAGCTGGTAAAGAGTGCTGATTTTAGTATCTCTTTTGGGTCTTCTTTATAGCCGCCAAAGATAAACTCATAGGCTTTTTTGACCCTTTGAGGAGTCTTTAAAAGCCCCTCTCTTTGAGGGTTTTCACCGATGTGGAGCATCATGGCTTTTACGGCATTTTCAAATTCTATGTCTTGTTTTTCTGACAATGTTACACCTTTGAAAGTTTTGATAACGATAGAGTATCAAGAAATAGCTGAGAAGTTTATGTAATTTAATTTGTATTTGAATATACACCCCAGAGGTGACATCTCCAGTAGAATAAAAAATTTCTAAAGAACCTCTTGAACTTTCTCCAAAAACAGCGGCATTGATGTAATATCTTTGTATATGCCTAAAAAGTAGCTAAGTTTCCCTTTTTGTTTATCAAAAATCGGACTTATCGTAACATCTTCATAAACAATATCTCCGTCTTTGGTATAGTTACGTATATTTGCCTCTACCGGTTTTTGTGCGCTTATTGCTTCTCTTATCTGCTTAAGGGCTTCCTGCTCTATATCGTTGCCATGCAAAAAGCGGCAATTTTGACCCACAGCTTCTTCATACTCATATCCAAACAACTCACAAAATGCGCTGTTTACATAAATTATGGGGTTATCATATTCATTTGGGCTAGTGACAACTATAGGATTTTTTGATTGCTCTATTATCTCAAAAAACTGCTCTTTAAGTTTTGTATATTTACTAATCTGCTCACTTTTGAGCATATAATACCCGCCGTATATATTTACAAGATTTAGACATGGAGCTAATTTTCTAAGCCCTGTTATAAAATTACGTACACTTTTTTCATTGAACTCTTTATCTAATGAGTTATGCAGTTCATAAAATATATCTAGATTTAGAACAGGTTTATTTATATGTTTAACTAAAAATTTAAACAACTTTTTCTGCAAAATAGACAATTTAATGTCCACCCCGCCTACCGAGAGAGACTCCGTCTCCATACTCCAGTAGCAACTGCTTGATAATCGTATTAAATTATTGTTTTTCATTTCTCAATCTTATTTAATTTTTTATTTGTTTTTATATTATCAAGTTTTATTATAATAACGTATAAACTCATCCATAGGCAAGGCACTTGAGTGATAAAAACCTTGTGAAAAGTCACATCCGATTTTTTTTAACTTCAGATATTGCTCTTTTGTCTCTATTCCTTCTGTCTGTACTTTGAGATTAAAAAGTTTTGCCGTATTTACTATAGATTTTACAATATTTAAATCATTTTTATCTTGAGCTATGTTTTTTATAAACATTCTGTCTATCTTCAACTTGTCAACTTTGAAATTTTTTAGATTATTCAGACTTGAGTGCTCAACTCCAAAATCGTCCAAAGCTATTTTAAATCCCATTATATGGAGGGCTTCTATATTATCTTTTGCCACAGAACTATTTTTCATTATCTGATTTTCTACGATTTTAAACTCTATTTGCGATTTGTATATCCCAAAGTTTTTTGATACATCCGATACATTCGAAGAAAAAGTTGGACTAAAAAACTGATCTTTTGATATATTGATAGAGATGATTAATTTTTTATTTAAAAAAGCTTTATTCATTATTGAGCCACTTGCAGATTCCCACAAACAACCAATAATTTAAGCTAATTTAAATTTTAAAAAGCCTTTTGAAATCGTGTAAATGGTATAATTTTTTACCAAAAAAACAATACAAAACATCAATCAA
>NZ_JAHYJB010000037.1 GCF_019429335.1 Sulfurimonas sp. | reverse complement strand
CTTATTAATGACCATCTAACTATTTCTAGTTATTAAAGTCTATTTACTTGCTTAGTTTTCAATGATCTCAAACCTAGATTTTTAAACCTAAACTTTAGGTATCTGTGTTTGTGGAGGGGAATTATAGACAAATCAATATTATAAGTCAATAGTTTTGCCGACGAATTTTAAAAGTTTTCATCAACTGTTAAGCAATTGAATTTTTTTAATTTTTTTTTGTTAATACATGGATGCATATACTATGGTGTTGCTATTTATTAACTCTTTATATATAGAATTCCTAAATATACAAATATGTAACTTATTTTGTATTACATATATATAAGGAAGAAATATGGGACTTTATAATCGTGACTATGCAAGAGAAAGCGGATCTGCTTACAGCACAAATGCTAGAAGTGATACACAAATCGTATCTTTTGTAAAAGAGACGTACAAACTTTTTGCCGCTTCGATGATGGCTGGTGCCGTTGGTGCTTATGTTGGTGTACCTATGGCTGGAACTATTGCAGCTAATTTTTTCCCTCTGCTCATTTTAGAGATTGGACTTTTAATTGGACTGCACTTTGTAAAACATAAAGCTGGTATAAACTTAGCAGTTATGTTTGGATTTGTTTTTATGACTGGGTTGATGCTCTCGCCTCTGCTTTCTCACACATTAGGAATGAATGGCGGCGGTACAATAGTGGGGAATGCCTTTGCTATGACATCTCTAATATTCGGCGCAATGAGCTTTTATGCAATTAAAACAACAAAGGATTTTTCAGGATATGGAAAACCGCTAATGGTTGCTCTTGTTGTAATCCTTGGGTTTTCAATAGTAAACATATTTATGGGAAGTCCGCTTATGGCTATTCTTATATCTGCAGGTGCTGTTGTTCTTTTTAGTATTTTAGTGACTTATGACACTCAAAATATTATCAAAGGCGCATATGAGACTCCGATTGACGGCGCAATTGCACTTTATCTAGACTTTTTAAACATCTTTACATCCCTTTTACACCTATTTGGTATATTTGGAAAAGATGAGTAATGAGCTTTCACCCGAACTTTATCGGGTGATTGATGCAAACCTAAACCGCCTCAAAGAAGGTATCAGAGTTGTTGAAGATATCATGCGATATAAACACAACAACAAAGAACTCTCACACAAACTAAAGCATCTTCGACATAAAGCAAACACCAAAGACAGCATAGAGCTTTTAAAATATCGTGACAGCATTAATGATGTTCTTCGCGAAAGTATTGAGAGTGAGATGAACCGCACTGATTTATCTTCTATTATTATTGCCAACTTTAAGAGAGCGCAAGAGTCCGCTAGAGTCTTGGAGGAGTTGTATAAACTAAATAGCGCTGAGAATAGTGAGAATTTTAAGCATATCAGATACGAACTCTACTCACTAGAAAAAGATATATTATCCTAATCGTTAAAGTCTTTCTCATTAATAAAAGATTCTAAATCCATACTTTTATATGATTTTGTGCTTACGTATTCAATAATAGTTGAAAATTTATCTTTGTCTCTATAGCCTACAAGATGATATTTCTGTTCGTTATCACAACCTAAAAATATAGCCGATGGATATAGATTAATACCTAAGCTCTTCGCAAATCCATGAACACTGCCTTTAAACGTTTTATGTATAACTTCATCTTTTGAGTTGATGTTCATACCAACATATAAAAAATCTCTATCGATACGCCTTCTAATATCTGCATCTTCTATGGATGTTTTAATCATCTCTTTGCATGCACCGCATCTTGTCATATTAAAAAATAGCAAAACCTGCTTATTCTCTTTTTTTGCCTGAGAGACAATATTATCAATATTGATTGGTTCGGCATAAATTGTTACATGTAAAAAAAGGGCTAAAATTAATATTTTAATGAGGTTCATGTTGGGTTTCTTTTGTTGCTGAGGGGAAAGTGATTTGGCATAAGCCAAACCACGGATATTCTTCTCTATTTAAAGACCCATATCATACTCTTGATATGCTCTTGAAACGTTAGATGCGTTTAATAAGTCATACAGAGCTTTGTCTTTAAACTCTTCGAGAGGCACCTGTTCAACGATTTCAGTACTATCAACACCTTCGTCTATAGCTGCTAAGATTCTCTCTTTTGTTAGAGTAAAGTACTGCATAGACTCATCAGTTGCAGTTTTATCTATGATAAATCCATGCCCAGGAATCAGCGTGTTCCACTCTTTTGAGTTCATGTTCTCTATTGCAGCAAGCTGTCCTTCAACTGAACCGTCTCTGTTTGATGTAACTCTTCCATTCATAACCAAGTCACCTGCAAGAATAAGCTTATTTTCAGGCATATAAAGGAAATAGTCCTCTACAGAGTGGCCGTTACCTACCGGCACATACTCAAAATTAACACCATCAATAGTAAACTTTATAGGCTCTTTCTCTTCATACCACTTATCAACAGCAACAATCTCTGTTCCTCTGATAGCATTTTCAGATAAAGTAACAAACATTCTGCTTGTTCTCTCACCTGGCTTATAGTTTTTATTTACAGATTCGGGACCTACGATTTCTGAATTATGAACTTCTTTGTAGTAGTTGTTTCCTAGCCAGTGATCATCATGCTCATGGCTTAAGATTATTGTAGTAACAGGAAGTTTACCTGCAATCTTACTCATTACCTCATAAGCTTGTTTTGCATAAATATATGTCGGGCCGGTATCCCAAAGAGCATAACCAGTATTTGTTTTAATATAGCAAGTATTTACCATATTTCCGCCGTTCTTTTTTGTAGGAATTTCCAGTGCTCCAAAGAAACACCATACATTCCCGCTAACTTGCTTTGGCTCTAGGTTATACTGATACTCATCACTCGCAATAACAACGTCTTTTGCCTGAGCACCTGTTTTTGTACCAGCATCAAAATTTGCAGTATCTGAAGAACATACACTCATAACCGGCAGCAAGGCAATAGCATAAACTGCCAGCGGCTTAATCATCTTTTTTATCATAAGATTTCCTTATTTTAATTTGTATTCGCAAGAATATAGCTCGTCTGTTTTTTTAACAAACCAGATATACTCTTCCAAAATAAGTTGCAGATGGTAGTGCCCCCAAAGGGGAAACACTATTTTATAACTACTTTATCGCTCTCTGTTTCGCCTTTGTTATCAATAGTTTCAATAACAATTTCATCACCCACTTTAGCACCTTTAAAGTTAAACATAAAGTAAGGGTCTTTTGAAAGGAATGGTCCCGTTGAAGCTTCCCATACAACTTTTGTGCCTACTTTAGCAGTAACGTGAGTAATATAGCTTACTTCAACTTTTTTTAACTCAGCCTCTTCTTTGCCAACCATCGGGCTAGAAAGTAAAAGTTTAACTTCAGTAACATCTTTTTTAATTTTTGCTTTGATTTTCATACTCATGATAATAATCCTTTTTTTTATTTATTTTTATTTATATAGAAAGTTTGTGGGGTTAAATCAACCTCCACAACCACCGATAGAAACTTCTACTTTTTGTACAGCTGAGTACAATTTGCCATCTCTGCCTTTTGCAACGATTGTCACATTTGCAGTTTTTCTCATTTTTATTTTAGTTTGAAGGTCTACAACACCGCCCTCACCTAATTCAAATACTACAACAGCACTTCTTGGATTAGCATCTTGGAACAGTGCGATTACTTCAAGGTCTAGCTTAGATTTGATACCGATTGGCACAGCGCCACCGTTTTCAGCTAATTTAGGAGCTTTAATTTCAATCTGACCATCAACCATAGCAACTGAACCAAACATTGACTCGATTGCCTCTTTGCTTGTTGGAGCATCCCATGCTTTTGGAGCAGTTGCTCTAAAATCTGTAGCACTCAGTCCAGCAGGTATTACAGTTGCAGCAGCAGCTACTGCGCCTAAACTTAAAAATTTTCTTCTTTTCATTTTATTTCCTTTATATTAGTGTTAAGTAGCTCTAATAAGTCTTACTTGCTAGATTCTACCATAAATTTCACAATCTCTTTGACTTGATCGTCACTTAAGTCCATAGCGCCACCCTTTGGAGGCATGTTGCCAAGACCATTAATAGCATGACTATTTACTTTATCCAAGCCCTGCTCCATTATTGTTTCCCAAGCACCTCTGTCTCCAACCGCAGGAGCACCCATTGCATCAGTCTTATGACAAACAGCACATGATTTCTCATACAGTTTTTGAGCCTCTGAAACAGCTCCGCCTTTAGACGGATCTACTTTTGGAAGATTTCTAACGGTTGAGTAAGCCGGAACAACGCCAGTAATCTCATTCCCAATTCTTGCCACAGACTCTTTGCCACAGTTTGTCATACAACGGGTTCCAACTGCACCAAAGTTTTTAGGCTCAGCAAAGAAAGCTCTTACGTTTTCAACGCCGTTTGGTCCATCTATATCAGGATAGAAGCCGTTACGATTTGGCATAACGATTTTCTTAAAATTGTCCTGATTTAACTCTTCAATATCTTGACCTTCAATCTGCACACCGTTCTCTTTTAATAAATAAGCGGTCACAGCATACATCTCATTTGGTGAGTAGCTCTTTGGATTTGCGTATGGCATTGCATCGCGGATATACCAAATAAGCGTACTTGCCTGCGGCCAGTACGAACCGATTGTTCTATTTGGAGCATCTTTACCAGGACATGTTCTTTGGTTTGTCAGTGAAGCTAGTGAACCGCCAGTTAATGTCGGATATCCTTTACCGCCTGCACCAAACTCGCCGTGACAAACAGCACAGTCTCTATCATAAAGCTCTTCACCATCATCAACAGTACCGCTGCCTTCTGGCAAACCTGTACCGTCTGGCATAATATCCGTATCCCAAGCTTTTAGCTCGTTTGGAGTAGGAGCTCTACCAAAATTAACACCTGCTGTTGATTGCTCATTAAGAGCATATGCAGTATACATACCGTTTGCTCTCTTATATGTAACACCGCCGTCCAAAGCATCTTTAGTCGGGTTGTACATACCGTTTGCAGCAGTTTGAACCTTTGCAGAATTAATAGCTTCGGCACTTGAACCTAAACAGCCAGTAAAAAATAGGGCACTGCTTGCAACAACAGAAACACCTAAAATAATTAGTTTATTACTTAATTTTATCATAATCTGCTCCCCGTTTACTTTGGACAGTTGTCTGTTCTAACTTGAACATTGTGAACTGAACCATCTTCTTTGACTTCCCAAGTACAAATTGAGTTTCTATGATAAACACCTTCCACACCGATAATCGCCTTTTCCTCTGTTACTGACGGCTGAACAAATCCAGCATCATCAATCGCACGAGATTGAATCAACAACGGCTTGCCTTCGTATTTGTACATGTACGAGAATCTTGTCCATGACTTAGGAAGAACCAGACCTTTTAATTTTGCTTCAACATAGTTGTCTCCGCCATCAAAAGATATATCTACAGCCGAAATAGTTCCGTGACCGCTCCATGCGATACCTTCAACCTCTACCAAGTCGCCTTTTTTAAGGTCTGTCCACGGTTTCTCAGGACATGGAGTTGTAATTATTGAGTTAACTTCTAACGGATAGAAATGCTGAATAGCCTTACCATCTGCAGTTAATACTGTATATTTAGAGGTCTCTTCTTTACAATACCACGGCTCTGCACCGAACTCTAAACGTTTAAGCCATTTAACACACAAGTTCGCTTCCCAGCCCGGTAGCATCAAACGAACAGGATATCCTTGCTCAGGTCTGATTGCCTCACCGTTTTGTGCCCAGACAATCATTGCGTCATCTAAAACTTTTTCAACAGGAACCGTTCTGCTCATCTCTGAACCGTCAGATCCCTCTGCCAACATCCATTTTGCAGTCGGCTTTAAGCCGATTTCATCAAGGATAGTTTTTAGACGAACACCTGTCCACTCCGCATTGCTCATCATACCTTTTACGAATTGTAAAGAGTTAAACTGAGGACCTTTCCACTCAGCAGCACCGTTTGCAGGGCACTCCATGAAAAGAATTCTGCTCTCTGCAGGATATTTTTTTAACTGCTCAAGAGTCAAAACAATTGGCTTTTCAACAAGACCGTGAATCATAAGTCTAAACTTATTGGGATCTACGTGAGCAACACCATTGTGTGTTCTTGTAAAGTGCAGTCCGTTTGGAGTAATTATACCCTCCAGTTCATGCAGTGGTGTCATTGAAACAGCAGCATGCATATCACCGGCAGAAGAAAGAAGGCTTGAAGTTCTTCTTACTACATTGTGCTCATAAGCCGACGGAATACCGTATGGATATTTGTTAAGCTCATCGCCCAAGGTTGTTCCCCACTCAACATGGTGGATTATATTTTCATCGTCAGCCAAAAGCTTAACTGGCGCTAGAATACTGGCAGCTGCAATTGCGCTCACAGAATAAGCAGCAGTTCTCTTGAAGAAATCTCTTCTACTTGATCGCTCTGTTGTAGTAGTTTCTAAATTATTTTCAGAAATTTTACTCATTTATTATTTACCTCCTTCTCTTTGATTCCGTAGACTTCATAGTATGCATCGCACACATAGTACAAACTTTATATGCATAATATAAAATGCAATGCAAAGATTATATATGAAATTTAATTAAATTGTCAAGCAATTGTATCAAAAATGTGAGAAAATTATTACATTTTTATAATAATTCACACTTATGCTGTTTATAATAAATTTTTTATTACTGCTGCGAAAGCTATTTTTTATAACTAAAAATATGATAATATTTCACACAACAACAGGAGAAGGCACCATTATGTCAAGAAAAAGAGTCGGGGAGGTTTTAAAACTTTTCATCTCAAAATCAGCTGTTTCAGAGCGAATAGAAAAAGTGAAGATAGCACTGGATGAACTTGGCGTGGTTGAAGATAAGTTTTATAATAAAAATGTTCAGAGATCTGTTCTAATCGCCTCGATTGATAGTTACAATTTAATTAAAAATTACAATCTTGAGATGCCCTTTGGCTATCTAGGCGAAAATATTCTCCTTGACTATAACCCTTACGCCTTGGAAGTGGGCACAAAGCTAAAAATTGGGGGTGCTACGCTTGAAATTTCTCAACACTGCACTATCTGCAACCATCTCGCCGTTATAGATGTAAAAATTCCTACTCTTCTTAAAAACGACAGAGGAATTTTTGCCAAAATAATAAGTAAGGGAGAGATAAAAAACGGTGACGAGGTTTATATATTAGGACTATAGACAAAAGCCACCTCAAACTCCAGATAGTTTAGCGGGTAGTTGTTTAAAAGTTTTTTGCTCTCTTTGTAACTAAGTATTTTTCTCGAACCGCTGACACCGCTTCTCTTTATATACTTAAACATATCTCTGGTTGACTCAAACTCAAGTTTATAGTTTGCAACCTCTACTTCGGCACCAAAATATTTTTTTCCCAGCTCACAAACTTCATCCGCGTCTCTTAGTATAGAGCTGATTGCCGCCGTTTTGTTTATGGTTTTGAATGTGTTTGAGGTAAATATTGCCAAAGCAACAGGAGCGTTTAGCTCTCTGATTTTGCCAAATACCCTCTCCAAATCATCGGCCCACTGCAGAGCGGATGCAGAAAAAATAGAATCATATAGATGTGTAAGCAGTTTCTCAAAGGGTTTGTCGTCATTAAAATCTCCATAGAGAAGCTCTATCTTTGGAGATTTTGGGTGCAACTCAAGCATACCCTGCGCAAAATCGACACCGTAAAATGAGTTATACTCCCAGTCAATTGCCTTGCAAAGAGCTCCGCTGCCGCATCCTATATCTAAGATATTTTTAGGCTTTTGCTTTACATGTTCAAGAAGTTTTTCTATAACCATATTTTGTATGATGTTGTAACTCTCATACTCCAGTGCGCGCTTGGAGAACTCGGAACTTACTCTCATCTTCTGTTGGCAACCAGAGATACTGTAAATAAAAACAGGACGCAAAGAACTATTGTAGCACCGGATGGAAGTGAAAAATAGAAGGAGAGCGTCATGCCGGCAACTACGCTAAAAAGTGCAAAAACAAGAGAGATGATGACGGTTTTAAAAAATCCGACCCTAAACTGAAGCGCGGCGATTGTCGGGATAATCATAAGAGCGCCGATGAGAAGACTTCCGACTACTCTGATTGAAAGAGCAATAATAACAGCTACAACGCTGACAAGCAAAAAGTTTAAAAGATTTACTTTAATACCGCTAGTTTTTGCCACCTCTTCATCGTAAGCGATAAAATAGAACTCTTTTGAGAAGAGTAGCAGCGCACCCAAAGAGATACTTCCAAAAATTGCGATGGTTGCAACATCTTCACTGCTTACGGAGAGTATCGAACCAAATAAATATGAAAAAAGTGAGTTGTTAAAAGCTCCTCCAAGAGAAACGATAATCACGGCAACAGCAAGAGAACCTGAGAGTAAAATGGCAAGAACCGCATCGCTGTAAAGCGTAAAGGCGGTTCTTAGATATTCAATCAGCCAAGCCGAGATAATTGCAAACACAACTGCCATCCAAAGAGGATTAAATCCTGCGACAAGACCGACCGCAACACCCACCAAAGCTGAATGAGCAAGCGTTTCGCTTATCATTGAGTAGCGTCTTAGAACTACAAAAGTTCCGCTAACCGAAGCCAAGATGGCAATTATTATCCCTGCCACAAAAGCTCTCTGCATAAAATCATAGGAGAGCATTTCAGTCATTATATTCCTTCCATTTTTTATTAATGCTATGTTGCTCTACATAAAAAGTACATCTAGTACTTTTTATTTGAGATATCATCTCTAACATGTCAGTGCTCGTGCTTGTGAACATGTAAAAGATGGGCCTCTATTCCGTAGAGCTCGCTCATCTCTTCACAGCTTAGTGCTTGTTTTGGGTTGTTGCAGACTACAGCTTTTTGATTTATGGTAAATAACCTTGCGATATCATCAGCTATTACGCCTATGTCATGTGTTATAAATACGATGGTAATGCCCTCTTTTTTATTCAGCTCTCTAAGAAGCGCGTAGAAATTTTTTTGCGATAGAGCGTCCACGCCGGTATTTGGCTCATCCAGAATCAATATCTCAGGCTTTGACGCCAGTGCACGGGCAATCATAACTCTTTGTCTCTGCCCGCCAGAGAGCGTTCCAATCATCTTGTCTTTTAAATCGAGTATATCCATCTTGAGCATTGCATCGCGTACAAGCTGATTATCCAACTCGCTAAAAGCCCCAAATATACTTCTTTGTGATGTTCTGCCCATTTTTACGATATCTAAAACCGTAGCAGGGAATGAAGCATCTACATGTGAAGCGCGCTGCCCAACATAGCCTATTTTATACCACTCCTTAAAGTTTGAGAGCTTTTTTCCGTATATTTTAACTTCGCCGCTTGTCGGTTTTTCAAGCCCCAAAAGCATACGGATAAGGGTTGTTTTTCCTCCTCCGTTTGGACCTATGATAGCAATATATTCGGAGCGAAAAATCTCCAAAGAGATATTTGATAAAATTGTTTGACCCTTAACAACAAAGCTCAAGTTTTTAATATCAAAAATGGGAACGATAAATTTCATCGGCATATAAGAGCTTTGGATATTTTTTGCAGATTTCGTCTCATAATCTCTTCATAGCCGAGATGCTGTTTTGCTTCATCAGCCGTGATGTTTCCCAGTGGCTGCAACACGTCAACTTCCGTATTTGCCTCTTTTGCTATGCTCTTGATTGCTTTATCGCTGACAAAACTCTCAAAAAAGATAACTCCCACTTTATGCTCTCTTACATGTTCAATCAGCTTTATCATATTTTTCCCGCTAGGCTCAGCCTCGGGAGAGAGTCCGCTGAGAGCTTCAACCTTAAAGCCGTATCTATGGGAGAGATAAGAAAATGCATTGTGGTTTACAATGATTGTATCGAGCTTGCAAGAAGATAATTTTTCGCTGTAACTTTTATCTAGATTTTTCAACATGTAGATATATTTGTCTCTGTTTTTTATGTAAATATCTCTCTTTTTTGGAAACATCGCAATCAACTCGCCTGCGATATATTGGGCTGCCAATATCATATTTTGCGGGTCTTGCCAGTAGTGAGGATCAACGCTGCCGTGAGTGTGATGAGCATCTTCGTCACTACATTGGTGCCCACTCTCACCAACCTCTCTTAATTTAACATGTTGACTTATATTTAGCGCTCTGTTTTTAAACTCAAACCCATCTATCCAAGGCTCCAAACCGGCACCGTTGTAAAGAACCAGAGTGCTTCTTGATATCTTTATCATATCTCTTGGCGATGGCTCGTAACTGTGGGTATCTACGCCAAACGGAAGAATCATAAAGACTTCGGCTGTATCGGATACGATGTTTTTTGCTATGTCATATAGAGAAAATGTGCTTGCGGCAATAGTAGGTTTTTTGCTTAACTCTTTTGCATTTAATGGAATAAAAGATAAAAAAACCAAAAGCAAGAGAGTAAAATTTTTATTTTTAAAATTCATAAATATCCCCAAAAATTTTTAAAATTATAGCTTATTTTGCAACAATTAGTTTTTTTAGGTATAATTCGCCACTTTTAAGACTCAGGATATATATAATGACAACTAGTTTTCTGCTTATTGTTCAAATAATTTTGGTAGTAATGCTTGTAATAGCGGTACTTCTTCAAAAAAGCTCAAGCATCGGTCTAGGCGCGTACAGCGGCTCTAACGAGTCTGTTTTTGGGGCAAAAGGACCTGGTAGCTTTTTGGCAAAAACAACATTTATCATAGGATTTCTCTTCGTTGCCAACACGATAACTTTAGGTTACATGTACGCATCGGCTTCGGCTGAATCTGTTGTTGATAATATGGTTGAAACAACCCATGTTGTAGCTCCATCTACAGCTCAATCCTCAACTACTAACATCGAAATCGCACCGACGGATAGCAATTCTACAGCAAAATAGCAGCTGCAATTTTTTTGCAGCCACTGCCTCCTAAATTCTTTTTTTAAATATTTCTCGCTACAATTACGCAATTATTTTTCATATTACAAAGGAACAACATGCTAAACGAACTATTCAACGAGTGTGAAACAAAAATGAGAGCAAGTGTTAACCACATGCTAAGAGATTTTAAAACACTTAGAACAGGAAAGGTGACGACATCTGTTTTGGATAATGTTAAAATTGACTATTATGGAACGATGACTGCACTTGATCAGGTTGGTTCTATAATAGCAACAGATGCAACGACAATTGTTGTAAATCCTTGGGAAAAAAATCTCCTAAACTTAATAGAGAGCGCAATATCAAAAGCAAATGTAGGCGCAAATCCAAACAATGACGGCGTGCAAATCAAGCTCTTCTTCCCTGCTATGACGGTTGAGCAGAGACAAGAGTCTGTTAAGCAGATGAAGGTTATGGGAGAACATGCGAAAGTCGCTATCAGAAACGACAGAAAAAACGCAAACGACAAAGTTAAAAAGTTTGAAAAAGATAAAGAGATAACAGTAGATGAATCAAAATCTGCACAAGAGAATATCCAAAAAATAACTGACAAGTTTATTGCGGAAGTAGACAACATCATTAAAGCAAAAGAAGCAGAAATACTAAAGGTATAAACAGATGGATATCAAAAAAATATATATGGATTCAGACGCTCTTTTAGAGGGGCATTTTAAACTAAGTAGCGGAAATCACTCAAAGTATTATCTGCAGTCTGCTAAGGTTTTAGAGGATCCAAAAACAGCAAAACTTCTAGCTGATGCGCTTGCAAAGCAGATTAAAGAGAGCGGCCTGCAAGTTGACACTGTCTGTGCGCCTGCTCTTGGAGGGTTGATTGCAGGATTTGCTTTGGCAACGGCTCTTGATGTCCGCTCAATTTTTGCCGAGAGAGTAAATGGCGAGATGAGTATCCGCCGCGGTTTTGAGGTGAAAGAGGGTGAGAGAGTTTTGATGTGCGAAGATATCATCACAACGGGCGGCTCCGCCATGGAAGCAGCAGCCGTTGTAAAGAGTCTCGGCGGAGAGATAGTCGGCGTTGCCGCTTTAGCAAACCGCGGTTTTTGCAGACGCCAATATAGCGAGATTGCTACAAAGCCAAACTGCAAGCTTCCGCAAGATATTCCGTTTTTTGCTCTTGAAGATTTCACTTTTGAGATGTATGCACAGGATGAGTGCCCGATGTGTAAAAGCGGAAGCGAAGCTATAAAACCCGGCTCCAGAGGAAATTAGCTGATGCTATGCACTGTAAATGGCAAAGCCCATTACAGTGGTATGGACACTAGTTTTCCCACAGCCCCCAAAGCTATGTTGCTAAAATGAAGAGATTTTTTGCACTGTTTATTAGCACTATAGTAACTCTTAGTGCAACACAATTCCAAAATCTTCCAGATAACGAGAGCCTTAAAAAAATGGTCGGCAGGATGCTTCTTGTCGGCTTTGACAACGAAGAGATTAATGAAAACAGCACAATTGCAAGAGATATAAAAAACTATGAACTCGGCGGCGTAATCCTCTTTGACCGCTTCTACAATGACAGAAACAGAACAAAAAATATCAGCTCGCCAATGCAACTCCAACTCTTAACTTCAAAACTAAAATCCATCTCAACCAAACCTCTTCTTATAGCAGTTGACCAAGAGGGCGGGAAAGTAGCAAGACTCAAACCAAAGTACGGATTTGAAGCGACACCTTCGGCAAAGACGGTCTCTGAGCTTGATGAGTACATGACTACACATATCTACAACTCTTTGGCAAAAACACTCAGACATGGCGGCATCAACTGCAACTTCGCACCGGTTGTAGATTTGGAACTGAACCCAGACAACATGGTAATATCAGGACTTCGCCGCTCTTACTCAAGCGAGCCAAAAGAGGTTGTAAAATATGCAAAAATATTTATGAACTCGCTGAAAAATGAGCGTATTATCAGCGTATTAAAGCACTTTCCGGGGCACGGCTCATCACTTGATGATTCGCACGAAGGTTTTGTAGATATCAGCAAAACATGGAGCAGCGTTGAGCTTGAACCATACATAGAGCTTATAAAATCAGGCGAAGCTGCAATGATAATGAGTGCGCATGTCTTTAACTCAAAACTTGATGAGAAATATCCTGCAACACTCTCACACAACGTAAATACAAAACTATTAAGAGATGAGCTGGGTTTTAAGGGTGTTTTAGTGAGTGATGATTTACAGATGGGAGCAATCTCAAAACACTACTCCTTGGAGGAGATTGTAACGCTTGGAATAAACTCAGGAATCGACATGTTACTTTTTGGAAATCAGCTCTCATCTCAAGATACAGGCGAACTTGTAGAGGTAATTGTATCCAAAATCAAAAGCGGCGCCATACCTCTTGAGAGAATTTTAGAGTCAAACAAGAGAATTGAGCAGCTTCATAAAAAAAATGAGCGCCGGTAATGCAGAGCGCATTTTCATCTCTTGACTGGGCGGTATTTCTCTCATACTTTTTAATTCTTGGCACAACTTCAATAATTCTAAGCCGCTCAAAGATAAACACCTCAAGAGAGTACTTTCTCTCGCCAACCGCAGTGCCCATGTTTGCCGTTGCGGTCTCAGTCCTTGCCACTTCGCAGTCTGCCGCTACATTTTTGGGTGTTCCTGAACTCTCATACGGCAGCGACTTTACATTTATAGGATTCTACTTCTCCTCCCTTATCGCGGTCATCTTTATCTCCTATGTCCTTATCCCGAAGTATTATGAGATGAGAGCAGTAACGGTCTATGAACTTTTAGAGTCAAGATATGGAGAGAGTGCAAAAAAACAAGCAGGAGTAATGTTTCTCATAGGGAGAGTTTTTGCCAGCGGCGCGAGGCTTTATATCGGCGCGCTTGCCATCTCCATGATTCTCTTTAGCGACATAATATTCACTCATGTTGCCGTCTCGATTCTGATTTTAATGTTCGGCGCGCTTGCCTATACCTACTTTGGCGGTGTCCGCTCGGTAATCCTAAGCGACATTATCCAAGCTCTGACATACATCGGAGCGGCGGTTGCCGTGCTTATATATCTCTACTATTCGCTCGAACATATCGAGATTTTTAAGACGCTAAGCGAGCACAACAAACTCAAATTTATAGACACCTCGTTTGATGGCAACTTCAACATTATCGGACTTCTAAGCGGATGGCTTTTGCTAAATATTGCGGCTTTCGGGCTTGATCAGGATATGACGCAGAGAGTTTTGGCATGCAGAGACAAAAACGAAGCGGCAAAATCGCTTATCATCTCCATTTTGCTCACCATTCCCGTAGTGCTTCTGTTTTTGAGCATCGGAGCGCTGCTTTACCTTTTTTACATGCAAAGCAGTGTAACACAGAGCTTTGATGGCGAAAAGATTACGATTTTTATGTACTACATACTAAACGAGATGCCTGATGGTCTAAGAGGTCTGGTCACTGTCGGAGCAATTGCGGCTGCACTCTCGAGTGCAAACTCAGTTTTAGGAGCCATGGCATCCGTTGCGGTTGAAGATTTATACAAACCTTGGAAGCTAAGAAAAGGCGAGACAGATGAGTACCACTTTGTAAAAGCTTCTAGATTTGCAGTGCTCTTTTTTGCCATCGTTTTATCCGCCATGGCTATACTCAGTTACTTCTGGCAGCGCTACAGCGACCTCTCTTTGATAAGTTTTGCTCTTGGTGTTATGTCCTTTGCATATACCGGTCTTTTGGGCGTTTTCTTCGCGGCAATATTTACATCCCGTGGCAACCAGACAACAGTTCCATTAGCGCTTATCGGCGGTTTCGTCGCTGTTTTAGCGCTTCAGCCCTACACTTTTGGAATAACTGTCGGTTTTTCGTGGCAGATGGTCATCGGCACATTGAGCGCATTTTTTATTATGCTTTTGGGAAATCCCAAAGCTACGATTAGAGCCAATTGATGGAGCAAAAAATGAGTGAATTTTACATCGGCGTAATGTCCGGAACAAGCCTTGACGGCATTGATATAGCCCTTTGCGAAATGAAAGATGAGAGTTTTGAGCTTATTCACTCAGCCGCATACCCTTTTGATGAAAAAATAAAAAAAGATATTTTAGCAGCAATAAACGGGACTACGACATTCCAAGAGATAGGCGAACTTGACACCCGTTTGGGCAAAATGTATGCCGCTTCTCTTATACACTTTATAGCCAGAAAAAAGATAGATAAAAATATCATCAAAGCCATAGGTCTGCATGGTCAGACGCTTTGGCACGAACCTGAGAGCGAACACCCTTTTTCGATGCAGCTTGGAAACGCAAACGTTATAACGGCACTAACAGGTGTTAGCGTTGTTAGTGATTTCAGGCAAAAAGATATAGCGCTCGGCGGTCAGGGCGCACCGTTTACTCCGGCATTCCACCACTTCTTATTCTCAAGACTTAAGGGAAATGTTACAGTGCTAAATATCGGCGGAATGGCAAATCTCAGCATACTTGGCGAGAGTGTCATCGGGTATGATACAGGATGCGGAAATGTCCTTATGGATTACTGGATTTCGCAAAACAACAGCCTCGCATGTGATGAAGAGGGTGCCTGGGCAAAATCTGGAACCCCAAGCAGCGAGCTCCTAAAAGAGATGCTGCGTGAACCATACTTTTCAAAAAAAGCTCCAAAAAGCACGGGACGAGAACTTTTCAATGCCAAGTGGCTTGAGAAAAAACTTGAAAATTTTGCTAAAAAAACCCAAAATACTCTCTATTTAAAGGCCAGAGACATCCAAGCGACCCTTCTGGAGCTTACCGTAAAAAGCATTGCCGACGAAGTTAAAAAAACTCCTACCAATCTGCTTATTGTTTGCGGCGGCGGAGTTAAAAACATCTATCTTATGGAGCGCCTGTGTGATGAACTGCAAAACGTCGAGGTTGTCTCAAGCGATGAGTGCGGCGTAAGCAGCGAGTTTATGGAGGCGATGGCTTTTGCATGGCTCGCACATGAGAGAATACACAAAAAATGTGTTAAAATTTCGTCCGTAACCGGAGCGTCAAAAGATTCTATTTTAGGTGCCATATATGAATAAAATAAAAGAGTGGTTAGGTAAGACCATTTTTAAAAATTATACGATTGAAACTGCTTTGGCTGATGCCAGCTTTAGAAAATATTACAGACTCCGTGACGGAGACAGAACGGCTCTTTTAATGGACTCTTCACTCGAGAAGAACTCGCTTGAATCGTTTATTGATGTGACAGCAAGGCTTAGGGATGCCGAAGTAGGCGCGCCAAAAATTTTTGAACAAAATCCAGATGATGGATATCTTATTTTGGAAGATTTTGGAACCACCAACTATCTCAATATACTAAACCAAAACAACTTCAAAGCCTTTTACACAAAAGCCATAAACACAATCCTAAAGATGCAAAAAGCAGATACAAAAGGTCTGCCTGTTTATGATAAAAAATTTCTACATGCAGAGATGGATCTGATGCTTGAGTGGTATCTAGAGAAAAAGCTTCATCTAAAGCTTGATGAGGCGCAAAAAGAGCTTATCACAAGCACGTTAAATGCGATTTCAGATGTAGTACTTGAACAGCCTCAGAATGTTTTTGTGCACCGCGATTTTCACTCAAGAAATATAATGCTAAAGAGTGACAACAAAATCGGCGTTATAGATTATCAGGATGCCATGAACGGCGCAATAACATATGATTTGGTCTCCCTACTAAAGGATTGCTACGTTGCGTATGAGAGAAAAGAGATAAAAAAATTGGCGTTAGAGTTTCGCGACAAAAAAGAGCTCAAAGTAAGCGATGAGACATTTTTGAGATGGTTTGACTTTATGGGGATGCAAAGACATATAAAGGTTCTTGGAGTATTCTCTCGTCTGCATATCCGCGACAAAAAAAACGGCTACCTCAAAGATATACCTCTTACCCTGAAATACGTAATTGATACGGCAGAGAGATACAATGAGACAAGAGAGTTTGCAGATTTTTTAAGCAGAGCAAAATGAAAGCGATGATACTTGCGGCCGGTCGCGGCGAGAGGATGCGTCCGCTCACCGACAAGACTCCAAAACCGCTACTGAAGATAAAAGGCAAGCCGCTTATAGTCTGGCACATTGAAAAGCTTGCATCTTTGGGTTTTAGCGAGATTGTTATCAACATCGCCCACTTGGGAAATCAGATAACAGAAGCGCTTGGAGACGGCTCAAAATGGGGAGTAAGCCTTATCTACTCCGACGAGCAGGAGTGCGGAGCACTGGAGAGTGCAGGCGGGATAATAAAAGCGCTTCCTCTGCTGGAAGATGAGACTTTTTTAGTAGTCAACAGCGATATCTGGTGCGATTATGAGTTTGAGAGCAGTTTTGATTTAAATGGTGATTTGGCACATCTTATTCTAGTTCCAAACCCAGAGCACAACCATGAAGGAGACTTTGCTCTTCATAAAAACAGAGTTGCGAGCGATGCAAAGAAGAAGTTTACCTTCTCAGGGATTGGATACTACTCTGCAGAATTCTTCAGGGGTTTGGAGTGCAAAAAAACCCCACTTGCGCCGCTGCTTCGCGAAGCTATTGAAAACAACCGCATAAGCGGAACTCTCCATGAGGGGAAATGGCGAGATATTGGGACTCCACAGAGACTAAAAGAGATAAACACTACTTCTGAATAAACTGTCCGCACCCTTTTACTTCCGTACCCTTAAATGTTTTACAGTCATTGTTTCCGTCTAAAAATGATTGGAATCTAGCGCAATTTTTGCTATTTATACATATTTTGTTGTCACATGCTTTGTCTACCATCTATCGCTCCATCTTTATCTGTTATATTTTTTTGTGATTATATCAAAATAGAGACTAATATAAAGAATTAATATAACTTGAAAAATTTTTTGTTATCATAGTAGCTTCTAACCGTAGGGGAAAACAGATGAAAAAACTACTATTGACCATGCTATTTGGCACCCTGCTTATGGGAAAATATGACAACTGTGAGTTTCAAAACAGAGATTATAAAGATGTCTGTGAACAAGTTGTAAAAAACGGCGTATCATATCTGTACGCAAACAAATTTCTACTCTC
>NZ_JAHYJB010000061.1 GCF_019429335.1 Sulfurimonas sp. | reverse complement strand
AGAAAAAATCCAAGAGAAATAAAAAATCATTCGGACACTTATGCTAAAATATCGCCACAGAAAATATCTCTTCTTCAACTGTCCGAATGAAACCGACAGAGGTGTCCGGATAAACCGTTATATGCATCTTCCTTTTGTTGTGATTTTATTTTTATAGCATGAGAGTGTTTTTTACATATTTACCCCCTTGGTAATCAAATATAAAAAAAGTATAGAAAAAACTATAGACGCATCTTGTCTATGAGCCTATTTATCTTTGGTGATTACTTTAAATTCGACTCTTTTGGAACGTTCAGTGTCCTCTGTTTGAGATTTTTCAAAATAAAGCGGTTTTGAAAAAGCCATTCCGTTTGCTCTTAGATTTGCTTCGAGCCACTTGATGTTGTTTCTAATAAAAAAATCATCCAAACCGTAGCATAGCGAGAGCACATTGCTGGCTCTTTCTTGAGAGAGGCGCATATTTTTTAGATAGACTTCTCTTGTATCTGCAACACTTCCCCATCCATTTGAAGTATGTCCTTCGACCCGTATCTCATCTATTTCACTTTTAAATTTGGCATCACTTAACACTTTGATGTAGCGAGGGAAAAAATCTTGGAGTAACTCATAAAAAGCTTCAGGTACTTCCGCACCACCTGTTTCAAATGGCGAATTGAAGCGCATGATGTTATCATCTGTAATGAGAGCTTGCCATTTCGTCAAATCCTTGTCAAACTCTTCATGAAGTGCTTTGTTTAACTCTATTTTATAGTTCTCTTTTTCACTAAGGAGTTGGTATAAAAAAGAGATAGATATAAACATAAATATCATCATAAGCGCTGACATAACATCTGCTATATTGATCCAGTTGCTCTCACTATCTTGCATCTTAGAGTCTCCCGTTTGCTTCACGCAGCAGCAGCTGCATATTTTCTTTAACGATGTCGGTTGTCTCTTCAAGTGATACTTTAACCTTATCGCTTGAAGAGGTAAGATTGTCTATGAGTTTTTGGATATTTGCTTGTTCGCTCTCTTTTGCAAGAGAGATGTGTTTAAGCTCTTTGATAATATGGCTAATGCTTTGTTCACTCTCTTGAATATGACTCTTATAGTTATCCTGCCAGAGAATCATATTTTTTACCGCATCATTTAACTGCTTGAAGTTGTCTCCAAACTGTTCAGTCAGTTTTTTGTTAAAATCTTTGACAACTTCTTCAAGCGCGTAGATAACTTCCTCTTTTTTTGTGGCTTGTGGCTTAAAGATGGAGAGGAGTATGGAGAAAAATATCCCCATCCCAGAGGTAACAAATGCAGTCTTAAGCCCCTCAAGAAGCTGTGGCATGCTCTCTTTTATATTTGTCACATCAAAGTGATAAAGACCGATAGCTATACCTATAAAAGTTCCTAGTATTCCAAGGCTTACTATCTCGTTTTTGAAACTTCTTCCTCTGTTTTTAATGCTCTGAATAAAAAGAGCCACTATCATTATGCTGATTGTTAAAGTTATGGCATTGGTCATCATTTGCTAGATTCCTTTTTATTTGCGTAGATTTTATGAAATGTATTGACTTCATTTTGATACTTTTTGACAAGATAAGCATGTCTGTATCTATATTTAAGCGCCAAATTTGAGGCGTTATATGTCAGAAGTCTGTTGATCATCTCTCCAAACTCTCTTTTGAGTGATGGATAGTTCGTAAAAAAGACAGGCATCGCTGGTAGGTGACTTCGCATCTCTTCATGTCTATGGTTTAGTTGCTCTAACTTCTCAAGCAGAAGCTTCTCTTCCTCTTTGAGTGATTCAACCGCTCTCTCACTTCCAAACACTTTTTTGTTGATTGCTTTAGAAAGGAGCCACCCGATAGCAAAAACAACTACACCCCACACTCCGCCGACACTCACCCCAAAGAGACCGACGATCCCAATGACGATATAAACAAGTACGGAAGAGATAATTATGCTTGCGACCTTCTCTTCGAGTTTAGAGTTTATATCTTTTTGCAAAATGTTGTCTTCAATATTTTGAGAAGCGCTTTTGAGCTTGAGCGTCCATTTACGATACTCTTTTAAGAGTCCATCTAGTAGTGCTATCTTTGACATGATTAACCTAAGAGTTCTAAAAAGAGAAATATCCCAGAAGCACCTAAAGCACCTTTTGCAAAGGAGTTTGCTCTCTTTTTTTGCTCACTCAAAAGTGCATGAAACTCCTCATCAGATAAATCATCTTTTTCAAGTCCTGCCTCTTTAAGGTTTTTAATCACCTCCTTATATGCATGGCTCTCAATCATCGCATCATATTGCGCTTTTGTGGCACTTTTCATACCTTTGAGTTTTTCTACTAGTTCTTGCATGTTTAACTCCTACTAATAAATTTAATATAATTACATGTAAAGAGATAAGCAAGATGATCACATTTTTTTAGATCAATGATAGAGCTTTAGAGTTCTATTAAATCTCCAAGGAGTCTATCACTTGCTCATAAT
>NZ_JAHYJB010000036.1 GCF_019429335.1 Sulfurimonas sp. | reverse complement strand
TGCTGGTACTGTAGTCCAAAAAGGAAAGAAACCTGTTTATTATTAGCTTTTGTGAAAACTATGAGTCTTTAAGAACACACAACCATATTTTAACTATTTGGTTGATAAATATATTATACGAAGGACTATAAATGGGTAGAGAAGATTTTAGTGATTTAAGAGCGGAATTTGATAAGCTTGTAAAAGAGAGCTGCGTAACTGACGAGTTTGAAAAAAGAGACCCAGATGCAGGAGATAAAGAGGATGAAGAGCCTGTTCCGCAGTTTGTAGATGCGCTGACCTCTAAACTTTTAGCTCCTGCAATCAGCGGAGTTTATCTCTCAAGACTCGATATAAAAAGAATAGCAGAAGCCATAGATGAGTCCCTGCCGATTAAAGAGCGCATAAGAATGATAAGGTCGCTCTTTAGACATACAAACTCAAAAGAGTATCTAAGAAGCGCATTTGCAGAGATTGGCAAACATATAAACGGGCGTATATTGATCTATCAAGAGTTGTCTGAAGCATTTCCATCTTCAAAGTCTATATTTGATGAACATGTAAGCAAATCTAAAAAAACTATGAAGATGTTTGAACAGATAATAGAGGATTTTGAAGAGATTGAACCGTCATCCGACCCTTTATTTATTTAAAACAAAAATAGCGAAGCATTTGCTTCGTTGCTACGCTCGTCACGTACTTTAGTACGCTTCCTTACTAAGCGCCTTGCAACTACATCACTCTTTTAGTTTTGATAGTGTTATCTTTTAATTCTTTTGAGGTTTACTTTTTCTACATGTTAAAAAAATAAATTAAATAATATTTTGAATCTGCAGCCATCCCTGCCAAATAACGGCACTCAAAATTCCAGCAACAAAGCCGGCAACTACATCATCAGCCACAACGCCCACTCCGCCTTTAGCTTCACGGTCAAGTCTGCCTATAATTGAGGGTTTTGTTATGTCAAAATATCTAAAGAGAACAAAAGAGAGCAAACTTTGAACTAAAAATCCGTTTTGCAAATCCCCGACTTCGCTTAAATTCACGCTAATTGCAGGTGCGACGCTCAGTGCAAACCACATCCCCGCAAGCTCGTCTATTACGATTCGCTTGTCATCATGTATAGCGCTTTTTGCCTCATATCTGTTTATCTCGCGAACGGCAATTATGGAGATTAGAAGAGTTGCCAAAAATAGAGTTTGGGCGTCAAAATAGATAAGTATCAGCATGCCAAGAGGAAGCGAAACGAGAGTCCCGACCGTCCCTGGAGCTTTTGGAGATAGCCCGCTGTAGCCTAATGTTATAAAAAACCAGTTCATTCTTTTCCCTTAATTTTGTTTTACACCCTCAAGGGGCACCTAGCAAAATGAAGGAAAACCTCCATTCTAATTTATTACGCCAAAGGAAGTATACCCTCAAGGGGTACCTCGATTCCTTTAGCTACCGCTTCTATGCTAAAGCATGACTTAGAAAAAAAACTAAATTTTTTTTCTGAACACTTAGTTTTATTGTATGCTTTGAAATGGCATACAACACACGTCTTCGGCAGGAAGCCCATCGCGCTAGCGCTAAGTAAGTGATGTTGTTTGATAAAGCTTCATAAGCTCCATATAAAAATCATTCTCCGTATGTTCCTCTAAAAGACCCTCTGTCGGGAGTATGTCGTAGTATAGTTTCTCAAGATTTTTAAATCTTTTTGGATGGAGCTTTGATAAAATAACCGCTGAAATCTCTTTTCTCATAAGAATAGTCGGCGGTAAGATGCCAAGCTCTAGAAGCTCTAAAATAGAGTTTGAGTGGTATGATATCTGGTGATGTTGACCATGCGGACATGTGTTTTTACTCACAAGAGTCGTACATTTATCACAGTAAACATATTCGCTTGCAACGGTAATCTCAATGTCAATGCCCATAACTTTGTCGATAATGGATTTGTTTGAGTTACAGTCGTAAAACATGCCAAGACCGGCATGATTTCGCCCGACTGTAAGTTTGTCGCAGCCGTAATTTTTTGCAACGATAGCGTCAAGTATTATTTCGTTGTATCCGGCAAATATATAGCTGTTCTCTAGTGGCACCACTATGACATGGTTTTTTGTCAAAAAGTTGTTTATAAAAAAGTCTAGCGCCTTGGCTCTTATCTTGTAAGATAGATTTGATTCCGTGTAGGGTTTTAGCAGAAATATTACAAGAAGGTCCGTATTTTCAAGTGTTTGGCGAATAAGCCTCTCATGCGCTCTATGCAGAGGATTCGCCGCCATTACAAGAGCGGTTGTGTGCTTAGCATCTATAAGTTTTTTCGCATCAGCTATTACTTTTCTGTTTGTATTGCTTGATTTGTTTAGAAGTGTGTACTCTCCGCTAACAGCAAGAGAACCAATCCTTTTAATCGTTGTCATAACACCTGGATGAGATGTATCGTCAGTGCCGTAAATCTGCTTTATTCTCTCGCTTGGATCAATATGAAAAACTTCGTCTACTACCAGCGTAGCAAATGGTTTTTCTTCAAAAAGAATTGTAATCTCCTCTCCTTTTGTAAGTGAAGCAAGAACCTCTGCGTTTATTTTTCCGGCAGGTGCGAGTATGAAAGGAAAAGGGAATGATTTGCCGTTTATTAATCCTGTCTTCAGTACACTTCTGCTCCGCTCTTTGTTCATAAGCGATTCAACCGGAGAGAGAAGACCGTCTTTTAATAGCTCAAGCGCGTACGCAGCCTCTTTATCAATAAGAAGAGTTTTATTTTTTCTTGACAATGTCATATTTCTTTCGCTTTTCCCATAAACTTTTACGGCTAATACCGAGTTTTTTAGATAACTCTGTATCTGGAAATTTGTGTTGATAACTTAAAACTATAAACTTTACATAATCCTCTATAGGAAGAATCTCTCCCTGATCAAAGATATTGCTCTCGCTCTTAATCTCTATAACTTTGTACTCATCATCTTCTATCTTGTCTGTGCTTGATATGATGGCTCTTTTGTTCTCAATAAGTGAATATAGAGCTTTTCTGTCACCCTTTTTGAGAGTCTGAAAATCTATAATATAGATAAGTGAATTTCCGCTGATAGACTCTATTTCGCTCATCGCTTTTGGATCGCTAAGCGTTATAAAGTGAAGCGGAAGATTTTTCTTTTTTGCATACTCAAACGCAAAGGAGTCGGCATGTTTTTGATAAGCAGAGGATATAAAAAGCGGAAGTTCTATATTGTCTAAATTGTGTTCGCTTGAGAGAGAAGCGAAGGTGTGAGTAAGATATTTGTCATACGCCGCATTTCTCTTTTTTAGCTTCTCATAATCTTGATAGTGGTTTATCTTTCTGATAAGCTCTTCAATCATAAAAGGCTTAAGGATATAATCTTTTGCGCCCGCAGAGAGAGGTTTTGAAACTGTGTCGTTACTGATATAAGAGACCATTAGAATGATGATTGACTTTTTAAATGTTTCAATGACTGGATTAAAATCTTGACCGTTTATGTTGGTAGAGAGCAAAACAACGTCGTAGTTATTGCTCTTTATAGCATCTCTTGTTGAGGTGCACATTTCGCAAACATTTCCAAGCTCGCTTAGTTTAGTGGCGATGCTTTGGGCCAAATAAACTTCGTTTTCTATAATTAGTATCTTCAAATTTTTGTCCAATCAAAATATTTTAAATTTGCGTTCGCAATAACTCCGACACCTTCGCCGCGTCCTATAAAACCGAGCTTTTCCGTTGTTGTCGCTTTTATGTTCACTCTGCTGGCGTCTATATTTAATATCGCGCTGAGAGTTGTTCTCATAGGCAGCTTGTACTCTCCTACTTTTGGTTTCTCGGCAGCTATCGTTATATCTACGTTTACTATAATGAAACCGAATTGCTCAAGTTTTGTAACGACTCTCTTCAACAGCTCTTTTGAGTCTATACCTTTGTAGATGTCGCTGCTATCAGGAAACATCATGCCGATATCTCCCATACCAGCAGCGCCCAGAAGTGCGTCGATAAGAGCATGGATTGCAACGTCTCCGTCACTGTGCGCAAGAAAGCCGTAATCAGACTCTATTTTAACGCCTCCGAGGTACATATTGCCTTTTGCATCAAAAGCGTGGACATCAAAACCTACTCCGCTAAGTGTGTCGCTTGAGGGAGGAGCAAGGCACTTAAGCTTCTTTAAGTCCCCTATGTGTGTTATCTTGTGAGCACTCTCTTCACCTAAAATAAACTCTCTTTTTCCGCCGTTTGCAACTATTGCGCTGCTCTCATCCGTAAACTCTTCATTTAGAAGAAGAGCCTCTTTTAGTGCCGATGTTCTAGAGAGTTGCGGAGTTTGAATTCGCATAACTTTCTCTCTGTTAATGGTTTTTCCATCATAAACAATTGTGTCTGTGGCACCAAGGTAAGGTACGATGCAGTCGCTTTCTCCTATGTGAGAGACAATCTTTTTCAAAAACTCATCGCTTATGCAAGAACGCGCTATATCGCTCACCAAAACATACTCGGTATCTACATGCACAAGTGAGTTTTTAAGGGACTGCTGTCTAGTGGCACCGCCCTCTACAAACGTGTAAGGAGCATAATATTTCATAAACTCTATATCATCTGCCGAAGAGGCTACGATAATTTTGCCAAAGTGCTTACTTTTTTCACATTTTTCTGCTACAAATTGCCACAAAGGCTGGTTTTCTACTCTAAGCCACTGCTTCTTAACATCTTGTCCAAAGCGCGACGAGCTGCCTGCGGCGAGTAAAATAAGTGTCAAATTAGACAATTAAGACTCCTGAAATCTTTAAGTGTTACGAAATTATACACAGCGAAAGCTTTTTTTTATCTTGAACAGATAAGCTATCCTAAGTAATATTCCTATAAAAGCATCTCTGAAACAGATAAATTATAAAATCAAATAATCATCTTAATATTATATTAACTTTATTTGATTATATTTCCAATACTTTAATATATATTATATATAATTTTTATAGGAGAAAGTAATGAGGACATCATGGGTAAAAAAGCGTCAAAACGATCCTGTAAGAACGCAGATGTATTATGCGAAAAAGGGCATGATAACAGAGGAGATGGAGTATGTCGCAAAGATAGAAGAGCTCTCTCCTGAACTGGTTCGCAGTGAGATAGCAAGAGGGCGATTAATCATCCCTGCAAACATAAATCACACCTCATTGGAGCCTATGGCAATAGGTATCGCTTCAAAGTGTAAGATAAATGCAAATATCGGCTCTTCTGCAATCGCTTCAGATGTGCAGGGCGAAGTTGAGAAGATGCAGGTATCTCAGCACTATAAAGCAGATACGGCGATGGATTTATCAACAGGCGGAGATTTGGATGAAATCCGCAAAGCGGTAATCGCATCTTCTAAAATCCCAATCGGAACGGTACCTATATATCAAATTCTTCATGACGTAGGAAACAAGATTGAGGATTTAAGCATAGAAGTTATGCTTGAGGTTTTAGAGCGTCAGGCAAAGCAGGGAGTTAGTTATTTTACTATTCATGCAGGTTTCTTGCTTGAGACTATGCCAAAAATCGCTAAAAGAAAGATGGGAATAGTAAGCCGCGGCGGAAGCTTGATGGCAGCTTGGATGATGCACTATCACAGAGAAAACCCGTTTTATACGGCATTTGATGCTATTTTAGACATCTGTGCAAAATATGACGTTGCTTTGTCTTTGGGAGATTCACTTCGCCCTGGATGTTTGGCAGATGCAAGTGATGATGCACAGCTTGGCGAGTTGAAAGTTTTGGGCGATTTGACTCTTCGCGCGTGGGAGAAGGATGTTCAGGTTATGATTGAAGGTCCTGGGCACGTGCCTCTAAACCAGATTGAGCGCAATATGAAGCTTCAGCGCGAACTTTGTCATGAGGCGCCGTTTTATATATTAGGACCTTTGGTTACTGATATTGCCGCTGGATATGACCATATAAGTTCAGCAATAGGCGCGGCGGTCGGCGGATGGCACGGGGCAAGTATGCTCTGCTACGTTACGCCAAAAGAGCATTTAGGCTTGCCAAATGCAAATGATGTACGCGAGGGGATTATCGCTTATAAGATAGCGGCTCACGCGGCAGATATTGCAAGAGGGCGCAAAGGTGCCAGAGATATTGACGATGAGATGAGTGACGCAAGATATAGCTTTAACTGGGAGAGACAGTTTGAGTTAGCACTTGACAGCGAGCGCGCTCGTGAATACCATGATGAAACTCTCCCTCAGGACGTCTTTAAAGAGGCAGAGTTTTGTTCAATGTGTGGACCTAAATTTTGTTCATACAAGATAACGCAAAGCATTATGGATAATCCTGAAGCGATTGAGCAAATCGCAAGAGAAGCTAAACAGAGAGAGGCTCTTGAAGCTTAATAAAGAGAATTAATTGATATGGGATAATTTTTGTCTTATTTAATTATGGTAAAGTTTCAAAAAATAAAATTTATAAAGGAAATAAAGATAAATGACTAAAGATATTGTAAATTCAGCACTCTCAAAAGTTCTATATCCTGGTTTTACTAAGGATATTGTTACTTTTGGTTTTGTAAATAGTATAGAGATTAACGGCAGTGATGTCAGCTTTAACGTAGATATCACATCAAGTGCGCCTGAAGTTGCACAGCAGATTATAGACGATGCGACGCAAGAGTTAAAGGCGGCAGGTGCTAAAAATGTGACAGTAAACATAAAAGCTCCAAAAATGCCTGAGCCTCCAAAGCCAAAAAGCAAAAACATAGCTCCGCATATTAAAAACTTTTTAATGGTAAGCTCCGGCAAAGGCGGGGTTGGCAAATCAACAACGTCTGTAAACATTGCTATCGCACTTGCTGCACAGGGCAAAAAAGTAGGATTGCTTGATGCCGATATCTACGGGCCGAATATTCCTCGCATGATGGGGATTGCAGATCTTAAACCTGAAGTAAACGGAAATAAAGTTCTTCCTATGAAAGCTTACGGAATTGAAGTTATGTCAATGGGTTCGTTGATGGAACCTGGTCAGTCGCTTATGTGGCGCGGGGCTATGATTATGAAGGCAATCGAGCAGTTCTTAAGAGATATTTTATGGAGTGACTTAGATGTTCTGGTTATCGATATGCCTCCGGGAACTGGTGACGCTCAGCTTACGCTGGCTCAAAGTGTACCTGTGACCGCGGGACTTACTGTTACAACTCCTCAAGCGGTTTCTCTTGATGATTCTCGCCGTTCACTTGATATGTTTAGAAAATTAAACATTCCAATAGCTGGAATTGTTGAGAATATGAGCGGATTTATAGCGCCTGACACTGGTGTAGAGTATGATATTTTTGGAAAAGGAACTTCACAGCCTATGGCAGATGAGTTCAATACTAAAATAATTGCAGAGATTCCTATTGAGCCCTCAATTAGAACAGGCGGAGATGAGGGTAAACCGATTACTTTTGTAAATCCAACCAGTGAGAGCGCAAAGCGTTATATGGCTGCTGCAGCTTCTGTTTGGGCTACAATCGAAGAGGTAAATGCAAAGGGCGGGGCAAGCAATGAGTCTGTTCAGCCGACTACACCTCCGGGTGTAAGTGCTTGCAGCACTAAACACTAGTTTACAAAATTAAAGTAGTAACGCACTTGCTGCGTTGCTCAACTCGTCACATACTTCAAGTATGCTTCCTCGTTCGCGCCTTGCAATTACATCACTCTTTTAATTTTTTATGGCTTTACACACTGTTTATAAAAATTGTAAAACACCTTGTAATTCTCGAAAAACAAAGTTTTTCGTAGCTTTAGGGGGTTGTAGGGACATTTGTCCCTGCCACTAAAACGGACGCGTTCGTTTTAGTGCGTAACATCAGTTAAAACTCTTCGCCGCTTTTGAACATCTCAGGTTTAAACTCTACTATCTTGTTTCTTCCACTGTTTTTCGCCTCATAAAGAGCCGTATCTGCATACTTGATACATTTCCAGATGGTATCGCCATCCGTCGGGAATTTTGCTATACCTATACTTATGGTTTTTTTCAGAGGCTCGCCTGTACCTACATCAAAAGAGAGCTTTGCAAACTCGGAATGTATTTTAGCAGCAACCTGCATGACACCTTCATCAGTCGCATTGCCAAGAAGCACTACAAACTCTTCTCCGCCGTAGCGAATCGCCAAGTCTGCCTCTCTGATGCTGTTTTTGAGAACTTTTGCAAGTGCGACTATAACCTTATCGCCGATATCATGTCCGTATGTGTCGTTTACCATTTTAAAGAAATCTACATCAAGCATTAAAACAGCATATGTCTCTTTTTGTCTGTTTGCATGGCTCATTATCTTGTCAATTATCTCTTCAAGGAATCTTCTGTTGTATAACCCAGTCATGCCGTCACGAAGAGAGGTATCGCGTAATCTTTCCATTAAAATCTGGCTCTCTATGACCGGTTTTGCAGCTTCAAGGTAGTGTCTGATGCTTGATATATTTTTCTTCATAAGTTCGACTTCTTCTATCTTTTCGGACGTCATGGAAACAGTTAAAGAGATGTCGTGATTTATGGTAAATGGTATACACACATAGTTATCATTTGTACCTAAACATGCTTTACATAGGTTTGGAAACTCTGTAGAAATAGTTACGCTGCCTGTTCTAAACGCTCTGCACTCCAGCGCATTTTTATTGGTTTTTTCAAAGCACATAGGCTTTTCTTCAGTAGTATAGATTAATTTTCTCTCTGTAGTTACATTGTTGACTTCAAAAAAAGCAAAGTGACCTACATGATATTTTAGCTTGAGTATATCTATGATTCTTCCATATACTTCATCTTTAGAGCCGTCTAACTCAATAGTTTTTTTGAATTTGTAAATATCTGAGAGTTCACTAATAATCGTTTTTGCTTCATATAATGGGTCGTTTGAAGAGATGCACCCCTGAGGTATGAATGTGGCAAGGTTGTATTTTATATCCCCAAATGTCTCTTGCATCTTTCTAAAGAGAGAGTTCATCTGCTCTACGACATTTCTTGCATCTCCTCCTACTTTAGAGACAAACTGATGTGTAAAATCTCCCTTGTAGGCCTTTTTTATACCGCTTTGAAGATTTGAGAAGAGATTTAAGTACGGAGTAACGTAGTAGTTTATCAAAGCAAGCACGACAATTATAAAGAGCAGGTTTATTCCTAATATCTTAAGAATTGTTATCATCCCGCTACTTCTCATATCGCTTATATCAAATTCCATACTGATAATGCCAAGCGTATCGCCTCTCTCAACATTGTGGCATGATATACAGTTAGTATTGTCACTAGGATTTGAAGCTTTATACGGAATGGTAACTCTTAGAATGCCGCTCCTTGCATCTTCAGTAACTCTTTAAACACTCTCGCCTGTTCTTAAAACCTCCTTGTCAATCGCGTCTCTTATCGTTTCGTTATACAGGCCTTCGCCGTACTGAGAGATAACATTCTCGCCTCTTGCAATCCATAGAGATTTTATATTATTGTTTGCGGCAATTTTGTTCAAAAAGTATTCTCTTTTGTCCATCATGCCGTTTACCATATGAGCAGTCAAACCGTCTTTTACGATGTTTGCCGCCATCTGTGATTTATCAAGCGCATTGTTTATGCTGTACTCTCTAAAATTAAGAGAAATATTGACTATTGTCGCTGCGGTAAGCCCAAGAAGCATAAATGTAACTATAGCTAGAAGTCTAGATTTTGTTCTCATATGGAATCTTTCGTGATGATTTTATGTAATTTTAATAGTACCTAAGAAAATATAAATTTAGTTTTAAATAAGGAATGATTATTCGACAGTTACGCTTTTTGCTAAATTTCTAGGCATATCTACATCATTACCTAATCTTATAGATATCTCAAGAGAGAGCAGCTGAAGCACTACCATCATCTCAAAAAATTCTAACATGTAGTGTCTACACTCTGAGATTTGTATGAAATCATCAGCTTTATCAAACTCTATCTGACTTATCGCACATATAGTGGAGTCTCTAGCACTCAGCTCCTCTATATTGCTTTTTGATTTTTCATAGTGGAGATGTTTTGGCAAAAGTGCAATCGTAAAGAGTTCAGGGTCTGCAAGCGCAATAGGACCGTGCTTCATCTCTCCTGCAGGGTATCCCTCTGCATGCAGATATGAAATCTCTTTTAGTTTTAGTGCACCCTCCAATGCTAATGGATAAAAAATATCTCTTCCTATAAAGAAAAAGCCGTGTCCATGAAGATATCTTTTTGACAATCTTTTGATGCGCTCGTGCATATCGTCGTTTACTTTTACATGTGATGGAATTTCACGCAAGATTGAGATGTGCGAGGCTATTTCGTTTTTGCTAAGAGAGCCTTTAATCTTTGCCACATATAAAGATAGCATCCAAAAAACCGCAACCTGCGTTGCAAAAGCTTTTGTTGAAGCAACCCCTTTTTCTATGCCTGCTCTTGTTAAAATTGTCGCATCAGCCAATCTAACCATTGAGGAGTTGTCGACATTGCAGATAACCAAAGTTTTCAGTCCCGCCGCTTTTGCCATCTTAAGAGTCTCAAGCGTGTCGGCAGTCTCGCCGCTTTGAGAGATTACTACAAAAAGAGTGTCTTTTGTCATTATCGGCTCTCTGTATCTAAACTCGCTTGCAATCTCTAGCGAAGTTTTTATCTTTGAGTAGCGTTCAAATAGGTATGACGCGCTCATGGCAGAGTGGTATGAAGTTCCGCACGCGCAGAGTTTTATCTCGTTTATGCCATCAAAAAGAGTTTTGTCAAATTCGTCAAATAGAATCTCGCCATCTCCGAGTCTTCCCATCATTGTGTCGGAAATTACGGTACTCTGTTCATAAATCTCTTTTTCCATGAAAAATCTAAAGCCGTCTTTTTGAGCAAGCAGTTTGTTTTGAGTCAGCTGTGAAAACTTAACCTCTTTTTTAACGCCTTTTTTGTCAAAGATAGTTATCTCTTTTGGTGTTACATATCCGTAGTCACCGTCATCAAAGTAGTTTACGCTTTGGCAATGCCCGATGAGCGGAGTGTCTGAGGATGCAAAATATTTCTCATTCTCGGCGTTAATTCCAACAAGCATCGGTGAGCCGTGTTTTGCAAAAAAGATTGTGTCAGGCTCTGTTTTTGTAACAAGCAAAATAGCGTAAGCCCCTTGAAGCTCTGAGACTGTTTTTGTAAAAGCTTCAAATGAGTTTTTTGCGCTCTTTTGATTTTTTTCAAACTGATGAACTATGACTTCTGTATCGGTCTGGCTTAAAAACGTTACACCGCTTGTCTGAAGCTCTTTTTTTAGAGCCGCGTAGTTTTCAATGATTCCGTTGTGAACTACATAGGAGTTTTCACCTAAGTGCGGGTGAGCGTTTAGCTCGGTTGGCTTTCCGTGCGTTGCCCATCTAGTATGGCCGATTCCTATTGCAAAACCTTCTGTCTTAAAATCTTTTGTCTTTTCTTCAAGGTTGACCAGTTTTCCTACCGCTTTGAAGTTTGAAAACTCCCCGTCTTCCAAAACAGCGATTCCTGCCGAGTCGTAGCCGCGATATTCAAGCTCTTTAAGTCCGTCTAATAAAATTTGTTTTGTATTTTTTTGCCCAAGATAGCCCACAATTCCGCACATGTTTAGTTGCCTTTTGTCAATAATTGATATATTTTCTCGACATTATTGCATATATCGTTTTGTTTTTCAATTAAGAAGCTGTCTCTTACCTTGTGTTTAGTGCTGTGAATTTTTGCGGTTGCGACATTTATCTTAAGTTCTTCAAAACACTCCAAGATATAAGCCAAAAGACCTTTCTGATTTTGCGTGTTTACATTTACTTCTGCATAGGTGAGCGAGTGTTCACAATCGATGCTTATCTCATCTTTGTGTATCGTTACGTCTTTTAACTTTATATGTTTGCTCATGTCAAAGGCGTTGTTTACAATATTTTCTATTCTGACTGCTTCGTTTTCGTCTACATGTTCGATGAACTCTATCTTAAAATATTTCACTCCGTCAAAGAGCGTGAAAATCTCCATGGAAGCGACGTCAAGATGGCTGAGCATTGCAAGCAGATAGCCGATGTTGAGCGGAATTTTTCTGTAAATCTCTATGCTGAGGGATTTATCTGTATTTATTGAGTAAAAATACTCTTTTGTCTCTTTTGCTTTTTTTGCTATTTCTATGATGTCCTGCGGCGTATGTTTAAAAAAGAAGAGATTTGATTCTACCCGCAGAAGTTTGTTTTGAAGCAGTTTTGGCAGTTCTGAAAATTCAGGAAGTTTTGCAACGCGTTTTTCTATATTTATTCTCTTTGTCGCATCATTTATTCTTCCTGCGTTTTGGGCAACTTCAAGCGTGCTGACGTAGAGCTCATTCAGAAGATTTGAGCCAAACGAGTTAAATACACCCTCTCCGACACCGTTAATATCCGCGTATGTGAGCACGTAAAGAAGCTTTAAAATTTCTACGTCTTCAACGGCAGACATAAATTTATAGAGAGTTTTTTCATTATGGATATTCTCTTTAAAAGCGACGTTGCTCATAGTTACATGTTGTTTTATCAGAGTGACAGATCTTTGTATATCTTCATCTTTTAACTTCATCTTTTTTACAAAGGGTGCTATGAGTTTTGCACCGACTTCGCTATGGTCTTGAACTCTCCCTTTTCCGCTGTCGTGAAAGAGAGTCACTATTTTTAAAAGCACTCTTTCATCTTCGCTAAACTCATCATAAAGTTTTTTGATAAAAGGCTCTTTGATATCTTCTAACGCTTCAACGCATTTTATAGAGTGGATATCTACGGGATAGTGATGGTAGCCGTCAAACTGCGGCATATGAAGCACTTTTTTAAATGCGCCAAAGAGATGGTGAAGCACTCCTGCATCATAAAAGAGCTTTAAAAAAGAGTACATGTAGTTTTTCTTAAATAGCTCTTTTAAGAGCATATGTGTTTTTGCCTGAAGCGGATGCGATATTTTTGTGTATGTAAATTGACGTAAAAATCCTGCGTCAAAATGGTATGGCTTGTCTGGAAGCGAAACTAAAATCTCCAGCAGTTTGTTAATGGGCTCAATCGGCATATTGTAAGAGGCGTAAACTCTGCTCTCAAACTCATAAACTCCTTTTGTAAGACGGTTTTTTCTAAGCATAGCAATACGTGACATGTCAAAAATATATGCTCTTGTCATCTTCTTGACAAAAATTTGAGTAAAGTTGCTTATGCGCCACTGTGCTTCAAGGACTTTTGTGACCATCTTTTGCTGATTGGCAAATCCAAGAAGACGGCTGACCTCAGGAATATACTCCAAAAGAAGCCTGTCCTCTTGTTTACGCGAAACAAGATGCAGAGCGCTTCTGACACGAAAGAGCAGTTCCAGCGCCATACGGTACTCTTTGTACTCATCATCGGAAAACACTTCTCCCGTGAGCTCTTTTAGGCTTTTTACACCATAGATGGTTTGTGCAATCCAAAATATAAGGTTAGAGTCGCGAAGTCCGCCGACACTCTCTTTGATATTTGGCTGCATCGAGTTTGGGTATTTTTTGCGTCTGCCTTGAGCCTCTTCGATTTTTGCAAGAATAAACTCTTTTTGATTGTGCAGGCGGATTTTATTTAGCTCTCTGCTTGTTGCGTGCCAAGTCAGAGTCGAGCCCGTCACAAATCTAGCCTCCATAAGAGAGGTTCTTATGGTTATGTCTTCATTGCTTGCACGGAACAGATCATTGACTTCATGGACTCTGTGCCCAAGTTTTAGACCCGCATCGAGTGCTAGATAGAAGAGCTTTTCAATTATAAGCTCGCTTTTAAAACCCTCTATATTTTCATAAACTATAAGCAGGTCTATATCGCTGTGAACGCAGAGCTGCTCCCTGCCGTAACTTCCAAGTGCGACAATTGCAATCGGAATGGAGCTTCTCATCGGCAGATAGTTCCCAAATATGCGTCTTAAAACAGTTTTGTACATGAGAGATATGATGGAGTCAAGCTGTTTCGTGTGGCGAACCAGAAAATCCTTGCCCTGACTCTTTTGAAACTGCTCGCCCAGAGAGGTTTTATACTCATCTATGCAGGCTTTAAAGAGTTTTGAGAGCTCAAAGTCAGTGCCGTTTTTCTCTATAATATCTTCAATATGCAGAACTAAATCCAAAGCAGACATCCTAATTTTTTTTAATATTATATTCTAATTAGGTATAATCATCCGATTAAAATTTAACCACTCAAAATGAGGATTAGTGATGACAATAACAAAAAAAGTGACATTTATTGCAAAAAAAGAGAACATAGAGAAGATGAAAGAGCTCTTGAGCGCCATGGTAAAACCAAGCAAAGCAGAAGACGGATGTATTATTTACGATATTTTTCAGTGCAAGGATAGACCTGAGAAGTTTTTTGCAGTAGAGACTTGGAGAGATGAAGCCGCGCTTGATGGGCATAAAGCAACCGAACACTATAAAATCTACAAATCAAGCTATGAGCCGTACTGCAAAGACAAATATAGCGACGAGTTAGAGGTTTTGGGGTAGTAATTTGAGATATACTCCGGAAGTTAAACCTCCGCTTTTCCAAACTCATATACAAAACTTAGAATGAGAAAAGTGGAGATTCATTCACAGGGGCGTAATTCATGGTAAGATATTTAAACTCAACAATCGGGCACAGATGAAACTCAAATCAGATACCATGTTTCTTATTGCTATTTTTATTTTTTTCACGCTCGCAGTCACTCTCTTTAGTTACTATGAATACCGACAAAATAAAATAGAGCTCTATCATCAAATCGACGAAAAGCTTCTTGCTTCGGCAAATGGAGCCTCTCTTGTTTTACCCCCTGATTTTCATAGCCGTGCGGTTGAGCCTTCGTCAATTGCTAAAACAGAAGATGACTCCAATATTGACCGCCTAAGCCGTTTTGCCAAATGGCAAAAAGTAGTGTATATCTACACAATGATCCAAAAAAATGGCAAGATTTATTTTACCGCGTCAAGTGCTACCGATGAAGAACGTAAAAGCGGTATCAATCTCACCCGTTATTTTGACTCCTATGATGGTGCAAGCGATGAGCTGAAAAATGTTTTTCGTACCCAGAAAAAACAGTTTGCCGAATATACGGATAAATGGGGAACTTTTCGAAGTGTTTTTATCCCCATGAAAAGCCAAGAGGGGGCATTATATGTCGTAGGAGCCGATATTAAAATCGATACGATTAAGCAAACTCTCAATGAGAAAGCCATCAACCTCTTGCTGCATCTTGCTGTTGCCATCATGCTTACTCTCCCGTTTTTCATATGGCGTTTATGGCATTTATGGCAACTCAATAGCCGTTTATCGGAAAATAACGATGTCCTCGGGCAAGAGGTCGAAGAGGGAGAAAAAAAACTCAATCAGCACTATATTGAGCTTCAGGCCATTCTTGATGCAACAAAAGAGAGTATTTTCTTACTGGATAAAGATGGTATTATCTTGACGATTAACAGTACTGCCGCCACAAGAATGCATAAAGAGCCATCAGAGTTGTTGGGCCGATGTGTTTACAATTTTTTTCCCCTGAATTAGCGCAACAACGGCGTATCAACGTAGAAGAAACGTTTACTACCGGCATTGGAATAGATGTTGAAGATAGCCGCGAGGATATATTTTTTTCCACCAATTATTATCCAGTCTTTGATAAAAACAATCATGTAGTATCTGTTGCTGTATTTGCACGAGATATTACTGAGCAAAAACGTTCCAATGAGCGTATCCAGCACCTCTTAACATTTGATTCTCTCACCGGATTACCCAACCGCCAAAGGCTTCTGCAGGATTTAGAAGAGCATCAGCCCAGCGGATGTGCAATCTTTAACATCGACAATTTCAAAGAGATTAACGATTTTTTCGGAATCGCTGTTGGTGATACTCTACTCTGTTTAGTGAGTGAATGGTTTAAAACAATGGGCTTTTCCCCTTATAGAATCGGAGGGGATGAATTCGCCATTTTATTTTATGTAACGATAACACAAGATAACCTATACAGTCGCATAACTGCACTTATATCAGCACTAGATGAAGAACGCTTTCTTGTCGAAAATGAAACACTCGATGTTCATATGAGTACCGGAGTGGCAATGGGTACCCATAAACTTCTTACCCGTGCCGATATCGCATTGCATAGGGCTAAAGAGCAAAAAATTCCGCTCGCATTTTACAAAGAATCTGAAAATGTAGAAAAACAGTATCATAACAATATCGCTATGGCAAGCACAATCCGCAAAGCATTAGCCGAGGGACGCATCGTCTGCCATTATCA
Organism: Sulfurimonas sp.; assembly: GCF_019429335.1. Lineage (GTDB taxonomy): Bacteria > Campylobacterota > Campylobacteria > Campylobacterales > Sulfurimonadaceae > Sulfurimonas. The sequence continues at coordinate 2,615 of NZ_JAHYJB010000036.1, read as the reverse complement.
GCCGATTGTTAATATTTCGACAGGCAAGATTGAGAAGTATGAAACATTAGTGCGAATGATTGATGAGGATGGGACTATTATTATGCCACTGCAATTTCTCCCGATTGCAAAAAAAACAAAGCTCTACTCCCGTATTACCAAAGAGGTCATCCATCAGGCGTGTCATCTCTTCAGCAACCGCACCGAAGAGTTTTCCGTCAATATATCAATCTATGATATTCATAATCCTTCTATGGTAGAAGAGATTATTGCAACAATTATACAAACGGGGACTGCATCCCGCATTGTTTTTGAAGTTCTGGAGTCTGAAGGAATTGAAAACTATCAAGAGATGACACAATTTATCAGTAAAATTAAAGCACTTGGAGCCAAAATAGCCATCGATGATTTTGGTACGGGGTATTCCAATTTTGAACATATACTCAAGCTAGATGTGGATTATATTAAAGTCGATGGTTCACTGATACAAAAAATCACTGATAATCAACGGAATCGCATCATCGTTGAAACGATTGTTGATTTTGCACAAAAGGTTGGAGCGAAAACCATTGCCGAGTTTGTTAGCGATGAGGCGATATATAGTGCCGTCAAAGAGATTGGGGTCGATTATTCCCAAGGATATTATACCGGCAAGCCAGCGCCGCTTTTAAATTAAACCCCTGTGAGAAAAATAAAATAGTCCAACTTTTTGTTGGACTATAAAACAAGAGAAGCCTTTTTATAAAGAATAACTTAAAAAGCAAGGAAAATAAGAAATAGACATCAGTTTATGAACAATTTCATTTCAAAGAACAATGCAAGAGCTAAAATCTTGCAAGTTTGATTTTTTAAATACTCTCTGAATATATCCAGTTTCTAGAATTTGGATGAGAGTATTTTGATAATCAAACTATATAGTTAAATGTATAACTATGTCGTTTGGTTAACAATTTAGTAATGATTTAAGTACTAACTTGCGATCTTTAACTTATCACTGTTTATGACTAATTTGTAAATACACGATTTGGATTATAAGGTGTGTTATATTTAAAAATAGAGTATATGACAGTTGCAAGTTTTCTTGAAACTGCGACTAAAGCCTCTTTTTTAGATTTACCTTGACTTCGTTTGGTGTCATAGAGTTGTTTCATTTGTTTGTTATGTATCAAACAACTTGTAGCACTCAGATAAAGAGCATGTTTAACCAAAGAAGAACCTCTTTTACTAAGATGACCAATACTCTTGGAATTTCCAGAACTATTTTCCGTTGGAAAGAGTCCAAGATAACCAACAAACTTAGGTATAGATGGAAACCTTGTGAGGTCTCCACATTCACTAATGACAGCAGCAACGGTTTTATCACTCACGCCAGGTATAGTTTTTAGATTATCAATAAGAGTATTGCCTGCTGGTAGTTCGTCAAGACTTGAATTATTAATACCTTTTTTATCAAGCAAAGAGAGTATCTCAGCCTCAATAATATCAATCTCACTAAGATACATTTTTAAAAGCCTTATTGTGCTTCTAATGGCAATTGCTCTTGCCTCTTTAGCTTTACCTGAATAGATAGATTCTCTTGAGAGCTCCAATAGCTTTAAAGCCTTATCTTTATTAAAATTATTACCCTGAATATGGGCAAATATTTTCATAATTCTATCAACACTGCTATGCTTGTAGTGATGTGCCGTTGGATACTTATCAAGTAGAGCCAGCCCACTGATAGTGAATGGATTTGTAAAGCTCTCGAACTCTGGAAATGTAACTGTTATTTGAGTGAGAATTCTCTTCTTGACTTCTTTCATGTCAGATTGAATAGAAGCACGATTTCTATAAAGCGTTCTCAAGCTCTGATACTCATCATCAGTAACATAGCCCGATGAGTATTTACCATCTTTTAAAAAGAGTGCTATGACTAAAGAATCAATATTGTCATTTTTGACTTTTTTCATAGTAATACGCTCTCTATACCTTGAAGTTTGAAATGGATTCAAAAGTTTAACACTATATAGCCCTTAGATTTCAAAAACTCTAATAGATTCTCACCGTAAATACCTGTTGCTTCTATACCGATAGTAAAGTCATCTTTATTTAAAGTGACACTCTCTAAAATAGTTAGCAGTTTTTCAAATCCTTTAGAATCATTATTGATTTTAAAAGGCTTGTTAGTAACTTTTGTTTCATTATTATCAATAACTGAAACAACATGAAATGATTTGGCAATATCTATTCCTACATAATACATCTTTATAATCCTTGTCGTGTAATCTTTGGTTGCCTAACTCTAAAGCAAAAGCTAAAAAGTTAGAGTTCACAGCCTCGTTAATCTATATGTTGTAGGTGCTAAAATAACAGCTACCCCAACAGCTTTTAATAAGTGATCAACAACTAAAGATATCAACTGGCTTAATGATGTAGTCAGTAGATATAAAAATATTTTCATATCCTGCTATAAGGAGTCAACTATAAAGAAACCTAACTAAAAAACATTAAATTTACAGTTTCATTTAGAAACTGCATATAACGGTTTATCCGGACACCTCTGTCGGTTTCATTCGGACAGTTGAAGAAGAGATATTTTCTGTGGCGATATTTTAGCATAAGTGTCCGAATGATTTTTTATTTCTCTTGGATTTTTT
>NZ_JAHYJB010000035.1 GCF_019429335.1 Sulfurimonas sp. | reverse complement strand
AGAAAAAATCCAAGAGAAATAAAAAATCATTCGGACACTTATGCTAAAATATCGCCACAGAAAATATCTCTTCTTCAACTGTCCGAATGAAACCGACAGAGGTGTCCGGATAAACCGTTATATGCAGCATGTCCTTTATTTAAAGGGTATTCAGTTAAATTTTCTTCATTATTGATATTATCTTCTAAAATTAAAAGTCTTGTAGGGCTTAAAGGTAAACTAATTACAACCCCATTAGACCCAACACCCAATAAACCTGTTTTTGCATTTGAAATTATTACTGGTCTATCGCTTGTTATAAATACCTTTTCTTCAGAAGCAATAATAGACCATTTCTTTTTTATAAGTTGTTCGATAATAGTTGTTGCTAAATATTCTATATTTTCAATAAAAAACATACTTTCATGAAAGCTTGAAGCATTGATAGAATCTTCTACCTCTTTTATATCAATAACACTCTCTTGACCTTTAACAACAAAAGTAAATTTTGTGTCGCCCTCTGGAATATTTTCCATAATTTCTTTACAGAAAAAGTTTTTAAATTCTTTGTATTCTGCTAATTTATCGGGATGTCTCAAAATCAGTGTACTAATAAAAAGCGCAACCCCTTTCTTCATCGAAGGTGATAAACCCACTTGATTATTTACAAACTCTCTCCATATTTTAGATATCGTATTTTCAAGTCCAGCTAACTTGTCTTCCATATAAAATGATCTATTATTTTTTTCATCTTGCGGTGAATATAGATACCGTTCATACGCAACAGTATCTATATTACGTATGGATTTTTTTTCATTATTTAAATCATATATATGAATTTGAGCTTTGTCTTTTTTACCATATGTTTCACTGGTCGCAAATTCTTTTAAATAAAACTTCGGAACATAATGTTGCTGTTTTGGTTTATTAGTTTTCGTTTATAACTTCACCCTCACTTCCCCGCTCATAAGCTTAGGTAAAAGTGTGTCTCTCATATTTTCAAGAGTTTGGATTTGCTTTATATTTGAAAGTATTTTTTCAAATAATGAATCTGTTTGTTTGTGAAAATTATCAATAAGTTCAAAACAAGTTGGTATGGGAAGTGTTTTAATCAGTTGCTGACTGATGTTTTGCTGAGCAGAGCCAACAGCCATATTGATTATCTCTTCTTTGTAGTTTTTTACAAACATAAACAAAAAAGTATATGGATACTTTTCGTTAGGCTTTAATGCACATATCGCTTGATTACAAGTCATTTCTTTGGAAATTATTGCATATTCCCCAACAGTTGCTCCATACATTGCAATTAACACAGAGTGCTTTGGTAATAATTTTGCTGATGAATTTTTTAGTGCTTGTGCAGTAATTTTTTCTTCAGTTGAAAGTATGAAACCTCCTGATAATTCTTTTGATTTAATCCATTCAATAGTTCCATCTTCATAAAACTCCATTTTACTTCTAGATGGTGTTCCGCCAGATGTTGTTTCAACAACCTCTCCAAGTGCAACTTCTTCCCATTCATCCTTAGCTTCTTCAATAAACCATTGTCTAAAAAGTGTTTGTGCTAGTTCTTCGAGGGTTTTGTTCTGGCGGTGGAGAAGGTCGATTTTATCATCAAGGCTGCTTAGAACTTCTGCTATTGCTTTTTGTTCTTCAAGTTGAGGAAGCAAAATATCTATATCTTTAACAACACTGCCTGATATTTCCGCAAAGGTTGTCCCTGATCCAAGTTGTTGTAAATAATCAACACTGTTTTTTATCCAATAATATAAAAACTCACTAATGCATATACCATTTTTTGGTACTAAACTTTTAAACCCTTGGTTTGTGCAAATTTCATTTTGCGCAATTGCTACATAACCAATAGGTGCTCTTGATGTTAAAAGAACAGATCCTTTTGGCATAAGCTTTGTCGATGAATTTTTAAGACCCATTTCGGTAATAAATCTATCACCATGAGAGATATAAACATTACTATAACCAGTTAAATCACGAGGAGCTAACCATGGAATATTACCATTCCAGTATTCTTCAATTTCAGTTTTAGGTGTTCCACCACCAATGACATATGCAATCTCAGAAATTTTATATTCTTTCCACTCACTCATCACCCACCGCCTCTGCATTCTCATCTTCTAATTGTGCCTCTATTTGCTCTATGCTAGGAAGTGATGATTTATACTCTTTTGGAAGGATTTCTGTGAGCTCGTACTCACTAATACCCAAAGGTTTATTTATATCTTTGAGTGCATACTCTACAACTATGTCATTTTTGGATTTGCAGATGAGTATCCCTATGGTTGGATTGTCATTTTTATCTTTTAGCTCACCATCTACTGCTGATGTATAAAAGCTAAGTTTTCCTGCAAACTCTGGTTTGAACTCTTCTACCTTTAGCTCCACTACCACATAACACTTAAGCTTTATATGATAAAAAAGCAAATCTATTCTAAACTCACCACCACCGACTAGGAGCTTATACTGTCTGCCCACAAAGGCAAATCCGCTTCCAAGTTCTAGTAAAAATTTTGTGATATTGTCCGTGAGAGCATTTTCTAACTCTTTTTCAAGGTAGCCTTTTGTAAGGCTCAAAAAATCAAAGTTATAAGGGTCTTTTGTAATCTCTTTGGCTAAATCAGATTGAATAGGTGGCAATGTAGCTTCAAAATTTGTGATAGCTTTTCCATCCCTTGCATAAAGATTTGTTTCTATTTGGTGAATAAGTACATTTCTACTAATACCGTTTTCAATAGTGTTTTGTACATAATAGATGGCTTCATCTACACTTTTGCATTTTTGAATGATGGCGATATTATGTCCCCATGGTATCATCAAAATTTGCGAAACAACTTGTTTCCTCTTTTTATCATCATATTGGGCAACAAGCTGTTTCCCTTTTGTATCCATTGTCGTATAAAATAAAAACCACTGTCGTACATATTTTAAATTACGATATGAAAACCCTTTTACATCAGAAAATTCTGCACTCAAATCATTGCTTAGTTGCTGTAAAAAACCACTTCCCCAAGTGCTATTTTTTTGTTTTTCAACTATTTCATTTCCAAGGTTCCAATAAAACTCCAACAAAGTGCTATTAACTTGTATTGATGCCTTTATTTGAGATCTTTGAAACTTTTGTTTTATCTCATTTATCCACTCTTTATACTCTGATGAGATTATCTTAGTTGGCTTCATTTTCTACCACCAAGTTTACTTTGGCTAGATTTGCCAAGATTTTGTCGTTTAGGCTTTGTTCCTCTTGCATCTGCTCTTTTAGCTCTTGTTGTAGAAAAGCAAATCTCTCTTTGAAGTCAAACTCATCCTCAACATCTTCAAGTCCTACATATCGCCCAGGAGTGAGAACATAATTCATCTCTCGTACTTTTTCGAGGCTTGCTGATACGCAGAAGCCTTTTATGTCTTGATAAGTGGATTCCGTATCAAGTACGGAATGACGAGAGGTATGAATTTTCCAGTCGTGGTAAACTTTAGCTATATAGTTTGTGTCTTCATGGCTGAACTCTTTAGTGCGTCTGTTGATAAGCGCACCCATATTTCGAGAGTCTATAAATAAAATATCTTTGGTTGTTCGTCCTCGTTTCATAAACCATATTGAAGCGGGGATTTGAGTATTTAAAAAGAGTTTTGCAGGTAGATTTACTATGCAGTCGATTAAGTTGGCTTCGATGAGAGCTTTTCTGATTTCGCCCTCGTTTGAAGTGTTGGAAGTGAGGCTTCCTTTTGCCAGTACAAAACCTGCCGTTCCTGTTGGTGCCAAGTGATAAAGAAAGTGTTGTATCCATCCGTAGTTGGCATTTCCCTCTGGCGGCGTTCCGTATTTCCATCTTCCGTCGTTTCGTAACAGGTCACCGCTCCAGTCACTCACATTGAAAGGCGGGTTAGCGATGATGAAGTCGGCTTTGAGGTCTTTGTGAGCATCATTTAAAAATGAGCCTTCGTTGTTCCATTTGACTTGTGAGCTGTCTATTCCACGGATGGCAAGGTTCATTTTTGCCAGTCGCCATGTGGTTTGGTTTGACTCTTGACCGTAGATAGATATATCGTTAATACGCCCTTGATGTTCTGTGACAAACTTTTCAGACTGAACAAACATACCGCCGCTTCCACAACAAGGGTCAAAAACTCTACCCTTGTACGGTTCAAGCATCTTTACAAGAAGCTCAACAACACTTTTTGGAGTATAGAACTGTCCGCCCTGTTTGCCCTCAGCAAGAGCAAACTCGCCTAAAAAGTACTCAAACACATGACCAAGCACATCGGCACTTCTAGCCTTTGCATCTCCAAACGCTATGTTTCCTATAAGGTCAATGAGTCCGCCGAGAGATTTACTGTCAAGATTGTCTCTTGCAAAGACTTTTGGCAATACACCTTTTAGAGATGGGTTATCTTTTTCGACAACATCCATAGCTTCATCAACAATCTTTCCTATATTTGGCAGTTTGGCATTTGAAAGAAGAAACGACCATCTGGCAGTAGGTGGAACAAAAAACACATTTTCAGCTTTGTACTCATCTCTATCTTCTGGGTCAGCTCCTGCATAGTCACCGTCGCCAGCTTTTAGTTGGTTATAAAGTTCTTCAAAACTATCAGAGATATACTTTAGAAAAACAAGCCCCATAACCACATGTTTATACTCTGCGGCATCAATATTTTTTCGTAGTTTATCTGCGGCTTTCCATAGTTGTTTTTCTATCGACTCTTCTTGTTTCTCTTTCGCCATTGCTTCTTTTTCCTAATATATGTACTTTATTATTTTCTTATGTATTTTAACTAAATTAGTTAGAATATTTACACTTCATAACAACCCAAATCTTTTAGATTAACAAAAAATTCCATCTCCTCTTTTCGAAGCGCTCTTATCATATTTGTGCTGCCGCTCACCCCGGACGGATCGCCTGCTATAAGAATGTAGCTTTTCTCGAAGCTGATTAGATTGCGTTTTATTCCATCGTTTAAAAGCTGGTTGAGCATCTGCCCGATTGAGCCTTTTTTTACCAAAAATGCGGGAACTACGCCCCAAACAATAGTCAGAACTCTTGCCGTTTTTTGCGAATGAAAGCCCGCGTAAATAGTCTGGTTTGGTCTGTATCTTGCGATTTTTTTCGCACTGTTGCCTGAGTTTGTCATGGCAATAATCCCGTCTGTTTTTAGATGGTTTGACAACCTTGCAGCGGAGTAGTTTATGCTGTCTGTAAAATCATGCATCACAAAATCTGAAAATTTATGATATGGATAAGTTGACCTCTCAGTCGCTCTGATGGTTTCCATCATAATTGTTACCGCCTCTACGGGGTATTTGCCCACGGTCGTCTCTTCGGAGAGCATAACTGCGTCAGTTCCATCAAGTACGGCATTTGCCACGTCGCTTATCTCCGCCCTTGTCGCACTCTTGGAGTTTGTCACCGAGAGAAGCATTTGAGTGGCGGTAATGACGGGCTTGCTCATCTCATTTGCTTTTTGGATAATCATTTTTTGAACCTGAGGCACTTCATAGTAGGGAATCTCTATCCCCAAATCGCCTCTTGCAACCATTACCCCGTCACTTGCTTCTATGATCTCGTCAATATTTTCAACGGCATCAAACTTCTCTATCTTTGCAAATATCTGCACATCTCCGCCAAAAGAGCTTACAATCTCTCTGGCTTTTATGACGTCTTTTGCATGTTGAACGAACGATATCGCCATAAAATCAACACTGTTTTTTACGCCCCACTCCATATCTTTTATATCTTTTGGCGTAAGTACATCAAGACCTAGTTTGGTGTTTGGAAAATTAACCCCTTTAAAAGAGGATAAGATACCGTTACTAAGAGCTTCAACCACAATTTTGTCATTTTTTATTTCTACTATTTTTGTCTTAATCTGCCCATCACAAAAGAAGATATGGCTATCCATCTGAAGATTTTGTAAAATTTTAGGCTCGCTGATGCTCACCACATAGCTCTCATCTTCGCTTTTGTATCCGGTTACTTCTTTTTTTAATATCTCTATCTTGTCGCCGTGCATAATCTCAAAAGCGCCATCTAACTCCCCTACTCTTATCTTAGGACCGCTGATATCCTGCAAAACTCCTATGAAAAGAGCTGTCTGCTTGCTTGCCTCTCTGATTCTTTGCAAAACGCCCAGATGATACTCGTGCGTACCGTGAGAGAAGTTGAGTCTAAAGACATTTACTCCTGCCCTTATCAGCTCTATAATTCTCTCCAAACTATCACATGAAGGCCCGACTGTCGCTACTATTTTTGTTCTTTTTTTCATGATTTATAAACACCCTTTTTTTTAACAAAATGCTAAGATTTAAAAAACATTATAACAGATTCCCATACTTATAGTACGCGGCACATGCCCCCTCGCTGCTTACCATACAGCTTCCAAGCGGGCTTGAGGGCGTGCAGGCTTTGCCGAAGACTTTGCACTCTACTGGGTTTGCCTTGCCTTTTAAAATATCTCCGCAGATGCAGAGTCTATGGTCGTCTATCTTCTCATTTGGCAGTATCTCTTTGTAAAAAACCTCAGCATCAAGCTGTCCGTACTCATCCTTTAACTTCAATGCACTCTTTGCAATATCGCCGATGCCGCGCCATCTAAAATGCTCTCTTTTCTCAAAGTACATGTTATTTAATTTTTGTGCCTCTGTATTGCCATTATGCGTAACGCTTCTGCTGTACTCGACCTCAACTTCGCATCTCTCTTCGCTCAACTGTTTTAAAATCATTAAAACCGACTTCATAACATCAACAGGCTCAAAACCGCTTACAACCAGAGGCTTTTTATAATCACGGGGAAATTCGTCGTAAATCTTGCTTCCGCTGATAACACTGACATGTGCAGGTCCAATAAAAGCGTCTATCTTGTTTGTTTCATCGTCTAGCAAAACCCTCATCGGCTCAGGAACGGTTACGTGGTTTATGTGAAAGAGGATGTTAGTTATACGCTTCTCTATGACTTGATTGATAAGTGCCGCTGTCATGGGCGTTGTCGTCTCAAAACCTATGGCAAAAAATATAACTGTTTTATCTGGGTTTTGCGCAGCGATTTTGAGCGTGTCCATAGGAGAGTAGACAAATCTTACGTCGCTTCCCTTTGCTCTTGCATCTTGAAGCGTTCCGTGGCTTCCTGGGACTTTTATCATATCGCCGAGAGTTATCAGGATGACATCTTTTTGCTCAGAGAGCACATAGGCGTGGTCTATCCTCTCCTTTGGCATGATGCAGACAGGACAGCCTGGACCGTGAACAAACTTTACATTTTTTGGCAGAAGCTGGTTTAAACCGTACTTCATAATGGTATGCGTATGTCCGCCGCACACCTCCATGATGTTTACCTCATGTGGTATTTTTTGGGCTTCTTGCTCTATAAGCTTTGCGTAGGCTTTTATGATACGAGGGTCTCTAAAGCCGAAGTAGAGCTCTTTTAACCCCAGCTCTCTACTCATCATCGTCCATTCTTCTTGCTATCTCATCAAACGCTTCTAAGCTAAGCAGGGCATCTTCATTGTCGATTTTGTTCATTATAAAACCTACATGTATAAGTACATAATCCCCCACCGCTACACTTCCCTCCTCCATAAGGTCAAGCGAAGCTTCGCGGCTCACTCCCATCGTATCGACAGTGGCTACGTTTTTCTCTTTGTCTATCTTTGTTACGCGGCTTGGGATTGAGAGGCACATTATCTCATCTCTCTTTTAAACTCTATCCAGTTAAGCACTCTCTGCACTGAAGCGTCATCCTTGATGCTCATCTCCAAAATATCAACGTTTGGTTTTAGCTTTCTCGCCTCTTTTTTCTCGGCTTCCACATCAAAATCAATATATGGCAAGAGATCTGTTTTTGTTATAAGAACCAAATCGGCTTTGCGAAACATCACTGGGTATTTTGCTATCTTGTCATCTCCCTCAGGGACACTTACAAGGACGATGTTTAAGTGTGTTCCGACATCATAAGAGGCTGGACAGACAAGGTTTCCGACATTTTCTACAAAACAGACATCAACCTTCTCAAGGTCTAAGTGATGAAGCGCTTTATGAACCATAAAGGCATCCAAGTGACACGCACTCCCCGTTTGTATCTGATAAGCATCTATACCTTTTGCTATTAGTCTATCTGCATCCCTTGAAGTCTCTAAATCTCCTTCTATGACGGAAAATCTGAACTTTGCCATGTCTGCAAACTTCTCTAAAAGAGCTGTTTTTCCGCTTCCGGGACTGCTCATAATGTTAATAGCCAAAACATTGTGACTCTCAAAATGTGCTCTGTTATGAGAAGCCTCATGGTCATTTTTATCCAAAATCTTCTCAATTACCTCTATGGTCTTTGCGTCATTTAGCTGAGGGTTTGCATGGACGTTTTGCATATCATGAGTATGTTCGTGTGTATGCTCCGTTATACTGCATCCGCAATCTTTGCACATTATCTGCCGCCTTTTTTGTAAAGATTAGACTATTTTAATTAATTGTTCCTTATAATAAAGAAAGTTTCCTATAAAGGATATTACAAGATGAATATTAGCGCAGACGACAGATACAACACACTGGAAAAGAGCATGAAAAAGCTCTCTTATGAGAAAAACGCTCTCATCGAAGTTCTTCACAGCGCTCAAGAGATATTCGGGTATTTGGGCATCGATACGCTCAAATACATCGCCAAAAGATTAAAACTCCCCTACTCAAAAGTTTACGGTGTTGTCACCTTTTACAACTACTTCAGGCTAAAACCAAAAGGCAGACACAATGTAGTCGTCTGTTTGGGAACTGCCTGTTATATAAAAGGCTCTGAGAAAATCCTTGAGAAGATAGAAAAAAGATTTGGCATTAAAGCGGGTGAAACTACATCGGATGAAGCTTTATCACTACTTACTGCAAGATGTTTCGGCTCATGCTCTTTGGCTCCCGTCATAGTCTGTGATGAGCAGATAAAAGGTAAAGTATCGCTTGAAAATCCACTATGCGATATTGAGGAGATGATAAAATGATAACATCAACCGCAGAGCTGCAAGAGTTAGCGAGCAAAAAAAGAGAAGATAATGAAAAAAATCCAAGAGAGATTAGCCCTGAGCGTTCAACTCCTTTTTACACAAAACAGAGAAGAATCGTTCTTGAGAACGAGGGGCTTATAGACCCTGACGATATAGAGGATTATATAGCTCACGGCGGCTACATGTCGCTATTTAAGGCACTAGATGAGATGAGCCCAAAAGAGGTTATCGAAGAGGTAAAGATCAGCGCTCTTCGCGGTCGCGGCGGCGGAGGCTATCCGACAGGACTGAAATGGGAGAGCGTCTCTAAAGTGCAAAGCCTACAGAAGTACATCATCTGCAACGGTGATGAGGGCGACCCTGGGGCTTTTATGGACAGAGCGGTTATGGAGTCTGATCCGCACAGAGTGTTAGAGGGAATGGCGATTGCGGGTTATGCCTGCGGAGCAAACAAAGGTTATATCTATGTTCGCGCGGAATACCCAATAGCGGTAGAGAAGCTAAATAGAGCCATAAAACAGGCAACAAAACTTGGGATATTGGGAGAGAATATCGCTCACAGCGGTTTTAATTTCACTGTTGAAATTCGCCTCGGCGCAGGAGCGTTTGTTTGCGGAGAGGCTACTGCCCTTATAGCTTCCATAGAAGGCAATCGCGGACATCCAAGGCAAAAACCGCCTCATCTGAGTGATCACGGTCTTTGGGGTCAACCTACTGTTTTAAACAATGTCGAGACACTCGCGAACATCACACCCATCATCAAAAACGGCGGTGCTTGGTTTAAAGCCATAGGCACGGAGAGCTCAAGCGGAACAAAAGTTTTTGCACTCACGGGACATATAAAAAACACGGGACTTGTCGAAGTTCCAATGGGAACAACTTTAAGAGAGCTTATCTTTGACATCGGCGGCGGCGCTACCGAGGGGCGAAAATTTAAAGCCATACAATCAGGTGGTCCTAGCGGAGGGTGTATTCCAGAGCATCTTTTAGACCTGCAGATTGATTATGAGTCGCTTAAGAGTGCGGGCTCCATTATGGGAAGCGGCGGGCTGATAGTAATTGATGACAGTTCAAACATGGTTGAGATTGCACGTTTCTTTATGGACTTTTGCAGGAGCGAATCGTGCGGAAAGTGTACACCGTGTCGGGTAGGGACAACCGAGCTTACACTTCTTTTGGATAAGTTTATAAAAAAAGAGGCTACAAAAAAAGATTTTGAACTTCTAAAAGAGATGTGCAACATGGTAAAAAGTACAAGTCTTTGCGGGCTTGGACAGACTGCGCCAAATCCAGTTTTAAGCACAATAAGATACTTTGAAGATGAGTATCTGGCGGGAATAGATACCAAATGCCATTAGCCAGCTATTTGTTAAATAAAAGAGAAGCTATTGGCTATGAGGCATATCTTTGCAGCCCTAGCAGGGCTAAGGCAAAAAGATATAACGAGGTAGACGATAGCTTCTCTTTTACCCGTAAGGCGATTGTATCGCACGCCACTGTTTCGTTACAATTTTTTGAAGCTACTGGTAGCGTCTTCAAAGTTGTGCCTCGCATTGACATGCGATACAATCGTTTAACATATAATTAGCTAATGGGATTTGGTATAACAATGATTAGAGAAAAAGTAAGAGTTAAAAGCTTTAAGATAAATGATATCTGCGTCACTGGGCAGTCTAACCAGACTATTTTGGAAGTTGCACGCGACAACAACATCGAGATTCCCACTATGTGTTACTTAGAGGGACTTAGCTGTGTCGGCTCGTGCAGAATGTGCATAGTGGAGATTAAGGGCAGCCATGAGCCTACCCCCGCATGTACCGCAAAGATAAAAGAGGGGATGGAAGTAACTACTAATTCACCCCAGATAGAAGCCGCAAGAAAGATGATACTCTCTATGATGTTTTCTGAACGCTCCCACGTATGCTCTACCTGCGTTGCAAACGGAGACTGCGAACTTCAAAACAAGTCGGTAGAGCTTGAGCTTGAGCACTCTGAGGTGCCGTATCTGAACCAAAGATTTGAGATAGACGCTTCGCATAAAAACTTTGTAAACGACCCAAACAGATGTATTTTGTGTACAAGATGTATCCGTGTCTGCGATGAGATTGAGGGCGCGCATGCGCTTGATTTAGCAGGCAGAGGGTTAAATATGCGTATAGTGCATGATATGGACGAGCCTTGGGCTGATTCGCAGAGTTGCACGAGTTGCGGCAAATGCGTCTATGTCTGCCCGACTGGTGCGCTTTATGAGAAAGATATCAGCGAAGAAGAGGTCATTAAAAAAAGGGGCATTATTACGGAGCTTATAAAAAATAGGGGGTAAGTAAACCTACATATAAGAAAATTATTTTGAGTTGAGGCTTATTACTAAGAGCAAAAATATAACAAATTGCAATATTTTCTAGCTATCTCTAATTTATGAGATATATTAAGAAAAATATATGCAAGCCTTAAGATGAAAAATAACAAAATTTTAGTACAAAATACAGAAGTCTATATTAAGCAACATGCAAAAGTTGATTTTATATCTTTGACGGATATAGCAAGATATAAAGATAAAGAGCGAAGTGATTATATTTTGCAAAACTGGATGCGAAACAGAGAAACGATAGAGTTTTTAGGTTTATGGGAAAAAATCAATAATGATAATTTTAATTCCATCGAATTCGATGGAATTAAAATGCAAGCAGGAGTAAATAGTTTTATTCTTACACCAAAAAGATGGATAAAAAAAACATCTGCCATAGGCATAATCTCCAAAGCAGGCAGATATGGCGGTACTTATGCTCATAAAGATATAGCATTTGAATTTGCATCTTGGATAAGTGCCGAGTTTAAACTATTTCTCATTAAAGAGTTTCAAAGACTAAAAGAAGATGAGATACAAAACAAATCGCTTGAATGGGATTTGAGTAGAAGTTTGTCAAAAATAAATTACAAAATTCATACGGATGCTATAAAAGAGCATTTGTTGCCACGGACGATAAACAAACCAAAAGAGAGCTTTATTTATGCAGATGAAGCAGATTTACTAAATGTTGCTCTGTTTGGGATGACTTCAAAAGAGTGGCGAGAAGCCAACAAAGACAAAGATGGTAATGTTAGAGACTATGCAAGCGTAGAGCAACTCATAGTGCTTTCAAATCTTGAGAGTATCAATGCGGAGCTTATCAAACAAAATATACCCCAAAATGAGCGACTGGTAAGACTAAACCAAACAGCAATTACGCAGATAAAATCACTTATAAAGGGACCGTTCATAATTCTGTGTCAATCGGGTAAAATAACAAATACCCAAGGAAAGACACATGAAGATAGAAATAGATGTAGAGCAATTTGCTCGTGATATAAAAGCAGGTAAAAGTATTGGTGGCTCAGACGGGGCTTTAGGCTCACTCATAAAACAGCTCACCGAAGCTGCACTCGCAGCTGAGATAGATTCTCATCTCTCTGCTGACCTCCAAAGAAACAGAAAAAATGGCTATAGTTCAAAGACTATGAAAAGTAATCATGGAGTATTTGAGCTTGATGTGCCAAGAGACCGCAACGGCAGCTTTGAGCCTGAAATTGTTAAGAAAAATCAAACCACCATGAGCGATGAGATTGAAAAAAAGATTCTCTCACTCTATGCTTTAGGCAACAGCTATTCTCAAATAGCCAAACATATCGAAGATATTTACTGCGTAGGCTTCTCTAAAGCGACAATAAGCGCTGTAACCGATAAAATCATTCCTATGCTTCAAGAGTGGAAAACAAGACCCTTGGAGGCTGTTTATCCATTTATATTTTTAGATGCCATTCATTACAAAGTCAAAGAGGACGGTCGCTATATCTCAAAAGCATTTTACACAGTGCTGGGCGTGCGTGTGGATGGTAAAAAAGAGGTACTTGGATTGTATCTAAACGAGAGCGAAGGCGCTAAGTTCTGGTTACAGGTGCTCACTGACTTACAAAACCGCGGAGTTAAAGATATTCTTATCGCTTCAGTAGATGGACTTAAAGGCTTTCCAGAAGCCATAAACTCAGTATTTCCAGATACTCAAGTGCAACTCTGCATCGTCCATCAAATACGCAACAGCCTCAAGTATGTTGGTTCTGCCAATCAAAAACAATTTGCTAAAGAACTCAAAGCCGTTTATCAAGCTTTTACAAAAGAAGAAGCGGAGTTTGAGCTCGATAAATTGGAAGAAAAATGGGGTAAAAAATACCCTATCGTTTTTCAATCTTGGAGAAATAAATGGGAGAATTTATCTGTGTACTTTCAGTACCCAGAAGATATACGCAGAGTTATTTACACAACTAATATCATCGAATCAGTCCACCGCCAGTTTAGGACTCTAACAAAAACCAAAGGTGCTTTTCCTAATGATGATAGCCTACTAAAACTACTTTATATGGGGATTCAAAATGCCCAGCAAAAATGGACTATGCCGATTAGAAACTGGAGCTTAACACTCTCTCAATTAGCCATCCACTTTGAGGGACGGCTTGATGACGCATTAAATTTATGATACAATTTTAGGAATTACTCGATGCTGACACAGAATCTTGAACACTACCCTTATAAATAACCCAACTCTTAAAAATTTAGCAGGTAAATAAACCTACATGTAAGAAAATTATTTTGAGTTGTCAAACGAACTCATATAGTTCTTATTTAATTTTGATAATAAATCATCAACATCTATATTTATTTTAGAAAACGCAAACAATTTTTTACCTAAATCTTTTAAACTTGCACCAAGATGATAAATCTCTTTTTTATCAAAGATTAAAAATCTATCATGAGAGTTTTTAAAAGTTTTGAGCGTGATGTTATTATATTGTTTAGAGTATTTTTCATAGTCAAGTTTGAGTTGCTTTGAGATGATGTGCGTGTATATCGTAACTTGAATATTTGGAACTTTTGAAAACAGGGTAAATACCGTATCGTCTATGTAATTGTCTATCAAAATTATCTCTTCTTTTGCACTTTTTACTAAATCACTTGCAAAAATATAAGCATCATAAATCTGTCTATCATAGAATACCCCTTGAGTTGGCTTTAGCTGTTTGGATTCTATGGCTTTAAAAATTGTGTCAAAATTGTTGTTGTGAAGTAGAAGTTGTTGCTCAATCTTGTCAAATCGTTGGAAAATAGAGGCATTATCTAAAATGAGTTTTCTCATTTTTGCAAAGGTTTTTATTAATGAAATGGTTACATCAGAGGCAGCTTTGCTTTTTAATATGGTTGCGAGCATATATATGCCTTGTTCGGTAAATACTTTTGGATTTGTTCTTATTTTAGAAAAATTTGGGGTCGAAAATTTCGACCGCAAATTATCAAATTCTATATTTGTCAATTCAAATTAAAAATATTGCAGATTGTCATATAAAATTAGTATATGTTATGAAGCTAAAGAGGGAACGAAGAAAATTATTTTGAGTTATCAAACCAACTCATAAATTTGTTATACTATTCTCTTTACAACAGAGGTAAGACAGATGAAAGATTCTCCAAAAAAACTGCGCCTTGCAACTCTTTGGCTTGATGGCTGTTCGGGATGTCACATGTCGATACTCGATATGGATGAGAAACTCATAGAGATAGCTCCTCTTATTGATGTCGTTTACAGCCCTTATGTCGATGCAAAAGAGTTTCCAAAAGATGTTGATTTAGCCATAGTTGAGGGTGCACTAAGCACCGAGCACGATATAGCGATGATAAAGAAGATAAGAGAGAACTCAAAACTCATACTCGCTCTTGGAGATTGCGCAATTACGGGAAATGTCTCGGCTATGAAAAACCTATTTGGCAGTGATGCGGTTTTAGAGAGGGGTTATTTAGATTTGGCAGATACAAATGAGAACAATACGTACCCATCCAAAATAGTGCCAAAACTTCTGGATAAAGTTTTACCTCTGCATGAAGTTGTAGATGTAGACTACTTTCTTCCCGGCTGCCCTACTCCCTCAGATGCGATATATGAGATGCTTAAAGCGCTTATAGAGGGCAGAGAAATAAATATACACTCCCTTACAAGATTTGGAAAATAGTTATGGAAAACAGAAAAATCATAATCGACCCCGTAACAAGAATCGAGGGGCATGCAAAGATAACAATCGACCTTGATGAAAACGGCAAAGTAGAAGATGCAAAGATACATGTAACGCAATACCGCGGTTTTGAGAAGTTTTGCGAGGGCAGAATCTACACCGAGATGCCAGCAATAACTGCGAGAACTTGTGGTATCTGCCCAGTCAGCCACGTTATAGCATCTACTAAAGCTATAGATGAGATTCTCTGTATCACTCCGCCGCAAGCGGGTATAAATATACGAAAAATCATAAACTTAGCGCAGATAGTCCAATCCCACGCGCTAAACTTTTTTCACCTCTCAAGTCCCGATTTTATCTACGGTTTTGACGCGCCAAAAGAGGATAGAAATATCTTTAAAATGATGCAGACGCATCCTCAAATGGCAAGAGACGGTATAAATCTAAGAGCATTCGGGCAAAAAATCATAGAGGAGTTGGCGGGAAAAAGAATCCACCCCACAGGCATAGTGGCAGGCGGAGTGGAGCATAAAATAGAGCAAAGCCAAAAAGAGGCGATACTCTCACAAATCCCAGATATGATGAAAATAGCGCAGGGTGAGCTAGAGTTTTTTAAAACAAATCTTCATAAGTTTCAAAAAGAGATAGACGCTTTTGCAACTTTTCCCTCTCTTTTTATGGCACTTTCAAATGAAGAGAGAACGCTTGAGCACTACGACGGAGAGCTCTGTTTTATGGACAGCGAGGGAAATATCCTCAAAGATAAAATCAGAGCGCAAGATTACAGAGAGTTTATCGGCGAAGCGGTGGAAGAGGATAGCTACCTAAAATCTCCATACTACAAACCGCTTGGCTATGAGAATGGAATGTACAGAGTCGGAGCACTTGCAAGACTAAACATAGCACAAAGCTGCGGCACTCCTTTGGCGGATGAGGAGCTTAAAAAGTTCAAGACGCTTGGTGGCGGCAAACCTGTTTTAAACTCATTTTACTACCACTACGCAAGGCTTATCGAGATTATTTACGCCATCGAGAAAATAGAAGAGCTTTTAAATGACGATGAGACGATGAGCGAAAATGTAAAAGTAACCTCAAAAATAAGCAACCTAAGAGGTGTCGGGTGTTCGGAAGCGCCAAGAGGAACACTCTTTCACGATTATCAAGTCACAAAAGAGGGCATCATAACAGCCGTAAATCTCATCATTGCGACGGGAAACAACAACCTTGCAATGAACGCCGGAGTAAAACAGACGGCAATTGCGTTTGTGGATAGCAAAAGTATAACAGACGGCGCACTTAATAGAGTCGAAGCGGTCATAAGATGTTTTGACCCATGCCTTAGCTGTTCTACTCATGCGCTGGGAATAGTCTCATCAAAAATCGAGGTGCGCGACCACAACAAAAAAGTAATCCAAGTGATTGATAGAAACTGATGAGAGTCATCATTGGTTATGGAAGCTCCATTAGAGGCGAAGATGCTTTTGGGCTTGATGTTATAAAAGAGCTGCAAAACTCTCCTCTAAAAGAGACAAAACTCATATCTGCTCATCAGCTAACACCTGAGATGGTTTTAGAGCTTCAAGATGCTGATGAGATAGTTTTTATAGACAGCTGTCATGATGAGAAAAACCCCTACGCGTTGGCTTGCTCTTTGCGTGAGCAGAGCACTCTAAACCTAAGCCACCATATTTCGCCAAAAACAATTATCTACATGTTAAAAAATTTATACGCCAAAAACCCGCACTTTTACATCTACTCGATGATGAGCTCCAACTTTGAGAGTACAACCCATAACAAACGCTACAAAGAGGCAATAAGAGTGGTTTCAGAGCACTTATTGCACTCTTTTAAATGAACTTTTCTCTATAAGCCTAAGAACAATAGCCGAGATGTAGGGAATGCTTTGGATAAAGAGCGTAGAAGCAAAGAGATAAACCTCTACTATTTCCTGATAGTTTGTCATAATAAGCGCTGTAAACGACCCGATAAGCAACAAAGCTAAAATAATCTCGTTTTTCACGGGACTGCTGACGCTTTTTTTACTGTTTCCGCCCTTTTCCGTGCGTTTAAACGGCAAGCTGTCTTTTACAAATCCGTCGTAAACAGCTTTAAAAATCGTAAGCTGAAGGCTCATCGCCGCAATAGCGCCCAAAAATGAGTGAAACAGATTTGCTTTTACTCTGGTTCTATAAAGCACAAACGAATGGATGACGTTTACCAAAAATGCCGTTAAAATAGGCACAGTAAGCGCAATAGTAGGAATTGTAACACCGACAAAGATTATAACGGGCACCCAAATAATGTTTAGCATCGAAGTCACCGTTCCAAGTGCGTCAGAGAGCCAAAAAAACTATCCCGTAATAAAGTGGTGCTTTTGCGCAGGAGTCAAAGTTTTTGATGATGGTTTAAAGTGGTGCCAATGCTTTTTAAGTATCTGGATAGCCCCGTAAGCCCAGCGGTGACGCTGATTTTTAAATGCCTCTATGGTGTCTGGAAGCAAACCGTGACCGTATCTGCGGTTTGTATAGTGACCTATATAACCTGCTTCAAAAAGTCTAAGTCCAAGTTCGCTGTCTTCAACTATGGTATCTGTGTTCCACTGACCTACTTCATCAAATGCGCTTTTACGTATCATTAGCATAGTTCCGTGGGCAACTATGGCGTTTTCTTCATTGCGCTCAACCATCCCGATATCGAAAAAGCCCGCATACTCCGCATTCATAGCAGTTTTCAGAAGTGACTCTTTGCCGTCTCTATGGTCTTGCGGAGCCTGAATAAGTGCTACCTTGGCATCATCAAAAATAGGAATCAATTCAATGAGCCAAGTTGGAGAGATAACATAGTCGGCATCGACAACCGCCAATATTTCAGCATTAGGATTTACAAAAGAGAGCGCTTTATTTAGTGCTCCCGCCTTAAAACCGTCGCACTCGATATCAATATATACAAACTTCTCGCCAAGCTCTTCACAAAGTGCTTTTATAGGAGCTTTATAGAACTCCTCAGGCGTATTGTTGATTATAACCAAAACCTCGTAGTTTGTATATTTGAGCTTTGAGAGTGCCATAAGCGTCTCAACTAAAACATGTAGCTGTTCCTTGTATGCAGGAACATGTATGCTTACAAACGGAACGTGATTTGATTTTAAATCAAGCGGAATAAGTCTTTTTGGACGTTTTCCTATCGTACATTTAAAGAGTTCATTTGCCTTTGCAAGCGTAATTAGCGTAAGAGGCACCATAAGAATGGAGCCCATTCCCCACATAATCCACATGCCGAAATTCATATAGTGCGTAAACGGATAAACGGCTGACATAACTATACCAAAGGAGATTCCCTGCGTGGCCAAACCGTATGTAATTGCATGTAGGAAGTTTATATGCTGATTTCTAAGCCCGAAGAATGTCAAAATAGCACCTATCAATGCGGCAGCAACCATCTGCATAAACCAAAATGGCTCTACAAGAACGGCTCCCTGCATCTCAAACTTCTGATTTCTTTTAGCATCAAATATACCCCAGTAGGGTCCGACACTTCCTTCATGAACGCCCTTCCACGGCTGATCAAACGCTTCCATAAGGTTATAGCTAAGCTTCTCCTCTTTTGCAAAAATCAGAAATCTTCTAATAACGGTTGCCTGATTCTCAGGACTTGCCACGGCGCTTTTGTTATTGTAGCCCTGACTAGGCCAGCCAAACTCGCCGATGGTAATTGGCTTATTTTTATGCGTCTCTTCTACCCTTTGGTAAACATCTTTAAAAAATGGCAAAAAACTCTCAGCTCTGATTTTTTCCCAATATGGAAGGATATGAATGCTTACCGCATCAACTTCATTCCCAAGAGCAGGATACTCAACCCAAACATTCCACACATCTGACGTAGTAACAATAGGCTTTTGATCTTTTTTTTTATACTTTTTCTCGAGTTTAGATATCGTCTCTTTAAAATCCCTGATGTATGCAACCAGCTTATCAAGCTCTAAATCTTTGCGAAGAAGCACCTCATTTCCGACAATTACGGAGAGTATGTTTGCATAGTGAGCATCTAAAAGCTCTTTTGCTAAAGCAATCTCTTTTTCATTATCTTCTAAAACAGGAGAGAGCCAAATACCTAAATGAACTTTCATGTCTAGTCTCTCTGCAATAGGGAGAACTTTTTGCGCTTCACTAGCCGAATATAGACGTATTTTTGTGGTAAAACGCTTTATAAGCATCAGATCTCTGTTTATATCTTCATCACTCAGCATCTCTTTGTTGCTGCCTTTATACGGAGCATATGAGAAAGATGCAAAAAACGGTTCAAATCGGACACTAATGTCGGTTGAGTTCGGACAGTGATGTCGGTTCTAATCGGACAGTGGTGTCGGAAATGATTCGGACACTTTGGAGTAAAAACCGACACTTAAGTTTAA
>NZ_JAHYJB010000060.1 GCF_019429335.1 Sulfurimonas sp. | reverse complement strand
CTCTGGAGATGATGATGACGGTCGGAATGGTAATAGCAAAAGCACTCTATATAGCAGATATGGCGCTCAAAGAAGCAGGTGTACGAGAAAAAGTTAAACTTATTGCGAGTGAAAAAGTGCTTACTCCTGATGATGCCATCGTTCTTTTTGGCATCGGTGCGGATTATGTAGGAATTGCCAGAGCCTTTATGATGAGTGCAGGATGTATTCGCGCACGTGAATGTTCAGGTGCACATGGACGACACTGTCCCGTCGGACTTGCAACGCAAGATAAAAAGAAGAGAGCCTCTTTTTTGGTGGAGCAAAAAGCAAGAAATGTCGCCTCTTACCATGCCCAAATGTTGCATGGAATGCGGCAGCTTTTGGCGGTTATGGGAGTAGATCATATATCTAAGCTCAATAAGTCACATCTTATTTTTAAGGACCATGCGGGAAAAACGTACATGAATGTAGATAACTATTTTGAAGAAATGTTAGTATAATAAAGTATGATTTTAAACACACGCAGAAATTTTTTCAAACAAACCTTTTTAGGCGGAGCCGTTTTACTATTTTACAACTCCTCTTTATATGGAGCGGCGGAGCCTTTAAAAACTCTTACACTTGTTCAAGAAGATCTTTTTCCAAAAGCAAAAGAGTTGGATGTCGATACCGCTTCTTACATGCTACTTATTTTAGACCACTCAAGAATCACTGCTTCACACAAAGAGTTTCTTCGCAACGGTGTTCAGTGGCTTCATGAGGAGTCCCTAAAGCTTCACGGCAAACTTTACTATAATCTTTCAACACAAAAAAGAGAAGAGGTGTTGCAGGAGATTTCAGAGTATGGATGGGGCGAGTCATGGATAGAGGCTCTTTTGACCTACAGTATGGAAGCTCTTCGCAGTGACGCAGTTTACGGTGTAAACAAAAAAGATGCGGCGCAAAAGTGGCTTGGATTTAATGCGGGTTTACCGCATCCAAAAAGAGCGTATCTATGATGTATGATGTCTGCATCATCGGGAGCGGTGCAGGCGGCTCACCTGTCGCTTATGAGCTGAGTCGTGCAGGTTTTAGTGTAGTTGTGCTTGAAAAAGGAAAAGAGTACAAAGAAGAAGATTTTAACAAAGATGAGCTGGCGGTTTCGCGGCGCGAGCTTTTTACTCCCGACCTTAAAGATGAGCAACATGTTATCTATGAGCTAGACGAGCGCAAAGAGCGCAGAAGATATCTAGGAAGCGAGCATCAATGGAGTTTTTGGAACGGCTCTATGGTGGGAGGATCATCAAACCTTATGAGCGGTTATTTTCACCGTATGAAGCCAAATGACTTTAAGCTTCTCTCGACTTTTGGAGAGATAGAGGGCGCAAATGTGGCTGATTGGCCTCTCTCTTATGAGGAGCTGGAGCCATACTATGAAAAAGTTGAGCGCATAGTGGGTGTTAGCGGAGAAGTGGCTACACACTCTTTTTTGGAGCCCAGAAGTACCTCTCGTTTTCCTTATGTAAAACTTGAAGAAAACGGAGTGACAAAGTGGTTTGACTCGGCATGTAAATCTCTTAACCTTGAGAGTATTCCGACTCCGCGGGCAATAATTCCACATGCGGCACTGAAGCGAAACGGATGCTCTTACTCAAACTTTTGCGGGAGTTACGGATGTGCCACGGGTGCAAAAGGGAGTGCAAGAGCAGCACTTCTTCAAAAGTGTGATGCAAGCGTTATTACCGAAGCGTTTGTATATAAACTTGAGAGCGATGCGACAAAGGTTACAAAAGCACACTACTATGATAGCGACATGAAGACGCACGAAGTGAGTGCTAAAATCTTTGTTTTAGCCGCACAAGCCATAGAGAGTTCACGTTTGCTCTTAAACTCAAAAAATAGCTTTTTTCCTTATGGTTTGGCAAACAACAATCATCAAGTAGGAAAAAACCTTATTTTCTCAGGCGGAGGAGCAGGGGAAGGGCGATTTCGTTTTGAAACGCTTACTCATGAGCAGCAAAAAGAGCTTATGGAGGTCGGTCTTTTCTTCAACCGCTCACTGCAGCGGTGGTATGAGTATAAAAAGAGCGGTAAAAAAATAAAAGGCGGAACTATAGACTTTCTGTTTGAGCATCAAAATTTGGTTCCCCGCATAAAAAGAGCTTTTTATGATAAAGGGGGAAAGATTCTTTGGGGTAAGGCTCTTGAGCAAAAAATTCATAAAGAGCTTACGACTTCAAGAGTTTTGAATTTTGAAGTTTTTAATGACTGGCTTCCTACGGATGAGTGTTTTGTAGGTATTGAAGAGGGTGTGAGAGATAAGTACGGCATCCCCGTGGGCGCGATAAATCTCTACAGCCATCCTCGTGATAGAGAAGTCGGCAATGACTTGGCAAAAAAAGCGGTGCAGGTGTTAGAAAAAATGGGAGCCTCTGAGATAAGTTACTCTATCTCATCTGCCCCTCCGCCAAATCTTGTGGCAGGCGGCTGCAGATTTGGAGAGAATCCTCAAACGTCAGTGCTTGATAAAAACTGCAAAGCGCATGCGCTAGAGAACCTTTATGTAACAGATGCGAGTTTTATGCCCACTGGAGGAAGCGTGCCTTATACATGGACTATCTATGCGAACGCTTTTCGTGTAGCAGATATTATACGCAAAAGATTGGAGCCTTGAG
>NZ_JAHYJB010000034.1 GCF_019429335.1 Sulfurimonas sp. | reverse complement strand
TCCGGCCGAGTGGATGGATAATGAGTGGATGAGGTTAAACATAACAAATGTAATCAAGAGCGCGAAAAATATCATAGACAATAAAATATAGTTTTTTTGCTCTTTGGGATATTTTTTGCTTGCAAATGAGAGCTTTAACAGCTAAAATTATATTAAATTTTAATGGTGGTAACAAAAATGTATCAAACAACTATAAAAAAAAGTGTTGAATTAGTTGGAATAGGTCTTCATAAAGGTTCTGCTGTTAAATTAAGACTTGAACCTTTGGAGTCAAACAGCGGCTTAATCTTTTATAGAAGCGATGTTGATGTTTCAATTCCGCTGATTCCTGATAATGTAGTTGATACAAAAATGGCTACGGTTATCGGCAAAGACGGTTATGTCATCTCGACAATCGAGCATATGCTCTCAGCAATCTATGCCTATGGAATTGATAACCTAAGAATTATTGTAGATGCTGATGAAGTGCCTGTAATGGACGGAAGCAGTGCGAGTTTTTGCATGCTTTTGGATGAAGCGGGAGTTGTTCAGCTGGACGTGCCAAAAAAAATAATGCGCATAAAAAAAGAGATAGTTGTGCAAGAGGGTGACAAATATGTCAAGCTCTCTCCATCAACAGATCTTCAATATGGTTTTACTATTAAATTCCCCCATCCTGTAATTCAGAAGCAGGAGTACGTGCTGAATTTTACAAAGCAGAGCTATAAGGATGAAATTTCGCGTGCAAGAACCTTTGGATTTTTACATGAAGTGCAGTATCTTCGCTCAAAAGGTCTAGCTCTGGGTGGTTCACTTGATAATGCAATCGTTCTGGACGATAAAAAAGTATTAAACCCTGAGGGGCTTAGATTTCCGGATGAGTTTGTAAGACATAAAATACTTGACGCTATTGGCGATATGGCGCTTATAGGGATGAATTTTGTGGGCAACTATGAAGCAATGGCTGGAAGTCACGACTTAAATCATAAGCTTACTCTTGAACTTTTAAAAGATGCTCAAAATTATGAAGTTATAGAGCTTGTTGACGAGAAGACAAAAGAGCTTGAAAAAGCGTATGCATAAAGAGGTTGATTTAGTTTTTATAACTTTGTCATCTCCTATTTTAGTCGGAGTATATGAAGATAATATATTAATAGAGAGCATTTCAAGCAGCGAGAAGAGCTCTGATGTTTTACCGAAAATATTTGATGAGCTCTCACGTAAGTATGAGATAAAAAAACTCTTCTATGCCAACGGCCCCGGCAGTTTTATGGCAATAAAAATTGCATATATATTTTTAAAATCAATAAGTATTTTAAAAAATATACCACTTTTCGCAACAAACGCATTCTATTTTAATAAAAATCAACCAATCAAAGCGATTGGAAAGCTATTTTTTGTTAAAGTTTCATCAGAAATAAAAACTCAAAAACTAGAAATCGCACCAGAGGTTGGCTTTATGCTTCCGGATGTGCTTGAGTATAGTGAGTTTAGCACAGCTGCTGCGCCTCTGTATGGAATCGGAGCGGTTGGATAGGAATAAAGTGACAGTAAGTGTGCCGGCAACTAGTGCAAACCTCGGACCTGGGTTTGATTCTTTAGGTTTAGCAGTTGATTTACGCAACGTAGTTGAATTTCATCCTTCAAAGTTCTTTAGTGTAAGTATTAAGGGCGAGGGCGAGAATAACCCAAAGCTAAAGGGAAATAATCTATTTATCAGTATTTTTAACGAACACTATAATAGATTGACCAAAAAAAGGCAGAATTTCAAATTCAACTTTTATAATGAGATTCCAATGTCAAGAGGTCTTGGAAGCTCATCAGCCGTAATCGTAAGCGCAATTGCAAGTGCTCATGAGGCAGCCGGCATTAAAGTTTCAAAGAGAAGAATATTGAATCACGCTTTGGTATATGAGTCCCATCCAGATAACATTACTCCCGCGGTAATGGGCGGTTTCAATGTGGCAACAGTAGAGAAAAACAAGGTTTTTTCTCAAAAAAAACACCTCCCGGACTATATTAAGGCGGTTGTGGTTATACCAAATAAGCAGATGAGCACGTCAAAGGCAAGACTGCTTCTTCCTAAGTCGTACTCAAAAGAGAGCGCAGTCTACAATCTCTCACATACAGCACTTAGCGTTGCCGCGTTTTTTAACGAGGATTGGGAGATTTTAAAACTTGCTTCACAGGACAGATTCCATCAAAAAGCAAGAATGAAGACTCTTCCTGAACTGTTTAACGTACAAAAGGTTGCATATGAGAGTGGGGCGCTTATGAGTACACTCTCAGGTAGCGGTTCTACGTTTTTTTCAATGGTTTATGATGAGGACTCTGCTGTAATAGCTGCAAAACTTGCCCAAAGATTCCCTGAATTTGTTGTAAAGGTGTTGAATTTTGACAATGATGGACTTATTGTAGATAAATAAGTTAATTGATATCTTCTTAATCAAATCAAGGAACTTTTGGATATAATGGCGAAAAAATTTAATCAACCTCTAAGAATGTGTATATCATGTAGGCAAAGAGATGCACAAATTAATCTGATTAGACTTCAGTGCTTAGATACACAACTTAGTCTTTTTAGAGGTAGCGGTAGAAGTTTTTATATATGTAAAATTTGTCTTGAAGATGATAAAAAAGTTTTAAAAGCGCTTATGCGACAGTGCAAAAGTGGAGACAGAGATAAATTTTCGAACATACTAAAGGAGATCATCACTGATGACAGAAAAAGTTAGAGTACACGAAATTGCTAAAGAATTAGGAATCACTTCTAAAGATGTAGTTAAAAAAGCCTCGGATATAGGTATTGAAATAAAATCATCAAATAGCTCGGTTTCAATGCAAGAGGCTGAGAGCTTGATGAACTATATAATGAGTGGTGAATTTGCAGAAGCACCGAAATCTGAGACAAAAGCAGACGAAAAGTCAGTAAGTGATGCTCAAAAAGATGAAAAAACTCCCAAAGAAGAAATTGAAAAGTCTGAAATAAAAACAGAAATAAAAACAGAAGTAAAAACTAAAGAGAGCCATATTCCGGAGATTGAAAAAGAAGACAAAAGCGAAGTTTCTGAACCAAAAGAGGCAAAAGTCGAAGTAGAAGAGATTAAAGGTGAAAATTTATCCGATGCTCATGAACCTAAAAAGATGCAGATTAAAAAATCAGGTCTTAAGATAGTTAAGAAAAAGCAGCCAAAAGAGGAAGAGAAGCCGCAAGAGAGTTATATCTCTGCTTCTAAACCTGCTGCGATAGTTTCATCTTACGGCAAGATAAGTGCTGAAGTTCTTGAGGAGCTTGCAAACAAGAAAAAAGCAAAGCAAAGCGTCTCAGGAGCTAAAAAGCAGGAGCAGGGGGTAAAGATTGATATTTTTGGCGGCTCTTTAGCTGAGCTCTCAATGGATATGGATGACCAGGTTGTACTGATGGATTTAAATGCCACAGAGAGACGCCCAATTATTGAAGAAGAGCCTAGAAAACCTAGAGTTGCTAAGCCTGCAGGAAGAAATGCCAATAAAAAAGCATCACCTAGTGGCAGAAATGTCTCTCGCGACAAAAGAAAAAAATATACAAAAGATAAGCCTGAAGATCTTGTAGTAACGCATGTAGAAATCCCTGAAGATATTCGTGTATACGAATTTGCGGAAAAATTAAACCGTCCTATAGGCGATGTTATAAAAGTTCTATTCACTCTTGGTTTAATGATGACTAAAAACGACTTCTTAGGACATGATGAAATTGAAATATTATCTGAAGAGTTTGGAGTAGAGGTAACTATAGTAGATCCTAAAGATGCGTTTAACTACGAAGATGATTTGACCCAAGAGATTGATGAAAATGCTACTGAGAGAGCTCCAGTAATTACAATAATGGGTCACGTTGACCATGGTAAGACATCGCTTCTAGATGCTATTAGAAAAGCAAAAGTAACAGAGAGTGAAGCAGGCGGAATTACACAGCACATAGGTGCATACACTGTTGAGCATCACGGAAAACCTATAACATTTATAGATACTCCAGGTCACGCAGCATTTTCTCACATGCGCCAAAGAGGCAGTGAAGTTACGGATATAATCGTTATAGTAGTAGCGGCTGATGACGGTGTTAAACCTCAGACTGAAGAAGTAATTAAACTTGCAAAAGAGTCTAAAGTTCCGGTTATCGTAGCGCTTAACAAAATGGATAAAGAGGGTGCAAATCCTGACATGGTAATGGGTCAGATGGCTGAGCGCGGGCTAAATCCAATTGCTTGGGGCGGAGATATAGAGTTTATTGCGCTATCTGCAAAAACAGGAATGGGAATTGATGATTTGCTTGAAAATATTCTGCTTACCGCAGAGGTTATGGAGCTAAAAGCAAATGAGAATGCAATGGCTAAAGCGGCGGTTGTTGAATCTTCACTTGAAAAAGGGCGTGGTCCTGTTGCGACGGTAATCGTTCAAAACGGTACGCTAAAAGTCGGAGACTATGTTGTTTGTGGAAGCTCTTTTGGGCGCGTAAAAGCTCTTATTAACGAGCAGAAACAGCAGATAAAAAGCATTAGGCCAAGTCATACAGCTGTGGTAGTCGGACTAAATGAGGTTCCATCTTCAGGCGAGATTATGATGGCTATGAACAGTGATAAAGAAGCTAGAGAGTATGCACAAAAACGTCACGAGTATGACAGACACAAAGAGCTTTCACACAGTACAAAATCTACACTGGAAGATATGACAAGCATGATTGCGGAGGGAAAACTGAAATCTCTTAAAGTTGTTCTTAAGACTGACGTTCACGGTTCACTAGAGGCCATCAGAAGTTCATTAAACGAGCTTAGAAACGATGAGGTAAAAATCAACATTATCTCTTCTGGCGTCGGCGGAATTACTGAAAATGATGTTGAGCTTGTAAGCAACAGCGAGAATTGTGTACTGCTTGGATTTAACGTTCGTCCTACGGGAAGCGTAAAAGCGCTTGCAAAACAGAAAAATGTCGAGATTAAGACATACTCTATTATCTACCAGCTGCTTGACGATATAACTGGAATGCTAACAGGTATGATGGCTCCTAAATTCTCAGAGATAAATACTGGTCAGGCAGAAGTTAGAAATACGTTCAAGGCTCCTAAAGGTATGGTTGCGGGATGTGTCGTAGTTGACGGCAAATTAATCCGCGGCGGACTTGTCCGCGTTATACGTAAAGGTGTTGTTGTGCATGAGGGCGAGCTAACATCGCTTAAGCGTTTCAAAGATGACGTTGAAGAGATCGGAAACGGTTATGAGTGTGGTGTTATGATTAAAGGTTACGACGATGTTATCGTTGGTGACGTAATCGAAACATTCAAAAAAGTTGAACAAAAAGTTTCACTATAGAAGAGATTGTAATGAATGAAATCCATTATAATGGCATGGAGATAATGTCTCTGCAACCCCCTTGCCATGGAGTATGCCATTGGCTAACATACCTAAAAGCTATAAAAAGCTTGCTTTTTAAGATTGGAGTTTAGATTTATGACAGAAGCCCAGATAAAAGTCAAAAGAACTGAGTCGATTCTTCTAGAGCTGATTCCTGAAGCTCTCGGCTCCCTGAACGATAGCAGATTGCATGAGCTGGACGTTATTGACATAAAATGCTCACGCGGAAGAAGCGATGCGAAAGTCTATTTGGACCCAGCTTCTTACACCGAGGCGCAAAAAAACGAGTTTTTAAAACTTCTTAGAAATGCAAGACCGATTGTAGAGACATACTGCATGAAAAATCAGGGGTGGTTTCGCTCCCCTAAATTTACGTTTGAGTTTGATGAACAGATGAAAAAGGCTCAAAGTATTGAAGAGCTGTTCAAAAAAATTGCTAAAGAGTAGGCAGGTTTATTTATGAGTTTAGAAAAAGATATAGAGTCGTTTGTTAAATCATTGGATTTAGAGCTTTATGATATATCAATTGTCAGAGACGGAGAAGACTCCATTTATAGAGTGAGCGTACTCTCTACTGAGATAGACAATGGCAAAAGAAAAGGCGTAAGTTTGGACGAGTGCGCTCACTTAAGCCGTCTTATTTCGCCTCTTATGGATGTTACCCCGCCGGTTTCAGGAGACTATAGACTTGAAGTCGGAAGCCCTGGAATTGAGAGAAAAGTAACTACACTAAAGCAGTTTGAGCTCTCTATCGGGGAAAAAGCCTCAATAGTTCTAAAATCAAAAGATAAATACAAAGGAACGCTTCTTAAAGTTGAAGACTCTGCGATTTTTCTTGATATGGACGGTGAAGAGATTAGCGTTGATTTTCCTCAAATTGTTAAAGCAAAAACATATTTTGAATGGTAATAGATAATAGTTTTTATATGAAATTAGCCTTGGATGAGGCTTGGAAGTATCAAGGAGTTACATACCCAAATCCGGCTGTCGGCTGCTCTGTTGTTTCTAAAAGCGGCGAGATTTTGGCAGTTGAGGCGCACAAGCGTGCAGGTGAAGCTCATGCTGAAGTTGAAGCGCTTAAAAGCGCATATTTTAAACTTACAAATGATGGAAAAATTTTAGATATAAGTTCCTCCTTTGAGATTCACGAATATCTGCTTAAAAACCATAACAACTGTTTTGATGGCGTATCTCTTTTTGTAACTCTTGAGCCGTGTTCGCACATAGGCAAAACTCCATCTTGTGCAACTCTTATCTCAAAACTCGGCATAAAGGGGCTCTTTATCGGCTCTTTGGATTCAAACAAAGAGGCATCAGGCGGAGCTGAGATTGTAAAAAATGCAAATATACATGTAGAAACAGATATTTTGGCTAAAGAGTGCGGCGAATTGCTAACTCCTTTTGAGATGTGGAGTGAAAAAAGATTTGTTTTTTTTAAGTGGGCACAGAGATTAAACGGAACTGTTGATGATGGAATAATAAGTTCAGAGAAGTCAAGAACCTTTGTTCACGCGATGAGAGATCTATGCGATTTGTTAGTTGTCGGCGGAAATACGGTCAGAGTTGACAGACCTACTCTGGACGCAAGACTTGTGGGCGGAAGAGCACCCGATGTTTTGATACTCTCAAAAACAGAGGAGTTTGATAAAACAATCCCGCTATTTGGTATCAAAAATAGAAAAGTTATGATTATGGATAATTTTTCTATTTTCGATAACTACAAAAATATTATGATTGAGGGGGGAGAGAATATGTTTGAGTACTCTAAAGAGTTTGTTACTCATTATCTCTCTTTTGTCTCCCCAAGCTTCGGCGGTAGAGAGAACATCGTAGCCCAGAAGTGTAAATTTGATGTTTTAAATATACTCCAAGATGAGCAGGATATAATTATGTGGATGAAGCAAGCAGATAACAGAGGAAGAGATTAAGATGGAAAAACAGGAAAAAATCGTATCAATGTTCGATGATATCGCGCCTACGTACGATACCGCAAATCGCGTTATGAGTATGGGCGTAGATAAAAGCTGGAGACGAAAAGCCTGCGATTTAGCTTATGAGTTCTATGCACAGAATTCTATTGAGAAGATTGTTGATGTTGCATGCGGAACCGGCGATATGATGGATTTTTGGAAAAAAAGATCACTCTCCAACGGTATTGCGTTGGGAGAGATTGTAGGCGTTGACCCATCAAAAGGGATGGTTGGTGTTGCAAGAGAGAAGTATCCAAAATTTAACTACTTTATCTCAACTGCGACAAATATCCCGCTTCCAGACGCTGCTGCAGATATTCTAAGCATTACATACGGCATAAGAAATGTAGTTGAGAGGCAAGAAGCGCTCGGAGAGTTTAACAGGGTTCTAAAAAAAGGCGGACTTGTCGTAATTTTAGAGTTTATGAAAAATGAGAATCCATCACTTCTTGGAAAAATAAGAGATTTTTATATGAATAAAATTTTGCCTAAAATCGGCGGTTTTATCTCTAAAAACCTTGAAGCGTACGAGTACCTTCCAAGCTCGATAGAAGATTTCTCAACAGTAGAAAATATGAAAAAAGAGCTTGAAACCGCAGATTTTGAAATTGTCTATACAAAGAGTTTCTCAATGGATATCTCAACGCTATTAATAGCAAGAAAAAAATAGGCATAGAGTGTACACTCTTAGTGTCTCCTCGCTAAACGAGCAGATAAAAAGCCTGCTAGAGAGCACGTTTGAGAGGGTTTTGGTTGAGGGAGAAATATCTCGTATCACTTTTCACAACAGCGGGCACATATATTTTACTCTCAAAGACTCCTCCTCAACAATCAAAGCCGTTATTTTTAAGGCTAATGCAGCAAAACTGAAGTTTCAGCTCCAAGAGGGGCTAAAAGTTGTGCTTGATGGAACGCTGAGTCTTTACAAACCGCGCGGCGAATATCAGATAAACTGTTTTACTATTCAGCCATCAGGACACGGTGCATTGGCTCTGGCGTTCGAGCAGCTAAAGAGCAAGCTCTCCATACAGGGCTATTTTGACACAACAAGAAAAAAGCCTCTTCCTAAATTTCCAAAAAAAATTGCTCTTATAACTTCAGCAACAGGCGCGGCACTGCAGGATATGCTTCGCGTTGCGCAGAGTAGATACAGAGCTATCGAGATAGATATTTACGATGTTTTGGTTCAAGGAGAGAGCGCAGCTCCATCTATAGTGAGAGCATTGAGCAGTGCTGATACAAAGGAATATGATATTATTGTAGTAGGTCGGGGTGGTGGAAGCATTGAAGACTTGTGGGCGTTTAATGAAGAGATAGTTGCAGATGCAATATTTAAAGCAACGACTCCAATCGTCTCTGCTGTTGGGCATGAGATTGACTGGGTTATAAGTGATTTTGTTGCGGATTTAAGGGCTCCTACTCCAAGTGCCGCAATGCAGATGATACTGCCTGATTCTAACGAACTCAACCAATATATAGACTCTCTAAGCTCTCACTACAACCAGAGAATTATGCAAAAAATTTACAACTCAAAACAAGAGCTTACGCATTTGGCAAACTTATATGCACAGCACTCAATTGAGAAAAAAATAAGCCATAAGATA
Source organism: Sulfurimonas sp. (assembly GCF_019429335.1). Lineage (GTDB taxonomy): Bacteria > Campylobacterota > Campylobacteria > Campylobacterales > Sulfurimonadaceae > Sulfurimonas. Next base: position 11,963 of record NZ_JAHYJB010000034.1, on the reverse strand, counting down.
GATGAGATTAAGCAGTTTCGCGACTCTTTTAATCAAACTATTTCATTTAAGATGCAAAATTTTTCTAAAGAGGCTGAGTCAATAAAAATAAGATTTCCGCATGTTATAGAGAGCAAGATGAATATTGCTCAAAATCAACTCCTTACTTTGCAAAAAATGCTAGAATCCAACCATCCTAAATTAAAGACGAAAAAAGGCTTTGCACAGATTTCAAAAGAGTCTAAAGTTATCGATATAGAGTCGCTAAAAGTTGATGAAATTTTTGATTTAATGAGTGATAGAGTAGTAATTAGCGCAAAAGTGCTAACAAAAAGAGATATATAGGGGTTTATATGAATTATCCGGAATTTTTTGACACTATTGAGAGAATTAAAGTCGTAGACCCTCTCTCAAATGTTTTGGGGGCATTTGAAGGGGGAATTTACGAGTTTAATTATCTGGAGATAGTTAAAGCGGCAGGGCACAGCTGCCCAACGGTTGCAGGTGCATATATTACGACATTAGTCGGGTTGAAAGCTCTCTATCCAAACTCTCCGGCTATCAGAGGAGAGATAAAAGTTGAGTTTAAAGAGTCTTTGGAAGATGGTGTCGCAGGCGTTATAGGCAACGTAATCTCTCAGATTACAGGGGCAACTGACAAGAGCGGTTTTAAAGGGCTTGGCGGAAAATTTGCACGCCACTCTTTGATGAGTTTTAATGCAAAAATAAGCTCTTCTGTTAAGTTTACAAGAGTTGATAACGGAAAAAGCGTTGATGTATATTATGACCCATCACTTGTGGGTGGAAGTCCTAAGATGCAGCCGCTTATGCAAAAAATGATGGGTGGAGCGGCAACTCCGCAAGAGATAAAAGAGTTCGGCGAACTTTGGCAGGACAGAGTTAAGAGAATTTTTGAGAATATGTCTACTGTTGCCAAGGTTATAATTTAGTACATGTAACTTTTTTGTAACCCAGTAGCTATAAACTTCTTCGTAAAATTACGAAGGAGTAGCAATGGTCTATTTTGAGGATGCAAAAGTTGGTGACAACATTTATGATTTGGTATTTGGCGCCGGAAAAATAGCTAAAATATTTGATAACAGCCACTATAAAATTATGGTTGATTTTAAAAACGGTTATGAGGTTCCATACACGGAAGATGGTATCCCTGGGTGGGGTAACTTTAAGAAGCAGACCCTTTTTCATAAAAATGACGTTGATTTGACGGATGTTGATTTCTCCCCCGTATCAAAGCTGCTCTCTGCTAAAAAAATTATAAAACTAAGAGAGAAAGATAGACTTCAGGTTAGATTTCCATCGGGAGTCTGGAAAAATGTAAAAAAAGCCGAACCCTCTTATGTGGAAGATTTGCTAGAGAGAGAATTACTACATGTTTAGAAAAAAACCAGAAAAAAAGAAGAATGACTAATAAAACGGACAAACCTCTATCCAGTCGTATTATCACAACTATAACGGAGGGGTCAAAACTTGCACGGCTGGTTTTTGGGGTACCTACCGTGAAGCATTAGTGAATTTATATGGTTTGAAAAAGTTTAGCTGTTTTATTTTAGCACCAGCGTCGGAAAGTATGTGTGAAGAGTTACCGCACTCTGAGCTGAGAGCTTCTTTATAAACTTATCTATCTTATCCTCTTTGTTCCATAGCTGTTCAGCCACTCCGCTAAGCTCGGCAATCCTGTTTTTCGCATCATACTCTACGCCGATGCTGTCAATCAAGCCGACATCTTTTGCCTGTGCAGCTGTGAAGATATGCGCATTTGCGAAATTGTCTCTTTTGTTTATGTCAAGTCCTCTTGCGTTTGCGACATCCGTTGTAAATAGGTCGTAAGTGCCGTAAATAACCTTGTTTAGTTCATTTATCTCAAACTCCGTCCACTCTCTGTCTGTCGCTCCGACTTTTTTGTATTTTCCGGCTTGAACGCTTTGTGATTTGATGCCGATTTTGCTCATAAGCTCGCTAACATCTGCTCCCTGCATGATTACGCCTATGCTTCCGACCATTGAGCCGGGATTTGCCATTATCTCGTTTGCCCAGATACTCGCGTAGTAGCTTCCGCTGGCAATAGTCCCGCTGGCATATACGACTACGGGTTTTTTTTCTCTGGCTCTCTTTATGGCATAAGCCACCTCAATTGATGGCGCAACAGCGCCTCCAGGTGAGTCAACGTTTAATAAAATACCCTTTACAAAGTCGTTTTTTGCAGCTTCATCTATCTGGTTTATAACTTCTGAAACCTCCATGATGGGACCTACTAAATTTATCTGCTCAAGGTTGTTTGGCTTTAAATCCTCTTGGCTTCGTGGCGCAAAAATCAAAAAAACGATAAGCAAAAATATCATCGCTTTAAAATGTTCTTGGATAAACTTCATAACCGCCAATATTGGTGAAAATATACTTTTTATAAACTGCATTGGGTGCCTTTTTTTAACATTCCATTAATGTAAATTTTTGAGATATTATATCTATGAAGTATTAAATGGATAGCTAACTCATCATTTGGCTCACTCTCGAGATCAATAACTAACATGTCGGCATTTTTGCCCTCGGCAATCTCTCCGGAGTTAAGTCCCAAAGCATCCGATGCATCAATAGTGACACTTCTTATCAGCTTTTTTGCCAAATCTAGCAGCGGCATATTTGAGTGCATAAAAAGAGCGATTTTCATCTCTTCAAAAAGGTCCAGTTTATAGTTCGAACTAAGTCCGTCCGTCGCGCAAATCCATCTAATGTTCTGTTCTTCGAGCTTCTTTAAATCAAGCGCACCGTTTCCTAAAAGTCTGTTTGAAATAGGGCAGTGGATGACGGTGTGTCCGTTTGATGACAACGTTTTAAGCTCATCATCGTTTGCCTTTACTACGTGTGTAAGCATCGTGCTTTGCCCATTAAAATGCTCTAGGAATTCGCCTGAATCGCTGATAGCGCTGTTTTGTTTTAGCAGCTTTTCAAAAAAATCAGCAAATTCGCCGCGGCTCTCATCAAGCCATTTGCGCTCCGCAGAGCTCTCCATAAAGTGGGCTGTGAGTTTAAGATTTTCCTCTTTTGCTATTTTAAGAGCTTTTTTTATAAGAATTGGGTGGACAGAGTAGGGCGAGTGGATGGCAACAGCGGGATAAAACCCCTCTCTTTGCACCGCTTTTGAGGCATCAAGCCTTGAGATAAAATCTCCAAAAAGAGCATCGGCCATAGTTGCCTGTGAGCCTATAAGTTCATTGAAAAAAATAACATTTTGGGGAGCAGTTGCGCAGGCTTCTAAGTCCATGGCATGAGAGCTTATCGCACCGAATGTCGTAATTCCGCTCTCAAGCATAGAGTCAATAGCTTTCTTCATACACTCGTTATCGCAGCCACCGATTAGCTGCTGGCGATTTTCAATGACACTGTATAGCCAAGAGATAAAATCGCCATATGAGAGCTCTGTTTTGTTTGCGCTGAATTCTACATGTACATGTGCATTTATAAGTCCAGGCATAAGAAGCGAGTTTTTTTCCAGTTTTATTATGTTTGCATCAGGAAAAAGGCTCTTTAGCTCTTCAAGAGGGGCGATTTTATGTATAATTTTATCAAATGCAACCGACATCTCTTGAAGCAGAGCAGAGGGCGTTAAAATATAGTTTGGAGTTATTATCTGCATATTTCATCTTTTTTAAAAATTTAAAATAGATTATGCTTAATTTAGATAAAATAGCTCCTTAAAAATAGTAATTATTAAATAAAAAGGCAGAAGATGAAGGTTGTAGTAATTCAAGGACCGAATTTAAATATGCTGGGTGTGCGAGAACAGCATATTTACGGTGCAATGAAGCTGGAGCATATACATGCTCAGATGAAAGATTTTGCAAGCCAGAGTGGGCTTGAGATAGAATTTTTTCAAAGTAATTTAGAGGGCGAGATTGTAGATAAGATTCAGGAGTGTTACGGGGATGCAAACGGAATTATTATTAATGCCGCTGCATATACACATACTTCTATCGCAATTCGTGATGCTATCTCTGCTGTAAATCTTCCTACTATAGAAGTTCATATCAGCAATATTTATCGTCGTGAAGATTTTAGAAAACAAAATATGATCGCACCTGTATGTTCATCGTCGATTGTTGGTTTTGGTCCATTTGGATACCATTTGGCGATGGTCGGAATGGTTCAGGTTCTAAATGAGATAAAAGCTGTTCAAGAGATGCAAAAACAGCAGGCTGTTTAAGCTGAGTAGTGATGTACATTAAACGTAAGCTAAGTGAGAGTCTGACAACTTTCAAAGGTTTGCGTTTTGGCAAGAGCAGTAGACAGAGGAGTTTTCACCGCTACAGTGTTACTGTAGGAGTGGGTGGAAACTTGGGCGATGTAAAGAGAAGGTTTGAACATCTTTTTATATATTTTACAAGAGATAAAAGGGTCGAATTGCTCCGAACGTCATTGATTTTGAAAAATCCTCCTTTTGGTTTTGCAGAGCAGGATGATTTTTTTAATTCAATAGTTGTGTTAAAAACAAGCATGCAGCCTAAAGTGTTTCTGGATTATTTAATGAGAGTAGAGAAAAAATTTGCGCGTAAAAGAAGTTTTGCGAATGCTCCGAGGACGCTAGATTTGGATATTATTTTTTTTGATAACAGAGTCGTCAATACGCCTAAATTGCAAATTCCTCACGCACAGTGGGCTAATAGAGAGAGCGTGCTGATACCACTTATGGATATACAGAGATGAAGATATTAACTTTTACAGGTAAAACACCATCGGAAGCTCTTAAAAGAGCAAAGATGCATGCCAGCTATTCCAATATGCTTCATATTGATACAAAAGAGGTTCAGAAAAAATCACTCGGGCGCGAACCTATCTATGAAATTGTCATGGGTTTGGAGAATGATACGGAGCATGAGACTTACAAAAAAACAAATAACATACCAAAAGACGGCAGACCTCTAACGCAAAAGAGCGCTGACGTTCTCTATGACATCTCATATGCCGCAAAACAGATATCAAAGATAGCAGATGTCAGGGAGCCTCTTTATGAGTATCAGGAGCAGCTTCCTCAGAGTTCGTTTGAGCCAAAAGAGCTAAAAGAGATAAAATCCGAGATAGCAAAGCTCGGCGACAAAGTTAAAATCATCCAAAATATGTTTTGGGATGAAAAGGCGCCTGATTTAGAGAGCCACATACCTTCAGAATTTGCAGAGATATACAGACTTGCTTCCCAAAGCGGCATGAATAGAGAACATCTTGATGCGATTATGAGAATGACGCTAGAGCATATGCCATTTAAGATGAGAGAAAACTCCGCAACCGTAAAGAGATATTTCCAGACAATTCTTAGAAAAATGGTGCCTGTGAGAATGGAGGCCACTCCCTCAATCGGAAACAAAAAAGTAGTAATGTTAGTAGGCCCTACAGGTGTGGGCAAAACAACATCGGTGGCAAAACTCGCAGCTAGATACTCATACCTTATGGAAAAAAAGTATAAAGTAGGACTGATTGTGCTTGATACATACCGTATCGGCGCGGTTGAGCAGCTTATGCAGTACGCAAGAATGATGAAACTCGGCATTGAGACGGTAGTTGATCCGCTTGACTTTGCCAGCGCGCTTGATTCGCTTAAATATTGCGACTACATTCTCATCGACACCATGGGTTCTAGCCCATACGACAGAAATAAGATAGAGAAGATATATGAGTGTTTGGACAGAAATGATTCAAGGTACAATATTGATGTTGTTTTGGTAATGCCGAGTTCCATAAAATATGAGGATTTAAAGGCAACATACGAGAATTTCTCTACACTTAACGTTGACACGCTTATGTTTACAAAGCTTGATGAGACAAGAGGATTTGGAAATATTTTCTCTCTTGCCTATGAGACGAAAAAACCGATAAGCTACTTCTCTGTAGGACAGGAAGTCCCTGAAGATTTGGTTTGTGCGAGCAGCGATTTTTTAGTGGAGTGCCTACTAAACGGATTCAACAGGAGCAAGGCATGATTGGACATCAGGCTAAGAAACTAGAAGAGCTTGTCTCTTCAAACTCTGCAAAAAAATCTAAAAAAACACGTTTTATTGCCATTACGAGTGGCAAAGGAGGAGTCGGTAAAAGTACAATAAGCTCAAATTTGGCTTATGTACTCTCTCAAAGCGGTCTTAACGTCGGAATATTTGACGCAGATATAGGGCTTGCAAATCTCGACGTTATGTTCAACGTAAAAATAAAGAAAAATATTCTGCATGTACTAAAAGGCGAAGCAACCGTCGCTGATATACTAATCCCTATTACTAGAAATCTTATCCTGATTCCAGGCGAGAGCGGTGATGAGATACTTAAATATTCGGATATGGCTCTTTTTGAGAGATTTATGAGTGAAGCTGAGATTTTGGACAAACTCGATGTTATGATAATAGATACCGGAGCCGGTATCGGTAATCATATACAGATGTTTTTAAATGCCGCTGATGATGTTATTGTCGTAACTGTTCCAGACCCTGCCGCAATAACGGATGCATATGCAACGATTAAAACAATTGCCACCTTAAGAGATGATATTAGCCTGATAATGAATCAGGTAAAGAACGAAAAAGAGGCTGTTGCCGTATATGAGAAGATAAAAAAAGTGGCACTTGCCAACATCGGAAGCAAACTTGATTTAAAATTGATAGGAAAGATTGACAGCGACATAAAGGTTTCATCTTCTGTGAAACAAAGAGCGCTTTTTAGTGTTGCACATCCTGGGTCAAATGTTCATAAAGATATAGTTGCTATTGCAAACAGTATAAATAAAAATTTGGAACGAAATGTGCTAGTTTCACCAAGTGAGAGTGGGTTGTCAGGGCTTTTTAGGCGTTTGGTAAAACATTTTTAAATCAAATACGGGGCAATTGTAGATGCTGGGCGAGAATTTTGTATATTTTTTTACTGTCCAAGGCTTTTTTGTTGGAATAGTTTTTGGTATATTAAAGTCGTTTAATGCCGAAGGTCTGCTAATATACACATTTTTTATAACTGCATTTTTTTATCTATTTTCACACATAATAATTGCTTTTTACTACAGAACAACCACCGCTAAAAATTATTTCTTTCCAAAAGATCTGCATGAGAAAAAACTCGATTTCTTTGCTCTTGAGATAAACAAGAGAGAAAAACTTATAGATTCGGCAATCAAAATAACAGATGTTGCGATTAAAACCAATGCAAGAAGCGGGGGAGATTTGTGATTACTGCATACACCCAAGACCTTAGACATAAAAAAGATGAGCTTGCAATTCAATATCTGCCTGCTGTCAAGGCCATGGCTTTTAGGCTAAAAGAGAGACTGCCTAGTTCTGTTGATTATATGGATCTCTCTGCAATAGGCACAGAAGAGTTGATAAAACTCTCAAGAAGGTATGACGAGTCTTTAAACGACTCTTTTTGGGGATATGCGAAGAAGAGGGTTTACGGGGCAATGCTCGATTATTTAAGAAGCTTGGATATACTTAGCAGATCAAGCAGAAAGTTAGTCAAGGCAATAGATTATGCCGTTGAAGAGTATAGGACGATAAACGATGAAGAGCCTAGCGATAAACAGCTCTCAGAGATGCTTGGCGAGAGCGTGGAAAAGATTCACGAAGCTAGAATTGCTTCATCCATATATACGGTGATGCCGCTTCATGACCAACTGCAAGTCGGAGACGAGGGCATGGCTCTTGCAAACATAGAGAGAGAAGAGCTTGTAAATGTTATCAAGTCAGTGCTAGGCGGGTACAGCGAGAGAGAACAGATGATAATCCAGCTTTACTACTTTGAAGAGCTCTCTCTTAAAGAGATTAGTGATGTATTAAATATAACGGAATCAAGAATATCTCAGATACATAAATCTGTTATTTACAAAATTAAAGAGAGTGTAGGGGCGTAAAGATGGCAGATATACTTTCACAAGAAGAGATAGACGCGCTACTAGATGTTGTTGATGATGAGGGTGATGATGTCTTTGAAGGAGTCGATGATTCTCCTATTTCTCAAAGACAGGTAACACTTTACGACTTTAAGAGACCAAACAGGGTTTCAAAAGAGCAGCTTCGCGCATTTCGCGGTATCCATGATAAGATGGCTAGGTCTTTGGCTTCACAGATATCTTCTATCATGCGTTCAATCGTTGAGATTCAGCTTCACTCTGTTGACCAGATGACATATGGTGAATTTTTGATGTCGCTGCCAAACCCTACAAGCTTTAACGTATTTTCAATGAAGCCGTTAGAGGGAAGCGGAGTTATTGAGATAAATCCATCTATTGCGTTTCCGATGCTAGATAGGCTGCTAGGTGGAAAGGGCGAGCCGTTTGACGCAAGCAGAGAGTTTTCTGATATCGAGCTAAGTCTATTTGAGACAATTTTAAGAGTTATGATGAGCACCCTTAAAGAGGCCTGGGGACCGGTTATGGATATTTTTCCAAATATCGAGTCCAAAGAGTCGAGCCCGAATGTCGTTCAGATTGTTGCTCAAAATGAGATTGTCGTAATGGTCGTAATGGAGATTATAATTGGACAAAGCTCAGGGATGATGAATATCTGCTACCCTGTAATTGCGCTCGAGCCGGTTCTTCCAAAGCTTGCCAGCAGAGATTTGATGCTAAATGAGACAAGTACAAAAAAGAGCAGAAATACTGAACTACATGTACTTCTAGGCGGAGCAAAAGTAGGGATTGAGGCAATGCTCGGCGACGCAGAGCTCACGCTTTACGATGTGTTAGAGTTGCAAAGCGGCGATATCATAAGACTTACTAGCCCTGCAGATGACGTCGTAACCGTCAGAGTTGACGGCAAAGAGAGATTTAGGGGTAAAGTCGGACTAAGAAGATTTAGAAAATCTATACAGGTAACTGAGATAATCGAGACGGAAAAAGATGCTGTTAAGAGGGCATTAGAGAATTTTGAGTCAATTAGACGCGAGAAAATATCAGGTGTAAAAGAGATTATGTTTGAAGAAGAAAATGATATGGATGAGGAGTAGGTGATGAGCGATTTTATGAAATTATTTGAGAGCGAGACAGCAGGCACTGTTGAGGCATTAATCGGGGAGGCTCCATCATTAAGTCTAAAAGAGGAGCAGGATCTGAGTATTATTTCAAATATTATTCCTCCTATTGTACTGCTTAATATTGCCGTAAGCGGTGCCGTAAATGCCTCTGCAATGGTTGCGCTAACGCCAAATCTTGTAGCTTCTCTATCTGACATGATGATGGGCGAAGAGGAGAGCCAGAGAGAAGATGTCACAGATGATGACTTAGATGCGGCTAAAGAGATTACGTCAAATATTTTCGGTGCAATTTCAAACAGCCTAGGTGCTCAAAAAGAGCTTCCTATCCTCTCTTTTACTATTGAAAATGTTGAGTATATCGGTGAAAACAAAGATGTATCTTTGGAGAATTACCGCAAGATGTTTGTATATCATTTCAAAATCGGCAGTGTTAAATCTCTTTTTATGTTTATCATGGATGAGACCTTGCATGACGCAGTATTTAATAGTGCCAAAGCCACTGCAGATGAGTCAAAATATGAATCTTATAAATTTCCCGAGAGCGTAAAAAACTCACAGCTTAACAGCGAAGAGATGAGCAATATAGCCCTTATTATGGATGTTAAACTGCCTGTCAAGGTCAGAATCGGAAAGAAAAAAATGCTTCTCAAGGATGTTCTAAATATGGATATAGGTTCCGTAATAGAGCTTAACCAGTTGGCAAACGATCCCCTTGATATTTTAGTAGATGACCATATAATAGCTGAGGGCGAGGTTGTGATTGTAGATGGCAACTTTGGCGTTCAGATAACTACCATAGGCACAAAAAGAGAGAGATTAAATCAGCTAAAATCATAGCAAGGATTGCAATAAATGCGAAAACATAAGGATGATTTGGCAAAAAAATATGTCAAAGAGATAAAGTCTGCAGACACATGGAGTGTTTTTAGGATACTTGCAGATTTCGTAAAAGGTTTTGACGAGCTTGGAGAGCTTGGACCGACAGTTACAATGTTTGGAAGCGCAAAAGCAAAAAGTAGCATCAAGTATTACAAAAAAGCAGAAGAGCTCTCTTCAATGCTTGCAAAAAGAGGTTTTAATGTAATGACGGGCGGTGGACCAGGAATTATGGAGGCTGCCAATCGAGGGGCGCTTAAGCATAAAAACGTAGAGTCAATCGGACTTAACGTAGACCTTCCATTTGAACAGATGCCAAACAGATACACTACGATAGATCTAAGTTTTGACTACTTTTTTTCAAGAAAAGTTATGCTAGTTAAGTACTCTATCGCCTATGTAATTTTCCCCGGCGGCTACGGAACGCTTGATGAGCTATTTGAAGCTTTGACTCTCGTGCAGACAAAAAAAGTAACGGGTGTGAAAATATTTGTCTTCGGAGTTGCATTTTACAAACCGCTTATGAAATTTTTAGAAAAAAAGCTCTATAAAAACGGCATGATAAGCGAACAAGATTTGCAAATAATTACACTAACTGATGATTTAGAGCAGATATTAAACGAAATAGAGTTATCGCTCTTAAATCAAATTGAGATTTTAAAGAAATCCGGACTTGACGATACAAAATATTATAAAACCCTCGTTGAATTTTTTGACGAAAAAAATATTGGCGTCAAACAGATAAAGTAAGCTACATGTATAATATAAACATAAAGGATAATTAATGAAAAAGATAAGATTTGAAATCCAATACAAGCGAAGCACCAAATGCTGAGTCATAAAAAAGTATTAGTAGGAATGAGCGGAGGTGTTGATTCTACAATATCTGCACTTTTATTAAAAAAAGAGGGGTATGACGTGGAGGGTTTATATATGAAACTTCACTCTAAACCAGGGTATCACGAAATACATCAGGCAAGAGCACAAAAGGCTGCCGACTTTGTCGGCGTAAAACTACATGTGCTAGATTTGCAAGAGATATTTAACGAAAAAGTTTTTCGCCCATTTATCGATACATATGCTGAAGGAAAAACGCCAAATCCGTGCGCACTCTGCAACAGAAGCCTGAAATTCGGCGAGATGGTAAAGTTTGCCGATAAGATAGGAGCTGATTTTGTTGCAACAGGACACTACATAAAAACAGATGGAAAATATTTTTACGAGGCTGACGACGAGACAAAGGATCAGAGTTATTTTCTTTTTTATGTCAATAAAGAGATACTTCCTAGACTTCTTTTTCCGCTTGGAGATAGAAAAAAGAGCGAAATCAAGGAGCTTGCTGCTTCAATTAAAGGCTTAGAGTCATTTGCTTCACAGAGCGAATCTGCAGAAATATGCTTTGTTGAAACAACTTATACAGACTTGCTGAAAGATTATGTGGAAGTAGATAGAAAAGGCGATGTTTTGGACATGGAAGGTAATGTCGTAGGTGAACATAAGGGCTACATGCATTACACAATAGGAAAAAGAAGAGGTTTTAGCGTAAGCGGTGCACATGACCCACACTATGTAGTTGACATAAATCCTCAGAAAAATCAAATTATAGTCGGTAAAAAAGAGGAACTTGCCTGCAATAGTGTAGTTTTAAACAATTTAAATCTCTATACAGATGAAAAAGAGTTTGATACAACCGTAAAACTAAGATATAGAACAAAAGCCGTGCCGTGTCATGTTATTGTAAAAGAGGATAAAGCATATGTGACATTACAAGAGAGTGTGTTTGGTGTTGCAACAGGACAAGCAGCTGTTTTTTATAGCGGAAACAAGTTAATGGGTGGCGGCTGGATAGAAGATAATTAGACATTTTTGCGTTTAAATCCCATCTTCTAAAATTTCTTCAAAAACTCTCCTGTGATTTAAGAAACTACTAAGCTAACACTCCCTATAATTCCCCTCCACAAACACAGATACCTAAAGTTTAGGTTTAAAAATCTAGGTTTGAGATCATTGAAAACTAAGCAAGTAAATAGACTTTAATAACTAGAAATAGTTAGATGGTCATTAATAAGTTTACTTAGAAATAACTAAATAACAAC
>NZ_JAHYJB010000059.1 GCF_019429335.1 Sulfurimonas sp. | reverse complement strand
AGAGGTTGAATTTTGCTTCACTCTTTTTATATGAGAGGAAGTTGTAGGATATGATTTTTGCATGAGGAAAGAGAACAAAAAAATTAAACAACAGCAGCAGTGACAAAAATATAGCAGGCGCAAAGAGCGTTTTGAGAATAAATTTTGGGCGAATTCCAAGTGCAAAGATTACAACTATTTCATTGTCGTTTGAGAGCTTAAAGAGTGTAAGCGTGACTGCTACGAAAAAAGAGAGCGGCAAGGTATAAAACAGTAGTTCAGGCAACATAAAGAAAAAGAGTTTTGCCATCTCAAATATACTAAGCTGAATCACCGCCGTATATGTTGCCAGTTTTATCAAAAAAACTATTGAAGCAATAGCAAAGAGCGGCAAAAATATTGATAAAAATATAATTGATAGAGAGTGTTTTATGTAATGTTGAAGTATTTTCATTAGTAATTTGCCTCAATATATGCGAGGATAGGAGAGTCGTACATGTAAACTATAAATGTAGCCATTGCCAAAAACGGTACAAACGGAACTCTTTGCTCCTCTTTTGAGCCGCGCATTGCAAAGAGCATTACGGGAAGAGCTAAAAGTGCCGAGAAAAATATTGCGACAAGTGTGAGTTGTACACCAAGCAGAGCTCCCATTGTGGCTGCAACCATTATGTCGCCTTCGCCCATAGCCTCTATAAATGGGTAGGTGTGATAATTTTTAGTCCACGTCGTGATTGTTTTTTTTGCATGTCTGTGGGCTGATGATGTCAACATGTAAGAGATTGAAAATCTAAGCAGAGTAAAACCTCCCGCAAAGAGCATGGCATTTTGGAAGTTTATCGCGATACCGCTTATGCTCCACGCTCCAAATATGGCAAATGTCAAAGCTAAAAGATTTAGGGAATCCGGAACCATTTTATATCTAAAATCTATTATGGAGAGCGCAAGAAGCGTTAAAAAGCTAAATGCTATCAAAATCATAGGAAAACTAAACCCGAACTTTATCGACAAAGCTAAAACTATAAGACCTGAGAGAAGCTCAACTACTGGGTATTGCGAGGATATTTTAGTGTTGCAAAAAGCGCATTTCCCTTTTAGAAAGAGCCATGAAAACAGAGGAATATTGTGCCACGGCTTGAGCTCATTTTTACATGTTGGACAGTGAGAAGAGCCAAAAACAACACTCTCATCCTTTGGAAGTCTTAAAATAACAACGTTTAAAAATGAACCAAGTGTGATGCCAAATATGAATGGTATTAAAAATTCCACTACTTCAACCCTCCAAATTTTCTCTCAATTTTTGTAAAATCTTTTATAATCTTCTTAAGCTCGGCTGTTGTAAAATCAGGCCAAAGCGTGTCGGTGAAAAAAAGCTCCGCATAGACAGCCTGCCAAAGCAAAAAGTTTGAGAGTCTGTGGTCTCCGCCTGTTCTTATGAGTAAATCTACATTATGTTTGCAGTCAAGGGCACTTGAGAGCATCGCTTGAGTTATATCCTCTTCTGATTTTTTAATCTTGTTTATAGCGCGAAGTATCTCATCTTGAGCGCCGTAGTTAAGGGCAAGTGATTGAACTAAGCCGTTGCAGTGGAGTGTTTTTTTCTCAACCTCTTTTATTGTTTTTTGAAGAGATAACGAAAATGCTCTTATATCTCCGATTGGCTCAAAACGGATATTGTTTTTGAGGTATGTTTCAAGTTCGCTCTCTAGATATTTCTGCAGCAGCTTCATAAGATATTCGACTTCAAGACGAGGTCTTTTCCAGTTTTCAGTCGAAAAAGCGTAAAGAGTCAGTCTCTCAATGTCGCCGTCTGCCGCACAAAACTCGGTAACAGCTCTCACGACCTTTGCACCCATTTCGTGCCCTTTGACTCGTTTTTGTCCCTGAAGTTCAGCCCAACGGCCGTTTCCATCCATTATGATGGCTATATGTCTTACTCTGTTCATAGGTTTTTTGCGTGTTCTAAGATTTCAAAGGCAACGGTTAGTTTGTCACCCAAAGGGATACTCTCTTTTTTCTCTTTTACTATGAAATCCATCTTGTTCGTATCAGTTCCAAAGCTTGATGAATCTTTTAGTACGTTTAGGCAAACAGCGTCAACACCTTTTGAATCTATCATTTTAAGGGCATTTATAACTGCATGTTCTTCGTCCATCTCAGCTTTAAAACCTACCGTTGTTATCTCGCTTTTGTCGATTGAGTTTAAAATATCAATGTTTTGTTTTAGTTTTAAATCCCACTCATCACCCAAAGACTCTTTTTTTAGTTTTCCGATTTGCGCATTGCTTGGAATATAGTCGCTCACTGCTGCCGCCATAAAGAGGTACGGCTTCTTTTGGATAAGATGAATCTGCTCATCTCTCATAAGTGTCGCTTTTGATAGTTTTCCTTTTTTTGCGATGCGTATAGAGTCTTTTAGATACTCAAACATCTCATCCGAACTTTCTACTTGTATTGTATATAAATCAAGCGGAAGTTCTTTGTCAAACTTCGAAGATATGAGGTTTACGTCAGCGCCTCTACAGTATAGCGCGGCAGCCAGAGCCGAAGCCATTTTGCCGCTTGAGAAGTTGGATAGATATCTTACGTCATCTATCTTCTCTATGGTTCCACCGCCCGTTACTATAACTCTTCTGTCGCTCCAAAACTCATCTCTTAAGAGAGCTTTTGCGCAGTGCCAGAAAATCTCAATAGGCTCTGCCATCGCGCCATCACCTACTGTTTTACATGCAAGCTCTTTTGTCTGCGTCTCAATTATCTCATAGTTTGCGATTGCCAACATTTTGAGATTTCCCTTTGTGATGGGAT
>NZ_JAHYJB010000033.1 GCF_019429335.1 Sulfurimonas sp. | reverse complement strand
AGAGAGAGGGAAACGCCTGGCCCCATTCCGAACCCAGAAGCTAAGCCTCTCATCGCTGATAATACTGCACCTGTCAGGTGTGGAAATGTAGGTCGCTGCCTAGTTGATCATTTCTTGCAACAACAACAACAACTCACAATCAAAATTTATAATACAATCATAAAAACTTACATGTAGGCGTTATAATTTTGTCTGCTATTGAGTCTTTAACAATTAATTATATGGTATTATTTTACATACTATTTTAGGATGTTATGTGAAAAAATATATTAAAGATCAAATTAAAAAATCGTATGAAACAAAACAGGCTATCTATGAAAATGAGAATCTAATTAATAAAATTGAAGAGGTCTCAAACCTATGTGTAAAGCTATATAGAAGTAAAAACAAAACTATACTTGCTGGCAACGGCGGAAGTGCGGCAGATGCGCAACATATTGCAGCAGAACTTGTTGGCAGATACGGATTTGACAGACCTTCTATCCCATCACTTGCTCTTACAACCGATACATCTTGTCTGACCGCTATTGGGAATGACTATGGATATGACATGGTTTTTTCACGCCAGCTTGAAGGCATGGGACAGGAGGGAGATCTGTTTATGGGTATTTCAACTTCAGGAAACTCAAAAAATATAATTAACGCATTTATCAGTGCTAAAAAGATGGGAATAACAACAGTTGCACTTGTTGGGCGAGATGGCGGAGAAATGGCTAAAATAGCAGATATAGCTTTGATTGTACCGTCTGACTCTACGCCAAGAATCCAAGAATCACATATACTTATTGGTCATATTATTTGTGATGTTATAGAAAAAGAGCTTTTTGGCAACGGTGTAAGTTAATATTTTATGAACAGAGCGCTTTTTTTAGATCGTGACGGTGTTATAAACGTTGAAATAAACTATCTGCATAAAGTTGATGATTTTCAATTTATTAAAGGCATATTTGAACTTTGTAAAAAGTATCAAAATAGAGGCTACATTATAATTGTAGTTACAAACCAGTCAGGAATTGCAAGAGGCTACTACAGCGAAGAGGATTTTAATTATCTTACGGCATGGATGATAAAAGAGTTTGCTAAAGAAGGTATTGATATTAAAAGAGTTTATTCCTGTCCGCATCATCCAGAAATATCAGGTATATGCAGTTGCAGAAAACCTGAATCTGGTATGTTTTTGGAAGCCCAAAAAGAGTTCGATATTGATTTGAAAAACTCAATTTTAGTCGGAGATAAAGAGAGCGATATTGAGGCAGCACTATCAGCAGGAGTAAGAGAGACCTATCTGTTTAATGAAAATAGAGCCCACGGTGGGTCAAAAGCTACAAAAATAGTTTCAAAGTTAGAGGAAATATAGGTGTTAATACTAAATAGTGGCGGTACATTTAATAAAAAATACAATCCCCTAAACGGAGAGTTGGAAGTTCCATTTAATAATAGTGCGATAGAAGAGATTTTAAAAAGTACGGATTTTAAATATGATTTGGCAGGTGTTGTCTATAAAGACAGTTTAGAGATGACTATGGATGACAGAAAAAGAGTTGCAAATATTATTATGGAATCTAAAGATGACACTTTTGTAATCGTTCACGGAACTGACACAATGCACTTAAGTGCTGAATTTTTGGCTGAAATATTTGAAGATAGAAAGATTGTATTTGTCGGTGCAATGAAGCCATTTGAGATAGACAATGTTGAAGCGAGTTTAAATTTGGGAATGGCAATAGGATTTGCAAAAGCTGTAAAAGAAAATGGAATCTATATCTGCATGAGCGGACATGTCGAACAGTGGAACAGAATCCATAAAAACAGAAAATTCGGAAGGTTTGAAGTTGTCGTCTAAAATAGCCTGCGCGCACTGCCATCTAGAGTTTGAACCATCAGTCATGATAAAGGATGGAGAGAATTACTTCTGCTGCAGCGGCTGCCAAGGAGTATTTCATCTCCTTAAAGATGAGGGTCTGGAGAGCTTTTACGAAAAAAGTAAAAATACAACACTCTCTCCGCCGTCTCAAAATTTTGAAGACTCTTCAAGTTTTGATACCGAGTTATTTTATGAGAAGTTTGTAAAAACAAACAAAGATGGTTTTTGTGAAGTCTCTTTGATTATAGAGGGAATTCACTGTTCAGCTTGTGTGTGGCTAAATGAGAAAGTGCTGCATAAAATGGATGGAGTAATCGAAGCGAATATAAATTTTACAAATAACAAAGCGACGATTGTCTGGGCTGATAATGTTGTAAAGCTCTCGGCTATTATAGATACCATTCGCTCCATCGGTTACAATGCGTTTGCATATGACTCTTTGGCTCAGGAGACGCATGCCAACAGAGAGCGAAAATCTTACTACTTAAAGATGGCGGTTGCAATATTTGCTTCTATGAACATCATGTGGATAGCTGTTGCTCAGTACGCGGGATATTTCAGCGGCATTACGCAAGACGTAAAAACTATACTAAACATTGCAGAGGGTATTTTGGCTACACCTGTTCTTTTTTACAGTGGCTGGATCTTTTTTAGAGGCGGTTATTATGGATTAAGAGCCAAGGTCGTAAACATGGATCTATTGGTTGCAACCGGTGCAACGACGACCTATATTTACTCTATATATATTACAGCTATACAAAAAGGCGAGGCATACTTTGACTCCGTAAGCATGATTATTACGTTTGTGCTAATCGGCAAGTTTTTGGAGATTTTGAGTAAAAAAAATGCTGCTGATACTCTTGATAAAATTGCAAGCACTATTCCTAGTGAAGTAAAAGTCGTTAAAGATGAGAAAATAGTAACATGCAAGCTTGATGATGTAAAAGTCGGTGATATTGTAGTAGTGAGAAGCGGGGAAAAGGTTTTGCTTGATGGGGAGATAATCAAAGGCAGCGGCTCTTTTGATGAGTCAAATTTGACAGGAGAGAGTGAGCCAGTATACAAGAGTGTCGGTATGAGCGTAATAAGCGGCACGCTTAGTATTGATGCCGATGTAGACTTTATGGCTACAAAAGATTTTAAACATTCAACTTTGTCAAACATTGTAAAACTTTTGGAATCAGCGATAAATAAAAAACCAAAAATTCAGCAAATGGCAAACAGGCTCTCGGAACACTTTTCATCTGTTATTTTAGGCCTTGCTTTTTTGACTTTTTTGATATGGTGGTTTTGGCCGCATAGTTTTGAAACCTCTTTGATGGTGGCTGTATCTGTTATAATTATTGCGTGTCCGTGTGCGCTGGCTCTTGCTACTCCGGTTGCAACTTTGGTGGGACTTGGCTTGGGCGCTTCAAGAGGAGTTCTTTTTAAAGAGGCGGCAGGGTTAGAGACTATGTCAAAGAGTGATGCTCTTGTTTTGGATAAGACTGGCACTATAACTATAGGAAAGCCTGAGGTTACAAAAGAGCATATTTTTGAATCTTTTGATAAAAAACTGCTCTATTCTCTTGTTAAATCTTCAAATCATCCCGTTGCAAAGGGAGTGTTAAAGTATATTGAGGAAGAGGATGAAAATATAATTGATATTGTTTTTGATGAGTTTTCACAAATTCCGGCGCAGGGAATCAAAGCTAAATTTGGAGAGACTCAGATGCTTGGCGGCAATAGAAAGCTTCTGGATGAAAATGGTCTAGAGGTAGATTTTTTTACAAAAGAGACGCTTTTTTACTTTGCTCTCAATAAAAGAGTCGTGGCTGTTTATGAACTACAAGATAAAATAAAAGATGGTGTAAAAGAGCTTGTGAATTCTATGAAAAAGATGAAAATAGACGTAATTATGCTAACAGGAGATAATGAGAGCATAGCGAAGAAAGTGGCATCAAAAGTAGGTATTGATAAGCTTTTTTATGAACAGACCCCACAAAGTAAAGCGGAGTTCATCAATAAACTGCATAGTGAGAATAGAACTGTCGTGATGGTTGGAGACGGTGTCAATGATATTTTAGCTCTTGCATCGGCCGATATTGGAATAGTGATGGGAAGCGGAAGTGATATAGCTGTTGAAGTGGGTGACGTAGTGCTTCTAAATAACTCTATGAAATCACTAGAGGACGCTTTTAGAATAAGCAGCACGACATTTAGTCTAATAAAGCAAAATCTTCTTATATCGTTGGCGTATAATGCTTTGACAATCCCGCTTGCAATGGCCGGATATGTTATACCGCTTGTGGCCGCAATCTCTATGTCTGCCAGCTCGCTTCTAGTTGTCGGCAACTCTATGCGAATTCGTTATAAATGGAATAAGGATTAGAATATGGATAATTGGATAATTGCAATGATGCTTGGAGTATCTGTATTTTTAGGCGCTGTCGCATTGGTTGCATTTTTATGGGCAATAAAAAATGGTCAGTTTGATGATGAAAAGAAGTTTCTGAATGCTGCTAAATATGATGGTGAAGATGAGCTAAATGATGCTTTAAAACAAGAACAGAAAAAAGAAGCTTTGAAAAAAAGTTATAAACCAGAGTAGAAAAAAAATTTAATTTTAAAAGAGAGAGTTAAATTGCCCGTCTGGGCAATTTTGGTAAATTACTTACCGATAGTTTGTGCGAATGCGTCTAAATCTTCGTCAGAATATTTACTAACTTGACCTTTCATAATGCCCTTTTTAGCTCCGCCGTAAGTACCAGCTTTGTAACCTTTAAGTGCAACAGCGATATCATCTTTGCTCATCTCAGCAACGTTCTTGTTCCCCATATGAACTTTTGTCCAATCAGCACCGTGACAAGCAGAGCATGCACCTGCATTTACAGCAGCCATTAAAGCAGTAGTTGCAGTTAGAGCAACAATCGACATAACTATTTTTTTCATTTTTAACACCTTTTTTTTAATTTCACCCAAATTGTAATGAGTTTATTCTTAAAGATGTATTAATTATTCTAATATTGCATTTTTGTTAGATTTGTAAAATAGCTCGATTGACGCGGGATTTTAAATTGCCCAAGAGGGCAATTGGATAGATTATTTACCGATAGTTTGTGCGAATGCTTCTAAGTCAGCGTCAGAGTATTTAGCTACTTGACCTTTCATTAGCCCAGCCATTGGACCACCGTAAGTACCAGCTTTGTAGCCTATAAGTGCAGTTGCTATATCGGTATGAGTCATTTCGCTAACATTTTTAGATTTACCTAGAGCAGCTTTGCTCCAATCTTGACCGTGGCATCCTTGACAAGCACCTGCATTTACAGCTGCCATTAAAGCAGTAATTGCACCTAGAGCAACAATTGATAAAACGATTTTTTTCATTTTTTACACCCTTTTCTTAATTTCAGGCAAATTATAATAACATTAATCTTAAATGCTTGTTAATAGTTTATCTGTTATTATTTTGTTAAACTTTATAGGCTATGGTGCGCGAATGAGATATATAAACAGCGATTTAAAAGATAAGAGTATTTTAATAACAGGTGGGGCAGGTTTTATAGGTTCAAATCTGGCATTTTATTTTCAAGAGAATCATCCAGATGCAAAAGTTGTCGTTCTTGACAGCTTTAGAAGCGGTCAAACACTATCAAATGGAAATCTAAAGAGCTTTGGACATTTTAAAAATTTAATCGGTTTTAGAGGTGATGTGATAAGCGGTGACATTAACGATAAAGATGTGTTGCTGAATCTAGAATTAAACTATAAATTTGATTATATTTTTCATGAAGCCGCTATTTCAGACACGACTGCTCAAGAGCAGGATTTGATGATAAAAACAAACGTAAATGCTTACAAAGATTTACTGGAGTTAGCAATTGGACACAATGCAAATATGGTATATGCCTCTTCGGCAGCAACTTACGGAAATGCTGCCTCTCCGCAGATAGTAGGACGCGAAGCACCGCAGAATGTTTACGGGTTCTCAAAACTCTGTATGGACAACTTGAGCAGAGAATATATGCAAAACAGTGACATCTCTATAGTCGGGCTTAGATATTTTAATGTTTACGGTCCTAGAGAGTATTTTAAAAACAGGACCGCATCTATGATTTTACAGTTTGGTCATCAGATACTTTTCGGTAAAAATCCGCGTCTTTTTGAAGATAGTGACAAGATTTTGCGAGATTTCATATATATAGAAGATATTATTCAAGCAAACATAAAAGCTATGAATCCAAAGAAAAGCGGAATCTACAATGTTGGAACAGGCAGGGCGAGAAGTTTTCAAGATATAGTCGATATTTTGCAGCGCGAACTTGGAACAACATTGCCATGTGAGTATATTCCAAACCCGTTTATAGGCAGTTATCAGTTCCATACTGAAGCAGATATTGCTTCGACAAGAGAGATGCTTGGATATGAGCCGAAATTTGAAATGGAAGATGGAATCAAAGCCTATATAGGCGAGATTAAAAGAGTTTATGAAGAAGAAGTAAAAAAATGAAAAACATGAAAAATTTCACTCCTAAAATATTGGTCATCGGCGATTTGATGATAGATCACTACCTATGGGGAAGCTGCGAGAGAATTTCGCCAGAGGCTCCTGTGCAGATAGTAGATATTGCAAAAGAGACGACTGTTCTTGGCGGTGGGGGAAATGTCATAAATAATTTAAAAGCCCTTGGTGCAAATGTAAGTGTCAGTGGCGTTATAGGAAGCGACGAGAATGGAATTGAGCTTATAAATCTTCTAAAAAATATAGATGTAGATGTAAGCGGAATAATTGTACAAAACGGGAGAAAAACATCTAAAAAAAGCCGTGTGATAGCGGCTTCGCAGCAGATACTAAGATATGACAAAGAGAGCAAAGAGGAGATAGAAAAATCTTCGGTAGAGAAAATTTTAAACTCGCTTACAGGTACTGTTTCAGAGTATGATGCCGTTATTTTGTCCGACTATGGAAAGGGCGTTTTAACTGATGAGTTGTGCCAAGGGGTTATAAAACTCTGCAACAAAGCAGGCGTTAAAGTTTTGGTTGATCCTAAAGGGAGCGACTATAGCAAATATAGCGGTGCATATCTTTTAACACCCAATAAAAAAGAGGCGATGCTCGCTACAAAAATCGAAATAAAAGATAATGTAAGCCTAAAAGAAGCGCTTTTAAAGATGAAAAAAGAGGCTGATTTAACAATTTCGCTTATAACGCTCTCGGAGGATGGAATTGCCCTGCATGACGATGAGATGAAGATATTTCCAACAGTCGCAAAAGAGGTTTTTGATGTAACTGGTGCGGGAGATACTGTCATCGCCTCCATTGTTTTTGCTCTTAGTGCTAACAAAAGCATAGAGGACTCTGCAAAGTTTGCAAACCTTGCAGCTGGTGTGGTTGTTGGAAAAATCGGCTCAGCAACAGTTACGCTTGATGAGATAGAAGAGTATGAAGCCTCATTGCATAAAAGCACTTCAGAAGCGCATATAAAAAGCTTTGATGAGATAAAAGTTGTAGTAGAGCGTTACCGAGCAAACGGCAAAAAAGTTGTCTTTACAAACGGTTGTTTTGATATACTACATGTAGGTCATGTAAAGTATCTACAAATTGCAAAGAGTTTTGGAGATATCTTGATTGTTGGGTTGAACTCTGATGCGTCAGTTTCTCGCTTAAAAGGGTCATCTAGACCAGTCAATATTGCAGAGGACAGGGCTTACCTGCTTGCGGCTCTGGAAGCAGTAGATTTTGTTGTACCGTTTGAGGATGACACCCCATATGAGCTTATTAAAATGATAAAGCCTGATACTCTTGTAAAGGGCGGCGATTACGAGGGTAAAAGCGTTATTGGAACGGAGTTTGCAGGAGAGTTGAAGTTAGTTGACTTTATAGATGGAAAGAGTACAACGAAAACGATACAAAAAATAAAAGGAGATATAGATGTTTAAGAAGATATGTTTAACGGCTTTGAGTGCCGTATCGGTGTTTGCCATGCATAGTGCGGAGGTGAATATAAACAACTCGGATTTGGAGCTCTCGGCAAAGCTTGATATGGGGCAGTTTAATGATAGCGTGGAGCCAAATACTATTTTTTTGGGAGCAAAATATTTAAATGCCGACGAGAGACATAGCGATGTTATCTCGATAGATGATTATCAAGAGATAAATTTTTTGATGCAAAAAAATGTAAATAGTGATTTTAGATTAGGACTTGGTGTTAAGCTAAACCATACGGAGGAGTTTATTTCAATTCCATTGGGTTTAGAGGCTGTTTATAAACTTTCTGTGACTTCAAGTGTTCCGTTTTATATCGGTGCAAGCATATACGCTGCTCCTGAAACACTCTCTTTTGATAAAGCAGACAGCTTTTTAGAGTATCGATTTACCTTGGAAGCAGAGGCGATTGAGAACGGTTTTATAACACTTGGATATAGACATATGGATACTAACTATAAGATAAGAGACGTAGAGCATAACGACTCGCTATACTTTGGTCTGAAGTTTCTGTTTTAGTTTGTTTTAGCGCCATAAGAAGTGATTCCTTTGGCTAAATATAACTTTTTATATATAAAGTTATACGCTGTCTTTTATATAAATATAAATCGGGGATGAACCTATGTTTAGGGTTTTGCTCTCTATCTTCTCTCCATCACGTGAATATGGTGTGAAAAAATCTTCTTTTTTCAGAGTTGTCGGCTTGAGTGACCAGTGGATTTGGAGAAGCACGTTGTCCACTAAAAATTGAAGAATATAATACCCACGTTTTATATCAAGTCGTAAAAACTGGGCATTTTTGAGATTTTTTACCATAAATTTGTATGTTTTATATGCGGAGCGTTGTTTAATGCCTTCTCTGTTGTCAACAAGCCCATATCCTGGGGCAATCAGCTGATGCCATGAGAGAGAGTCAACCTGCTGTGACGCAAGAGCAAGTAGGTAGTATCTTAACATGTAGTCACTATAAAGTTCTTCGCTAACACACTCGTACTCGCTTGTCGGAGCGTACGGAGCAGTACCGCTAATGGGCCAGTTTGTCTCCGTGATGTGCAGTTCATGACTGCTCTTTGGACTTAGCCAGACCATTGTGCTAAGAAGCGAGATTTTGTCTTGCAGGTTAAATCCCATCTGCATATTTTCAGGCGCGCCGCGTCTATCTACATATAAAAGGGATGAGATGCCGTCATACTTGTAATTATAAAGATTAAAAAGCGTATGAGCGCTAAAGTGGTACTCAAAGTCTATAACGCCGCTTCCGATAAGCTTTACGAGTGGAAATTTTGATATTTTTAAATCGTAGGCGACTTTATAAAAACGGCTGTACTCATCAACGCTGAAAAATCCCCATTTTGCTCTGTTGATTGTCGAGCCAATCTCAAAAATATCTACATGTTGATTGAGCGAGGCAAAAATTGTCTCCAAATCTTTTTGTAAAAGTGATAAATCTTCTACATGTTCCCTGTCTTGAAGAATTTTGAGCGTTACTTTTTTATCTCTACATGAGAGTATAAACTCTTTTAAAAGCGGGAGTTTTTGTATCTCCCAAAGTTTTATGCGAAGCAAAATCCTTGTCGCGCCGAGTTCTTCTATCATCTCCAAACTCTCTTTTGGATTGCGTTCAAAATCAACACCTATGCAGAAAAACTCATTTGAATCTATCTTTTTTCTTTTGACAAAAGGTGTCATAACAATGGAGAGCGGCAATACAAAAAGCGAAACAAGAAAAGTTTTCAGCAGCGAACCAATCTGCCTTTTTCTCATCTCTCTTTTGTAGTTTTTATCTTGTAATGGATATGGCTGGTCGGAGTAGTTATCCCACTTATATGGCTGTTTCATAAGGCGAATTATATCTTTTTTGAGATAAAATGCACTGAAATAATGATTAATAAGTGATTTGGAGCAGTGTGAAACTAAAATCAATAAGCAAAGATTATATAAAGCTACTTCAAGAGATTAGAATTTACTTTAAAAATTCCAAAAACTCAATTCATAAAGCAAGAAATGAAATCAAAATAATCGATTTTAAAGATAAAAATCTTGTCGTTAAAGCGTTTAAAATACCAAACTTATTTAATAAAATAGTTTATACATTTTTTAGAGATACCAAAGCAAAAAAGTCATATTACAATAGTCTTAAAATCTCAGATTTTGTTCCAAAAGCTATCGGCTATATAGAGTTTAAAAAATTTGGACTTCTGCATGATAGTTATTTTGTCAGTGAAAAATTTGATTATGATTTTTCCATTAGAGAAGTTTTGCTTGATGAAAAATTTGATAATAGAGAGGCTATATTTGCTGAGTTCTCAAAATTCACATTTGCCTTGCATGAAAAAGGCATTTTGCATAAAGACTATTCACCAGGAAATATATTGATTAAAAAAGAGGATAATGGTTATATATTTAAGATTGTTGATATAAACAGAATGATTTTTAAAGAATTGTATATTAATGAGAGATTGAAGAATTTTTCACAGCTCTGGGCAAATGATAGTGATTTAAAAATCATTATAGATGCCTACTTAGAATTTATGACAGAAGATAGAGAATTTTGCTTGCAAAAAGCTATACACTTTTCCAAAAAGCATAAAAATATAAAAAATTTTAAAAAGCGTTTAAAAGGTAGAAAAGTTGTTGATTGATACTATCTCTGTTGTAATAATGGCAAAAAATGCCCAGGAGACGATTACTGAATGTTTGGATAGTTTGGTTAGTTTTAAAGAGGTGGTTTTATATCTCAATGACTCTAGCGATAACACTGAAAAGATTGCCAAAAACTATGAGAATGTAAAAATCATTTATGGGGAATTTATTGGTTTTGGTCCGACAAAAAACAGGGCGGCAACATACGCTTCAAATGATTGGATACTCTCTTTGGATAGTGATGAGATACTAAACGATAAGCTTTTGGATGAAATCTTGCAGCAAGATTTAAACAATAAAAACAACCTCTTTGTTCTCATTAGAGATAACTACTTTTTAGGGCATAAAACTGTAAGCAGGGACCATATTGTCAGATTGTACAACAGAGAAAAAAATTTATTCGACGATAGTCTTGTGCACGAGAAGGTACAGATGCATGAGTATAATAAAAAAATAGTTTTAAAAAACAGTTTTAAGCACTTAAATATAACAGACATAAATCAGACGCTTTATAAGACGATAAAATATACGGATTTGGCTGCCAAAGATAAGAAAATGTGCTACTTTTCGCTAGTTATAGCAAAGGCATTTTTTGCGTTTTTTCAGACATATATATTGAGATTCTATTTTTTAAACGGTTGGGTTGGGTTTACAGTGGCTGTCTCAAACGCCAACAGAAGGTTCTATAAGTATTTGAAACAGTTTCTAAATTGTAAAAAATAATTTTCAACTCTCTAGCAGTGACTTAAAATAGTTGATATATTTTCCAACCGTAGTTTTGTGAGACATCTCGTTTTCTATCTTCTTTATACAGTTGTCGGATAATGTTTTAAGTTTTTCCGGAGAGTTGTAAAGCTTTCTCACCCTATCTGCTATCGCTTTTGAATCTTTAATGGGAACAATGTAGCCGTTATATCCATCATCAATAATCTCCATACTTCCTTCGTTCGCAGATGCAATAACAGGAGTGCCAGAAGCTATTGACTCAAGAACTACGCGAGGCAAGCCTTCCTTGCGTATAGATGGATGAATCAACAAATCACATGCCGCCAATATTTCCGGTACATCGTGTCTATATCCTGTAACATGTATCCGTTCTTTCATCCCGCTGTTTTGAATCAAGGATAGGTAAGGTTCCTCGGAAATCTTGCTACCAATCAGCAAAATATGCAAATCTTTAATATCAGCTAAATCATGAGCCGCTTTTATAGCGTAAATCAGCCCTTTATGCGCTCTGACATTTGCTACAAAAGCGATGTTGAAATTTTTTGTATTTGTGCCAAACTCTTCTAGATTTAAAGGGTGCTGGTTGTACCAGTTTACATCATGACCTTTGTGTATTGTTATAATTTTTTTTGATGAGGTTGAGAAAACTTGTTTGGACACATGCCTGTTTATAGCCTCTGAAACACATATAACGCCATTTACTCTAGGATGCAAAATATTTAGATATGAGGTAGGGTCATGGCGGTATAGTCCGCCGGTTGTGCCTCGATATGCAACCAGCTTTGCTTTTGTACCTATGCAGGCAAAAGCAGCATTTGGGATAGTTCTTGAGCTAGTCGCATAAACTATATCTATACTCTTTTGCTTAATGATTTCTCTAACTTTTTTGATTGTTTTTAAACTTATTTTTTCTTTATGAGAAGCGTCAACGACCTCTATATTATTCTCAAGATATCTAGATGTGTATTTGCCGTCTTTACTTGTCATTACAGTTATATTGTGACCTGCTTTTGACAAAGAGATATAGATTTCCGCTTCGGGCCTTAAGCTGTTGAATGAGTTTCCGGTCGGTGTTAATACTAGTATGTTCACAAAGGTTCCTTCGTTTTGGACGTAAAAAAATTAAGCTTCATTCTCTATCCTGTTTTGGGCTATAAAAATTCCGGTAAATAGAGCAAGAAGAGCAGCTGAAAACTGTTCATGGAACATGGTTTCTGCTAAGCTGGAAACGGAATAAACGCTTACAAAAATAATCATCATTTTAAAATAGTATTTATCTTGAATTTTTAGTTTTAAAATACTATAAAATATCATGAGATATAAAAATAGCCCTATTACTCCCAAATGCACAGCACTTTGTACATAAATATTGTGGTAGCTTGGCAGATGAGAAATACAATTCTTATCTGGATGAGACTCTTTAACACGCTTTCTCATCTCATCCATACTTTTAATAACTCCAGAGCCAATTATTGGGTTGTCCAAAAATATTTCACTGCCGACTATACAGAGTCCAAGTCTTGAGCCAAAAGAGCCGCAGAATGCTCCGTCTTGAATTATGTTTTGTGATTCAACGACCGATGCGTCAAACCTATTTTTAAATACTGGGCTAACGTGATAGGCTGTATAAAAAATCGATGAAGCTAAAACCAACATACTAAAAAATGCTAAAAATTTATTTTTTATATTTAAAAAACCGACTACAAAGATAGTTACGGCAAAAGCTAGATGACCCGTTCTGCCGCCGTTTAAAAACAGGTTTGATGTGACCGTAAGGAAATATAAAAAATAGAAAATTTTCCACCTTGTCCGCTCCTCATGAAAAAATCTATTGAGAAGCAAGAGAGAAGTGAATGCTAAAAACATAGAGTATTGGAGATGATTCATAAACGGAGTCGGATCGCTTGGGCTTCCATGTTTCCACTCTATAAGTTCGAAAAATATGCTGTACGAGACGAGCTCACTTATAAGCATACCGGCTAAAAACGCTGAAACTCCATATTCAATAAATTTTTTCTGAACGGTTGTGGCAATGACTAAAATAATTAAAAAATACCAATACTTTCTAATGTATGCCAAGCCGCCGCTAGCATCGTCCGACCAAAATAGAGACAACAAACTAAAGCCTACAAAAGCAAGAAAATATAAGATGACACTGTTTGATTTTATAAACTCTATTTTTTTGCTAAAGTCGTTTGAAAACAGCCATAAAACAAACAGTAAGGCAGTCAATATTGAGATGCCGCCTCTTGATATCGGAAGTAAAAAAGCGTATAGAACAAAGAGATAGTTTATGTAGTTGTTTATGGTTATGTTTTTAAATTTATTCATCTTGTACTCTCCTAGGGGCTTGCAAAAGAATTGATTTAATTTTGCTACAACTATACCGACTAAATATAGAGGCGAATTTTCTCACTTGCTTCTTTGTAACAGTTATGTTGTAGCCAAATTTAAGAAGTAAGATATATGGCTCTGTTTCCTGTTTTAAAATGCTAGATAAAGCATTTGTGCCTATTAGCGCTAGAAGGTTCAATGTTTACCCCTTGACTTTAAATACCGGTAGTAGCACCTTATGAGATTTGCATATGGTATGACAATCGCAATAAAATTTGGCTGTCTAAATGTTTTTACAAATACAGACCCCGCATGTGGAATATGCCAAAATAGAGAGTATATAACTAAAAAAGCGATAACATTTTTTTTGTTAAATCTATTTGAAAACCATAGAAATTGTACGTCAGAAGTTTTACTTGGCAGAAGTAGTAAAAAAAATACTGAAACAAGATGAATATAAATAAATCTACCCCAATCAATAGCTACTAAAAAAAGAGGTGTTGAGCCTATGATACTAGTAAGGACCAACATGAGAACTAGTTTATTATGCATAATAGAGAACAGTTTTTTGTATAAAGGAATATAGGCAATTATAGCTATGAGAATAGGTATGATGTAAGGCAGATAGTAGTTTTTGTATAAGTTTTCTGGTACAATTTTAATTCCATAAGTGGTACTTTTAGTTAAAAAAGATATTGCGCCGCTTGTACTAACTTCATAGTTTACATTAATTAGCGCTCTGCTTATGATTTCAATATGATGCTCACTTCCTAAGTATTTTAAACTTATTAAAAAACTAATAGCGGATGGTACTAAAAGCAAAAAAATTAAAATTATTTTTTTGAAATTTATTTGAATTGTCAAAAAATAAATTGCCAGTAAATATGGTAGAAAAATTGCCAACATCTCATGAGATAATATTACTGCAGGATAAAGTAAAAGAGTGATATAAAATATTTTTTCAAACTGTTTTTCTTTTGTTGTAGTTGCGAAGTAAGTAATGAGCGCTAGTATTGCGATATAAATAATTTCTTTTCTGTATCCACCAAGTAAGTCATTAATATGAAATGTAAAAATAAAAGGGGACAAAATTAAAATTGAATATGGCAGCAAAGCCCTTTGCCCTCTTAATAGAAGGTAAGAAAATACTAAAAAAGTTGAATATAAAACTATTTGAAAAACAGCGATATAAATTCCAGGGTTTATATGGGTTATCAATGCTAGCTGATAGGATATTTCCCCAATAAATCCCCGTCTGACCATTCCTCCTTGATAATTTATTAGCCAATCACCCATTTTGTAAGAATGATGCGAAAAATAATTATAAAATATGCCAGTAATTGTCGTAATGAGTATTAAAATAAAGTAGTGTTTTAAATATTTTTGTAAAATACTTTCTATTTTATCATTCAAATTGTTTTGTTCATATGTAGAAAAATAGCTTTTAAACATTTAGTTCCTTTGCTATTTTTACTATTTCATCAGATTCTATGTTGCAAATAGAGAAGTCGTTTTTATCAAGTTTATGGTGGTTTACAATACTATTTGACTTTACAACTCTATTTATCGGCGTTACATAGACGCGATTTGTCGGAGTCGGGCCGAATATGGTTATGGACGGCACATTTAATCCCCATGCCATGTGAGTAGGTCCCGTATCGTTTCCTATAAGCAGAGAACATTTTGAGATGACGAATTTCAGTTCATCCAAAGAGCCTTTCGGTAGCAGATGTAAAAACTCAGATTGTTCCTGCATCCAGAGTGCTTTTTGATGCTCCTCTTCACTTCCCCACACTATAAAAGTTTGAGTTTTCAGTGCTTTGGCTATCTCTACAAATTTCTCTTTTGGGTAGTTTCTGCTCTCCCATGTAGAGCCAATGACAAAGAGGTTGAAAACATCAGGCAGATTTTCTACATGTGAGGATGAAAACAGAAACTTCTCTTTATTTAGGATTTTTTCGCTTGTTATTTCTATGCCTAGCGGTTCGCAGATAACGGCTGCATTTCTGTCAATCGTGTTTGCATCATAGGCTATGTGGACTTTTTTGTTGTAAAAAAGAGATGCGATGCTCTCGCGAATTGACTCTTTATCAAATCCTGCAATAGTTTTTGCCCCTATGATTCTAGAGACAATAGCCGACTTTAAAAGTCCTTGAGCATCGATGATAATATCATAGTTGTTTTTTGAGTAGCTTTTTAAAATTTTATATTGATTGAAAATTTCGCTTTTATCTTTTTTTATGGACTTAAGATTTATGGATAAGATATTGTCGATGTGCGGGTTGTTTTGCAGCACGCCTTTAAAAGCACTCTCGACTACCCAATCTATTTGAGCATCGGGAATCTCTTTTTTTATAAACTGGAGTGCTACCATTGCATGAATGATGTCGCCCATTGCTGATAGTTTTACGATACATATTTTCATAAACGAATTCTACATAACTATTGATGAAAACAAGATAATATCCAAGATGTTTTTCTTTTTTGGATAAAATACGCCAGAAAAGAAAGACTGGAAATAATTATTGAGAAAAATTTTTAAACGCTATCTGCCATATCTAAAAGATTATAAACTGCAATATTTTTTAGTTTTTATCGGGATACTCCTGACTGTAAGTGCTACGGCTGCAACGGCGCATATTATGAAGCCTTTGATGGATGAGATGTTTATTGCCAAAAAAGAGGAGATGCTTTATCTAATCCCTTTTGGCTTGATTGGAATATATCTATTTAAGGCAATAGGCAGATATGTCCAGACTGTTTACATGAACTATATCGGTCAACATGTAATCACAAGATTTCGTGAGATGTTGCTTAATAAAATGATAAATCTCGATATGAGTTTTTTATATTTAAATCGCAGCGGCGAACTTATATCTAGAGTCACAAGCGATATAGATCGTATTCGATATTTTGTGTCAAAAATGCTTCCAGATCTTTTGAGTGAAAGTCTGACTGTCATCGCTCTTGTAGGGTACACCATTTACCTAAATCCGCTTTTGGCTTTTTACTCCCTGATTGTTCTCCCGGTTATTGTCTATCCAATTATTTTAATAGCTAAAAAACTTAAAAAGTACTCTCGCCGTTCACAGGAGAAAAATGCTGACGTTATCACAAGACTCACAGAAGTCTTTAACAATAGTGAAATCATAAAAGCAAATGCAACTGGGAAGTTTGAAATGGAGCGCTTTGGTGTTCAAAATTGGCAGTTTTTTAAGATAAATATGAAGTCTGTTTATGTCGGAACAATAGTTTCACCTATGATGGAGATTGTCGGAGCCATAGGACTTGCAGCTGTTATTTTTGTCGGAGGAAAAGAAGTTTACAATAACAACATGACAGTCGGCGAATTTACTGCTTTTTTAACTGCAGTAGGACTGGTCTTTCAGCCTATACGGCGTATAGGGTCAATTTACTCAAATATACAAGATGCACTAGCCGCAAGTGAGAGAGTTTTTGAGCTACTTGATAGAGAAAATACAATAGTAGACGGACCAAAGGTTTTAGAAGAGGACATCACACATGTAGAGTTCAGACATGTAAAACTAAAGTATGATGACTCTTACGCGCTTGATGATGTGAGCCTAGAGATAAAACAGGGTGAAAATATAGCGCTTGTGGGAGACAGCGGAGGCG
This sequence comes from Sulfurimonas sp., assembly GCF_019429335.1. Classification (GTDB taxonomy): domain Bacteria; phylum Campylobacterota; class Campylobacteria; order Campylobacterales; family Sulfurimonadaceae; genus Sulfurimonas. The sequence goes on along the minus strand of NZ_JAHYJB010000033.1, from coordinate 4,546 downwards.
GGAAAAGTACATTTATAAATATGCTACTTCGTTTTTATGACCCAGATGACGGTGAAGTGTTGGTAAACGGAACGAATATAAAAGAGTTTACGCAAGATTCGCTAAAGCATCACATCTCTTTGGTAACACAGAGAATCTATATATTTCAAGACACACTTGCCGCAAATGTAGCTTATGGACAAGAGATAAATGAAGATAAAGTAAATGAAGCACTAAAATTGGCGGATGCTTCAAGTTTTGTTGCCTCGCTTGAGAATGGCATATATACCAAGATGGAAGAGTTCGGCTCAAATCTATCAGGCGGACAGAGACAAAGAGTGGCAATTGCAAGAGCTATCTACAAACACTCCTCGGTTATTATTTTCGATGAAGCAACATCGGCTTTGGATAACGAGAGTGAAAAAAGAATCCAGAGCGCTCTTGATGAGTACACAAAAGATAAAATTACTATAACAATCGCCCATAGATTGGGTACGATTAAAAATGCAGATAAGATTTTGGTTATGCAAAAAGGCAAAATTATAGCAAGTGGAAAACATGGTAAACTTTTAGAGAGTTGCGAAGTTTATCAGAGATTGGCAGGACAGTTTGAAGAGTAGAGAGGAATTTGGGCAGATGAATAAAACATTAAAACTAATAGGCAGAGAAAAAGAGCTTTTTTTAGATGATATACATAATCACGAAAACAAGCTCTCTAGCATTGTGCCAAACTCATCTTTTTTAGTTATAGGCGGAGCCGGTTCTATCGGTCAGGCAGTCACAAAAGAGATATTTAAGCGCCATCCGAAAAAACTACATGTAGTTGATATAAGTGAAAATAACATGGTTGAACTTGTCCGTGATATAAGAAGCTCTTTTGGATATATTGAGGGTGATTTTCAAACATTTGCCCTTGACATCGGTTCAGTTGAGTACGATGCTTTTATAAAAGCTGACGGAAAATATGACTATGTTTTGAATCTTTCTGCGCTTAAACATGTGCGAAGCGAAAAAGACCCTTTTACTCTTATGCGCATGTGTGATGTAAATATTTTCAACACCGATAAAACTCTTACGCAGTCGATAGAAAACGGAGTTAAAAAATATTTTTGTGTTTCAACAGATAAAGCTGCAAATCCGGTAAATATGATGGGAGCAAGCAAGCGTATTATGGAGATGTTTGTTATGCGAAAATCAAAGCAAATAGATGTCTCGATGGCACGATTTGCAAATGTTGCTTTTAGTGACGGAAGTCTGCTTCACGGCTTTAATCAACGCCTAGAAAAAAATCAGCCCATCGTCGCACCAAACGATATAAAAAGGTACTTTGTAACTCCTCAAGAGAGCGGTGAGCTTTGTCTGATGAGTTGTATATTCGGCGAAAACAGAGATATATTTTTTCCAAAACTAAGCGAAGATTTGCATCTGATAACTTTTGCGGATATAGCAGTTAAGTATCTTCAAGAAAAAGGGTATGAGCCCTATCTTTGCAAGAATGAAGATGAAGCGAGAGAATTGGCAAAAACTTTGCCTGCAAAGGGTAAGTGGCCTTGCCTTTTTTCTGCAAGCGACACAACCGGAGAGAAGGATTTTGAGGAGTTTTTTACAGATAAAGAGACGCTTGATATGGATAGGTTTGAGAACCTGGGCATTATAAAAAACGAAGCAATCTTTGATGAAGAACTTCTAAATGAGTTTAGGGATAAAATAAGCAGCATGAAAACAAACAGAGAGTGGACCAAAGAGCAGATAGTTGAGCTGTTTTTTAAAATGATACCTGATTTCGGACATAAAGAGACCGGTAAATATCTTGATGGGAAGATGTAATATGCAAAACATAGTTGATTTCATACAAAAAACTTTTAACACTGCGGAGTTTATTCCGCTACATGAACCGCGATTTATCGGCAATGAAAAGAAGTATCTCAATGATTGCATCGACTCCACTTTTGTTTCAAGTGTGGGCAAGTATGTAGATACTTTTGAAAAAGAGTTTGCTAAAACTGTGGGAAGCAAATATGCAGTAGCTACCGTAAACGGTACGGCGGCTTTACACATCAGTTTACTTTTGGCAGATGTCAAAAGCAGTGACGAAGTGATAACGCAACCGCTTACATTTATAGCTACATGTAACGCTATTAGTTACTGCGGGGCAAAGCCCGTATTTGTCGATGTAGATTTAGAGACTATGGGGATGAGCCCTGCGTCTTTAGAAAACTTTTTAAAAGAAAACTGTGAAATTAAAAACAATGTTTGTATCAATAAAATTACAGACAAAACTATCAAAGCATGTGTTCCAATGCACACTTTTGGGCATCCATGTAAAATCGATGAGATAAAAGAGATTTGTGACGCTTGGCATATAGCACTGGTTGAAGATGCGGCGGAATCTTTGGGAAGCTACTATAGAGAGAGACACACTGGAACTTTTGGGCTCTTGGGAGCAATCAGTTTTAACGGAAATAAAATTATCACTTCCGGCGGCGGCGGATGCATAATCACAAATGATGAAACTTTGGCAAAAAAAGCAAAACACATCACAACAACCGCCAAAATTCCTCATAGATGGGAATATTCTCACGATATGATAGGGTACAACTACAGACTTCCAAATATCAATGCGGCACTGCTTGTGGCACAGTTGGAACAACTTGATAAATTTTTAGAGAGTAAAAGAGAGTTGGCATGTGGATATGAAGAGTTTTTTAAAGAGAGTGATATAAAATTTATAAAAGAGCCACAAGATTCACACTCAAACTACTGGCTTCAAGCAGTTCTTCTAAAAGACAAAAATCAAAGAGACGAGTTTTTAGAGTTTTCAAACAACAGCGGCGTTATGACAAGACCTATCTGGACGCTAATGAACAGACTTGAGATGTTTAAAGAGTGCCAATGCGGTGATTTGAGTAATGCAACTTATCTTGAAGATAGAGTTGTAAATATTCCAAGCAGCGTAAGAATATGAAAAATATGAGCGAAGAGATGATAGATTTTAACAAATTTAAAATAGAAATTTATACAAATAGAGAAACTCCTATCACAAAAAATGTAAATCTGTTTTATATAAAAGATGAAACAATAGATGAACTATTTGTAAAAGTTTACTATGGTGAGATGGAAATAGGGCAAGGTATTGTTCTTGATTTTTATAAAGAGTTTGTAAATATTGAATCAAATGGACAAGTATTTACTCAAATAAAAACTTTTCCTTTTCATGGTAGTGCAAAAGAAAAATATACTCATCTAGGGAATCAAATTTATCAACTAAAATATTTGAAAAACCCACCTGTTGCGCAATCAAAAAGAGAACTTTACATCAATGAATTTGTAGATAATATAAACATATACATGCCACAGCTTTTAGAGATAACCCCAAATTTAAAACTAGCATATATCCCCTCTAGCTTATTAGTACCAGATGATATAGCAAAAGAGCTTAGTAGATTAAACTCTTTGACTTTAGAGAGTATTATCTTAAAAAATAGCGGGATTGATAGCAAAAATATAACAACTTTTGAAGATGGAATAAAAAACTCAATTTTAAAATATAGCCTAAATAAAAAACTTTTAAACTTCAACTCAACCAATCAATATATAATAATAGATGATGTCATGGGAAGTGGTAGTTCAATAGCTACTGTTTTAAAAAAGTTGTACGATATGACTCAAAAAACAAATTACTTTTTTATAGTTGCTAAGGATGTCAAAAGATGAATAGTGTGTTCATAAGTGGATCGATAGCTATTAAAACACTTCCAAGCGAAGTGCTAAAAAGCTTTGATAAGATTCTCTCTCAAAATATACAAGTGTATGTAGGCGATGCAGATGGTATAGATATTCTTACACAAAAATATTTTGCATCAAAAAACTACACCAATGTAACAGTTTGCACTATAAAAGACCAACCACGAAATATTGCATCAAGTCACTACCAAATCAAGCAAATAAATTATGATTCAAGCATTAAGAGTGAAAGACAGAAACAAACCACTAAAGATAGTTATATGACTCAATATAGCGATTATTCTTTTGTCATATGGGATGGCAAAAGCAAAGGAAGCTACTCCAATATACTAAGAGCATTTGAAAATAGTAAAAAACTCAAAGTGTATTATCTCCCACTTAGTAGATGTTTGAGTAAAAATGAGCTTACGAATGAGAGCGTAGAAACAATATACAAGTCAAATACAGGCTATACGCCAAGTGAAATAGTGGCTAAAATAAAAACATCAAATATTTATGCAAACATCTCAAAAGTAAGTGAACTAAAAGAGTGGCTAATAAATCATAAAATTTTTAATAAATACCAAGATAAAGTAGAGATAAATAGCAGATATAAAGACTATTTCATAGTAGAAAACTATAGAGGAAATCAAAATATCAAGTATAAACAAGATGTGATATCGCTTATAGGCTCTAATAGTATTTTTGGAAGTGTAAAATGAGTGTGCCAAGCAAAGCTAAGGCAATCAAGCTAGACAATCCAGCCCCAATAAAGGTTAGCCGCCAGTTGGGTACCAAACTACACAGATTAGGAGGTAACAAATAGTCTGAAGCTGTAGTAAGG
>NZ_JAHYJB010000032.1 GCF_019429335.1 Sulfurimonas sp. | reverse complement strand
TCTAAGAGTGCTATCGCATTTTCATGATGCTCAGCAGCAGTGGATGCAACCGCACCCAAAAAGAGAGTTTGTGAATCTCTGACCTTTAAATTATCGATTAGATTGTTGTAAAGCATATATGACTCTTCATAAGCTTTGTCATAGAGCGAGGCAAGGGCGAGAGCGCTTGTAAGCTCATGAGTCTGCTGCGTTGTTGATTCAAGGGCTTGCTTTAAATCTTCTCTTAGAAAGTAGAGTTTTCCAGTTATAAGATTTTGCTGTATGTATAGATACCTAGTAACATGTGCGCCGAAATAGAGGTCATCAAAATTAAACTTTTGAAGTTTGAGATAGTTCATAACCTCGCTTGCATATTTTATTTGGCTTAGGTTGTTAAAATGTGCATCAATATACATCATATGTGGCAAAATTTCATCAGGAAGAAGTATAGCAAGCTTGTTTGCAGACTTTTGTGCCGCTTCTGTATTGTTTTGTTTTAAAGCAATAATAATGTCAAGGGCAAGATATAGAGGTTTTTGCTGATAGTTTTTATCAAGCCAGTCAGCAGTTCCCATAATATTATCCTCGCTGATAGAAAGCAGAGTGTTGTATAGATCTAAATCCTCCGATGGCTCTTCATGTGAGATAGCATCTTTGATAATTGAGACAAACTTCGGGTTCTCTTTGTTTGCAAGCTGCGAACACATAATCGCATAAATTGCTGATATATAATTTTTTGCATCCAGATTATATGAGCGTACAAAATGCTTGTGCGCGTCGACAATATTTCCCATCTGGGCATAAGTTAGAGCCAAGTTATAGTGTAAAATGGAGTGTTTTGGCTGAATTGCCACCAGCTCTTGCAGCATTTCATTCGCCTCTCTTAGTTTAAACGACAATGCCTTTTTAATCGCCCTAGCAATTCCTATATTTACATTTGAAGAGGATGAACTTTTTGTGAGGTACTCTTTTGCGGAGTCTACATTGTCAATATAGATGTTTGCGGTTCCTTTTCGTATGTAGCTGATAGTTTGATTTGCATTAAATATTTTATAGGGCGAAAAATAGAATATCTTTTGATATGTTATCTCTTTGCTTTGGCTAATTACGTCTCTGTAGCGTTTTTGAGCCTGATCTGGATTAAAGAGTGACTCTTTTAATTTTACTACTATGGGATAGGGTTTGTAGACATCTTCGCCAAAAATATCTGTTGCATTATCTATCTCTTTTGCACCCTCTTTGATTTGACCTGCTTTTAGATTTATATAGCCTATTGCCAGCTGTGCCTTCATTGGTTCAGTGCCTGTTTTTATGGCATCTTGGAGATGTTTTTTTGCAAGCGTTAGGTCTCCGACTCTTGCATAGAGCAGTCCTAGGCTAAAATGATTTGGAGGGAACTCATTTTTTTCAAGGCTCTCAACTGCTATAATATCGTTTCCAAAAAGAGCATTTATTTTTGCGCTGAGATTATTTTGAACTTTTGCATATTCATTCGATGTGGGGTTTTTAAGCGCGCTTAGAGCCTCTAGGTAGTTGCTGTTGTAGTAGTTTATAAGTGTGTAGTAGTAGGAGTATAGAGATGACTCTCTCTCCTGCGGCAGATAGGCATAGGCTAAATCAATGTAGTATCTAAAACTCTTCTCATCTTCCAGATGCAGCGAACACACCGCGGCATTTATAGCACTTACGCATCTTTTTTCGTTATTTTGTATCGCTTTTTGAAATGTTCTCAAAGCAGTTTCATATTGGTTGTCTTTTAGCTGCGCAACACCAAGATTATATGCGGATACCGCCTCGCTGTAGTGGGCTATTTTTTCATAAAGCGTGAGGGCTTCGTTTTTAGAGCCGCTAGAGTAGAGGTAGTCCGCTTTTGCTATCATATTTTCAAGTCTGCTGGGCTCTATAGGTTGAGAGACTCTTCTGTCTAGCTTCTCGCCTATACTCTCCATTGAGAAATCAGCACTCTTGGTTGATGATTTTTTAAGTGCAAAAGAGGCGATTGTTATTACTAAGAGAACCATAATACCCAAGCCTATAAATATAAGCTTTTTTTTGCTTTTGGATGATGAATCGTCGTCTATTATTGATTTTCTTGAAGCGGCATTATCGTAGGCAGCGTCACTGTCTTCGATAATGATTATCTCTTCTTCTAATCCATCAGCCATTATTTACCTTGTTGTAGTTTCTTAAAATTTAAAGCAAAAAAGGTACCACTAAGTTCCTACAGAACTTGATTTAAACGCTAAATGAGCAGAGCCTCTTTAGCTACGTTAGCCACTATGGCACTAAAGCCTATCTTTTAGAAGTTTATTGTCAGTTGATATATGGCTCAAGCGCCTTTGGAATAGTGATACTGCCATCTTCATTTTGAAAGTTTTCCATTATTGCCACCAGCGTTCTTCCAACTGCAAGCGATGAGCCGTTAAGCGTGTGGACAAATGAGTTTTTATCTCCGTCTTTATATCTAATTTTTGCGCGCCTTGCTTGGAACTCTCTTGTATTAGAGACTGAACTTATCTCCCTGTAGCTGTTTTGTCCCGGCAGCCAAACTTCCAAATCTACTGTTTTTGCCGCGCCAAATCCTAAATCTCCTGCACAAAGCGTAACAAGACGGTGTGGAAGCTCAAGCGCGCTTAGCAAATCAGAAGCGGTTTTAACCATCTCTTCAAAAATAGTGTCGCTATCCTCAGGTTTTGTTATGCTGACTAATTCAACTTTGTGAAATTGATGTTGGCGTATCATTCCTCTTGTATCGCGTCCTGCGGCACCTGCTTCTTTTCTAAAGCATGATGTATAAGCGGTCATTTTTACGGGCAACATGTTGGAAGATAAGATTTCGTCTTGATAAAGGTTGGTAACTGGAACTTCAGCGGTTGGGATTAGGAAAAGCTCTTGGTCCTGTATTTTATATAAATCATCTTCAAACTTTGGTAGCTGACCGGTCCCCTCCAGCGCTGCTCTGTTTACAAGAGACGGTACGCTGACCTCTTCAAACCCTCTTTTTGAGTTGAAATTTAACATAAAATTGATAAGTGCGCGCTCTAATTTTGCGCCCATGCCAAAAGAGACGCTAAAGCGGCTGGTTGCTAGTTTTACGCCTCTTTCAAAATCTATCCAGCCATTTTTCTCAGCCAGCTCCCAATGCTCTTTTGGAGTAAATCCAAACACTCTAGGTGCTAAAACCTTTCTTATCTCAACGTTTTGGCTCTCATCCTCGCCGTCTGGTACATCATCATCTGGGATATTTGGAATAGACATGGCAAGAGCCTCTAGCTCCTCCTGCTTTACCCTCTGAACCTCTAGAGCTTCTGTGATTTTTATCTTGTTGGCATCAACTTTTGCCTTTAGTTCGTTTACGTCTTTACCCTCTTTTTTATAAATGCCAAACTCTTTGCTCATCGCATTTTGTGCCGCTTGAAGAGTCTCGTAGTCAGCTTTTGCAGCCTTTAAATCTTCATTTTTTCTCTTCAATTCATCAAGAAGTTTAACATCTACGCCTTTGCGCGTAAGTTTTGCGCTAACGCCCCCAAAATCTTTTTGCAGTAATTTTAAATCAATCATTGTTATCCTAAAAAATAAGTGTTGAAATTATATCAAAATAAACTATTTAAGCATATTATGGTAATGTATGATAAAATAAAACTTTTAAGAGACATTTGGCATTGGAGATTGATTTATAATATGAAATTACCGTTTAACAGTAGAATAATCCTCGATGCATTAGAACAAAGTATTTTTATAAAAGACGTAAATCATCTATTTCTTTTTGTTAACAAATCATATGCTGATTTAATAGGTGCAAAAGATTCGGAAATTATCGCAAAGAGCGACTTTGATTTTTTTCCAAAAGAGATAGCACAAAAGTACCGAGATGATGAGATATTTGTTTTAGAGAGCAAAGATACAATAGATGTTGAAGAGAACATTGTGTCTAATGGTCAAATAAAAATAATACGAACAATTAAAAAACCTCTATACATAGATGGCGAAGTAGTCGCAATTTTAGGAATTTTTTGGGATATAACAAAAGAGAAAGAGGAGAAGTTATACTTTAAAAAACTCCAATCAGGTCTTAATCACGCGCAAGCTCTTGCTCACATAGGGCACTGGGAACTTGATCTGACATCAAATGCTCTTTTCTGGTCTGATGAGGTCTACCGCATATTTGGCTTGGAACCTCAGGAACTTAGCGCGACATACGAGGCGTTTTTAAACCATGTACATCCTGAAGACATCGAGATGGTAAACAATATTTATATCTCCTCTATAAAAGAGAAGCATGGTTACTACGTTGAACATCGAATTGTTCGTAAAAATGGCGAAGTTAGGTTTGTAGAAGAGAGATGCGAACATGAGTTTGATGAAAATGGAAACCCTGTAAGGTCAATTGGCACCGTTCATGATGTAACGAGACGTAAAAATGCCGAGAATGAGCTTGTTTTAGCTTCTGCTGTTTTTGAAAAGATGAATGACGGAGTTCTTATAACAGACGCTTCCCAGCAAATCATTACCATAAACAGCGCCTATAGCGAAATGTCTGGATACAACATTGAAGAGATTAGGGGAAAAACCCCAAACACATTTAGTTCGGGCTGGCATGACAAATCTTTTTATCAAAATCTGTGGGGTGACCTCAACCAAAGCGGACAGTGGAGCGGGGAGATAATAGATAGAAGAAAAAACGGAGAGCTCTATACTGCGGAGCTCAGTATTATTGCTCTTCATAACAAAGATGGCAAGTTAACCAATTATATCTCCATAGTAAATGACATAAGCGAGAAGAAGAAAAAAGAGAGTCTTATCCATAATCTTGCCTATTTTGACGCGCTCACAAATCTTCCAAACAGGGTACTGTTTCAAGAGCGTGTCTTAAACAAGATACCTGCACTGCAGAGAAACACAAAAAAAATGGCGCTCTTTTTTATAGATATGGACAATTTTAAAAATATCAATGACACGTTTGGGCACTTCACGGGGGACAAATTTTTAATCGAGGTGGCAAATTCTATCAGAGCAACTCTCCGTGAGGAGGATACTTTGGCTCGCCTTGGCGGTGATGAGTTTACGGTAATACTTGAAGATGCAGAATCAGTTTTAGAGATAGCTGTGGTAGCAGAGAAAATAATTGAGAGATTTAAAGCGCCGGTAATAATAGAGGGCAGAGAGTTTTATACGGGAGCAAGCATTGGAATCAGCATCTATCCTGATGACGGAACGACCTATGAGCAACTTGTTAAAGCGGCTGATACGGCGATGTATCAGGTAAAAGATAGCGGAAAAAACTCCTATCAGTTCTATACGCAGTCAATGAATGAGAAGATAACAGAGCGCTCGCTTATCGAGAATGACTTGCGTAGCGCAATAAATAGAAGTGAGCTCTTTTTGGAGTACCAGCCGAAGGTAAATCTTGAGACAAAAAGAGTTTACGGCATGGAAGCGCTTGTAAGATGGAACCATCCTGATATTGGACTTATCAGACCCGACAAATTTATAGGCATATCTGAAGAGACCGGACAAATATCTCAAATCGGCTTATGGGTTGCAAGACAAGCAATAAGCGATACGAAAGCGCTTTATGACGAGGGAAATAGTCTTATTGTATCAATTAATGTATCGAGTAAGCAGTTAAATGACGACTCTTTTATCAACGACATTTGTGCTATCGCGGATGAGATAGGACTTGATAAGAGTTATATTGAACTTGAGATTACTGAGAGCCATCTTATGATGGATGTAAAAAAGGCGCTCTCCATCTTAAATGCGCTAAGCGAAAAAGGCTTTAAACTCTCTATTGATGATTTTGGAACGGGCTACTCCTCTCTTAGTTACTTAAAGAAATTACCTGCAAAAACGATTAAAATCGACAGAAGTTTTGTACTTGATATTGATAGAGATGAGGATGACCGCTCGATTGTTGCGGCAATTATCGCAATGGCAAGATCTCTTGGCAAAGATATTGTTGCTGAGGGCTCAGAGACGAAAGAGCATATTGACGCACTGAAGTTTTTACACTGCTATAAGATTCAGGGATACTATTTCAGCAGGCCTCTTGGAATAGAGAAATTTAGAGAGTTTATCAGAGATTTTAAGGGCGAGGGCAAGTCAGTATAGGGCTTGGATATTTTTTCACATGTAGAAAATAATCTACATGTGAAAAACGGTTTATTTAGGTGTCTGACCTTGCAATTCTCCAAAAACGGACGTGTTTGTTTTAGTGCGTAACATCAGTTAATATATTTTTTGCTAGCCCGAACTGGTTTGCAGTCATTAGATGAATTTTCGGATGTAGCGCTTTTAGCTCTAAAAAGAGATTTTTGCTAAGTTCAAAACCAACTCTATACTCTTCTTCTGCTCCTTTTTCATGCGCATCTCTTAAGGCTTCAATCCACGCGTCAGGAACATCTATGCCGGGAACATGGGCAGATAAAAATTGTGCGGTTCTTAGTTTTGTAATAGGAAATATTCCCAAAATAAGCTCAGCACTTTTATTTTCGTTGCAGCACTCTTCGTTTGCCGCCTCTTTGAGCTCAAGTAACAGTTTTGCGTTTTGCAGGTCATAAACAGGTTGCGTAATGATTCCGAGCGCACCATGTTTTATCTTTTTTTGCATCTTTTTTTGCAGCGTCTTAGGATTTTTGGCATAAGAGTTTACGACGGCAAAAGGGTAGATCTCTTTTGGTTTTTGCGTCAGAGGTTTGCCTGCATAATCAATTCCGCTGTTAAAACATGAGATAATTTCAAGCAAAAGTGTACTGTCTGCTTCAAAAACACCCTTTGTGTGGGGCTGATCGGAAATGGATGCAGGATCACCGGTTAGCGCTAAAATGGCTCTTACGTCAACCTCATTTGCTCCCAATAAATCCGATTGAAGAGCAATTTTATTTCTATCACGCATACTCATGGTTGCAATAACGGGCTTATTAAATCTCTCTTGAAGCATCTTCGCTGCAAAGAGGGAGTTATACTTTAACTTTGCAAGAGGATTGTCGGTTGTAGTAAAAGCGTCTACAAGTTTATCAAGCCCAAGTTCAGCTATTGTCTCTATGATAGGCGAGAAAATAGGAGAGTGTCCCGGAGTGGTCTCTAGGGTAATGTATGTATCGTTCTTTAGTTTATTTATAAGTTCATCAAACAAAAAGTATCCTATTGATATAATTGCGCAATTATAACTAAAGAGAGAAGAATATATGCTAAAACTGGCTGTTTTTGATTTTGATTCTACGCTGATGGACGGCGAGACGATAGATATTTTTGCACAAGAGCTGGGGCTTGGAGAGCAGGTGGGCAAAATAACGGAAGCTGCTATGAGCGGTGAACTTGATTTTTTTGAATCGCTTCAGCAGCGAGTCGGACTTTTAAAGGGACTAGAGTACAGCGTAGTAGAGAGAATCAGTCAAAATTTGCCTTACATGAAGGGAGCACAAGAGACAATTGCCGAGCTTAAAGGCATGGGTATGAAAGTCGTCTGTTTTAGCGGCGGGTTTAGAAGTGCGACTGGATATGCGAAAAATATCTTGGGTTATGATGCCGATTTCTCAAACGTACTGCACCATAAAAACCAGATACTTACGGGCCTTGTGGGCGGAGATATGATGTTTAACTACTCAAAAGGCGACATGTTGGTTCGTTTGCAGTGTCTGCTTGGAGTAAGAGAGGATGAAACACTAGTATGCGGAGACGGAGCAAATGACCTCTCCATGTTTGCACATGCCGGAACAAGAGTCGCTTTTTGCGCAAGAGAGATTTTACGTAAAGAAGCAAATATCGTAATCGAGACAAAAGACTTAACACAAATATTAGGGAAAATACAATGTTAGAAAACAGCGTTTGGAGACAGTACAACGAAGAGAATAGTTTTAGAGAGTTATTGGCAAAATTTTGTAAAATAAATGAGATAGATTTAATAGAAGAGGATAAAGCTCTCTACAATGCCCTCAAAGCAAAATTGACAAAAAAAGAGTTGAAACTTTTCGCAATGGATAGCGCAAATATTGGCGATGATAAAATAAAATCTGAATTTTCATGTAACGATGAGGAGCTTGAAAAAGCAAAGTTCAAACTATATAAAAAGCTAAAGCAGGACAAAGTGCGCCTTAGCTTTAGAGCAAAAGGCTCTGAAGATTTTGTACACTAAAACGGACGACGTGTTCGTTTTGGTGTGTAACATCAATTAGATAGGATAATCTTGAAGGAGACCCTTCTCGATTTTTCTTTATCCTCCTCTTTATCAACAACAACTTTTTTTGAAAAACTAAGACCGCTTCCTTTAACTATTTCGCTAAGCCACTTTTTTCTATTATCGTTTTGGCAGTTAAAAATATAGCTAAGCGTTGAAAACGAGCGTTTCATAGAGAGCTCCTCATTGTTAAGGTATCTTTGCGAAAAGTCCACACTCCCCCATTCACTTGATGTGTGACCGCTTATCTCAAGCGTCTCAATCAGCTCTCTGTAGTTGTCTAAAAAAGTAAAGAGTTTTGCGCTGAACTTTTCTAAAAAGACTTTTTGCTCATCATTAAGCACGAATTGCCCAATTTTAAAGTATAGATTTGCATCTATAAGATGTATACTCAAATCCTCTTTTATAGCGATTTTCTTTGCATTTATCTCATCTTTAAACAGCTTTAGAAGTTTGGTATAGAAGCTTGTAGATTTATGTGATATCTGAGCCATTGAGAGATCTCTGTTTAGCTTAACAATCCACATGTTAGTCTCTTGTGAATCAATATTTGTACAAACTCCGACAACCCCAATTTGCGAGTTATGGAGTATATTCAGAGCATTAAAAGTGTCATGTTCGTCCGAGCCGTAGTGCTCTTGAGCAAGCATAGTAAATTTACTATCAAGCAGCATAGCAAGCCCGTCCGTGTTGTAGCTGTCTTTAACATATCCAACACCTACTATCTTGCCATCGGATGACTCTTTTATATCTTTAAGTGCGCTCTCATAGGTCGTATGGATAGTTTTGTCCAATAGTAGATTTTTTTGCAGGTCAATTTTAAAGAGTCTGATTTGCTCTTTATTCATCTCATCTTTTTGCGAGAGGGAGATGGCAAAATTGCTATCTCTTAGTTTAATGATTTTGTAGGCAGTTGCATCTCTATCGCTTTTATACTCTTCTCGCCATACCTTGTCCCCGTTTTGCGTAACTCTCATGAGGGCTATGTTTTTTGATTGCCCACTGTTTGTTTGACTCAGTATTATAATGGAGCCATCATTTGCTTCAGCGGCATCAATTCCGATATCATCATGCCCTGTGCCGTATCTTTTGCTCCACAACAGCTCTGAATTGCTTGAAAATCTAGCCAAAAATATATCGTTTAACCCAAGCCCGTTGTTGAAGAGGTTTGGGCTATTGGACTTTGAAGTGGCTGATGTGCCGATTGTTATAATACCGCCATCACGAAGTGCAACAATCTTGTTCATTTTATCTTGGTTTGGAGTACCATAGATTTTATGAGCGAGCGTGTTTGCGTTTGAGTCTAGCTTTAAGACTACCATTGAGCCATCAAGTGTGTGTCCGCCAACAAAGTAGCCATTTTGAGGAGTTTTTACTACACCTACCGCTTCGCTAAAATTTGGCATATTTATGGATTTTCTAAGTTTTATACCCGCTGTTTCATCAACTTTAACTATATGAATCAGTGTGTCCTGGGCATTTTTTAGAGAAGCGAGATAATCAAAAGCGTTTGTATATACAGCATCGGATTTTGAAGAGTTCTCTTTGTAGGTTTTTATAAATCCGACGGCGCTTATAGAGCGGTCATAGTCCTGCGTTACATCAAGCAGAGCATTATTGAAAGGTTCGTCTATTGCAATTGAAAAATCATTCTGTCTTGCCAAAAGAGAGGCTGCTAGAAATATAATGGCTAGAATATGTCGCATATTACTACTTTTTTACTCTACATACAGCAATAAATATTCCTAAATTATCTCTGAAAATGTGCGTGAATGGAGAGTGGGTGGTGCAAAAGCACCTAAGAAAAACTTAGCGATAGCGTAAGATAAGGGGCTTGGCTCCTTATCTGTACTAAAAAATAGCAGCTATTTTAGGTTTTCAAACGGTGCAGTTACAACTGTCTTTCTTGTTACTGTGTATGGAACTAATGCCGCTGCACGAGCTCTTTTAATAACTGTTGAAATCATGTCTTGGTGACGTTTACAGTTACCTGTTAAACGACGTGGCATGATTTTATATCTTTCTGAAAGAGAGAAGCGAAGTGCTCCTACATCTTTATAATCCATGAAGTCTACTTTTGCTTCACAGTACTTACAGTATCTTTTTTTATACTTTCTTCTTTCTGCCATGGTATTTCCTTTTGTTATCTATTATTTCTAAAACGGAATTTCATCTTCATCAATGTCTATTTCTGGGACAGAATTACTGTTTGGCATCTGCTTATTTTGTCCATAAGAGGGCTGTTGTTGCGTATTAGTCGGCTGCTGGTAGCTTTGGGGCTGCTGAGAAGCATAGCCACCTTGCTGCCCTGTTTGACTCTGTTGTGCAGGATAATTGCCGCCGTTTTGAGCATCACCCTTGGAGTCTAACATCTGCATAGTTTCTACAACAACAGAGTGCTTAGAGCGCTTCTGTCCATTTTGATCCACCCATTGATCAAAGTTAAGTCTACCTTCTACTAGGATTTTACTCCCTTTCCTAAGGTACTGATTGGCAATCTCTGCGCTTCTTGCAAAGAATGTAATATCTACAAAACAGACTTCCTCTTTTTTTTCACCGTTTACGGTAAATTTGCGGCTCGTTGCAATAGCAGTATTTGCTATTGCCATTCCGCCTTGGGAGTATCGAAGTTCTATGTCTCTAGTTAGATTTCCAACCAAAATAACTTTGTTATACATGAATTATCCTTATTTGTTTAGGCATTAGCCCTAAATTACTCTGCTGAGGCTTCAGCTACTTCCGCTACTGTTTCAGTTGCTTCTGTTGCTACTTCAACATCTTCTGTTTTAGCTTCTGCTGCCGGCGCTGATGCTTTTTTATTAGCTTTTTGAACTAATTGATTCCAAGCTGCTACTTCACGGTTTGTGTCATATTTGATGGTCACAAAACGAAGAAGATCTTCGTTGATACGGAAACGTCTTTCAATTTCGCTGATTGCCGAAGGAGCGGCTGAATAGTAGATAACGTGAAAATAACCACGCTCATTTTTTCCTAGCTGATATGCTAATTTTCTCATGCCCATAGCGTCTCTTGCAGCGATTTCGCCACCGTTAGAAGTGATAACTTCTTCGATAGCAGAAATGCTAGCTTGAATCTCTTCTGCCGTTAGTGTTGGTTTTACGATTACTAAGTTTTCGTAATTTCTCATAGAGTATAATCTCCCTTTGGTATTTTGCCAATCATTAAATGACTTAAGGCTTTTGTTTCCCTTTCGGATGTATATATATCGAAAATAAAATCGATACAAAGAGAAAGGAACGCGGGATTTTACCTAATCTATACTTAAAGGCTAATAATAAATTTTTGCGATAATGAAACCGAAGAGGAAATATACAAAAATATGTCAATATGCAATAGATATTAATAATTTTATTTTTTTAGGATATAGTTTTATCAATAAAAAATGGAGAAAATATGTCAAAAAGAAAAAAATCGGCTCCTAGAAAACACTCAAATATTCTAGTAAATATAGCTTGGATTTTGGCTTTTGTGGTGGTTGTTCTTGGCTCTGTTACGACAGGGTATTACATAGGGTATGACGATGCAAAAGATGAGATTGCAAAAAAAGAGCACTCAATGGAGCAAAAAAGATTGGCTATGGTCAAAAAGCTTGAGGGTGAAAAAGCCAAAAAGGATGAAAAAAGCGTCAGCAGTAGACTAAAAGAGGTGTTAAAAAAAGAGAGCAAGCCTTCTGTTCAAACAAAGCTACCGGGAATTTACGATGAGCCTGTTGGTGAGTATGAAGACGCTTCGCATGAAGTTGAAGATGCAACTCTTGCAATAGCGCCAAAACGCGAGATTGTAAAAACATCTGCTAAGCCAAAACTTGCAATTATTATAGATGATGTCAGTATATTATCGCATGTAAAAGCGATAAAGGGTCTTAACCTCCCGATAACTATGTCATTTTTACCGCCGAGCAAATTTAGACCAGATTCTCATACTTTGGCGGCAAAAGAGGATTTTTATATGGTGCATCTGCCGATGGAAGCTCAGAATTTTACAAAAGAGGAGCCCTTTACTTTAAAAATCGGCGACTCTCAAGAGAGAATATCGCAAAGGATAGTGGAGCTAAAAAAGCTTTTTCCAAAAGTGGGATATATAAACAATCATACTGGAAGCAAGTTTACGGCTGATGAATTAGCGATGAACAGGCTTCTATTTTCGCTAAAGAGCCAAAATATCGCCTTTATAGACAGCAGAACTACGGCTGATTCAAAGGTGCAAAAAGCGTCTAAAAAATATGGACTGAATTATGTAGGCAGAGATATATTTTTGGACCATAAAATGGATAAATCTTATATAAAGTCACAAATTAAGAAGGCGATAGAAGTGGCAAGGTCGCATGGAAGCGCTATCGCAATAGGGCATCCGCACGCTAATACAATTTTGGCAATAAATGAGTCAAAGGCGCTTTTTAGAGATGTTGAGCTGGTCTTTGTAAACAAGCTATAGAAAAATGAATCTGCTTAGCTACGAAATTCCGGAACTTTTTTCTATGAAAAGCTATCCAAAACAGCTCTTTTACGATGGAAACAGAGAGCTCTTGAATGGAAGGAAAGTCTCAATTGTCGGAAGCAGAAAACCAACAGCATATTCTCGCACAAATATTCAAAAATTATCATCGCTTTTGGCAAAAAACGGGGTGTGTGTTGTAAGCGGCGGCGCTATCGGAATTGATGCCGTTGCACACGTTGGTGCCGGAGCTTCAAATACCATCGCCGTGTTGCCATGCGCCATTGATGTACGCTATCCTGTGATAAATAAAAATCTCTTAAACGATATACAGAAGAGCGGACTTTTACTCAGCCAGTTTGAAGCAGGATTTTGTGCCGCTCCTTGGAGTTTTGTAGTCAGAAATGAGCTTGTGGTAGCACTTGGAGAGGTTTTGGTGGTCGGTGAAGCGGAGATTGACAGCGGAACCATGAGAAGCGTTGAGTTTGCTCTAAAGATGGGCAAGAAAATTTTTGTTCTTCCTCAGCGTCTTGGCGAGAGCAGCGGCACAAACAAACTTCTAAAAGAGGGTAGGGCAAAGACCATTTATGATATGGAAGAGTTTGTTTCAAGATTTTCTACATGTAGAAATACTGAACCCAAAAAAGAGGATGAATTTACTCTATATTGCGCTACAAATCCAACCTATGATGAAGCAGTAGCAAAGTTCCCTCAAAGAGTTTTTGAAGCCGAACTTAGCGGCGATATAAAAGTGGAAAACGGCAGAATTTTCGTTTTATAAGATAAGCATAGCATCGCCGTAAGAGTAGAATCTGTACTCTTCTTCAATAGCTGTTTTGTAGAGTTCCTGCGCTTTTTCTAAGCCCGTAAAAGAGGCTACAAGCATCAGAAGGGTTGATTTTGGCAGGTGGAAATTTGTAAGAATATGATTTACTCTAATGGGCTTGTTCTCTGGGTACAAAAACAGGTTGGCTTCTCCGCTTTGAATCTTTTTTCTCGCATAGAACTCCACTGTTCTGGTAGAGGTTGTCCCAATACTAAGCAGAGGAGTTTGTGAGTCGAGAAGTTTTTTTGCCTCATCAGAGATATCGAAATATTCCGAGTGCATCGGGTGCTCGGTTATAATCTCGCACTCAACGGGCTTAAATGTTCCGCTTCCGACATGCAGGGTAACGTAAGCATGCGCAAATTTGTTGCAAACTCTCTCATGCTGCTCTTTTGTAAAGTGCAGAGATGCAGTAGGAGCGGCAACAGCACCCTCTTCTTTGGCAAATACGCTCTGGTACTCGCTCTCATCATCTTTGTTGTCATCTCTTTGAATGTAGGGCGGGAGCGGAACGTGTCCGATTTTATCTATGATAGGAAGCAGCTCTTCAAAACGAAGAAGATTTCCATTTTGGTAAAAATTCACAACTCTGCTTCCCTCTTCATGCAACTCTTTTACAATAGCTACCAAATCATTAGTAAAGAAAATTTCACTGCCAATTTTTACTTTGCCTCTGATATATACATTTACATCATGCGCATTCAGAGCTCTATTTATAAGAAGCTCTATATTTCCTCCGCTCTTTTTTTTTCCAAAGAGTCTTGCTTTTATAACTTTTGTGTCGTTAAAGATAAGTGCGCAATCTTTTGGGATGAATTTTTCAAAGTCCGAAAATTTAACATGTAGGATTTCATCTGTTGCTCTGTTGTAAACAAGAAGTTTTGCGCTGTCTCTTGGGTTTGCAGGGTGAGTAGCTATGAGCTCTTTTGGGAGTATAAAGTCATAGCTGGACGTGAGCAGCACATTGGCACTCACGTTAGTTCTGTAGTTTTTTGGTTTCGTTATCACTCTCATCGTCTTCTTCATCTTCTTCCTCTTCAACAGGGGCGGGGTTTACTGCTCTGACAATCAGAATGGAGACCCCATATAAAAAAATAAGCGGTAGAGCCATAAGAAGCTGTGTTAAGATATCCGGAGGAGTAAGAAGCGCTGCAACAATAAAGATAAGTATGATCGCGTATCTAAAAAACTCTATCATCTGTCTGTCGTTAATCATGCCAAGAAGTGCTAAAAAGTATGTAAAAACAGGCAATTCAAAAGCTATCCCAAATCCAAACATTATCTTTGTAAAGAAGCCGACATAATCCTCAATATTGATAAGCGGAGTAAACTTAAAACTACCGAATGATATAAGAAAGTCAAAGCCAAAAGGGGTGACTATGTAGTATGCAAACAGAACGCCGACGGCAAACATAGTTGTTCCGCCGAGGATAAAAGGAAGAACCATTTTTTTCTCGTTTGCATATAGTGCAGGAGCGATAAATGCCCATATTTGAGCCAATATGATAGGCAGTGCACCAATAATTGCGGCAAAAAAGGATACCTTTAGAGCGACAAAAAATGCCCCGCCGACCTGATTTGTAGTAACCATACCATCAGCTGCATGAATAGAGACCTTCCCGACTTCCAAGAGCGCCGAGTTTAGAGGTGCTACAATCCATGCCAAAATCGGCTCGTGGAAGTAAAACATAACAAAAAACATTACAATAAGGCTGCCAATCGAGATGGCCAGTCTTTTTCTTAACTCTATTAAATGCGGTTTTATCTCATCAAACATTTTTGCTATCTTCTTTTTTCTTTGGGAGTGTTACTTCATCGGGTTTGCTTTGTGCTAGAGGAGTGGTTGCTTTTGAGGGTTGGTCAAAAACTCCGCTAAAATCATCATCCTCCAGTGTTGTGAGTTTTGCAGCCATCTTTTTTATGTCAGTTGCGCTCTTTACCTCTTCGGTTACATCGAGAAGCCCCTTTTTGTACGCCAAAGCTTCCTCTTTCATGCTTTTGACGTTCATCTCCTCTTCCAAGCTGTGTTTCATGCTACTTATAGTGTTTTTGGTGCTTCTAAAAAACTTAGCTATCTGAACCATTGCATCAGGTAGTTTATCCGGACCGAGAAACAAAATAGCGATGATAGCAATAATAACTATTTCAGTAAAACCCATACCAAACATAAAAAATCCTCAAATTATAATAAATGGTGATTTTAACTAAAAAATAATTAATCTACGATATAAAGAGTGCAATCTCATCTGCTAAAAGAAACTTTTCGTTATAAAAAGTATCATCTTTAATTATTAATTTTTTTTCTTTAACCAAGAGATCGGCTTTTTTTAGCTCGTCTTGATTTAGTATATTTTTATGGATTCCGACACAGGAGCGAAGTCCCAAAAATATCTGCTCCATCTTTTTATCTTCTGGCGTAAGTTTCTCCGTTTTTATGTTAAGCGGATTTTTTATGTACTCTTCAACGCTGTTTGTTGGATAATACCTCTCTAAATCGAGCTTGCCGACTGCTCCGCTTCCAAGACCTATGTAGTCTTTATACTGCCAGTATCCTAGATTGTGAGAACTTTTGTAAGAGCCGAAATTGCTTATCTCATACTGCGAAAAACCAAAATCACGTATCTCTTTAAAGAGCCATGAGGTAAGCGAGATTTTCTCTTTCGACATGCCCGGTTTTTTCTCAAACGGTGTACCCTCTTCTATTGTAAGAGCATAGGCGCTTATGTGATTTATCGGAAGAGAAAATGCGGTTTTAAGGTCATGCGATAAAAGCTCTTTTGTGTCGCCAAGTGTTGCGTATATCAAGTCAAGAGAGAGATTTTTAAACCCTATTTTTTTCGCATTTAAAACTGCCTCTTTTGCATCATCTGCACCGTGGGCGCGGTTGAGTAGTTTTAGTTTCTCTTTATCAAAACTCTGCACACCGAAACTTATACGGTTTACGCCGAGTTTGTGCATTCCCTCAAGCCACTCGTAGCTTGCGCTGTTTGGGTTTGCTTCGCTTGTTATCTCAATATTTTCGCCGAGATATGGCCTTAATGTGTTGAAAAGTTTTTCATAGAGTTTTGGCGCTACGGTTGATGGCGTTCCGCCGCCGATAAATAGTGATTCTATTTCACATTGCCCGACTTTAAATCTCTTTAGCTCAAGTTCAAGCTGAGTACAAAGAGCCTCCATATACGCCTCTTTTAGATGAAACTTGTCAACATATGAGTTAAAGGCGCAGTATGAACATTTGGAGTCACAAAATGGAATATGGATATAAAGTAACAAATCTACTCTCCTAAGCTTAAGAGTGGAATTATAGCTCTATTTCCATTTTCAAACAAAAATGATTAACACTCTATAAGTTTTAGCGCGCTCCAGCTTTATTGCTCGGAGAGGCTGCTTAGGGTATGGATGATTTCATCCATTTTAGTGCTTATCAAGCTGATTTCGTTTGAGATGTTATTAACTTCGCTTGCATTTCTGTTTAGCGCGTCAGAACTCTCAGAGATTGACTGAATAAGGACATTGGTAGTTGCAGATGTCTCAGCAAGGCTTTTTTGTGTTCTCTCTGCAAGCTTGCGCACTTCATCCGCAACAACGGCAAAGCCTCTTCCGTGTTCTCCAGCGCGCGCAGCTTCAATAGCCGCATTTAGTGCCAAGAGATTTGTCTGTTCTGCTATGTCGCCTATTGTTGCTAGAATAGTTTTAGTCTCATGTGCATTTGATACAAGAACTTGAAGATTCGCAACCATATCGTCCTCTTTTTTAGCGACGTTGTGAATTCTGCTTACCGTATCGTTAATCATCTCTTTTAGTTCTTTGATTGTAGAGTTTGTAATTGTAGAGATGGTCTCGTTTAGTCTGTCTGAAGACTCAACTATCGTATTTTGGCTCTCTTTATTTTTCTCTTCCATGTCTTGAAGGGCTTGTCCAAGACTGTTTATGTTTGTAAGAAGCTCAGCCATCTTAGCCTGTACTTTAATCTCGCTTCTTGTTTCAAACGACCCCTCAGAAAACTTCTTAAGTGTCGCTATCGCATTGTCAAGATTTTTTTCAGAAGAGCTTAACATGTTATTTAGAGAGTTTCTTAGAACATGAACGTAAGGAGTCTTTGAATCAGCCTGAACTCTGCAAGAGTAGTGACCCTTTGCAACTTTGTCGGTCAAAAGAACCATCTCACCTGCAACCCTTGTGTCATCTAAAAGAGAGTTTTGATATGTTGTGACAATTTTATTGAAGTTTATCTCGGCTTGATCGATGCTGTTTTCATCAATAATGATTTTGTTTCTTTTAAACTCCATCATCTCAATCAGATCTAACCTTTTTAGATTAAGAATTTTTGACTTTTTATCGTCTTTTTGCATATTTATGGCGATAGTAACTATAAAGGCTACAACAGCTAAAGCAGCTTGAAGTGCATTTGAATCAGTTAAAAACAGAGAGCCTACAAGAAGCGCAAATATAATAGTTATTATTGTGTTTTTTAGAGTGTTATTCATTGTTTATCCCTATCTTAATGTTTTGTAGAGTTCTTGGACTTCTTTTATCTCTTGAGGAGAAGGCTTTCTTCTGCATGAGAGGTATGTCTGCGCTTGTCTTGCCTCGTCATACATTGGATAAACAGTTGCATATACCCAGTAAAATCCACCATTTTTAGCGGAGTTTTTTACGTAGCCTGTCCAAATTTTTCCACTCTTTACGGTCTCCCATAAATCTTTAAATGCCGCTTTTGGCATATCTCTGTGGCGGACTATATTGTGAGGCTTGCCCACTAACTCATCAATCGTATATCCGGAAACCTTACAAAAATCATCGTTGGCAAAAAGTATAATACCTTTTGCATCGGTCTGAGAAACCAGAAAATCGTCACTCTTTAGAACGTACTCATTCATTATAATCCCTTTCTTTAAAGAATATCAGAATTGTAACATATTGAAACCAATTTTTAGCACTAAATTAGCTTAATTTAATAGCAGTTTTTGTATAATCGCACCAATATTATGAGAAGTGAAGCTATGAGCAAAAAAGATTTATATCGCCCGAATGTCGCGATGATTATCGTATCGAGCTGTTATCCCCAGAAAAAAGAGATTTTTTTGGCGCAAAGAAATGACTTAGAAGACGTATGGCAGTTTCCTCAAGGCGGGATAGATGACGGAGAAGAGGTGCAAGAAGCCCTTTTTCGTGAACTTTTAGAGGAGATAGGCACCGATATGGTAGAGGTGATAGCTGAGTTTCCCCAGTGGATATCTTACGATTTTCCTCCAAGAATTGCAGAGACAATGAAGCCTTTTATCGGACAGACACAGAGATATTTTTTAGTTAAGCTGCATGAAGAAGCGACGATAAATATTAATACTCATGAGCCTGAGTTTAGCGACTATAAGTTTGTAACTGCCGATGAAGCTTTAAATCTGAGCGCGAGTTTTAAAAAAAATGTTTATGAGAATGTTATAAATTATTTTAAAAAAGAGGGATTATTGTAGATGTTGATAGTTCAAAAATTTGGCGGAACAAGTGTCGGTGATTTGGAGCGCATCCAAAATGTAGCAAATCGTGTAAGTGAAACAAAAAAAGCCGGAAATGATATTGTTGTAGTTGTTTCTGCGATGAGTGGAGAGACAAATAAGCTTGTCGCTTACGCTGAGCACTTGTCAAAAAATCCTGCACGCGCAGAGATGGATATGCTACTAAGTTCCGGCGAGAGAGTAACAGCTGCACTTTTAGCTATAGCTCTAAGTGAAATGGGATTCCCTGCGGTATCTATGACGGGAAGAAAAGCTGGAATTGTGACTGACAATATCCACACAAAAGCGCGTATTGAGGTTATAAATCCAGTGGCTATGCAAGAGGCTATAAAAGAGGGTAAAATAGTTGTAGTCGCAGGTTTTCAGGGTGTTTCGCAAGACGGAAACGTCACAACTCTTGGACGCGGTGGAAGCGATTTGTCTGCTGTCGCAATCGCTGGAGCACTAAAGGCTGATTTATGTGAGATATATACGGATGTCAGTGGAATTTTTACAACTGACCCGCGCATCGAACCAAAAGCGAAAAAACTGAATGAAATCTCATATGACGAGATGCTAGAACTTGCTTCTTTGGGAGCAAAAGTGCTTCAAAACCGCTCTGTTGAGCTGGCCAAAAAATTAAACGTAAATCTGGTAACAAGAACAAGCTTCTCCGATGAAGAGGGGACATTAATAACTAAGGAAGAGAATATCATGGAAAAACCGTTAGTAAGCGGAATCGCATTAGACAAAAATCAGGCCCGCGTCTCATTGGTTGGCGTAAAAGACAGACCGGGAATAGCGTCTGATATATTTACAAAACTCTCAAACAACAACGTAAATATTGACATGATTATACAAAATGTGGGACATGACGGCAAAGCAAATGTAGATTTTACCGTTCCCGTGGGTGATTTAAATGATGCAAAAAAAGTAATGGATGTTTTTCTGAAAGAGTCTGAAGTTGATGAGGTCTCTTACGATGAGAATATCTGCAAAGTTTCAATTGTCGGTGTTGGCATGAAGTCTCACACCGGTGTTGCCGCAAAAGCGTTCTCTATAATGGCGAGTGAGAATATCAATATAAATATGATTTCAACATCAGAGATAAAAATATCTATGATAATTGCGGAAAAATATGCGGAGCTCTCAGTCAGAGCGCTTCATAACGCTTACGAGCTGGACAAGTAGTCAGATGCAGGAATTTGCTCAGTGGAGTTTGGATGCAATCAGAGAAGAGGGTGGCTGCTTCAGTTGGCTTGAAGAGCAACGCTTTGACTGGACTACAACCACTTCTCAAGCGTTAGAGCAGATACTAGAGGGCAAAACAATCATCCTAATTGTGGATGAGAAGAGAAAGTGGTTTGAGAGATACATTCTTGACTTTATAAATACAGCTTCTATGGACCGTCCTCTGCTTCCTATTATCGGCATAGACAGCATGTATGGACACTTCAACAATGTCAGCGGCGGAGAGATGCTTGACGTAGTTGAAGATATGATATCTTTGGCACATAAAGATAATTACTTTTTCTGGTACATAGGCAGAGGCGATGACAAAAGAGCCGATATCGCAAAAAGAAAAGATACGAGTTATTTTTGGATTTTTGATGAAGAGTATCTAAATGCATTTAATTTAAAGTCCTATGACAAAGCCCTTGATATAAAACTGCTTCAGCTCTATCGTCTCTTTAACGCCTCTTTAAATGCGGCGATGTTTGGAGAAGTTGATGTCAGCGTATGATTTTAAAAAGAGCCATATTCTAATCTCAACAAATATAGAAGCAGAATTTGAGAGACTAAAAGAGCTTCTAAAACCAAACAGGGTTGTAGGCTTTATAGAAGATGAGTTTAAAATGGAGCATGCAAAAGCAGTCGTTGCCGAGTCTTATATAAGTGAATCTGAGACAAAATATCTGATACTAGGCGCTAATAACTTCAACACTACTTCGCAAAATTCGCTCCTTAAAGCCCTAGAAGAGCCTCCTAGAAATATAGAGTTCATAATCATCTCTTCTACAAAATCAAATCTGCTTCCAACTGTTCGCTCAAGAATGCCTATTTACAATGGCGAAAATCTTCACACTATACAAGAGATAAACATAAGTCTTGCTAAAATAAACTACGCGGAAGTTTTTGACTTTTTAAAAACAAACGCAAGAGCCAAAAAAAGTGAAGCACAAGAGCTCATCGAAGCTCTTTATCACAGAGCAACCGTTGTTGAGAAGTTGATACTCACGACTTCACAGCTGGAAAATTTTGACATGGCATACAGGCTTTTGGAGCTCAACTCGAGACCGCAGAGTGTTTTGGCCATGATAATAATGAGTTTTGTAGGAGAAAAAAATGTTTCTTGAACTTCTTTCCAACAGCATAAATATAGAAAAATATCTAAAGGAAGTGGGTGTTGATAGCGGTGGAGTAACCATAATGGCCTCAAAAGCTACGCACTATATAATTTGCATAAGAGAGTTACATGTAGGTGCGGCAAATATTTTAAAACAGGATGCTCTTAGCGTTGGAGCGGATTTGGCTGTGCCTCGCGGGACCGTCCTTGCAAAGACTCCACATGTTGATTGTATGCTTATAGCGACGCAAAGACAGCTTCAAACACTAAGCAAAAAAGAGCTTGCCCAGCCCTTCGGTCTAAAAGATGTGGCTATAAAACTCCAAGGCATCTTAAAAGCTAAAAAGCCGTATAGTGCCGAGGTGATGGGTGTTTTAAATGCAAACAGTGACAGCTTTTTTGCGGCTTCAAGACTTAATGACACTAATGTGATAGAGGAGATAGAGAGGATGATAGAAGAGGGGGCGGCGATTATAGATATCGGCGGTGTTTCATCTGCTCCTAATTCTTTGCATGTAGATAAAGATGAAGAGCTAAGAAGAGTTAAACCCATATTTGACTTGATTAAAAAAGAGAAGTTTTACAACAGAGTAAAATTCAGCATAGACAGTTATCAGCCCGAAGTGATATCTTACGCGATTAAGAGCGGGTTTGGAATTGTCAATGATATTACAGGACTTGCAAATGATGAAGTCTCGAGACTTTGTGCGAGCAACGGTGTCAGAGCAATTATTATGCATATGCAGGGCATACCACAGAGTATGCAGGATAAGCCTGAGTATGAGAACGTCTTAAACGACCTCTATTCATTTTTTGAGCAAAGAGTAGCCAGAGCGGAGTCGCTTGGCGTAAAAGATATAGTTTTGGATGTAGGAATCGGGTTTGGAAAAACGCTAGAGCACAATCTTATACTCATCAAGCATCTTAAGCACTTTTTGACTCTTGGAAAACCTTTGCTAGTCGGCGCTTCAAGAAAATCTATGATAGATAAAAT
Organism: Sulfurimonas sp.; assembly: GCF_019429335.1. Taxonomy (GTDB): domain Bacteria; phylum Campylobacterota; class Campylobacteria; order Campylobacterales; family Sulfurimonadaceae; genus Sulfurimonas. The sequence goes on along the minus strand of NZ_JAHYJB010000032.1, from coordinate 378 downwards.
CTCTCCATCATCACCGCAAGAGAGACTCGGCGGAACTCTGGCTCTGCATCTTGAAGCCGTAAAAAACGGAGCTTCTATTGTTCGTGCCCATGACGTAAAAGAGCATGTTCAGGCACTTAGAGTGCAAAAAGCCCTAAACTCTATCTAAAAAGTAGCCGGCGCTATATAGTTTCCTTTGACAAAGCGGCAGCCGTGCCCTTTTGGAAACAGTTTATCCAAATCAATCCAGTGTTAATCCCCGTAATTTTTTACAAGAGAGCCACTTGCAAATTCAATCAAGCAACCAAGCCAACACCTTCTAACCTCAATTTTCTAACTTTTTAAAAAACTGATTTTAGCCATTGCCTGTAATTTTACAGTTTTTTGGCTGATTTACTT
>NZ_JAHYJB010000031.1 GCF_019429335.1 Sulfurimonas sp. | reverse complement strand
CAACGAAGAGCTCTATTTTTGAGCTTGACGTGCTTATAAACCTTGATTCAAAGGCTAATGCAACGCTGGGTTTTGAGTATATCTGCAACAGCTGCAAAGTTGTGTTTCCCTTTGCATTTCATCGCTGTAGCAGCTGTCATGCCATAGATACATCAAGAGCGGAACTCTCTATCGTTAGAGATTATCACAAGGATTTCAGTGAAGAAAATAACTCTTTTCAGTGACGGCAGCGCCCTTGGAAATCCAGGTCCGGGTGGATATGCGGCGATACTCAGATATGGGGATAAAGAGAGGGAGGTAAGTGGCGGCGAAGTTCATACTACTAACAACAGAATGGAGCTGCTGGCGGTTATTGAGGGGCTTAGAGCGCTCAGAGAGCCATGCAGGGTGGAGATAATCTCGGACTCTTCATACGTGGTAAAGGGAATAAACGAGTGGCTTGACGGTTGGATAAAGAGAGATTTTAAAAAGGTGAAAAACCCTGATTTGTGGATGGATTATCTGGACGTTTCAAAAGGACATATTATAAATGCAATCTGGGTTAGAGGGCATAACGGACACATTGAAAATGAGAGATGTGATATTTTGGCAAAAGAGGAGGCCCAGAAAATGAAAGAGGCAATAAAATGAGTAAAAATATAGAAGTTTTAGAGAAAATTTTAGGTTATAAGTTTAAGAATGATAAGCTCATTATCGAAGCGCTGACGCATAAAAGCCACAAGCAGCCCTACGATAATGAGCGACTTGAATTTTTAGGCGATGCTGTTTTGGATCTTATTGTTGGAGAGTATCTATTTTTCAAATTTCCAACTTCTGATGAGGGAAAACTCTCGAAAATAAGAGCTTCGCTGGTAAATGAGGACGGTTTTGAAAAGCTTGCCCGCTCCATAGACCTTGGTGCATATATTCAGCTCTCAAATGCTGAGGAGAATAACGGCGGAAGAGAGAAAGCATCACTTCTCTCAAACGCATTTGAGGCGATAATGGGAGCTATCTACCTAGAGTCCGGATTGGATACCGTTAGAAAAATAGCGATAAATTTGATAGAAAGAAATCATAAGGAGATATCGCTTGATTCGCTATTTAGGGATTTTAAAACAACACTTCAAGAGCTAACACAAGCGAGATTCGGAGAGACTCCTGAGTACAGAGTAGTTGCGAGCCGAGGACCTGACCATAAAAAAGAGTTCGAGGTGGCGGTAATTATAGAGAACAAAGAGTACGCAAGAGCTATCGGAAAGAGCAAAAAAATCGCTCAGCAAGAGGCGGCAGAGATGGCAGTCAAAATGCTAAAGGATGAACAGTGAATAGTTTTGGGCAAAAATTAAGAATAAGCACTTTTGGAGAGTCGCACGGCAAGGCTATCGGATGTTTGCTTGACGGGGTTCCTGCAGGAGTTTATATTGATGAAGAGTTTATACAAAGCGAACTAGATAGAAGAAAACCGGGGAAAAGCGAGTTTGAAACTGCCAGAAAAGAGGAAGACAAAGTCGAGATACTAAGCGGTGTGTTTGAGGGAAAAAGCACCGGAACGCCTATCGCGATGGTCATATACAATACGGACCAAAAATCCAAAGACTACTCAAACATCAAAGATGTCTTTCGCCCGGGTCATGCTGATTTTACATACTTTTACAAATACGGCATAAGAGATTACCGTGGCGGAGGAAGAAGTTCTGCGCGCGAGACTGTGGCGAGGGTTGCTGCGGGTGCTATTGCAAAACTTATGCTCAGGGAACTCGACATTGAAGTGCTAAGCGGTATTTGCGAGGTTGATGGCATTAAAGCGCTCAGTTATGATTATGAAGCGGCAAAAAAAAGTATAATCTATGCTCTTGATGCTTCCAAAGAGGAGGAGCAAAAAGAGGCGATACTCAGAGCCAAAAACGAACACGATTCTGTTGGCGGAGTCTCAAGAGTAGTGATTAAGGGTGCACCAAATAGTTTAGGGCAGCCGCTTTACTATAAGCTTGACGCAATATTAGCGGATGCCATGATGGGGATAAATGCCGTTAAAGCCGTTGAGATAGGCGATGGAGTATTAAGCGCGTCGTTAAAGGGATCTCAGAACAATGATGAGATAAGAGCAGACGGCTTTGTGACAAATCACTCAGGCGGAATTTTAGGCGGTATAAGCAATGGTGAAGATATCGTAATGAATGTCTACTTTAAGCCCACACCATCTATCTTTAAAGAGCAAAAAACAGTTACAAGCAAAAATGAAGAGGTTGATTTTTCGCTCAAAGGGCGACATGACCCTTGTGTTGCAGTTAGAGGAACAGTAGTCTGCGAAGCTATGGCGGCTCTTGTAATTGCCGACATGCTGCTTTTAAATATGGGTTCCCAGATGGATAGGGTGGTTAAATATTATAAATAGCAGCTCTAAAACCGCTATTTATCTTTTGGCTCAAGAGCGTTTTTGGCAGATTTTATAGCACTGTTAAGGGCAGTTTTTGCAATACCCCAAGCTTGAATGCCCATTCTTTTTGCCTCTTTTGCTGTTTCAGACTTAAGAGCTGTATCCGCTTTTTTAACGGCTGTTTTTGCAAGCGCAGAGAATCTCTCCCTCATAACCTGTGCAGTCTCTTTTGAGATATGAATTAACTCTTCAAGGTCATAGTGCATCTTCTTGTTAAGCTCAATGAGGATTTTTCTTATGGTAGGATTACTTTCGTTCGCTTGTGTCTGTACAACTTGTAAAAATAGTGTGTCTGTCTGGTTTAAATCCTCCATAATAGTGTCGTAATCTTCTATAAGGATATGCTTTGCTTCCAGCGGCATATATGCGAGTCTCTTTTTGAATCTGTCGATTGATTCAAGAAGTCCTGCTCTCATGCCTCTTAGTGTAGCTTCCAAAATATCTTCAGATGTATTTGGTGTAGCTTCTGCTATGTCAATGGATGAGTGAAGGATTGTAGAGAGGATTTTTCTAACTCTTATTGTGTTTAGCGTACCCTCTTTTATTGTGTGGTAGGTGAGCTCTTTAATAACTTCTTGAATCAGCTCTTTGGCTTCACTGTCTTTTGACTTTTCCAAAGCGGTGATAATAGCACCTTCGACTGCTTCTCCAAGGAGATCAAAAAGATCGATTGACTGAAGTTTCACCTGATGAAGTTTTGATAGTGTCTGAGCATCCTCTTTGTCTATAAGGGATTCTATATCATTGAAAATCGCATACTTTGTCCCTTGAAGCTCATACGATTTCTTCTCCAGATTTTTCTCTATAAGCTCTTTTTGCAGAAGAAGCTCTTGAAGCTCATCGCGCAGTTTTTTTGTTTTGCCCTCTACTATCTCAGCAGTTATATCCTTCATTTCCTGAAAATTTAGCTTTTGAAATTCGATATTTTGTAGCTCTTGTAAACTCATTGTAGACTCCTTTTTAAAGTACCATTTTTATCTGTTGATGAGCTTTTAGCGCCGCATAGATGAAATTTCTGTCATCTTCATTATGGACAAGCATATCAAGGTTCATACTTATATACTTCCCGCCTTTTGAGCTTTTTGAGTGAGTGAGCTTATGCTCCCTCTCGTCAATCACATCCCTTATAGCCTGCTTTAGCGCCTCTACCTCAGAAGCAATCAGTTTATAAGACCAAGAGCACGGATATACAAGCTCAAGTTTCTCTTCTCTAGCGCTCAAAATCTCCACTTTTACCTCCTGATTTTTTCTCAAGTTGGACGTTGCGGATAACCATCCCCTTGTCTATCGCTTTTACCATATCGTAAATCGTCAGTAGTCCTATGCTAGTACCGGTGAGCGCTTCCATCTCGACACCAGTCTGACCGGTAAGTTTTGCAGTGACTGTTAACTTAAACCCTGGAAGTTCTGAGAGCTCTTTGACATCGCAGTTGATCCCGCTCAAGTTTAGAGGATGGCACATCGGTATAAGCTCGCTTGTCTTTTTTGTTCCCATAATTGCGGCGATTACGGCGGTTTGAAGCACTGGGCCTTTTTTTGTTTTTTGTGTAACGATAGCATCATAAGCCTCTTGGCTCATCTCTATAATTCCGCTTGCGACTGCCACTCTGGTTGTTTGGTTTTTCTCTGAGACGTCGACCATTTTCGGTCTGTCTTTTTCATCCAAATGTGTTAAATTCATATCATTTCCTAAAATAGTTGCTTGTAAAGTTTTGTATCTGTGTTCTTGCAAAACTCAAAATTAAACGAACGATTCTGCAGCGAAGTGAAGCCTTAGTGAGAGTGTTTTTAGTTTTGCACAAATCCTATTATATCAAAAGTAAAATAATTTTAAAGGAGGGCTAGGGCTTCTTTGTATTCGTGATGGTGGTTGAGGTTTAGAAAAGGTTTTTCATCTTCAAACTCCACATAGATAGTCTTTGATGAGTTGAGCAATTGCCCCATTTTATGGCTGTTCTCTTTTAGCATGCAGGAAAATTTGTCTTTGGTTGAGATGTGATATATTCCGCACATAGGTTCTGTGCCGCGCGGCGTTTTTGCAACCGTTGCATCTGCATCCGTTTTGTCTGAGGCAACTATTTTTTCTATCTCATATTCGGACACAAAAGGAGAGTCAACGCTGAGGGCAAAAAAACTTTCGCACTTTAAATGCTCAAAAACAGAGATAAATCCTGCAGTAGGTGCATAGATAGAGTCCGTTTTTATATCTTCTATGAACTGGGCTTCAAAGTCGAATTTTGACTTATCTTTGCATGAGATATATACGTTTTTGAAAATTATGCTTAGGCGAAAGAGTTGGAATTCAGTCAGTGTGTTGAAGGCGCCAAAGGGAAGAAGAGATTTATCCTTCCCCATTCGGCTTGATTTGCCGCCGGCAAAGATGACGCATGGAGTATCTAGCATCTATTTTTTGATTAACTCTGCTTCTATTCTTCTGTTTTGTGCTCTGCCATCAGCAGTGTCATTTGTAGCTGTCGGAGCCGATTCACCCATACCCTCTGTGGTAATCCTATGTGCTTCTATACCATACTCTACAAGCATCTCTTTTACTCTGTTTGCTCTGTTGTCTGATAGCTTTTGGTTATTAGCTACAGAACCTACGCTGTCCGTATGACCGATGATTTTTGCATCAAAGTTGCTTCTTGCTTTTAAGAAATCCGCAAATGCTTCAACATTTGGCTTTGACGCTTCATCAATAGTGTAAGAAGCTGTCTCGAAATTGATGTGAAGATTTACGATTTTTGTACACCCTGCGCTGTCAACCACGCTTCCTTTAGGAGTTGTAGGACATTTGTCAACAGAGTTTAGTACACCGTCTTGGTCATCATCCCCATCAATACAACAGCCATCAGTATCCACTGCTCTTACATATTCTGTAGTCGGGCATAAATCTTTAGAGTTCAGCACGCCGTCATTGTCATCATCACCGTCAGCGCAGCAGCCGTGCGCATCTACAGCTCTTCCAAACGGAGTGGCAGGACATTTGTCAACAGAATTTTTTACTCCGTCATCATCATCGTCGCCGTCAACCGGAGCTGGTGCAGGTGCCGAAACTGCTGCTACGGCTTTTGGTCCAAATGCAAAATTTATACCCGCTAAAAGAGCAAGATTGTTATCCCATCTGTTGTCGTTGTTTTTTAACATGTAGATAGCTTCTAGCTTAAGAGCTATTGCATCGGTAAAAGGTATTTTTGCACCTACGCCGACATCAAAAAATACGCCCTCTTTATTGTCTGCTAAATGTTTGTCGATTGTCTCGTAGCCTACGCCTATTTTTGATAATGGAGTAAACATGCCGATAGCATCATATTCGTGAACACCGTTAATCGCAATACGGTATATATCAGTGCCTATGGGAGAATTTTCATAATCAGCGTCAGCATAAAGAATACTAATTTCAGGCTTTAAAAGCATATCACAGCCGTTATATTGGAACTCTGCTCCAAACAGGGTCTGGTTTTCAAGGTCAAGATTGCCCTCTGCAATGTTGTAACCGATAACCGGCGTAACTTCATAGTTATAATCCTGCGCAATAAGCGCACTGCTGAAGAGAAGAGCAGGGATTAGTAGCAATTTTTTCATGTCTTTTCCTTTATGTTCGGTGCTTTATCGTATCGGTTGCAATCTTAAAAATATTATACTTTTTAAGGTTAATCTCTATCTAGGATCAGATATATAGCCCGTAATTGCGGAGATTGCCGCAACCGCAGAGTTTGCCAAATAAACTTTTGAGCTTCTTGAGCCCATACGGCCGACGAAGTTGCGGTTTGTTGTAGAAACAGCCACTTCGTTGTCCCCAAGTATGCCCATATATCCGCCAAGACAAGCCCCGCATGTAGGATTTGAAACTACACCGCCTGCATCAATAATGATATCCATGTAGCCAAGTCTATATGCTTCTTTGAGGATTTTTTGAGTTCCGGGAGTCGCTATAAGGCGAACATCAGGGTGAACTTTTTTGCCCTTTAAAATCTCTGCTGCAGTTTTTAAATCACTTAGGCGCCCATTGGTACAAGAACCGATAAAGGCCTGATCTATTTTAATCTTGTCGCTTACAGCCTGAGTGATAGAGTGTCCGTTTGACGGTAAAAACGGGTAGGCAATTACCGGCTCAAGATTGGCTACATCTATCTCTAAAACCGTGCAGTAAGTTGCATCTGCGTCTGAGTGGTGGATGCGAGGCTCCCTTGCTAAATTTTTGTCAGCCAAAAACTCTTTTGTGACATCATCATAAGCTACTATCCCGCTTTTTGCACCTGCTTCGATTGCCATGTTGCACATAGAAAATCTGTCATCCATCGTGAGGTGTGCAATTGTGCTTCCTGTAAACTCCAGAGTTTTGTAAAGCGCGCCGTCAACACCAATCATGCGGATAATCTCTAGAATGATATCCTTGCCTGTTGTATATTTTTCGGGTTTTCCGCTAAGCACTACTTTGATAGACTCGGGAACTTTAAACCAGTTCCCGCCCGTTACCATAGCAAATGCCAAGTCAGTCGAGCCCATTCCGGTAGAGAACGCTCCAAGCGCTCCGTGAGTACATGTATGAGAGTCTGCACCGATGATAACGTCACCAGGAACAACAAGCCCTTTTTCAGGCAGAAGCGCATGCTCTATTCCCATATCTTTTTCATCAAAAAAGTTCTTTAAATTATGTTTCTTTGCAAAGTCACGGCTGATACGTGCCTGATTTGCACTTGCTATATCTTTTGCAGGGATAAAGTGGTCAAGAACGATAGAAAAACCGTCTGGATTTGCGAGTTTCGTAGCACCGCTTAGGTTAAAAGCGCTGATAGAGATAGGTGTAGTTATATCGTTTCCGATAACCATGTCGATATTACAGCGGATAATTTCACCCGCATATACAGCATGACCGACATGTTCGGAGAATATTTTTTCAGTTATAGTTTGTCCCATAATGAACCTTTATAATATATAAATAATTTTGCGATTATACCTATTTTTGTTTTGTATATAATTTAATCCAAAAAATGTTATATTCAAAAAAAAGTAGTAAAGCATGCAAAACAGCTATAAAAGAGTAGATGCACACCTCTCAAGCCTCGGATACTGCACAAGAAGCGAGGCAAAAAAGTTTTTGAGTAAAAATATGGTCTGCATAGATGGTGTGAGAGTTTTTGATGTGAGGGAGAAAGCTTATCACAACGATATAACAGTCGATGGCGAGAGACTTGATGATGAGAGCTTGCTGATTTTGATGAACAAGCCAAGCGGAGTAGTCTGCTCGCACAGTGATGCAGGAGTGCTTATCTACTCTCTTCTGCCTCAAAGATGGCAAAACAGAAATCCAAAAGTCTCGACGATTGGCAGGTTGGATGCAGATACAACGGGCGCTATTTTGCTAAGCGATGACGGAGAGTTAAACCACAAACTTACCAGTCCAAAAAGTGATCTTCCAAAGGTGTATGAAGCTACGCTTGCACAGTCTCTTAGAGGCGATGAGGCGGAGATTTTTGCAAGCGGAGAGCTGATGCTTCACGGCGAGAAAAAACCGCTACAAAGTGCAAAAATGGAGGTTATAACTCCAACTCTAGTAAGACTCGATATTTGCGAGGGAAGATACCATCAGGTCAAGCGGATGTTTGGCGCTGTCGGAAACAGGGTGATTGCGCTGCACAGAGTCAGCTTTGGGGAGTTTAGCGTAGAGGATTTACAACCCTCCGAGTTCAGAGTTATTGGTCGTCTTTGACATCCAAATCATAAATCTCATACTTTAGGGCTTTTTTCATATACTCTGTTGAGCAGAAAAACATAGCCGCAAAAAGAGGGTTTATCGTTACACAACTCTCCTCAATCTTTTCAAAAATTTTAAAGTTAAATCCGTCGAGCTCCTCAGAGTTTTTGACTATTACCGTAAACTCTATAGGTGCCAAAGTTTTTACCATATTGATGATTTTTTTCTTTTTTTTGAGGCTATCGTTCTCTAATATGTTAAACTCTTTCTCATCCGAGCTTTTGCGAGAGCGCACAACCTCTTCTAAAACATCGAATTTATCCTTGAAAATTATCTTGTTCCACGAAATTTTAAGCTCTTTTGAATCGACTTTACATGTATTTACTATTAGAGCATTTGGTTTTTTCTCTTTCATCGCCTCTACAACTCCTAAAAGAGAGTTGGCGCCGCCGACTGCATCCGCACACTTCTTTAGCAGCAGATGTATTAGCGCTTTCGTATTTTCGCTCTGTTTGTTAAAATTGCACATAAATTATTCCTATTCTATTAATTTAAGTATAATTATAGCTTAACTATTCCATAAATACAGTTTGGCTTAAGCATATCGTAATAACAAAACTATTATTATGTCAAAAGCAAAAGAAGACAAATATTGTCTTAATTAAAACAGCTCAATTTAGTGAGGTAAAACATGAAAGTTTACTTAGATAATAACGCTACGACTATGGTTGATCCGCAGGTAGTAGAAGTTATGCAGCCATTTTTTAGCGAGATTTACGGCAACCCGAACTCGCTTCATAAATTTGGTACGGCGTCGCATCCGGCAATAAGCAAAGCGATAGACCAGATGTACAAGGCGCTTAATGCGAGCGAGAGTGATGATATCATTTTTACTTCTTGTGCAACGGAGTCAAACAACTGGGTTTTAAAATCCATCTTTAGCGACTATATAGTAAATGGTGAAAAAAATCATATCATCACGACTGAAGTTGAGCATCCATCAGTTCTTGCAACATGCAGAGCTCTTGAGAACGAGGGTGTAAAGGTAACATATTTGCCTGTAAACTCTGAGGGCGTGGTAGAGCCGCATGTGGTTAGAAGTTTCATAACCGACAAAACTGCTCTAGTGTCGGTAATGTGGGCTTCAAACGAGACTGGAATGATATTTCCTATAAAAGAGATAGGCGAGATTTGTAAAGAGAAGGGCGTGCTTTTTCACTCTGACGGAGTTCAGGCTGTGGGCAAGATTCCTGTTGACTTGCAAGATGTACATGTAGATTTTGTTTCGATGAGTGCACACAAGTTTCACGGTCCAAAAGGGGTGGGCGCACTTTATATTAGAAATTCGCAGCCGCTATCTCCGCTTCTAAACGGAGGCGAACATATGGGCGGTCGCCGCTCGGGAACGCTTAATGTTCCATATATCGTGGCAATGGGCAAAGCAATAGAGCTTGCAACTACGGATATAGAAGAGAAGATGGCTTCCATAAGAGCAAAAAGAGACCGTCTTGAAGATGCGCTTTTAGAACTGAGCGATACTTTTGTAGTAGGGGACCGCGAACACCGAACACCGAACACTATTTTGATATCAATCAGAGGCGTTGAGGGCGAGGGAATGCTTTGGGACTTAAACAATGGCCAGATAGGAGCTTCTACGGGAAGCGCATGTGCCAGTGAAGATCTTCAGGCAAATACCGTAATGCTTGCAATCGGCGCTGATAGCGAGCTTGCACACACAGGTATCCGCTTAAGCCTTAGCCGCTTTACAACTGATAGCGAAATTGACTATACTATCGCACACTTTAAAAAAGCGGTTGCGCGCTTAAGAGCGATTTCGAGCTCATTCGCAAAGGTGCAGCCAACTTTAGGCGGCGAGTCTAAAGCGTGCGAACTACACCATTAAGTAGATAAAAATTATAAATGTATGAAATTATCTGACACGGATGTGTCAAGCTTCAGTGCCACAGCGGCTAGCGAAGCAAAAGGGACGTGTTCCTTTTGCGGACAAAACAGGGGAAAAGGTTCCCTTGAATTTATGAAATAAATTAAAGGACTATATATTATGGCAAAGAATGATTTATTAGGCGCTTCTTTATGGGATGCCTACTCAAATAAAGTAACAACTTTGATGAACAACCCAAAGCATCAGGGTGAGATAACTGAGGAAGAAGCTGCAGCACACTCAAACAGGCTGATTGTTGCAGACTTCGGTGCTGAGAGCTGTGGAGACGCAGTTCGTCTTTACTGGGAAGTTGACCCGAAAACAGATGTAATCGTAAACTCTAAATTTAAAAGTTTTGGATGCGGAACTGCTATTGCAAGCTCAGATGTTATGACTGAACTTTGTATCGGCAAAACCGTTCAAGAGGCGGTAAAGATAACAAATATAGATGTTGAGTTTGCTCTAAGAGACAATCCTGATACTCCTGCCGTTCCGCCTCAAAAGATGCACTGTTCAGTTATGGCATATGATGTTATCAAAAAAGCTGCAGGACTTTACATGGGTGTTGATTCTGAGAGTTTTGAAGAGGAGATTATTGTTTGTGAGTGCGCGCGCGTAAGTTTAAAAACACTTCAAGAGGTTATCAAATTAAACGACTTAACGACAATCGAGCAGATTACCGACTATACAAAAGCCGGCGGTTTTTGTAAAAGCTGTATAAGACCTGGCGGACATGAAAAAAGGGAGTACTATCTAGTGGATATTTTAAGAGATACTCGTCGTGAGATGGATGAAGAGAAAATGAGGGCGGCTGCTGATGCAGGTGCAAAAGGCAACTTTGAGTCAATGACTCTGGTTCAGCAGATTAAAGCTATTGATGCTCAGATAGATGAGAGTGTTCGCCAGTTTTTAATTATGGACGGTGGAGATATGGAAGTAATCGACGTCAAGTCGAGTGACGACTATATCGATGTGTATATCAGATATTTGGGTGCATGTAACGGATGTGCAAGTTCTGCAACAGGAACTCTTTACGCAATCGAATCAACTCTAAAAGAGAAACTCTCTAAAAAAATCAGAGTGTTACCAATATAATTAATGTTACGCAATAAAACGAACTCGTCCGTTTTATTGGCAGGGGCAAATTGTCCCTTGCATCCTCCTAAAGCTATGAAAAACAAGTTTTTAAAGAGTTACGGTCGAAAAAGCGGCGAACTCTCACCCATATATCTTATATCCAAAACTGCAATTTCGCACTCAAGCCAAATATTAAACTCTTTGTAAACTCTTTTTTGAGCCTCTTTTATAAGATATATCGCATCATCAAATATGCCGTTTTCTATGTTTACCAAAAAGTTTGCATGGTGTGAGCTAAACTCCATACCGCCGACTCTAAAGCCTTTAAGTCCGACAGCCTCAATAAGTCTGCCTGCATAATCACCATGTGGGTTTTTAAAACAGCTTCCCGCGCTCGGAGTTGATGGCTGGTTTTGGCGCATAGCCTTAAACATAGATAGTTTTTCGGTGTCAAATCCGTGCGCAAGCTCAAATGTAGCCTCTAAAATAGGATTTTTAATGTCGGTAAATCTATATCCGTACTTTATCTCTCTCTTGTCTAAAACAGCGTCGCATGTCACAATCGAGATAAGGTTGTTAAATATCTCATACTCTTTAAGTCCCGCATTCATAAAGACAAGACCGCCTAAAGTCCCGGGAAGATGAGAGAGAAATTCAAAGTTGGCAATATTGTTTTTTTTGCAAAATGAGGCTATTTTTCCAGATGGTGTGGCAGCACCTATTTTAAGTGTGCTGTTCTCTATCTTGATATAGTCATATTTTTTGGATAGTTTTAAAAGTGGCGGAGGCTTTGTGCCTATGAGAATGTTGTTGCATGAGCCGATAATGTAGCAATCTTTATAATTTTGAGTGCAATCTTCAAGTATTGAAACATCCAAAGAGCCTCCAATTTTAATAGAGGAAAATTTAGAGAAATTTATACTTTGTATCTTCATTACTCTACAAATGTTGGCATCATATTAAATATCTCCATAGAGAAATCTATCATAACATTTAGCATCCATGGCATGGTTAAAATGATAACAATAACAACACCGATAATTTTAGGAATAAAGCTCAGCGTCATCTCGTTAATCTGCGTGGTAGCTTGAAAAATACTTACGGCAAGACCTATAAACATACCGGTTAAAAGTCCAGGAAGAGCAAGCATAAGAGCTATTTTAAATGTCTCAATCCCAAGAGCTATTAGTTTTGCTTCCATTATGAGTCTCTTATCTCTTTATATTGGGCAGGTATCATAAAATCTTCCGCTTTTGTGGGTGCGTCATAAAAGCCGTGTTTGTAGCCTATCTCAAATAGTTTGTTAATCGCTCTGTACTGAATCTCGCTCAGTGTAACAGAATCGTCGTTGGCGTAGAGTTCAAGGTACTTATCAAGCGTTGGTGCATCTATTCGTACAAGGCTTCTCTCTAAGAGCATCTCAGAGAGTTTATGTTTATGTTCTCTTGCAACACGAACCGCTTTTGTCAGAGTAGCTTCATACTCTATTGCTTTGTTAAGCGGGATTGAACGGCTTATAGCCATTCCGCCAAGAGGAAGAGGAAGCTCATCTCCGGCGAGCTCCTGCCAGATATCCCACATCTCTCGCTCAACCTCAAGTTCACTGTTATAGGTTAAAATGCTCTCATGAATTAGTACCCCAGCATCAACTCTACCCTCCAAGACCGCATCTTCTATCTCAAGAAAATTCATATAAGTCACTCTTGCATCTGGGTAGGCTATACGAAAAAGCATCGCATTTGTAGTGTGCTCTCCGCTGAGTGCGACTTTGAAGTTGCGCTTTAGTGTAACACCTTTTTTCTTGATTACTTTTGGTCCATATCCGTCGCCAAAACTGACAGCAGTTCGCAAAAGAGCATAATCTTCTTTAATGTGCGGATAGAGCGCAAAGCTTATAGCAACTATCTCATAGACTCCGTTTAGCGCTTTTTCATTTAGCGTCTGGATATCTTCGGCAATGTTGTCAAACTTGACACCGTTCATATCCACCCAGCCAAATTTAATCGCATAGTACATAAATATGTCATCGGCATCGGGTGAGTGTGCTATAAGAGTTTTTTTCAAGTTGTCTGTCCATGGTCGATAGAGATTAAAAATATAAATCTGATTTTAGCCAAATAAGGATAAATTATTATATAAATTTCATTTAATATCACATGTGGCTGATTAAAAAATCTTTGCATTCATTTGCACAAAGAGGTTTAGAGTAGAAATAGCCCTGAATGTTTACACACCCCTCTCTTACCAGAAAATCTACCTGCTCTTGTGTCTCAACACCTTCGGCTATAAGCTCAAGAGAGAGGTTGTTAGCAAGCGCTATAATAGTTCTGACTATAGCAATATCCTCTTTGTCCTCAGGGATATCTTTTATAAAACTGCGGTCTATCTTTAGTTTGTCAATCGGAAGCCGTTTTATGTATGAGAGAGAGGAGTAGCCAGTTCCAAAATCATCTATTGAGATGGATATGCCAAGATCTTTTATGCTCTTAAGCACAGAGATGACTTGAGCGGTATTTTTCATAATAAGCCCCTCTGTTATCTCGATTTCGAGATCTTTTGTGTCAACACCGCTCTCATTTATAAAACTCTTTAAATCATCTATGTACCCTTTGTCTTCAATCTGTTTAGCAGAAGCATTTATGGAGAGTTTTCCTGTGGTTATATTCTCTTTTTTACACTCTAAAATATATGCAGTGGCTACTCTCATCATCCATTTGTCAATCTCAATAATAAGACCTATATCTTCGGCAAAAGGGATAAATTTCGCAGGCGCTATTAGTCCAAGCTCAGGATGTCTCCATCTAATAAGAGCCTCAAGCCCGATTACTTTTTGCGTGGTTGCATCAATTTTTGGCTGGAAATAGGCCTCAAACTCATTCTCTTTGATAGCTTTTCTGAGATTGCTCTCTAGAAGCACTCTCTCAAAAGCAAGTTCTGTCATTTTTGCATTGTAAAATTGATATCTGTTTTTTCCGCTGCTCTTTGCTCCGTACATTGCCGTATCTGCATTTCTAAGAAGTATCTCTGCACTCTCGCCGTCTTGCGGGAATGTGCTGATTCCTATGCTAAACGTCGTGTGCAGTCTTAAATTGTCAACACTTATCGCATCATGCATTGCATCCGTGATATTGGCTACAAGCTCCATAGTTTGGGTATCATTTGCATTGTTAAGAATGATTGTAAACTCATCCCCGCCAAATCTTGCTATGGTGTCACTCTCGTCTATGAAGGTTTTAAGTTTGTCGGCTATTTTTTTGAGAAGTGTATCCCCAACCTCATGGCTATATGTGTCGTTTATCTCTTTAAATCTGTCCAAATCAAGAAAAAGAATTGTTATGCTCTGTTTATTTCCCCTTGCTTTTTCTATGCTTCTCTTTAGTTTATTGATAAGCAGAGCTCTGTTTGGAAGCTTTGTCAGAGAGTCATACTGTGAGACATGTTCAAGTTTTTTGCTCTGTTTTATCAAAGCTTGATTTCTTGTCTGAACTTTCTTCTCCAAGTGTATATTCATCTCTTGTATATACTCTTTTTGTTTTTTGGTGTAAAAGAAGTAGTATATTCCAATCAGGAATAGAAAAATAGAGAGAATAAAAAGTATAAGGCTCTGCGTTGTTCTGGTAATATCGCTAAAATCTATATCTTTTAAATCTTTGAATATAACGAAGTAGGCAAGCTCTTTGTCTAGTTTATCATGAAGATGGTATGTGCTTATAAGATGTTCTTGCTCTTCGTCTATGTAGAATGATGCCCAGTTTACTACATGCTCTACTGTTATGTTTTTAATAATTTCCACATGTTGATTATTTATATCGCTGTTTGCTAAATAGTAGTCGCCGATGTAGTTCTTGGAGGAGGGGTCAAGAAGTAGTTTTTTGTAGCTTTTGTCAACCAGCAGTAAAGTTTCATAGCCCTCTTGCGTCATCATCTTGGCAACTGAGTTAAAGTCGGAGATTGTCTCAATAGTTCCTATAAATCTTCCATCTTCAAAAATCGGCACCATCGCTTTAAATGTCAAATTAAAGAGACCCGGACTGATAGATGAGGTTGGTGCAGGGTTGTTTACCATCTCTACAATATCTTTTCTTATAGCCGTTAGGTCATCGCCTCTTTTGTCCGTCCAGCTTCTATAAAAACTTTTTCCCTCATGCGTAGATAGCTGAAACCAACTGTTTTGAAGAGATGTGTATTTTGAGAGTTCGTCGGAAAATTTATCCAGATTTAAACCTGAAATAGAGTTATTAAGCAGCGCATCTCTGATGGTTTGATTGTTTGCGATGGCAAAGGAGACAACCAGAGTAGCTTCTTGCTTCTCTTTGATAAGGCCCTTTAGCCTGTTTTGCATATCTGTGGATATATCTTTATATTTTTCGTATCTCAAATCGTCAACTTTGTAATTGACGAATAGAAATCCAAGAATCAGCCAAACTACCGAGACAAATATTAGAGGCTGTTGAAGAGAAGATAGTTGTTTTATTTTAGCCATTTACTCAGTTCTGTTGTTAAAATTGAATCAGAAGTATACTTGATAGTTTGGTTGCTTATCAAGAAAGTCGATATAATTTAATCTAATTTTTCATAAAAATAGTTAAAATGATACTTTTTTATAAACCACGATTTAACAAAATATGGATAAAATCCCATTAATTTATATAGAAAATTTTTATATAAATTATATGGCAAATTGCCATATAATTTAATGGAAATATAAAATTGACATATAATAAGTCTAAATTTAATATAAGTGAGCCGAAAATGGACGCAAACAAACAAAAATCATTAGACTTAGCTATGAAACAGATTGACAAGGCATTTGGCAAGGGTGCTCTTATGAGACTTGGCGACAAGGAGATTGTTCCTATCGCATCAATAAGCACGGGCTCTCTTGGGCTTGATTTGGCTCTTGGCATAGGCGGTGTACCTCAAGGCAGGGTTGTTGAGATTTATGGACCTGAGAGCTCCGGTAAAACAACATTAGCACTTCAAATAACGGCAGAGTGCCAAAAGGCTGGTGGAATATGTGCGTTTATAGACGCGGAACACGCTCTTGATGTCGGATATGCTAAAAATCTTGGCGTGGATGTGGCTAATCTTCTTGTATCTCAGCCTGACTACGGTGAGCAGGCGTTGGACATCGTGGAGACTATTGCCAGAAGCGGAGCGATAGATTTAATAGTTATCGACTCGGTTGCAGCCCTTACTCCAAAGTCAGAGATTGAGGGCGAAATGTCTGATCAAAACGTTGGTGTTCAGGCACGTTTGATGTCAAAAGCTCTTCGTAAACTGACAGGTGTTTTGCATAAAATGAACTGTACCGTTATATTTATTAATCAGATTCGTATGAAAATAGGGATGATGGGTTACGGTTCGCCTGAGACTACGACGGGCGGAAATGCGCTTAAGTTTTACGCTTCCGTGCGTATAGATGTCAGACGTATAGCGTCCCTAAAGCAGGGCGAGAGCCAAATAGGCAATCGCGTAAAAGCTAAAGTTATAAAAAACAAAGTGGCGCCTCCGTTTCGTCAGGCTGAGTTTGATATAATGTTCGGCGAAGGAATCTCCAAAGAGGGTGAACTTGTCGATTATGGCGTAAAGCTTGATATTATCGACAAAAGCGGCGCATGGTTCTCTTATGGAGAGACGAAACTTGGTCAGGGACGTGAAAATGTCAAGGTTAAGTTTAAAGAAGACCCTGTCTTGGCGCAAGAGGTAGAAGAGAAAATTAAAGAGGCCATGGGAATGAGTGACCTTATGACCATGGACACCGTAGATATAGCAGAAGCGGATTTGTAACCCGTTTTCTGTTAAATAGATAAATTTTTTAATAGATTAAAAGAGGTAAATAAAAAATGTATATTGATAATGTAAGCGCAATAGAAGTAATGGATTCTCGCGGAAACCCGACGGTAAAAGCAACAGTAGAACTTAGTGATGGAACTAGAGCAAGCGCAATCGTGCCATCGGGCGCGAGCACAGGCAAGCGCGAAGCGTTAGAGCTTCGTGATGGCGGAAGCAGATACATGGGCAAGGGTGTTTTAAGAGCAGTTGAAAATGTAAATAGTCAGATTTCAGATGTTTTAATGGGTATGTCTCCATTTAATCAGGCAGTAATCGATGCTGCCATGAAAGAGCTTGACCGAACTGACAACTACGGCAATCTTGGAGCCAATGCGGTTCTTGGTGTCTCTATGGCTGTCGCACGCGCTGCTGCACAGAGCCTTGGTATCCCGCTTTATCGCTACCTTGGCGGTGCAAATGCTATGGTTATGCCTACTCCTATGCTAAATATTATCAACGGCGGCTCACACGCTGACAACTCTGTTGACTTTCAAGAGTATATGATTATGCCTGTCGGTTTTGAAGATTTTGCTACTTCTCTTCAAGCAAGCGCAGAGGTATATCACAATTTAAAAGCTATTTTAAAAGCTAAAAAACACAATACGGCACTCGGAGACGAGGGCGGTTTCGCACCTGATTTAAGCTCTAACGAAGAGCCGATACAAATCATCATGCAAGCGATAGAAAAAGCAGGATACAAAGCTGGAGAGCAGATGGCTATCGCTCTTGACGTTGCGGCTAGTGAACTTGTGGCTGATGGCGGATACAGACTTGAGAGCGAAAACAGAACCGTTACATCTGCACAGCTTGTTGATTATTACGTTGATTTATGCAGCAAATATCCAATCGTATCAATTGAAGACGGCTTAAGCGAAGATGACTGGGACGGCTGGAAGCTTTTAACCGAAAAGTTGGGAAGCAAAGTTCAGCTTGTAGGAGATGACTTGTTTGTTACAAATGCAAGCATACTTAATGAGGGTATACAAAAAGGTATTGCTAACTCTATTCTTATCAAGCCAAACCAAATCGGCTCAGTAAGCGAGACTATGCAGACAGTTCGCCTTGCTCAAAGAAACGGTTACAAATGCGTAATGAGTCACCGTTCAGGCGAGAGTGAGGATGCGTTTATTGCAGATTTTGCAGTTGCTCTAAACTGTGGCGAGATTAAAACAGGCTCAACTGCACGCGGAGAGAGAACAGCTAAATATAACCGTCTATTAGAGATAGAAAACGAAGTAGTTTACGGTGAGTATCTAGGTTCAAAGCTTTTTAACTAAGAATCATTATGGGCAATGAAGAACTTTATGAGGGGATAGACGATACTCAAAGCATTACGCAGAGATATTTGGGGCTATCTTTAACAAAGTTTTTGGTTCTTCTTTTTTTAGTTCTTGCCATTGGTGTCTATGTAGGGCTTCTTTTGTATGGGGCAAACTCTCTAGAGGTCTATATGGGACTTCAGGACTACGAAGAGCATCTGCAACAAGAGATAAGCCGACTAAAAGATGAAAATGCAGAGCTTCAAAGAGAGTATTTTGAGTTAAAAGAGATTTCTGCAAAATAGCATTTAAACTTGATATAATACAGATAAATATAATTAGGGGTAGTTTTGATTAGAGCTTTATTTATATCTACTTTACTGTTATGCACGCTGCATGCAAGAGAAAATCCGTTTTTCCCATCCATAGGCGAAAAGGACATACCTGTAACAACAAATGAGCAGAGCGAGCAGACGCCTCTTAAGAGAGCTACAATAACGCTTCCTACACAAGCAAGAGTACTTCAAAAGGTTACGATAGAGTTTAAAAATTTAGACGGTTCAGTTGAGAACAAAAGCGTAGAACTTGATAACTCCGTTGATTGGCATCTTCCTATTTTCATATCGCAAAGTTATGCAGAAACCACTAATAGTATCAAGCCAGAAACCGCACCTGTTACTCCCGTTGTTCCTGTTGTTCAAAAGAAAAGTACACCAAAAACAAAAGAGGCAAAGTTTGAAAATATCGTCTCTATCCCTTTTTTAAAGATATCTTCATCCTCAAAAAGTCTAAAATTAACAACTAGCGATGAGGCGATAAGAAATTTTTTACTCGTAAATCCGCATAGAATAGTTATCGACTTTAAAAAAGAGACAGATATGAAAAGCTATATTAAAAAGGTTGAGGGCAATATCTTTAAAAGGGTGAGGATAGGCAATCATGATGGATACTACAGGGTTGTTGTAGAACTCGACGGTCACTACAGATACGATTTCAAAAAAGTTGCCGATGGCTATTTTGTAGAGTTAAAATAGTAATATTTAAAAGTAGAAATTCAGATAAACCCTTAAAGTGTCCTCATTGTAGCTATTTTCAAATAGAGCCCTCTCTTTGTAGTCATATTTAAATTTTAACTGTATGTTTTGAGATACTCTAAAGTTTTGTGACAAAGCAAATAGATTTTGCTCTTCACCGCTGTCGTACCATCTTCTTGTAGCTTCTATGTTTGTGCTCATATAACTATGTTTGTCAAAGACCAGACCTATTGAGCCGCCGATTGCAGATTTGAACTCACCAGCAAGATAAAAGAGCGGGTCAGCCATTATGTAGGTATAGCCAAACTCGTTTCCCCAGCTAAGACCAACACCTACTGTGCCTATGAAATTAGCACTAGTGTCAAGCGAGTTTCTGTCCCATCCAAACTTTGTTCTCCAAGAGAGATTTTCAAAAAACTCTGACCTTTGGGCAAGAGAGATGATGGAGAGAATTGTTGCCTCTTCAACGTCCAAGTCACTATCACGGTAGGAGAGTTCAAGATTTAAAAACTCTATCTGTGTGCCTCTTAAAAAACCGTAGTTGCTATCCTCTAAGTCGTGATATGCAGGGCGTACACCCAAAAATCCGATTGCTTTTCCATCTCTAACTCCGCCTCCAACTGATGCTCTTATGGCCTGGTGGCTCTCTATTGGGTTTGGCGGAGTTTTTATCTCAAGCTTCTTGCCTTGTCCCAGTGAGGCTCTTGCTTTTGATAACACATGAAAGAGCTCCAAATATTTCTCTTTTTCTATTTTGCTTTTACTGAAGTTATACTCAAGCAGCTCAATTGAAGCTTCAAGAATATATCTTTTTTGCTGGTCTTCAATCTCTTGATTCTCTATAATTTCTGTGACATTTAATGCAGAGTTTGAGAGCATAATTGGAAGTCTGATATACTCTTTGTCTATAAGTTCTTCATACTTTAAGAGTGTTGTTCTTTTGGAGGGTCTGTAAAAACTATTTTTTATTATCCCCTCGGCCTTTGTCGCATGAGCAGTTTCAAGTGGTATGACCTCAAATCTAAAATATTTTCTCAAATTCAAACTAGGTCTTGCGGCTTCTAAAAACCAGAGCATATTGTATGAACAGTTCTCGGTAAAAAAATAGTAGTAGGAGTGCGTCTCATTAAGCTCCCAAATGTGCTTTACCATCCGAAGAACCTCTTCCTCGTTAAGCTCTAGGTCGTACTCCCAAATATCTCTCTGCTCGCTGTCTCTATACTCTTTTAGCTTCTCATAATAGGGAAGCATTGAATATTTTCCGAAGTAGCCCCCAAAAAGCCCTTGTATGGCAAACATTACCGCATTCTCTTCATCAGGGTTTGCATCAGCGGCATAGTTTACCGCATAAGAGAGAAGTTTAGAATTGTAGCTAGAGTTTATGCGCAGAAATGTGTGCCCAAACATGGAGGCTGGAGAGTTTATATGAGCCGATGGAAAAACCAGCGTTACCGATTTTGGATTTAGCCGCTCTAGCACCTTGTCATACTGAGTGCAGGTTACATCCGGAAAATTTTCAATGCCAAGCTCCTCTTGTAGCCAAGCTTTTCTTGCCGGAAATCTGCAAGCAGTGGAGTTGTCATCAAACCTCTTCTCATTTAAAAGTGCATCGATTGTAGCATAAAGCTCATTTTTTGCATTGGTTTTGCCATCATTTGATAAAAAGAATCTTTCATCATCAATCTGGCTAACTCCATCTTCTATATGAAGAAGGATACCCCAGTATCTTGAATCAGATAGATATAATTCATCTGCTTTTTGTTTATAAAGCTCAGCAGAAGCATCTAAAAAACTAATGAAAAAAATGATAATAAAAAGAGATTTGTTTAAAATGGAAATTTCCTAAGAAGAGAGATTTGTCCAAAACAGACGGGCTTCCCGTCTGTTTGTAGTTACTTACTGATGTTACGCACCAAAACGAACTCGTCCGTTTTTCTAAAGAAACTTCGTTTTGTGGCAGGGATTAGAGTCCCTACAACCCCCTGAAGCTACCCCTATCTCTCGGATAGGGGAGAAAAACTGAGACTTTACGCTCTTTATTAGAAAAGTGCGTAAGGTCAGTTACTTATAGAGAAGTTGTAGAGATATTGTCTAAAACATCAGCCATCTTAGCGTTTTGGCTAGTGTAGATGCTATTGTAGTTTGCTTGAAGTGAAGCAGAGAAAGTCGCCTTGTCAGAAACTTCTAAAAGCTCCGCCAATGTGTCAACACTCTCACCATGACCCTGCGCAATCTCTTTTGCAAGCTGATCCATATTTGAAGCAACAAACTCTTCGGCTCTCTCATTCATAACAAGCTGAGTTTTTTGACAACCCAAAGTTCCTGAAGTGATACCGAATGTCTGGTTACCAAATATACCGTTCGTTGTAGCCTGAAGAGCCAACAATACGGCACTTGAATCATCCTTAATAATCATAGAACCAAGGCCACAACCAGTTTGACTATTTACACCTGCCATTGCAGATGAGCTTAGCGCTATAACCGCAGCTATACTTACTAAAATTTTTTTCATTGAACGCTCCTTTAAGTTAAAATCGAACTATTGTAAGATTTATAAGCTTAATGAAAAATTAGTTTTTATTTAACTCTTTATCTTTCCAATACTTAGTGCCCTGAACTGTAGCTTGCAGAGCTAAACCGTTTTTGGTCATTTTATAGAGTCTTATCCCGGGAGCAACTGTCTCAGCGGCATTTATTGACCCTCCGCTATCTTCATATTTTGCAGCAGCATCTGCCTGTGCGTTTGCTTCCCAGCCAGACCTTACAAAAGTATCATAAGCCTTTTTGTTCTCAAAGAGAAAAACCGCCCTGAAATCCTTAACCCCAAGACCAAGGCCAACCCCACCCGAAGCCATATTCATATAGGTGTTTACGCCTGTTCTATTGTTATGAGCCATCCCTTTTCCCCCTTCTGCCGAAAAGATGAGAAGATTTACGCCAATATTGCTAAACGTTGCGTACCCGTAGGAACGAAGAAGCATTTGTCTGGATTCTGGCGCATATTTGTATAGTAGCTGCAGTGTTTCGTTGTTGGTTTTTATGCGCTCGACTCTCTCAACTCTATTCTCTTCTTTTATCTCTTTTTTGCTTTTTCCCGACCAAAATCCTGAAAAGATGACGACTACAAGAAGCAGGCCGATAATTAATTTTAAATGTTTCATTGTGCAGACCTTTGAGCATGCTCTAAATTTATGGCAATAATAATATCATAATTTGTTAAAATAGATAAAATTGATAACATAGAGAAAATTTAATCTAAAATGATACTATTGAGCCACTTGCAGATTCCCACAAACAACCAATAATTTAAGCTAATTTAAATTTTAAAAAGCCTTTTGAAATCGTGTAAATGGTATAATTTTTTACCAAAAAAACAATACAAAACATCAATCAAATAGGCTTTACAATG
>NZ_JAHYJB010000030.1 GCF_019429335.1 Sulfurimonas sp. | reverse complement strand
ATTTGCAAGCAAAAAATATCCCAAAGAGCAAAAAAACTATATTTTATTGTCTATGATATTTTTCGCGCTCTTGATTACATTTGTTATGTTTAACCTCATCCACTCATTATCCATCCACTCGGCCGGATGAACCTCAATGCCCTGAACAAGAACCCCAAAGTGCAGATGGTCTCCCATAGCATAACCGCTCTTACCGGTATGCGCCACGACTGAATCACCCTCTATTTTATCTCCGCTGTTTACATTCACCGTAGAACAGTGTCCATAAAGCGTATACAATCCAAGTCCATGGTCAATAATTGGCATATTTCCATAAAGCCCGTTGTAGTCTGAATAAACAACATTTCCGCCATTTTGAGTCTTTATTTCAGCCATCGCATTGCTTGCCAAATCAAGCCCCAAGTGATACGATTTGCTGATGTTTTCTCCGTTGTAAGAGTAGATTCTGTAATCTCCGAAATGTGCTACAACAGCACCGTTTTTAAGCGGATACATGCTGTTTATCTTAAAATCATAAACCATTTTGTCTGAAATTTTAGAGGTGACTTCATGAATGAGTTTTTCATTTTTTACTCTTACATCTTCATTTATAATTCTAAACTGTTTTATTGAGTCATCAACACCCTGAGTCTCTTCAAACTCATCAGCTAGTTCCGCAATCTTTCCTTGTAAAAAATTATCCGTTATCTTAATATTTGAAACCCTATAGGGCTTCTCTTTTAGATAGAGAGGAACATAAGCCGAAGTTGAGTTGTTTGCAAAATCCTCCGCTACAACAGTTGCTTTAAAATTAGCTTCCGTTACAGGCCAAGCAAGCAGAGATATATAGTACCCCTCTTTGTAAAACGGCTGCGCTATAAACTTTTTACCGAAGTTTGTCTCGATATAGAGCTCTTTTAAATTTTCATCCCTAGCTTTAAATATCACAAGTGCAGCGCCCCCCTTGTCTATTTTATATGAGTTAGTAAGTATATTTACAAGCGGTTTTCTTCTGTCTACTTTTAGTTTGAATTCAACAAGGGTGCTGTTTCCCTTAAAGAGATTCCATTTGCTAGCATCCGTTGCCTCAACTACTATTTCAATCTCTTTGTCTTTCATGGCATAAGCGCTCTTTGGCGGTTCAACTCTAATATTTACCGACTGGCGCGGCTCCATAAACTGCTCATGGCTTAAAACTGCCTCATCCGCATCGCTTTTCAAACTGATTCTATATGACTTTAGTCCGCTTATATCGCTTATTGACACTTCTAGAGGATCTTTTAAATTCCAGTAACCGCTGTTAGGCATTGAAACAGAAGGCACCTCTCTCTCAAACATAACAGAGTTATATATATACAACATCCCTCCTATTATAATTGCAACTAATGACAATAAAACATACAAAGACCCGTTTTCTCTTCTTCTCAAACTATTTCCTTCTTTATTAAACTAACCACCATCTCTCTTACCTCATTCAGAGAGAATCCGCTCTCTATCTCAAAACCTGCTCTTTGCGTATCTCCTCCGCCTCTAAAATTTAACGCTATTTTTGCGCAATCAAATTCTGAATTGGAGCGGAGCGAGCCTTTTATAGTAAAATCACTATTTTGCCTTAATAAAATCGCAACTTCTACATGTACAATATTTAAAGACTCTTCAAGCGCAGTCTCGCACTCCCACGGTGATGCGCCACTACTTCTCATATCTTCATCGCTTACACATAGAAATGCAACTCTTGCGCCGCACTCAAGCGACATATTTTTAAATATAACGGCTTTTAGTCTTATAGCCGCTAAAGAGAGGTTTTTGATTATATTTTTGGTACAAAGTTTATAATCAGCACCCTGCTCTATCAACTCTTTTGCCAAAGCAAATGTTGTGCCATCGACCGCATCCGACGTAAACACATCAGAATCATCAAGCAGTCCCCCGTAGAGAGCGGTTGCCATTTTTTTGTTTATTTTTGCGCCGTTTTCTTTAAAAAAACTATGTAAAATCTCCGTTGTGCTTATAGCATCAGTTTTGACAAGATTTATATCGCCATAGTTGCTGTTAGTCGCATGGTGGTCAATGTTTATCAAATCAGACGAAACCTCAGTGCCTAAACGCTTTTTATCGGCGCAGTCAAAAGCTATTGCCAAATCAGCAGACTCAGGATACGAGCTTCTAATCTTTTCAAACCATGGCATAAAAGAGAGCTTGTTGTTAATTGTCTGGGATTTGCAAAACCACGAAACCTTTTTGTGGTTTTGAAGCAAAAAAGTGTACATGGCACTAGCACTGCCTATGGAATCGGCATCTGGATTTATATGCGAAATAAGAACTATATGGCTGGCTTTATCTATTTTTTCAATTATCTCGTTCAATTTCTCTATTCTGTCTTTTTTTGAAATTGTATACTACTTCTTATTCATTTTGTAAACATACGCCAACACCTCTGCAACTGCCGCAAAAAGTTCGTTCGGTATGGGCTTATCCAAATCAACTTGAGCGTACAGGCTCCTTGCAAGAGGCGGATTTTGAACTACATGTACACCGTTTTCTCTTGCAATTTTTTTAATCTGCTGTGCTATGTTATCCATTCCTTTTGCCACAACAATCGGCGCATGAGACTTCTGCTCGTCATACTTTATGGCAACGGCGTAGTGTGTCGGGTTAGTTATAACAACGTCCGCGGTTGGGACTGCCGCCATCATTCTTTTTCTTGAAGCCTGCATCTGAATTTGGCGGATTTTTGCTTTAATAAGCGGGTCTCCGTCCATATTTTTCATCTCGTCTTTTACCTCTTGTTTGCTCATCTTCAGTCCGTCAAAATACTGCTTTCTGACGATTATCACATCGATTATCGCAAATATAAAAATAATAAGAAGCATGACAAATGCAATAACGATAGCCTTGTCTCTAAGCCATAGCATCTGATCACCTAGCCCAAAAAGCGCGACAGTCGGAAGCTCCACTATGAAAAGAAAGAAAAAGATAAATCCAACGCCAAGAGTTGTAAATGATTTAAAGGTTATCTTGATGCCATCAACCACCTTTTTCATTGAAAAAAGGTTTTTGGCTCCCTTAATCGGGTCTATTTTTTTAAAGTCTGGCATAATCGCTTTTGTGGTAAATAAAAAACCAAACTGTGCAATTGCGGCGACAATACCGGCAATCGCAACCGAAACGGAGAGAGGCATAACAATTAAAAGAAACTCTTTGGCGGTCACTATGGTAATATTTACCATCAGCTCCCTATTAACCGGCATTCCTATTAACGAAAAATAGTACTTAAAGAGCAAGACGATATGGGCGCCCATGTACGGAAAGAGAAGCAAAAAAGCCAAAATAGCAATAAAAAGCGTTAAAACACCAGATGCATCTTGAGACTTTGGAACATTCCCCTCTTTTCTGGCATCCTCTATCTTCTTGGCGGTGGGTTCTTCAGTTTTTTCTAAATCATCTGCCATTCGCTAGGTTTTAATCCATCTTCATAGATAAGTCTATCCAATTTGCTTGATGGATAAGTGAGCCGCTGCTTATTGCGTCAACCCCTGTTTTAGCATAGCTCTCTATAGTTTCAAGCGATATATTTCCGCTTGCTTCAAGAAGTACATGTAGAAAATTTTCATCTCTGTATTTTACAACCTCTCTTATCTGCTCAGGTCTCATATTGTCACACATGACAATGTCTGCACCTGCTGCAAAAGCCTCTTTAGCGTCATAAAAAGTTTCGGCTTCAACCTCTATTTTTGCGGTAAAAGGAATCTTTTTTCTTGCCTTTTTTATATAACTTTTTAAATCTTTTATAGTTTTTAGGTGAGTATCTTTTATCATCAAAGAGTCATCCAAGCCCAAGCGGTGATTTACAGCTCCGCCACATCTTGTAGCATATTTTTCAAAAACTCTGAGCAGCGGTCTCGTTTTTCTGGTATCTAAAAGTTTTACCCCGTACGGCTCAACTATATCTGCATATTTCTTAGTCAGAGTTGCTATAGAACTCGCGTGAAGAAGCATATTTAAGAGTGTTCTCTCGATTTTCAAAAGAACATGCGAGCCTCCTTTAAGAGTCGCCAAAACCGCACCTTTTAAAAAACTATCTCCGTCATGTACATTCCAGCTAATTTCAAAATTTTCTAGTTTTGCCAAAACATTTATATACTCCACGCCGGCCGTGACGCCGTCACTCTTTGCAATAATCTTTGCACTAGCTTCTACGCTTGGCTCAACCAGTGCATACAAATCTCCGCGCCCTATATCTTGTTCTAGCGAGGCCTTTACAAAATCTTCTATCATAGCGCCAACATTCTCTCTAGTGCGATTTTTGCCCATTTTTGAGTATTTGCGTCTATCTGTATCTCATTTAAAGGCTCACCCTCATCGATGGACTTAAGCACATCATAAACATCTTTTAGCGTAGTCTCATTCATGGTCGGACACTCAGGTTTTGTAGATGATAAAACATAGGTATTTTTCGGACGAAGACGGTTGACCATGTTAAACTCCGTTCCGACTGCAACTTTTTGATCTTGGGGAAGTTCTGTAATGAAGTTGATAAGCTGTGAAGTTGAACCTACAAAATCGGCTGCATCGCATATTGCAGGGTCACACTCTGGATGAACCGCAATTAAAATGCCCGGATATTTTTTACGGTAAAAGCTGATATCATCCACCGTGAAGAGCTGATGAACCGAACAAAAA
Source organism: Sulfurimonas sp. (assembly GCF_019429335.1). Taxonomy (GTDB): domain Bacteria; phylum Campylobacterota; class Campylobacteria; order Campylobacterales; family Sulfurimonadaceae; genus Sulfurimonas. The sequence continues at coordinate 18,781 of NZ_JAHYJB010000030.1, read as the reverse complement.
CCGTTAAAACAGATAATATCCGCATCGGCAGGATTAGTTCCGTCTCCAATTACGCAAGATTTGAGCCCCATCTGATTTGCTATATTTTGTCCCAAGCATCTATCCGGAACAAAGAGTATCTTTTTACCCTCTTTTAAGGCAGTTGTAATGATTTTTTTAGCATTTGAACTCGTGCACACCATGCCGCCCATCTGCCCTACTTTTGCTTTTACGTCAGCGTTTGAGTTGATGTATGTTATCGGCAGAATATTTTCACTTGTCACACCTGAGTCGTTAAGCGCTTTTATGGACGCGTCAAACTGCATACCGTCAATCATTTTTGCCATTGCGCAACAAGCTGCTTTTGGCATCACTACTCTTTTGTTTGGCGATAAAATCTTAACGCTCTGCCCCATAAAACCGACGCCGCAAAATACTACAAACTCGGAGTCATCCTCTTTTGTCTTAATTGCAAGCTCCAATGAATCGCCTGTAATATCGGCTATTCCAAAAACTTCGTCCCTTTGATAGTGGTGTGCAACGACCTTCACGCTTAGTTTCTTTTTATATTCGTTAATTTTTTCTTTTAGCTGCTCTATGGTAAGTTCCAAAAAAAATCCCTTTTTTAAATAGTCGCGTTATTATAGCAAAAAATAGTATTTAGAAGATTTTATATCTCTATAATCATATATAAAGTAGAATGGCATAATTATTTAAGAAGGTAGCATATGGATTTTTTATTTAACACAAACGCTCAGTTTTTTATAGCCGCTTATCTAGTCGGAGGTATCCCGTTCGGTCTTCTTTTAGCTAGAAAATTTGCAGGTGTTGACGTAAAAGCAAGCGGTTCTGGAGGCATCGGTGCTACTAATGTTTTAAGAGTAGTAAAAGAGACCAATCCTTCTCTGGCAAAAAAGCTTGGAGCCGCTACACTTGCTCTTGATGCGATAAAAGGTGTTTTGGTTCTTGTGGTTGCATATTTTATTGGTCTTAGCGAAGCGACTCTCTGGGGCATAGCTGTTTTAGCGGTAATCGGTCACTGTTTCTCTCCATATCTAGGCTTTGAAGGCGGCAAAGGCGTTGCAACAGGCATGGGTGTCATGATGTTTATGCTTCCGCTAGAGACAATTATAGCTCTAGCCGTTTGGGCTCTTGGTGCTAAAATTATACGCATATCATCTCTCTCATCACTTACCGCTCTTCTTGCACTTATTATTGCGAGTTTTATTATTCATCCTGAGATGGCTCACGCACCTGTTTTAATTATAGGATTTATTCTTTTTTACAAACATATTCCAAATATTATTCGTCTTATCAAAGGTGAAGAAAAAAGAGTAATCTAGTGACGATACATGTAGAAGATTTAAGGTTCCAATGCATTATCGGAATTTTGGATTTTGAGAGGCTAAAACCTCAAGATGTAATCGTAAACATCTCTATCGAATATGAGTACCTGCAAGAGTTCTTAAATTACGTAAAAATCGTTGAAATTATCAAGGAAATTATGATAAAAAGTGAATTTTTGCTCATTGAAGACGCCATAAAAGAGATAAATTTAAAGTTAATTAAAGAATTCAACACCATTAAAAGCATCGATTTAAAGATAACAAAACCATCAATTTTAAAGGGCTGCAAGGTAAGTGTAAGCGATTATTACAAATCCCAATCTTAATTATAAGTTAAAGATTTATTAAAAAAAATTGAAATTTACTTTAAATAAACCTAAAATTATGATATCATTCCGCAAAATATTCAATTATAGGACATAATTAATGCGCATTCTTATCATAGAAGATGAAGTAACATTAAATAAAATGCTTGCTGAGGGGCTAAAAGAGTTTGGCTACCAAAGCGATGTAGTAGAGACTCTTAAAGATGGGGAGTACTACCTAGATATCCGTAACTACGACTTAGTACTAATGGATTGGATGCTTCCGGATGGAAATTCTGTTGACATTATTGGAGACATAAAATCAAAAACTCCAAAAACAGCAGTAATTGTTTTATCTGCAAGAGATGACAATGATAGCGAAATAGAGGCTCTAAGAAGCGGTGCTGACGACTATATCAGAAAACCTTTTGATTTTGATGTTTTAGTAGCGCGTATTGAGGCTCGTCTTCGTTTTGGCGGCAGCAATATTATTGAGATTGAAGATTTAATCATCAATCCTGAAGAAGAAAAAATCACTTACAAAGAGATAGAGATAGAACTTAAAGGGAAGCCTTTTGAAGTACTTACTCACTTAGCTCGCCATCGTGATCAAATTGTATCTAAAGAGCAGCTTCTTGACGCTATCTGGGAAGAGCCTGAACTTGTAACTCCAAACGTAATCGAAGTTGCAATCAATCAGATTAGACAAAAGATGGACAAACCTCTAAATATTACTACCATTGAGACTGTTCGTCGCCGCGGCTACCGTTTCTGCTTTCCAAAAGAGATAAATTAACCTTCCAACATGTAAAAAGGAATTTTTCCTTTTTACTGCTCCTTAAATAGTAATTTAACACTACTCTTCCAAAACTGCATAAAGCACATAAATTTATTTTTTAAATTAAATAAGCTATAATCACAGATAATTATTATTAGAGGTAAAGAGATGTTTTCAAAAAGAAGTATCAGACTAAGCTTTCTAATACAACTTATTGTTGCCTCATCTTCGCTTATATTACTCTTTTCATACATTTTGTATTTTTACATAGAGAAGTCAATCATTGATGAAAAATATCAAGAGCTTCTTGTTTATGCCAAAAACGTTGCAAGCAATCAATCAATTTACGGTGCTGAAATGCCAGAACCCGAGGTCTATTTAGGCCTTAGTATTGAGATTATGTATCTAAACGTAAAACATCTCGATATTGACTTCTATGAGACAAAAAAAGAGAGCAAATCATATCTGACACTTATATATCCGTTTAATCTAGATGAGCAAAGCTACCTAAAAATAACTAAAAATGTTACCGTCACAAGAAAACTTCTGGATAAGATACTAAACTATCTCTTCATTATAAATATTGCAGGATTTTTGCTTGTAGTAATTTATGCGATCGGGCTATCAAAAATGCTTGTCTCCCCTGTAAAAACACTCAGCAATAAACTCTCAAATATGAATGAACATCTTATGCACCCCATAAAAGTTGAGGAGCTGCCAGAGGAGTTTGAAGCTCTTGGAGCGACTATCAATCACCTGCTTGGAAGAATACAGAATTTCGTAAAATACCAAAAAAAACTCTTTATCGGAACCGCTCACGAACTTAAAACTCCGCTTGCAGTCATTAAGCTAAAAAACCAAGTGACTCTGCTAAAAAAACGCTCTGCCGAGGAGTATATAGATGCTCTTAACGTGACAAACAAAACAATAGATGAGATGAATATTATCGTATCAAATATATTAAATGTCGGCCGCCAAGAGGGAATGCAGCTGGAAAAACCGCAAGAGGTTGATGTTATAAATATTTTAAAACACAAAGTGGACGACTTCAAGCTACTTGCAGCAAATGAGAGTAAAACACTTGACATGCACATCGAGCCAAACGGTTTTATGGCGATTTTGCAAGTCGGACTTCTAAACCAGATAGTTCAAAACTTCCTCCAAAACGCGCTAAAATTTACTCCAAAAAATAAAAATGTAACCTTAAGGAGCTCTCTAAACAACTATGGTCTGCTTATAGAGGTAATTGACGAGGGATGTGGTATAGATGAGAGTTCTGACCTTTTTGCTCCATTTAAGAGAGAAGGTAATAAACCTGGTGTTGGACTTGGACTTTTCTTGGCAAAAAGCGCTGCTGATGCGCTAGGTGCGAAGATAAGCATTAAAAACAGAACGGACGGCATAAACGGAACTGTAGCCAGCCTAAATCTTAACTCCAAACTCTCCTGCATTCTGCCTCCAAAATAGCTACTTAAGTAAATATTTAACTATTTTTAGCTATAAATCAAGCACAAAAAAATATGTTTTTAAAATGTGTTTAAATTGGATTACAACTATGAGGTATATTGATGGCTTTAATAATAAATGATGAGTGTATTGCATGCGATGCATGTCGTGAAGAGTGCCCTACCGTAGCTATTGAAGAGGGAGACCCTATTTACTTCATCGATCCGGATCGTTGTACGGAGTGTGTCAGTGTTTATGATGAGCCTGCATGTATATCTGTCTGCCCTGTTGATTGTATTGTTCCTGACAAAGACAACGTAGAGTCTATTGCGGAACTTCAGTTCAAATATAAAAATATTCTAGCAGAAGAGTAGAGGATTTGGCAAAAAGAGTAGCGGTCATTGATATCGGTTCTAACTCTGTTAGAATGGTCATCTATGAAAAAACTTCTCGATTTGCTTTTCATATACTACATGAAGCAAAAAGCAGAGTAAGAATCTCTGAACACGCTTATAAAAACGGCGGAAATCTCCAACCGCTCCCAATGCAAAGAGCTTATGATGCGTTGGAGAACTTTCTAACTATCATCTCATCTTTCAAAGCAAGAAAAACACTCTGTGTCGCAACCTCTGCGCTTAGAGACGCTCCAAATAAAAAAGAGTTTATCAATCGCGTAAAAAATTCCTTAGGGCTTAATATTAAAATCATTGACGGTCAAAGAGAAGCCTATCTTGGAGCAATTGCATGTGCAAATCTTCTGCCTGCGCAAGAAAAAGCACTGAGTATTGATATCGGTGGCGGCTCTACAGAATTTTCCATAATAAACAAAAAAAACATAGATGCGAATATCTCGCTTAATCTTGGTACAGTCAGATTAAAAGAGCTCTTTTTTGACTTTAATGATATCGATGGTGCTAAAAAATATATAGATGCAGAACTCTCAAGGCTTGATGGCATAGATGTCTCCAAAGTTATCGGTATCGGCGGAACATTCAGGGCAATCTCATACGCTATTCTTGACAACAGCAATTACCCGTTAAATAAACTCCATGCGTACGAACCCAACTATGACGATTTTCACTCGCTGCTTACAAAAATATTAGACTCTGATGAAGAGAGCTTAAAAAAATTAGGTATAAAAAACAGCAGATTTGACGTTATAAAACCAGGTGCGCTAATACTTCTGAGAGTCTTTAAAAAGTTCAAAATAAGAGAGCTTATAACAAGCGGCTCTGGAGTCAGAGAAGGTACTTTTTTAGCAGATCTGCTTAGAACTTCAAGAGATAAATTTCCAGAGGGGTACAATACCTCGGTGAGATACATCTTAGATGCTCACGTTGACAATCAGGCTCACTCAAACCAAATAAACATGGTTGCAAAAGAACTTTTTGATCTGATGCATAAAGAGCTAAATATCGACGAAAACTACCGTCAAGAGCTGGCAATTGCCGCAAAACTATGTATGAGCGGAAGCACAATCCACTACTACTCCTACAACAAACACAGCTATGAGCTGATAGAAGACGCTTTGGAGTTTGGATTTACCCATAAACAGATAGTTCTAATAGCTACTCTTGCTCGTTTTTCAAAAAGAAAGCTTCCATCATCTTCGCATGTTGAGAGGCTTAAACCTCTTCTTCCGGAAATAAATCAGCTAAACGCTCTAAGCTATATTCTATCCCTTAGCGTAGCACTTTTAAGCCATCAGCCTAGAAATATAGACTTTAAACTGAGTTTTGAGAACGGTGAACTTAAAATAGAGTCAAATAAGAGCCTCTACTTGGCAAAAGAGAACATAGCAAAATTAGAAACTCTCAAAGACACCATAAATATCTCATTTTTATAACTTTTTATTACTGCACACACTTGAGCACTAGACGCCCTGCGGTAGAGATTTTCTAGAATCTCTGCCCCATCGTAAATTCAAACATTGATGTTTTATCACCCTCTTCTTCTGCTAAAGGTTTTGAAAACATCAACTGAATCGGTCCAACAGGAGAGAACCACTCAAGTCCCGCACCAAAACCGCCGCGAGAGATACCATTTGACAAATACGGATAGTTCACTATATCAGTGGCTAAAGCATCACCTGATGCAGAGATATATCCCCAGTCAAGATAGGTTACTAGACGTATTTTCGCCTTTGGAAGAAGAGGGAAGCTAAGTTCAAAACTGTTTGACGCTGTAAGTTCTCCACCGATTCGTCTATCTTCTGTCGCAGTTGAATCAGGATTCTCTATTGTAGGAGAGAGCGAATATGACTCATATCCTCTTACACTTCCGATACCTCCCATATAAAACCTCTCAGCAACGGGAAGATAGCCACTCTCTTTTACATAGTAAAGTCTTGCTTTATATCTTGCAATCACGTCAAATCCAAACCACTCTTCAAGTCCTCTAAATGCTCCGAAATTTGTTCTGCTTTTTACAAAACTTGCATCCGCTCCCATGCCTGCTGCCTCAATGCTCTGAGAAAGCATAAATCCTTTTCTAGGAAGATAAAAGTCATCCGTGTTGTCAAACTTCACACTGGCTGTAACTGAGCTTTTTGAATAATCTTCAAAATAAAAAGTATCCACCGTCGTGATTGTATCGTCAAACTCATAACTGTTTGCCGAATATCCATAGCCTATATGCCCGCTAGTATGCCTTGTAAACCTGTGTCCGATTCCTGTTGCAAAACCGTCTGAGAGCACAGCGTAATCGTTGTACTCGTAATTAGACGTATATACGGAGAAGTTACCGCTAAAGTCACTGTCGTTTAGTCTAGGATTTGAAATACTAAAAGAGTAGTTTGACGTAAGTGAAGAGCGTTCAGCTTTTACTCCGATATCTATTCCGGAGCCCCAAATATTTCTATCATTAAGAGCTACACTTATAAGTAATCCACCGTAACTTCCATAACCACCGCCTACTTGAATGTTTCCGGTAGGAGCCTCTTTAACCTTAACAACCAGATCTATAGTGCGATTATCTATCCTTTTCTCCTCGATAGTATTTCCCTCAAAAAAGCCTAATCTTCCAAGTGAATTTCTAGAATCCATCAAATCCGTCAAAGAGTACATGTCACCAGGTCCAAGATACAACTCTCTTCTTATTATTCTATCAAGCGTCCTGCTGTTTCCTGAAATAACAACGTTTCTAATCTTTACCTTGTCGCCAGGCATGATTTTAAAAATAACGTCAACTTCTCCCTTCTCCTTATTCTTTTTCAAATCAGGAACAATCTGCACAAACGCATAGCTCAAATCAGCTATCAATGTTTTTATTCTCTGCGAGTCGTCGCGGAATGTTTCAATGTTAAACGGTTTGCCAATTTCAAGTTTTATCTGCTCTTTTACAAGAGCATCATCTATTACATTTGTCTCCTGCTCGATAATAATGGCGCCAACGTTGTAAACCTCACCCTCTTTTATCTGATAGCTCATATCTGCCGTGTAGTTATCAAAACTAACCTTTACAAACGGCTGTTTTACGTCTATATCCAAATAACCGTGCTGCATGTATAAATCTCTAATTCTAAGAGGGTCATACTCCAGATCCGCTACTTTCATCTTTCCGTCGTTTCTTCCCCATAACCAGCCCATAAACTCGCGTTCTTTGTTTGCTACCAACTCATTAAAATCATCACTATCGAGAGCTGAAACTCCGCTGTAAAGCAGCTCTTCTATAATAATCTCTTCGCCCTCGTTTACTAGAAATGTTATTTTATAGCTCCCGTTCTCAAGAAGCTCTTTTGATATCTCAACAACGCTGTCGATTTTTGCCTCTTGATTTATTGCCTCGATAATCCTGCTCTTTGCAGCCTCTATCTTCTTCTCATCATAGAGTGAGCCTACTTTTATCTGGATAATTCTATCCATGGCCTCAGATTCATTCTCTTTCCAGCCTTTTAGTTCTATCATTGAAATAAGCGGCTTCTCTTTTAAGTGGTAGGTAAGCGCGCCCTCTTTGTCCATCTCAACCCAGATATCTTCAAAATAACCCTGCTTGTAATACATCTTTATAGATTCGTCAAGCATCTCGTCATCTACATCGTCTCCAATTTCAAACTTTAACATTCTAAGTGCCACAGATTCTGATATCTGAACCATACCGTCATATTTTATTGATTTAATCGTATACGCGAAAGAGTTTGCCGCAAGCAGGGATAGCAATGTTGCTAAAAATATTCTCATTGAGTTTCCATAGTTATAAAATAAGAAAAGATTTTACCTTTTATGAGGTTAATGTTAAGTAAATCTTGTATAATTTGGCAAACAAAAGAGAAGAATAGAATGAATGTAGCAATAATAGGATTAGGCCTCATGGGAGGCTCACTCGCAAAAAGTCTAAAAAGTTTGGACTTTATCGAAAATGTTGTAGGAAGTGATCACAACAAAATCCACCAAGAAGAGGCAATTGAACTCGCTCTTGTGGATAAAATAGTAGGGCTTGACGAAGTAAAAAACTATGATGTTATCTTTTTAGCGATTCCGGTTGACGGGGTAATTGCGGCTCTACAAAATCTAGTTGGCGTTAAAGAGGACGTAACTATCATAGATTTAGGGAGCACAAAAGCTAAAATAGTCGCTTCCGTTCCGCCAAGCATTAGAAAAAACTTTGTAGCAGCCCATCCGATGACGGGAACTGAAAATTTCGGTCCTCGTGCGGCCATTGATGCTCTTTATGATGACAAGGTAGTTGTTTTATGCGATTTAGAAAACAGCGGGAAGCATCAGGCAGAAGTCGCAAAGAAAATATTTAAAGCGCTAAATATGAAAAAGCACTTTATGTCGGCAAAGAGTCATGACCGCCATGCGGCATTTATCTCCCATATGCCTCACGCCATCTCCTACTCTTTGGCAAACACCGTAATGCACCAAGAGAATAAACGCAATATTTTAGCTCTTGCGGCGGGTGGATTTCGCTCGATGAGCCGCCTAGCTAAGAGTTCCGCAAACATGTGGGAAGATATCTTTAGGCAAAACAAAGAGCACCTAGTTGAGGCGATAGAACTTTTTGAGGGTGAATTAAAAACGTTAAAAGAAAATATCAAAAATGACGAGTGGGAAAAAGTGCATAAAAGCATAGAAGCCGGCAACAGGCTTCACGATATTTTAGACTAATCTACTTTGTATCTTTTAAGCATCTCTTTTAGGCGCTTCTTATCTATTTCCAACTTCTGGTTTGAGTAGATGTTTTTTTCCAGAATTTCAACAATCTCACTGACCTCTTTCTCATCTTTATAAGGCAGAAGTTTGCCAAGAAGCACTTTTGGCTCTTTTATTGAAAGGCTTTTCTCTTTTTTGACACTCTTCCAAGGTTTGAGCATCATAACTAACGCACCCAGTATCAAACCTGCAGCAAAAACAACAGCCAATATCACTGCATCATATCCGCTTTTGTATACTTTTGTATCACCCTCAGCGCTGATAGAGGGCTCTTTTTGTATATTTAGCGCCTCTGCGGCTTTGTTATTTTTTACTTCTATTTTTATCTCTTTTGTAGCAACTGACTTTATCTCTTTTGTTTTTGGGTCAAAATATCTCAAAACAAACGGCGGTATAATAAAATCTCTCTCGGCTACATATGCTATCTTTTGAGTCAGTTTATTGCCCTCTATCGCTATTTTTTCATCAAAAACAGCAACTCCTTCAATATTTTGCTTAAAGCTTTTGATATCCTCAAGATTTCCGTCACCCTCGACTTCTATTGTTAGATTTAGGGCTTCGTTTGCACTTATCTCTTTTTTCTCTAGTGTAGCTTTTATAGCGAAATTTCCGACCAAATCAACACCTAAGGGAAGTGCCTTTACGCTAAATTCAAGCTCGTTTGAAAAATATGTTTTCCACTTTATGGTCGGAGTCCAAGCTCCCCAGCTGTCTTTCCTGCCGCTTCTTGAGGCTACCCTCATCTGCGCTTTTGAGATTTTGTGCTCCCCTACTCTTTGCGGCGTCAAAGAGTAGAGTACTTTTGTAACGCTATATGCGCCTTCTTGATATCTTTGCGGCTGGTTTTCTTTCTTTACCCAAAATCCTTTAAACTCCGGAGGCGTAAATTCGCTGTCAACTGCCTCAACGCTGTTTTTTTGTTTAAATATAAGCGTAACATCAAACGTCTCTCCCACATAGAGCTCTTTTTTATCACTGCTGAGTCCGAGTTCAAAATCCAAATCTTTTGCGCCGATAATTGGTTTTACCTCTATCTCTATCTCGCCGCTTGCTTCGATTTTACCGTCAATCTCAACCTCAACACTATCTATCTTGCAGCTCTTTTGCGGTACAAACCGATAGCTTAGGGTGTAGCTTTTGCTCATCTCTCCGTTAATTATCTGCATATTTGTCTGGGAGCCGCTTGAGATAATGTCGCTCTCACAAAGCCTTGTAATGTTTGGCTTTTTTATCCTCTCTCCGCGAAGCTCTAGCGAATATGTTACCGCCTCTCCAAGCTCTACAGATTTAGAATCAACCCGCGCACTAAGTGCTGCAAAAAGCGGATTTGCCGCAATCAGCACTAAAAATAGTAATTTTGCAATATTTTTCAATTCTCTTCCTTTAACTCGGCTCTACCAAGGTTTCTCATCTTTGCTGAGACTCCTGCTCTCTTTGTCGTTTAATTTGTACATGTAACTTTGTGAATTCATATTTAACTGCTCTATCCACTTCATCTGTTCTGCATCGCTCATAATGCTCTCTTTGCCTATCTCTTGAGGTTCTGATGGCTCATTTTTTTCTTCTTTTTTATCCAACTTCTCTAAATCGCTGCTGTTTTTTTGCTCTTTTTTCTCGTCATCTTTTTTCTCATCCTCTTTAGGCTCTTTTTCTTTTTCTCCTTTAGAGTTTTTCATCTCGTCGTCTCTCTTCTCTCCAGACTCCCCATACTCTTGACTATCCTGCTTCTCTTTTTTCTCATCTTTATCCAAACTCTTATCTTTGTCAGACTCTTGATTACCGCTCTCTTTTTGCTCTTGATTTTTATCCTCATCGCTATTACTCTTCTCGGACTCCTGCTTCTCCAAAAACCTCTCTACCTCTTTTAAATTCTCCCTTGTCTCTTTTTCCTCTTTTATCTTCAAAGACTCCTCATAAGACTCTATTGCCTTTTGCAAATCGCCCTCTTTTGCATATGCGTTTCCAAGGTTTGAGAAGTTTTTTGCTCTGTTGTCATCATCATCAAAAGTGGCTCTCTTGTATGACTCTATCGCCTCTTTGTACTTTTTTTGTTTATAGTATGCGTTTGCCCCGTTGTAGTAGCTCTCGGGGTTTTTGCTCTTTTGCGCATACTCTTCGTAAAGCTTTGCTGAAGCCTCATAATCGCCGCTATCATAAGCCTCTTTTGCCTTTTTTAAATCCATAAAATCCAAAACTCCGGCTTCTACATGCTGATTTGCAAAAAGAAGAAAAAAGAGTAGAAATATTGAGTTTTTGGCGCTAAGCGATTTTTTATGAAATGAGCTTGTCGCAATCAGTAAAATTAGAAGTGCCATGAAGAGCGGATAGTAAAAGAGAGGTCTGTTTTTCTCTATCTCCTGAGTGCTGAGCTCCTTCTCCTCACTTATGCTTATAATCTCTCTTAGCATTGTTTTTATATCATTTGATGATGTCGTGTTTTCTATGTAGACTCCGCCTGTTTTTGTAGCAAGCTGCGCAATATCTTCATTTATTTTCGAGATGATTATCTCGCCGTTATGTTTGATAAAAGTTCCGTCTTGAAGTTTTATCGGTGCGCCCCGCTTTGTCCCCATGCCCAAAACAAAAACTTTGATGCCGTTCTTTTTTGCAAGTTCTATCTCATCTCTAAAATCGCTCTTATCTCCGCCGTCACTAAGGATGAGGAGCAGCTTCTTCTCTTGGTTCTTTTGAGTTTTGCCTACAATCTCAAGCATTGATAAAAAGTCAGTTCCCTTTTCTGTGATGGAAGAGGTGTCAAGACCTTTGAGTAAAAAGGCGACTGAAGCCACATCGAAACTAAGCGGCGAGACAAGATAGGAGTTTTTGGCAAATGCCGCAATGCCTATTCGCTCATTTGGTGCAGAGTCTAAAAGCGTGAGCACCTTCTGTTTTGCAGACTCTAAACGGTTTGGATATACGTCGCTTGCAAGCATTGAGTCTGAGATATCAAGAGCAATCATAATGTCCGCGCTCTTTGCCTTTATCTCTACTTTCCCATCTTTTATAACAGGCTGTGCGAGGGCGATTATGATAAAAAATCCCATAAGAAAAAAGAGAGCGTTTCTTGCTCTTAGTGTCAGTGTATTTGCACTCACTCTAAGCCTATCCATAACCTCTTGGCTAAAGTAGTCCCCGTGAGCCTCTTTTTGCGTGAGCAATAGCCCAAATAGGATAAAGAGCGGAGGCAACATGTAGTAGAGAAATTCAGGGTGCAAAAATGTCATGCGTACCCTCTTTTGTTTCTAAGGTAGATGTAGAGCATAAGTGAAATCAGCGCTATGAAAAGCGGAAACTGATAGTAGTACTTAGTATAGGTAAAACTCTCGCTCTTTATCTCTGACTTTTCAAGCTCGTCAATCCTCTTGTAAACCTCTTGAAGCTCTGCCGCGCTTGATGCTCCAAATGCAACTCCGCCGCTCTCGTTTGCGATGCGCAGAAGCACATCTCTGTTATACTCGTGAGGCATTCCTATGCCTATCGGATAGACCTTTATCCCCTCTTTTTTTGCCATCTCCAAGGCTATCTCAAGCGGAATTTTATCTATCTGCGGCGTACTGTATCCGTCTGTGAGCAAAATGGCTACTTTTGTCTTTGAACTGCCCATCTTTAAAAGATTAACGCCCTGTGCCAAAGATGTGTTTAGCGCGGTATATTTTCCAGCTATTCCGATGTGGAGCTGTGAGAGGATTTTATTTAAAATATTCTCATCATAAGTAAGCGGTGAAGCTATAAATGAGAACGCTCCAAATACAACCAGCCCCATATTGTCGTTTTTTCTCTGTGAGACAAAATCGCCAACTATCTCTTTTACAACGTCAAAGCGCGTAAGCTGCTCATTTTTAGCGTCAAATCCCTGAGCTTTCATGGACTCCGAAGCATCCAAAATCAGAGCTATCTCATACCCCTCTTTTGGCTCCAACTCATAAGGCACGTCTTTTATGGGCGACATAAGTGCTAATATCATCATAACAATACCGAGCCATTTTAAAAAAAAGAGCGTCTTTGAAGCAGAAACTGAGCTTTTTAGAAACTCCGCGGTGTGCGGAAAGTAGATAGACGTTAGCCTCATTTTGCAAACAAAAGCACAGAGAAGAAAAATAAAAATGAGAAAAAAAAGTATCGGAAACTCAAAATAAAGTCCGTCAAACATCAATCATACCCTTGTAAAGTTCTATATAGCCGATAACTTCGCCGCTCAATGCGTCCACATCTTTTTTGTATTTGTAAATCTCAACTCTCTCTATAAGATTTTCATACATCTCTTGATGTCTCGGGCTGTCATTTTTAAATGTGGCACCATAGAGAGTGATGTCGTATGCTGAGCGTTTGGCATCACTTAAATCAAGAGTGTTTAGGAGTTTAAAATGCTCTTTTCTTATGTTAAATCTGTTTCGTTTTTGAAGTAACATGTAGATTAGATAAGCCACTGTCAAAACAAGCAGAGAAACAAAAAAAGAAATCCCTAAAAAGTAGTAGAACGAATACTCCTGCACATCTACAATGGGCTTTATGTCATGAAGCGGGATATCGTAACTTTGCTCTTGTGCCATTATCTTCCCTCAAAAAGTCTGCGAAACTCTACGACCTCGTGAGAATCGGTATATATTTTTGTAAATCTAATACCGTCATGTCTTAGTGTGTCAAAAAGCTTATGGTCGTGTGCGGCTACTTTTTGTGCGTATGCTCTGACGCTTGAAGCGTTAAAATCACCCTCCAAAACCGCTCCGCTCTCAGGGTCAACCAAAGAGGCAAAACCCATTTCTGGCGGATGCTCTTCAAGGCGGTCTCTGACTATGACGGAGAGCACCTCATGTTTTCTAGCCAGAAGTCTAAAGTCAGGTATCTCAAAATAGTCACCGATTATCAAAATAAGCGATTTTCTCTTGAGTCTCTTAAAAAGCGTATCGGAGATAAATTTAAAATCAACCTTTTTGTTTATGGCGTTAAAATTTAAAATATCTTCCACGTTTTTGTGGATTTGGTAGAGTTTTTTTCCCGGTTTTATGTATGAGATAATCTCGTCGGTGAAGATGTACGAGCTTAGCAAATCGCCGTTTTTAATGGTAGAGAATCCCAAAAGAGCAGCAACTTCGGCGATAGTCTCTTGTTTGAACTTTTTAGAGCCGAAATGCACGCTTCCGTTTAAAATTGAGACGACAACGACGCTTAGCTCTCTCTCTTCGCGAAATATTTTGATAAAAGGGCGCTGCATCTTAGCGGTAATGCTCCAGTCAATATGGCGGATATCATCGCCGGGCATATATTCACGAAGCTCGATAAAGTCGTACCCCTCGCCCTGAAAAATGGATGGGTTATTTCCTACCATTTCGCTAAAGACTTGGCGGCGTGCACGAACGAGAATTTTTTGCAGTTTGCTCATTTTATACCAAACCTACGGTATTGCCACTCTTTGGAGCACTTTTTGGATAATCTCATCCGTTGTGACTCCCTCAGCCTCCGCCTCATAAGTAAGAACAATACGGTGGCGCATAAGCTCTTTTGCAATGTATGCCACGTCAACAGGAGTAACAAAATCTTTTTGGCGCATAAATGCCATAGCTTTTACGGCTTTAAACATATCTATGCTTACACGAGGCGAAGCGCCGAACTGTATATAGTCCTTAATCTCGTCAAGTCCGTACTCGCTCGGATAACGCGTGGCATTTACAAGATTTATCATGTACTCTTCGACCTCTTTATCTACATGTACATTTTTTATAGACTCTTTTATCTCGTTAATATCATCATTTGTAACTACCGCGGAGATGGCTTCAAAGCTGCCGCTTGAGACTCTTCTTGCAATTTCAAGCTCCTCCTCTTTTGTGTTGTAGCTGACGATGAGTTTTAGCATAAATCTGTCCAACTGAGCCTCTGGAAGCTGATATACACCCTCCTGCTCGACAGGATTTTGAGTAGCCATTACAAAAAACGGAGGCTCTAATTTAAAAGTGGCGTCTCCAAGTGTAACCTGCTTCTCCTGCATAACCTCAAGCAAGGCAGACTGAACTTTTGCAGGGGCGCGGTTTATCTCATCTGCCAAGAGAAGATTTGTAAAAATAGGACCTTTTTTTATCTTAAAACTGTTGTTTTTTGGGTCATATATCTCAGCACCTAAGATGTCTGAAGGAAGAAGGTCTGGAGTAAACTGTGCGCGTTTAAAATTAAGCCCCAAACTTTTAGCAAGCGCGTTTACGGTCGTAGTTTTTGCAAGCCCCGGAACACCCTCTATTAGGATATGTCCCTCGCAAAAAAGAGCGATTAAAAGAGAGTCAATCATCTTTTCCTGCCCTACAACTACTTTGCTAACCTCTTTTTTTATCAACTCTATTTTAGAAATCATGAATTACAAACCTTATTATGAAAATCACTATTTTATTGCCAAAAGTATATCAAAAGGGCGTTAACAGTCGGTCAAACAACTATAAATCAAGACCTGTTATTTTGCCTATTCCCTCTTTTTTTATCATATCATGGAGTTTCACGGCAACGCTCTCTTTGGCTACCTCATAACCTTGGGTTGACTGCCCGACTATATTTAGCTTGTTGCTCGCCACTACTGCGCCTTTATAGTCATGTACGCTTATCTCTATTGCGTAACGCGCAAGTGTGAAGCCGTAAGAGGAGGCTTTTTGTGCATTTGACTTCACATTCAATCTAAAATGCGTGCTTCCCTTGCCACCGCTGATGCGCACTCCTTTAGAGCTAAATCCCTCTCTTATAGGAGCTTCAAGATGTTTAGAGTCGCTGTCACACTCTATTGCAACACTTATGCTTGAGAGCAGTTTTTCATACGCTGAGTCTATTCTCTCTATCTTGTGAATATGCTCTTTGGAGCTGTATGAGCCGTCCAGAACGTTCATCACTACAAGAGTGTCAGGCACGTCCTTAATCTCATCTTTTATTTTTTTATAGCCGTTTAGCTTATTTAGCACATGGCTAGAGGAGAGTGAATCTATCTGCGAATCAGCAAGAGCAAACTTCTGCTCAAGCTCGCTATGGAGGCTCTCAAAGAGCTTCTGCTTCTGCGACTTTATCAAAACTATATGGTTTCTAAAGCCAAGAGCGTAAGACTCTACTACTTCGTAGCTGCTTATGCGGATTTTTTTGACATCGCTTTGTGTTTTGCTTACAACTGTTGATTGATGGGTGTTAAGCAGACCCTCCCGCACAACTTTTTTGGAATCAAACTGCGATGAGATTGAAACACTTAGCGTTGAAGCCATCATATTTAGCGCGTTTTTTACAGCCTCATCCCGATCCTCTCCCTCGCCTACTGCGTAGAGCGTAGTAAGTGTTGTTTGAGGAGGATTGACATACCAAGATGGCGGAGCTTTTTTTTGAGCCACCTCAACCTCTTTTTGTGCCGCGCATCCTGCCAAAAATAGCAGACTAAGCAGCGTTGTTGTTATTGAAATATATTTGGTAATTGTGTTCATTATCTTAATAGCTGCTCTTTTGCTCTCTTATTTTTTTCAATCATATCGCCGATTCTAACATACGCCGTGCTTACTTCTATAACAGGCTCAACCACCAAATCATCAGCCATCTTATAATATTTTTGAGCCTCACCGTATGCTCCCTGCGCCTCTTTTATAACACCGAGATTGTAAAGGGGAACATAACTTTTCTGCTCTGTTGAGTCAATCAAATCAATAAGTAATTTTTCTGCTTTATCGAGTCTGTTTTGCTTTATATACTCTAAGGATGCTTCCAAAAGCTTATCCTCTTGGCTGCTGTATTTAACATCAGGGCTGTCAAGCAAAACAACCTCAAAATAGCGGTATTGCGGCATAAGTTTATTAGAAAAATCATCTGCCATCCTATTTGCCAGCAGTTGGAGTGCCGCTTCGACGCTAGGAATAGCGCTGGAGTTATCTTGACACTTTTTATACTCAGACTCTCTATTTAGCGTATCGGCATATATGATATCGCCCTTTGAAATATCAACCATGCGTATCTCAGCAGAAAGTCCGACCTCTCTTTTTGTACACCCAACCGCATACTTTCTTGTCTCTTTGCACTTTTTGTCCATGCACTCCGTGCGCTCTTCATAAAAGTGTGTATCTTTGGACGAGGGACGTCCCACTCTTCCAGATATGATAGCCTGTGCACCGATAAGATTTCCAACATCTACAACAGTTAAGACATCGACCAAGCCGCTGTTTTGTATCTTCTGTTCAATTATAATCTTCTCAAAATCTTTTCTGCTTATAACCGTAAAGTACTCTTTGTTATCAATTTTTTGTCTCACAAGATTAGTCTCGATTTTGTTTGAGAGTCCAAGATGGTCATTTTCAAACGGAGCGACACTCACCTTTTTTGTCATGGCAGCTCTATCTATCTCAGCGGGTTCAAGTGCGCAAATAGAGACTTTTTGCGAACAGCCGCCAAAAATAAAAATAGCAGCCGCTAGAGTAAATAATTTAGATACTCTCTCTTTCATACAGTTTACCACGCCACAGATTTATTACTGCCTCTTTTTGCGACAATGCGCTCATCTTCCCAATATGCGAGACCTGTCTTAATCTCACTCAGAGTCATCTGAAAATAGTACTCTACTCTTTGCGTTTTGCTGTCTACACGGATATTGCGCTGAAGAATCTTCCCTGAAAGGCTCAAATCAGGAGCAATCATACTCCCTTTGCCCGCAACGCTCTTTTGGTCAAACTCCGCATTGCCCCTTAACTCTTCTCTTGCATGCATGGACATCTTATCCTCAGCGCCATCAAGACCTACGGCAGTAGTGACAACCACTTTACCGCTTTGAAGCAGTCCGACGCGTATTTTTTTAACAAGCTGATCCGTGTCTATATGCTGCATCGTGTCATTTACAATTCTAGATACCACAAGAACGTATCGACTGCCGTCTTTTTTAGTAACAGCACCAGAAGCTAGCAGTGACTCCACCATATCTTGAGCGGCGCCCTGAAAATCTCTATAATCAAGCCCCATAACAGCTTCGCCTTTATCGTTGTTTATATCGATATTTGTAGTTTTTGTAGCGCACCCGCTAAATAAAACCCCAACCACAGCTAAAATTATTGTCCATTGTATTGTTTGTCGCATATTACTTCCTTATCTCTTTTGATATATAGTCGAAATGTTTTGGCTTTTGCACTCGGTGATGTAGCGTTTATATAAAACGGCTGATTAGCATATGCAGGGGCGCTGTTCCACTTCGATAGAATAGTATCTATCGCAAACCCCTCGCTATCAAGCCAGACAACGCGGTACTCAAGGTTTTGATAGCTGTCTGACCTGTTTTCACCGATAACCTGTGCCTGCATAAAACCGTCACTCTTTTTGCGCCCTTTGATGTCGATAACGACGATATCACTGCTTGAGCATCCGCCCACGACCTTCACAATTGCATCGCTAGGCTCGGGCGATTTAGCGCATCCAACAAACGCAAAAAGCGCTAAAATTGTCAATATTAATCTCATATAATCTCCTAAAACTTTATAACCGCCACGCTAGGCTTAGAGATAGCACTTGGCAATCTTACGTAAACAATGGCATGTCCTGCGCCATTGCCAAGCTCTACATCCATATCTTGCGCTCCAGCTTTTAAGAGAAGCTTGCCCTCTTTTGGTATTTTAACCTTTGCAACCTGAAAATCTTTTGGCAGAGCACTCCAAATTCTTGTATCCGCATGTGTTGTTAAGAGTTGAAACGCCGCAGTTGCAAGACCGAAATATGGATTTTTCTCACTTGCCTCATGTTGCGAGTATGTCTTAAGGAGCATCGAAAACACTGCACGAGTCAAGATATCAT
>NZ_JAHYJB010000058.1 GCF_019429335.1 Sulfurimonas sp. | reverse complement strand
CAAACAGCTACATAGACATAATTCCTGGACATTTTTTCCTGCATGAATACGGAGAGATTGTAAAAGAGGCTATTCGTGAAGCAGGCGGAGTTCCTTTTGTGTTTAATACCATCGGTGTTGATGACGGCATCGCGATGGGGCATGACGGGATGCTCTACTCTTTGCCTTCTCGTGAAATTATTGCAGACTCAATTGAGACTGTTATGAATGCACATAAACTTGATGCAATGATATGTATACCAAACTGTGACAAAATTGTTCCAGGTATGATTATGGGGGCACTTCGCGTAAATGTTCCTACTGTTTTTGTTTCAGGCGGTCCAATGCCGGCTGGGCATAAAAAAGACGGTACACCGATAGATTTGGCTACTGCTTTTGAAGCAGTCGGCGTTCATGCTGAGGGTAAAATGACAGATGAAGAGTTGTACGACATCGAGTGCAACGCATGTCCAAGCGGCGGAAGCTGTTCGGGAATGTTCACGGCAAACTCAATGAACACTCTTTGCGAAGCTATGGGAATTGCACTTCCTGGAAACGGAACTATTTTAGCTATGACACCTGCTAGAATAGAGCTTGTTAAAAAAGCGGCTAAGAGAATTGTTGAGATGGCAAAGGCAGATGACAGCAAATATAATCTGCGTAATGTTTTAAATGAAAAAGCCGTTCACAATGCGTTTGTAGTTGATATGGCAATGGGCGGAAGCTCAAATACCGTTCTTCACATGTTAGCCATTGCAAGAGAAGCAGGAGTTGATTTTCCGATAGAGAAGATAAACAATATTGCTGACAATGTTGCGCATATTGCTAAAATATCTCCATCATTAACAACTGTTCACATGGATGATATTAACCGTGCAGGCGGCGTAAATGCTGTTATGAAAGAGGTGAGCCGCAGAGGCGGATTGCTTTATCTTGACAACCCTACAGTAACAGGTGAAACTCTTGGAGAGCGCATAAAAGATGCTAAAATCTTGGATGAGAGCATAATCCATACGAATGAAAATGCTTATTCTCAAGTCGGCGGACTCTCAATTCTTTTTGGAAATTTGGCGTTAGAGGGCGCGGTTGTAAAAACTGCAGGAATCGAGCCGAGTATGCGCCAGTTTAAAGGTACGGCAATCTGTTTTAACTCTCAAGCTGAGGCAATAACTGGGATAATGTCGCATAAAGTAAAGCCCGGAAATGTGGTAGTTATCCGTTATGAGGGTCCAAAAGGCGGACCTGGAATGCAGGAGATGCTAGCGCCTACGGCACTTATTCAAGGCATGGGACTTGGTGATAGCGTAGCTCTAATAACTGACGGTCGTTTCTCAGGAGCAACCAAAGGTGCAAGCATCGGGCATGTTTCTCCTGAAGCGGCAGAGGGCGGCTTGATAGCGCTTATAGAAGACGGTGATGAGATAGAGCTTGATGTTGATAAGCATATCTTGCAGCTAAACATTAGCGATGCAGAGATAGCAAAAAGAAAAGAGAACTACAAACCTCATAAAAATGAGGTTAAATCGAAGTGGCTCAAGCGCTACCAGCTTTTAGTCTCAAATGCTTCAAACGGGGCAGTTTTAAAGACAGAACTTTAATAGAATAAATAAAAGATAGGAAAAAAAATTTTGAACGCGATAGCAATAAAACATAACGGCGAAATTATAGATTTACAAACTGCCAAAGAGAAGGGTTTTGAGGGTGAACAGATTCATCTGGATAACTCTGTCGAGTCGCTTGAGGTTTTGCGCCACTCAACAGCTCACCTTATGGCTCAGGCGATAAAATCGCTCTATCCTGATGCAAAGTTTTTTGTAGGACCAAACGTAAAAGAAGGCTTTTACTACGATTTTAAAACTTCTAGTGAAATCGGAGAGTCTGATTTAAAAGAGATTGAAAAAGAGATGATCTCTCTTGCTAAAAAGAAGTATGAGATAGAGAAGTATGAAATCTCTATGGCTGAGGCAAAAAAGAAGTTTAAAGACGACCATCTTAAGCTGAGGGTAATGGAACGCATCTCAAGTGACACTGTTTCTATCTACAAGCAGGGTGAGTTTGAAGATTTATGCCGTGGTCCTCACCTCCCAAATATTGGACTTATCAGATACTTCAAACTTACCAAGATTGCCGGTGCTTACCTTGGCGGAGACTCTAGCAACGAGATGCTTACACGTATCTATGGAATAGCGTTTGCAGACAAAGAGGCGCTAAAATCATATCTTGATATGATGGCAGAAGCTGAGAAGAGAGACCACCGCAAACTTGGCGCAGAGATGAAGATGTTTACGTTCCGTGAAGAAGTTGGGGCAGGTTTTCCAATCTGGCTTCCGGCAGGCGGAAGACTTCGCGCAAGGTTAGAGTCACTTCTGTTTAAAGCTCACCGTAAGCGCGGTTATGAGCCTGTTCGCGGTCCTGAAATGCTTAGAAGCGACCTTTGGAAAACATCTGGTCACTACCAAAATTATGGCGAGAACATGTACTTTACAAATATTGACGAGATAGAGTTCGGTGTAAAACCGATGAATTGTGTTGGTCATATTAAGATATATGAAGAAGATTTGCACTCATACAGAGATCTTCCGCTTAAATATTTTGAGTACGGTGTTGTGCATAGGCATGAGATGACTGGTGCACTTCACGGGCTTTTTAGAGTTCGTGAGTTTACTCAGGATGATGCGCATATTTTCTGTAGAGCAGACCAGATTGAAGAGCAGATTATAGAGGTTGTGGATTTTGTAGATAAAATCATGTCAACTTTTGAATTCAACTACAAAATGATGCTCTCAACAAGACCGGCTAAAGCTGTCGGAAGCGATGAAGTATGGGAAGTTTCTACGCAGGCGTTAAAAAATGCGATGGATAAAAACAATCTTGTTTATGAAATAGATGAGGGTGGAGGGGCTTTTTACGGCCCTAAAATCGATATTAAGATTACTGACGCAATCGGACGCGAGTGGCAATGTGGTACAATACAGTTAGACTTTAATCTTCCTGAGAGATTTGAGCTTGAATACAACGGTGAGAATAACGACAAAATTCAGCCGGTTATGATTCACAGAGCAATTTTAGGTTCGTTTGAGCGTTTTATTGGTATATTAACGGAGCATTACGCTGGAGAGTTTCCAATGTTTATCGCTCCGACTCAGGTTGCAATCGTTCCGATTGCCG
>NZ_JAHYJB010000029.1 GCF_019429335.1 Sulfurimonas sp. | reverse complement strand
AATTATAAAATCGCGCTCACTTTCTAAAAGTGGCCGAATCATCTCCGTCATGAGTGGCCGGATGATGAGCGTTTTTAGTGGCCGGATGCAAACGCGATTAGTGGCCGGTTTGGTGCGTTTTTTGCACTATCGTGTAGTCTATATGTTCTGGTTCAAAAACGTCAGAAATAAAACCTTGCTTTTGTTTTGTGTCAATATAAGCTGCCAATTCCAAAGGGTCAGTAAAGGTTTGAATGTCTTGAGCAATCTCTTCGCTTGAAGAGATACAATAAGTTCCAAAATACTTAATAAGTTCTTGGATATCTTTTGGTCCGTCGTTTTGTTTTGCATTTATGATTTTTGTGGTTTTCATCTTATTTTCCTCATGTAATATAACTAGAAGAGATTGAAGTAATCGCTATCGCTTAAGTGGCATCCTCTTCTAAGCTGTTATTGTGACCATCTCCAATTTTTAGGCCAGGTTCAAGCTGATAATTTCTTGTTATGATTATGCCTTTGTAATAATTCAATAGGGTATAATGCCCTGATTTGTCAAGACAACTTTTCAGCTTGTAAGTTAAACAACACGAGGTTTAACCCTCCATAAAACCCTACCAATAGGGCTTTAATGAAGGTTTGAGGAGCTTTTTAGGCTCCTTGCTCTATCCTAGATATTAGATATTCTAAATTTTGAAACATAGTTTTGTAAAAATTATCAGACTCAGCAAATGTGAGGTTTTGACCGTTCACTGGAAAGTATGGGATCTCCTTGTCACTTATCGCAACTTCTTGATTTTCAAACATAAATCTAAGCTGTTTGCCGTCATCGCCTTTTCGGTTGTTAATCATCAAACTTTTCAAATCCAAAAAACTTTTAATCCCAAAGTCTCCTCTCCTCTCCTCTCCTCTCCTCTCCTCTTCTCTTTCTCTTCTCTTCTCTTCTCTGTGTGACAGTTTGTGACTAACGTGTGACAATGTCACATTATTATTGTTTTCACGCTCTCTTTGTGCTCTTTTTCGTTCTGCTGCCGCTGTTTCACTTCCTAACATTTCAGGCACTTGAGTTAGCAAAAAGTGGCTATTTTGGATTTCTTCAATCAGCTTGGTTTTTTCAAGATATATAATTACTGCTAGTATATGGTCTTCATTTTCATCAATTACAAGCTCTAGCTCTTTGGCGAGCGTGCTTTCAATTCCTTGATATTCATATATACCGTTTGTTTTAACTGTATGAAGCATCATTTTGAGCAAAATCACAATGTAAGTATCACCGCCTGCGAGCCTTCGTAGTTTTTTTATTTTTGGATCGGCAAAAAAATTATCAAATAATTTAAGCCAGTAATATTTTTTAGGGTTTGACATAGGTGTCCTTATTATTAATTTTAAATAAAACATTTGAAGCTATAATTGCAGCTCACAATGCTTTTTAAGTGTTGTTGTAACTCAAAGTCTTAGTTCTCAAAATTTGGTCGTGGAGAGAACTAAGGCGACTATGCTACTTCTACGACATTTCCATTTATGTAATTTTCAATCCATTCTTTTTTATATACGCAAATATTCCCGACCTTTGAGAATTTAATTTTGCGAGCGGTTCTTAAGTTGCGAAGAGTTGTTTTTGAAATTGGTAATAAGCCATCTATTCCTTTTGCTACTTCTTCTGTTGTATAATATTCTTTCATTTTTTATCCTTTTTGTATTTTATTAGTAATTTAATTACTTTTTTATTGATTTAAGTAATGATACAATACTTTTATTTGTTTGTCAAGCTTTTTGTATCAATTTATTACTATTTTATGATAAAATTATATTTTATTATTATATTATTACAAAGGTTTGAGCTTGGTTGATGAATATTGTAAATTACTAAGTGTGTCACGCAACACGTTTTATGTGCATAAAAGAGAGAAACGACCTATAATTTTCTTTTTAGAAAAATATTTTTCTAGTGGAGATCTGGAAGAGTTTTTACAGACCAATAAAATCAAAAAGTTGGAAAAAAATAAACTTAAAGACCAGCTCTTTGGTAATATCGATTATGATTATGTTGATTTTGTGTTGAATGACAAAACAAGTGCGTCTAAGTCTTATTTTTATCTTTTGGCATATGAAGAACATGCCGATTTTTTGAGGGCTTTTCGCAGCGATATTTTGGAGCTACATAAAAAAAATATACTAGGTGATTGGGATGTTTTACAATTTTTAGATAATTTCAAGCCATCAGAAACGCTTGAAATATATATTAATGTGAATTTGATCAACGAGTTTGAAATATTTTACGACAGCGATGTCGAAGAATATTATAAACTACTGCATAAAATCAAAATCAATGCAGCACAAAAAGATATTTATGATGATCTTTTCTTAATTGATCAAGGACCAAATAGCTGTGAAACTAAAATTCCTCTGCCGCCGATACATTATCTCGCAAGTGCAGATGTAAAAAAAGTTTATTATGACTTACTTGTTGTCATCGATGAACAATTACACAATAATACTTTCGATTTTGAAAATACACCAGTCGTTGAAGGCGATGCATATTTTGAGGAAAGTGTATATTTTGAGGAATTTATTAATTATTATAGGTTGAGTTTCTAACGAACAGATGAGTGAGCAGGTTATGCCTACACCGATACCTGCACTTTTACGCCTAGAGAGTTGAGCACTTTTGCAATAGTGTCAAATTTAGGCTTTGAACCCTGATGAAAGGTTTTATATAAGCTTTCTCTTCCAAGCCCTGTATCTTTTGCTATTTGACTCATCCCTTTTGCTTTTGCTATATGTCCTATAGCTTCTAAGAGTTCGTCCATATCTCCATCTGCTAAGATTTGAGATAGATACTCGGCTATTACTTTTTTATCATCAAGATACTCTGCTATATCAAAGTTTGTAAGTTCTAGTTTATTCATTGTCAAGCTCCTTATACATAGAAACATTGTATCCCAAAGGATACTTTTATGTCAATAATCTTTAGCCATATGTATTTTTGTAACTATTTTATGGTATCATTTTATCATGAGCAAAAAAGATAAATTACTTGAGAGATTTTTAAAAATACCACCATACAAAGATTTGACATTTGACGAACTTCAAACTTTGCTTTTGGGTTTTGGTTATGAAAAGATAGAGGGTAGCGGTTCTGCTGTTAAGTTTTACAACAAAGAGAAAGATAGTCTTATAAACTTACACAAACCACATCCAAGCAATATTTTAAAAATCTATCTCGTTAAGCAGATACAAGTTAAGCTAAAGGAGATACTATAATGGCTAATACAATTGAATATAAAGGCTATGTCGGTTCAATAGAGTATTCTAGTGAAGATAAACTCTTTTTTGGGAAAATAGAACTTATAGATGATTTGGTAACTTTTGAAGCAGATAGTGCAAGTGAACTTGAAACTAACTTTGCAAACGCAGTTGATGAATATCTGCAAACCTGCAAAGAGCTAGGCAGAAAGCCGCAAAAGACATACAAAGGTGTCTTTAATGTTAGAATTGACCCAAAGTTGCATCAAAAAATCCATCAAGAAGCACTAAAAGCCGGAATGTCTCTTAATGCTTTTGTTCAAAATATGCTAAAGTCAAAAGTCGCGGCAGTTTAAAAAATCTACTACATAGTGTGGTAAAAAGTGGGGTAAGGCTTTTTTAAAAGCTTTAAAACCTCATAAAATAGGTACTTAATAGCATAGCACGTTTACCTCGACAAGGTAAAAGTCACTGGTTCGAGTCCAGTTGTGAGCACCACGTCTAATTTTCGTTTATCCCTTTTGCACAGACATACCCGCTGCTAAACGCCCATTGAAAATTGTATCCGCCAAGCTCACCCGTTACATCAACGACTTCACCAATAAAAAAGAGTCCTTTTACATCCAGTGCTTCCATACTGTATGGATTTAGCTCCTCACTCAAGACTCCGCCGCGGCACACTTCAGCTTTTGAAAAACCGAAATTTCCAGCAGGCGCGAACTCGTAATCGTGAATACGAACTAACTTCTCTTTTATCTCATTTGTGACCTTTTTGCACTCAACATCTTCTATATCAAGGGCTTCTAAAAGTGCTTTTGAGAGTCTTTTTGGAAGCGGTATAACTGAACTTAGCTGTTTTTTACTCCCCTTGATAAGCTCTAAAATATTATTATCGGGAAGAAAATCAATCGAAATATTTCCCTTTTGCCAGTAGAGCGACGCTGAGAGAACTACGGGGCCGCTTATGCCTTTGTGAGCAAAAAGAAGCTCCTCTTTTAGGATTTTGCCATCAACTTTTATATTAGCATAACAGCTAAGCCCGCTTAGCTCTTTCATCCAAAACTGCTCTTTTTGAACGGTAAGCCCGACAAGTGCGGGAGAAAACTCTTTTACTTTTATGCCAAAACTCTTTGCGATTTCAAGACCGATATCACTTGCACCTAGATTTTTATAGCTTTTGCCACCAGTTGCCACGACTACTTTTTTGGCTCTAAAGTGCTCTTTGAGAGTTTTTACTTCAAAAATATCGCCCTCTTTTTTTACCCATAAGATCTCACTGTTTAAAAAAAGATCTACGTTCTTTGTATGTTTTTTAAAGATACTTATTATCTCATCTGATGAGTCTTTACAGAAGTAGTAGCGCTTTTTTCTCACTACGGGTTCAAGATCGTTTTTATGCAGATATTTAAGCAGGTCATCTCTTGAGAAAGTCTCAAAAACATTAAATATAAACTCTTTGTCGCCGTCGTAATTATCTCTGCTTAGCTGAGTGTTCGTAATATTACATTTTGAGCCGCCTGAGATTTTTATCTTTTGGGCTATTTTACTGTTGCCATCTACAATTGCAACGCTTAGTTTTTTGTCCAAATTTGAGGCGCACATAAGTCCGCTGGCACCTGCGCCGAGTATTAAAACATCATATATCTTCATGTCGAAATTATACTTTATGGCACCTTTAGCTTTGCAATCCTTGAGCGCGCAACTATCTAAAGTTTTTTTAAAACTTATATCTCAAAGAAGCAACGGCTTTGTCGTAGTCGTAGTCTAGCAGAGTGTTTTTCATACTATAAGTTTTGTATCTCACATCAAAAATAAAACTCTCACTCAGCGCATAGTCCATCCCTGCACCATACCCAAAACCATAAGCACCATCATTCTCTATGTACTGCCCTGCCCCCGCCACTAAAGCATACACAGAAAAGTCTCTAAATGGAACAAAACCCGCTTTTAAGTCTAGCTCTATGGTAGCTACCATGTCATTTTCATTTGTGGCATCATCCGAGAGTTTGCCAAAGCTGTACTCGCTATGAAGCCCCCAAAGCATACAGCTGCTATAGATTTTATCCACCCCAAATCCAAATACTCCCTCGGTCATACTCTCATTTTCTATAGAAGCAGTTGAAACACCGATATATACTGTTTTTCTAACCTCATCGGCAGCTAAAGAGGAAACGGTAATGGCAGCAGCTAGAAGTAAACTTTGTAATTTTTTCATTTTTTCTCTTTTATATATTTATTTTTTACACGCACAATGGCTTTATTGACAAAGTGTATCTTAATGCTTCTAAAATTGTTGCTGAGCTTGTTTGTGTAAATTCTCGAATAATTATTGTAACATAAGCAAAGTCATAGAACTTTAAGACTCTTATTGTTACAATCCCTCAAGTTGCAAGAAGGAAAAAATATGGCCAATATCTGCACACAAACATCACGCCATCGAGAGAGAGAGAGAGAGAGAGAGTAAAACTCTTCACTTTCAAATCACTTCTCTAAAATACACTAACAATCACCAAACACTGCTACTTAGCACATCTCCGCCACCTTAGTTTTATTTCAAATACCACACAAACAACAAAAATAAAATTAAGGAAAACAGATGAAAAAAACACTTACATTAGTACTCGCGCTCGGCTCATTGGCACTTCAAGCATCCACACTTGATGAATGTGTCGCCGCATATGGAGCCGGAGCCTTAGACAAAGCCCAGATACTTTGTACACAAGCTACCAAAGAAAATCCAAAATCTTTTGATGCAAATTATTGGTTATGCGAAACATATATTCGTAGCAGAGAGTATAAAAAAGCACTCCCATATGCACAAAAGCTAGAACCATTAGCCTCTAGCCTTGATGACTACTTTTTTGCTTATAATAAATTAGGCTCGATTTATAGCTATCTTGGAGATACAAATCAAGAGTTAAAATACACACAAAAAAGCTTAGAAGTAACTAAAAAGCTTGGCAATAAAGAACAGATTGGCAGCGTTTTGCATAATTTAGCCGTGTATTATCGTAACATACATAACCTTGATGAAGCAAAAAAATACTTGCTTGAAGCACTTGAATATAAAACTAACAAATCAAGTATTTCTAACACCTATAACGTGCTTGCCATTATATATGACTCCCAAGGTGACACCAAAAAAGCAATGGAATCCTCACAAAAAGCAGTTGATTTTGCAAAAGAAGCCAGTAATTTTGCAGAATATGCTCATAACTCAGTAACATTGGCAGTGCGCTATATAAACCAAGCAAACTACGAAAAAGCAAAAACGATTTTTCTTGATGCTCTCAAAATCGCTCAAGATAATGGGCTAAAAAGCAAAGAAAGTTATGCTTTGTACTGGTTGGGTGTTTTATCACAACGACAAGGTGATAAAAAAAGTGCAAAACAGTACTTCACTCAAGCACTTGAGATTGCTAAAGCTAGTGGTGATGCCTCACAAGTTGAAGATATTCAATATAGCTTGAATAGTCTATAAAGGATGGGGAGAGATGAATCAAGAAATAGACAAAATCGAAAATGATGAAGAATATAAAAAAGCTTTTATCAAAAAATATATAGAAAAAGATGAAGAATATAAAAAGACTCTTATCAAAAAATATGTCGATGTAGAGTTTGACAATCCTCTTATGCTTACACTACCAACAATCATACTGTCTGCGGGAGCTTTAGCCATATCTTTGCTTTCATTATCAACCAAAAATCCATCTACTGATATAAACATTTTTGTTAAGTGTGTTATATTGGCTGTTGCCATTGGGTTGATAGTATCTGTTTTAGGATTTTTTATCTTTGAATATAAGAAAAAGGAAAATATTATAAAAAAATTATATATCATTTTGACACAAAATGTCGAACAAAAATCTTCTTACGATAATAATCTAGATAAGGTTTTGGATTCGGCAATCCAAGCTACAAATGATAATCTTGATTTTCAGTTTAAATATAATTCATCTATAGAGTATAGCAGTACACTCAAGCAAAATGAACAAAATTCTTAGTTAAAATAAGCAATGAGATTGTTATTTCAAGGCTTATTCTCATATCAACTCCTCGGAGTTGTTGGGGGACTTCCACAATCTCATAGAGCAAAAAATAAAAAGAAATCGATATCTCCGAGTTTTTTAAAAACCATAAAAGAAACATTTGAGCTTTTGGCTATAATACGAAAAATATATTTTATAACTCATACTCGTTCATTAAGGCTTCACCTTGGGTACCCCAAAATCAAAGATTTTGACCCTAAGGTTGCAGAAACACTTACTTCGTATGGTTATAAAAAAGTCTACAAAAAATGGAAATAAATGGGCAATAAACTTCATATCGTATCTCTTGGATGCACAAAAAATCTAGTTGACACCGAAGTCATGATGGGTAAACTTAAAAATTTTGAACTGACCGATGATCAGGGAGATGCAGACGTCATCATAGTAAACACTTGCGGATTCATTGACGCTGCAAAACAGGAGTCGATAAACACGGTCTTAAATCTTCATGAAGCTAGAAAAGAGGACTCTGTTTTGGTGATGGCAGGATGTCTTAGTGAGAGATACAAAGAGGAGTTGGCTAAAGATATGCCTGAGGTTGACATCTTTACCGGAGTCGGCGACTATGACAAGATCGATGAGCTGCTTCAAGAAAAAAAGAGCAGATTCTCCGAGGCAGTATATCTCATAGACGGTGCCGAGCGCGTTGTTACAGGCTCAACCTATCATGCTTACATAAAACTATCGGAAGGGTGTAACCAGACATGCAGTTTTTGCGCCATTCCATCTTTTAAAGGAAAGTTAAACTCTAGAAATCTAGACTCGATTGCCAGAGAGGTTGAAAGTCTTGTTGCAAAAGGGTATTGCGATTTTTCGTTTGTTTCTCAAGACAGCAGCTCATATTTGCGAGACCAGAACGTCAAAGACGGACTTAGTCTGCTAATCCAGAGAATTGAGCTTATAAAAGGTGTAAAAAGCGCAAGGATTCTTTATCTTTACCCCTCTACAACAACGATTTCACTTCTAAAAAACATAGCAAAAAGCAAAATTTTTCACAACTACTTTGATATGCCTATACAACATATCAACAACGACATGTTGCGTATTATGAAGAGAGGTTTCGGTAAAAAAGAGACTTTAGAGCTTTTAGAGTACATGAAGTCACTTCCCAACTCGTTTTTACGCACAAGCTTCATCGTAGGACACCCACGAGAGACTCAAGAGATGTTTGATGAGATGTGTGAGTTTGCCGCAAACTTCGGCTTTGACCGCATCAATGTTTTTGCATACTCCGATGAAGAGACGACTAGCGCACATGAGATGAGCGAGAAAATTCCTGCAAAAACTATCAATAAAAGAGCGGAGATTTTAGGCAAAATTGCCTCTGAAGTTATGGAAAAATCGCTCAAAGGCGAGATAGGCAAAGAGGTTCAAATCGTAATTGACAGTGAGAGCGATGAGCATGAGTATCTTCTTAGCGCAAAAGAGCTTATCTGGGCGCCTGAGATTGACGGCGAGATTTATGTAAATGACAGAATAGGCGATGAGGAGCTTGAATTTGGCAAAATTTACAAAGCCAAAATTACAGACATGGTTGGAAATATTCTAACCGCAACAGTTGACAATGCTTGAAGAAAAAACTCTTCTTAAACTAAAAGATAAAAAAAACCTCTTAGCTTTCTCAGGCGGAGCGGACTCTACGGCTCTCTTTTTTCTTCTTTTAAAACACAAAGTTCCATTTGACATTGCAATTGTTGACTACGGCATTAGAGAGCAGAGCAAAAGAGAGGTTGCCTATGCACAAGAGCTGGCAAAAAAGCACAACCTTACATGTTACATCTTTAAAGCACCAAAAATTGAGAGAAATTTTGAAGCAAAAGCGAGAGAGATACGTTACGTATTTTTTGAAGAGCTTATTAAAAAGCATGGCTATGAAAATCTTTTAACCGCACACCATCTGGGAGACAGATTTGAGTGGATGCTTATGCAGTTTTGCAAAGGTGCGGGATGTGCAGAAATTGCGGGAATGCAGGGTGTTCAAAAGAGAGATTTTTACACTCTTGTCCGTCCTCTTTTGCATCTAGACAAAAAGGAGCTGCTCTCATATCTTCACGCAAACGAAAAAGAGTATTTTGAGGATGAGAGCAACTTTGATGAGGATATAAGAAGAAACTCATTTAGACACAACTACTCATCGCCGCTTTTAGAAAAATATCTAAGCGGTATCAAAAAAAGTTTTGAATACCTAGATGAGGACAGAGCCGAATTAATCGAAGATATAGAGATAGAGACTGTAAACAAATTTGCATATTTCAAAAGTTCACAAAACAAAAGAGCCGACATCTTTACAATCGACAAATACCTAAAATCACAACTCTACATGTTAAGTGCAAGTGAGCGCAAAGCAATGAAAAACAGCTCCGTTTTAGTCGTGGGAAGAAAGTTTGTAATCAATCAAAATCAAAACTTTATATTTATCACCCCGTATAAAAAAGAGGCTCCAAAGATGGATGAGAAGTTTAAGAATGAGTGCAGAGTGCTAAAGATAGAGCCGAAGCTCCGCCCATACCTCTTTGAAGACAAAGAGGCTTTTGCAAAAGCAAAAGAGCTGCTGACTATTATTACGCGCTATAATGAGCAAAGCCCATTATAGCGGCAGAGACAAAATTGTCCCTACAACCCCCTAAAGCTACACAAAGCGAACTTTGTGAGATTTGCAAAGTATCAAACACACAAGTTACTTACTGCTATTTGTCTCTTTGGGGTTGTTATAAACCCTCATTGTAAAAGAGGAGCTTATCATCTCGCCCTCTCTCTTGAAGTTTATAGGAAAGTTGAGCGCTATAATCCAGTCGCTCTTATTTACGGCTTCTAAAAAGTTATAAAAACTCTTAGGCGAACTAATCTCTGAGGTTGCATTTACCTCATAAACGCTGAAGCCGTCCTCATTTTCAAGTTCAATGCTTTTAGAGACACTTAAAGCACTGAAAAAACTCCTATGCTGCTTTATAAATCTCTCCGAATTAAATTCAGTATCAAATGCTTTAATTGCATGCAGATTGTCGCCTTGAAGCTTTTGAAGTATGACCTCTTTTTCAATCGAGAAGTCTGTCAGCTGCTTTAACTCAAGATTCTCTTTTTTGAGCTCCATTTTTTTAATTCTATAGCTTTTCCCCTCAGGAATCAAAACAGAAAACGAGAAGACTACAACAAATATGAGCAAAAAGAGCGATACCCCAAGGAGATAAGTATTTTGTCTGGTAAAATTAATTTTCATTGACAATCTCCTCCCCTTCATCGATATAGTTCGTAGAGACAAATCTTAGCCATCCGTTTTTCTCAGGATAAAAACTGCTGTATGTTCTATGGAAAATAGAGCGAAGCGGCGCTTGAAGCATAAAATTGTACACATCTTTGTTCGGCGTAATGCCGTAGAGTATAAGCCCGTCTTCCATTATTTTAGCCTCAGAGAGCGTTATTCTGCTTGGAACCAAATCAAAAAGATTGGTAATACTATCTTTTAATACGCTGTTTTTAGTAAAAACTTTCTCTGCTAAAAGAGCCTGCTTCTCTATCGTTGCAATCTCGCCACTCATTTTTAAAATGCCACCGCGAAGTTCATTTTTTTGCATATTTATATCAGCAACTTCCTGCGCAAATCTATAGTCGCGAAAAAGCAAAAAAGCGTAGGTGCTAAAGAGCATAAAAAGAGTCACACTAAAAAAGGTCAGCAGAAGCTGTGTATCTTTTGTAAAGACCGTTTTATATCTAGGTTTTATATAACTGTATTTCATTTATATCTCCGCCTTTGCCATGTCGCAAAGAGCCCCGCCAAGATCTATCTTTCTTATAAAGACGCTTAAAAACATCTCCTCTTCAAGATAATTTTTAAGGTCGCCGCTCACACCTACGCCATCAGCAATATAGATATTTTCAATAAACTGGCTGTTGTATTTCGGGTCTTTGTAAAAAGTATTTAGAGCGCTCTGTATTAATGAAAATCTCTGATAATCCTCATTAAATCCATCAGCAGAAACATACTGTTCCTCTTTGGTGCTTATCTCATGAATCTCCTGCTCTTCTGAAAACTCATCGATTGAGTCAGTATCGTCAAGATCTTCGATATTTGTAAAATCATCAAACCCTACTGAGTCATCTTCTATGTCTATCTCTTCTAAATCTATTCCCTCAATGCCAAGCGAAATCTCTTCGTCATCATCCAGAGATGACTCCATCAGAAGCTCATCACTATCCTTATGATGATCCATGTTAAGGTACTGGGCATATAGAAGTTTTGAGTTATCAAAAACGCTAAAAGATATATAGTTATCCTCTATGAGCAAGAACATCGCCAAAGTATTCTCTATCTTATCTTTAAAAAAGTTAGCCATTATCGCAAAAGGTGAGAAGATAAAATCTATGCCTATGCTTCTGTACTCATGCTTTATAGCCTCTAAATCATACTCTGACGTGTAGAATGCCCAATTCTTCGAATAACATCTATATTCTGATGAACTAATATCGCAATATTTGCTTATCTCTTTGGCGTCACATGCAGGAACCGCGCCCTGAAGAGGCGATTTGTCCAGAACGGAGATGTAACAAAATGGGGACTCTTTGTAGTATGCGTTTATAAACTCGTACATCTTTGAGTTCATCGTTGTGGTATCAAAATATTTGTGCATGCTCTGCAAGACACCCTTACTTGAACAAACTTCAACATACACTACCGTCTGCGTGTTTTGGACAATAATATTTATAAAAACTTTTGTATATAGAGACTCTAAAAGTTTGCTAATCATTACTCTTTAACTCCGCAAAGAGGGTGAGCCATATTATAATTTTGTTGTTTCAATGCACTGCCCAATTTCGTGTATA
Source organism: Sulfurimonas sp. (assembly GCF_019429335.1). Taxonomy (GTDB): domain Bacteria; phylum Campylobacterota; class Campylobacteria; order Campylobacterales; family Sulfurimonadaceae; genus Sulfurimonas. Next base: position 12,507 of record NZ_JAHYJB010000029.1, on the reverse strand, counting down.
TTTGTGTCGTAGCCATAGACGAGTGCCCAAGCAACTCACTCACATCGGCAATCGGCGCACTGCCGTTTAGCAGTTGCGATGCAAAAGAGTGGCGAAGCTGATGAGGAGAGACTTTTAACCCAACTCTTCTAAAGACTTTTAAAACGATATATCTTAGACTGTTTTCGCTTAATTTTTCGCCATTTTTCTCAAAAACAAACTTTTTTCTTGACGATTTACTCAAATATTCGTCCAGAAGTTTTTTTGAGTTTAATAAAAGAGGAACATCTCTTTGTTTATTACCTTTTCCTATAACTCTCACCCACTCTTCTGAGATGTTTTTAAGCTCCAAAGAGGCTAATTCAGAGACCCTCAGACCAAGAGTATAAAGAAGAGTTACCACGACCTTCTCCTCTTCTTCTGCATGTGAGAGAGCCTCTATTATATGCTTATGAGATATCGGTTTTGGCAAGGTTTTTGCAACTTTTATCACATCATCTGCCGTTAGCAAAACTGCCATATTATTGTCATTTAAATAGTGGGCAAAAGAGCGGATTGCGCTGAGTTTTTTACTTATTGTTTTTGGATTTAGCGAAGAGATTTTTATGCGGTATGGCATAAGATTTAAGAGTATATGTCTCCTCTCTTGCAGAATTTCTACATGTAAAAACGCCTCTCTTAAAGATTCGTCATAACTTTTAATGGTCAAATCAGAGTATCCTCTAATATCTTCAAGATATTTGAGAAACTCTTTTTGCTTAGTTTGTATTAACTTTTTCAAGCAGTTTCTCAAATTTGCCATAATACTCAGCAGCCTGTTTTACTAGATCTTCATCTGTTATAACACTTGGAGCAAGTTTTATATATGCACTCAGCATAATGTTGCACATCATGCTGATTTTTGCTCTGTCACCGTCTGATATCTTCTCTTTGAGAGCAATCTCATCAATGATTTGCATGTATTTTTGCGCATCTTCTATGTATGCCACATATTTAAGCGATGTCTGTGACTGCGCCATAATAGTAGCGGCCATACGGTTGTATATATCAAGACTAAATGCCTCTTTTGAAAGAGAGTAAGCCTCTTTATATTCACCTACTTCATAATAATATTTTGCTCTGAGTGATTTTTCATATGATGGATTTATTAAAAAGTACGCACCCATTATAAAAAGCAAAAAAACCGCCAAAGCCGGTATAAAAATCTTACTTTTCATGCTTTTGCAACTCCTCTTTAATCAATTTTTTTGCCTCTTGCAACTCTAGTGAACCTAAGTCAAGCGGAGCCGTCGTATAGTAGTGCAGAGTTCCAAATGGTTTTGGAATGATAAATTTATCCCAGCTGCCAAGCTGCCAATATTTTGTCGGTACTATTCTAACCAAAACGACTTTAGAACCTGTTTTTTGAGCCATAACCACAACGCCATCAGCTACTTCATGGCGCGGACCCTTTGGTCCATCAGGAGTTATTCCTATGTCATAACCATCCCTTAGCGCTCTTATGGCCTGCATTAAAACTCTGCTTGCGTTTCTATTGGTAGAACCCTCTATTGTCCCTAGTCCAAAGTATTTTACCGTTTTAGAGATTAACATGCCGTCAAAATGGCTTGAAATTAAAACTTTTGCATGAGGTGGTTTTCTGTAGTAGAAATAGAGGTATGGAAGCATTAGAAGTTCGCCATGCCAGCAGGCAAAAATTGCCGCCTCATCTTCTACAATTTTAGGAGCATGGAAAACTTTTTTGCTTGTCAAATAGATAAATCTAATCAGGATTGATGCAATAAATGGGACAATCATTAGCGCAATAGCACGAAATAGTTTTTTACCCAACTATTTCCCCGGTTAATATCGTTCTGCCGATTGCCGTTATTTCAACATCTCTAAATTGACCCAAAAGCTCATCAGAACCCTTAACCTTCACAACAAGGTTGTTATCACTTCTTCCGCTGACGTAGTAGTCCTGAATTAAATCTTCAAAATAGACACTGTATATTTTGCCCAAATGTGTTTTGTTTTTCTCATCCAAAATATCAGTTGCCAAATTTTGAAGCGTTGTGAGTCTGCGCGAAGCCACATCATCGTCAACCGTGTTTGTAAAATGTTCAGCTTCCGTCTCGGGACGCGCAGAGTACTTGAATGAGAAAATCTGGTCAAACTTAACACGTCTCATAACATCCAGAGTATCTTCAAAATCTTCATCGCTCTCTCCTGGAAAAGCTACGATTATATCCGTCGATATGCTAACCTCGGGAGAGACGCTTCTTAACTTCTCAACACGGTCTAAAAACCACTCTTTGCTATAGCCGCGCTTCATATCACGAAGCACTTTACTCGAGCCGCTTTGAAGGGGCATGTGCATTGATTTGCATATTTTAGGATTTCTTGCAAACTCTTCGATAAACTCATCGTCCATGTGAAAAGGGTGCGGTGATGTAAAGCGGATTCTGCTCAGTCCCTCAATGCGACTAAGACGGCGAAGAAGTTCGGTAAAGTTTATCTTTTCATGCTCTCCCGAGAAACGGCGTCCGTAATTATTTACATTCTGCCCAAGAAGAAAAACCTCTTTTGCTCCGCGCTCAACTGCTCTGCTTGCTTCACGTAAAATCAAATCTACAGGAATAGATATCTCATCGCCTCTTGTTTTTGGAACGATGCAGTATGTGCATGATTTATCACACCCGATGGAGATGTTGATGTAAGCTTTATACGGAGAGGTTCTAAAATCATTGAAAGCAAAGGAGCTCTCATCATAGTTTATGTCAACCTCTACAGCTCTCTCTCTATTTAAAACTTCTGTTATTTTAGAAACATTTCTCGCACCAAGAACAAAACTTACATAGGGAGCTCTTTTTATAATCTCATCGCCTAGATGTGAGGCCGTACAGCCACAAACACCTATCTTTGCTCCCTCTTTCTTCTTTTTATTAAAAACTCCGAGTTCTGAGAAGAGTTTTGCAACCGGCTTTTCTCTGACCGAACACGTATTTATTATAATAAGGTCGGCACTTTTTAAATCATCAGTAGTCTCATAACCCTCTTTTTCGCGCAGCTGTGCAATCATATGCTCGCTGTCGCGAGAGTTCATCGCACAGCCAAGGGTTTCAATAAATAGCTTTTTGCTCACAATTCGGCTTTAGTTTATAATGTGAACTTGATACATGTACTCGTTATCTGAAAGTCCGTACTTAACTTCGTTCATATAAAAACTTTTGCCTTTTGCTTCAAAATAATCCTGAAGTTCTAACAAATCTTTATGCGAATTTTCTCTGTCGAAGTAGAAAATAACGCTGTCATCTTTCTCCAAAGAAGCTTCAATTTTTGCCAATTCCGCTTTTTTTGGCTTCGCCGTAATATCTGTTCTTGCAAACTTTAAATCCATAATCTATCCTTATATCAAGTGCTATATTTTTTGTATTGTAGTAAAACTCTACTAAAAGTCCTATTAAAGATGATTTTATGCTATTTTGGTATAATATCACACTCCATAAGAAATCCCTTATATTTTTTAACACTGTTTTTTATGAGACCACCCTATTAAGGATATAGTAATGGAAAAAATTTTAGATATTGTAGAAGCAATTGCGCATGAAAAAGGCCTTAATCCTGCAAAAGTTACAGAAGCTATCAAAACAGCATTTATTCAGACCGCAAAAAGAGTAATTAACCAAAAATTTGCTTTTGAAGCAGTTATAAACAGCCAGACAAAAGCAGTTGATGTTATTCAAATAATTACAGTTGTAGAGGACAGTGACGAGAGACTTCAAGATGAAAACTTAGCTCCGGCATATATCTCTATCACAGAGGCTAGAGAGTATGATGACCAAGTAGAGATTGACGATCAGCTTCAAATTCCGCATAATTTGGAAGAGTATGGCAGAACAGGTGCATCTCAGCTTCACCGCGAGATAGAGTTCCATATTCAAAGATTGGTTGAAGATGAGATATTTAACAAATATAAGTCTAAAATCGGAACGCTGGTTACCGGCAGAGTTACAAGAGTCGATCCTCAAAATGCCACGTACATAGAAATGGATGAGATTAGGGCGGTTCTGCCGATGAAAAACCGCATAAAGGGCGAAGTGTTTAAGGTTGGAGACCACCTAAAAGCTGTAGTTCGCCGTGTTGACATGAATAAAGAAAACGGTATCCAGATTGAGTTATCACGCACTTCTCCAAAATTTCTAGAAGAGCTTTTAGCGCTTGAAGTGCCTGAAATTGCTGACGGTACGGTTATCGTAGAAAGAAGCGCTCGTATCCCTGGGGAGAGAGCCAAAGTAGCACTTTTAAGCATGCACCCGCAGGTTGATGCTGTCGGTGCAACGGTCGGAGTAAAAGGTGTTCGTATCAATGCCGTAAGCCAAGAGCTTATCGGAGAGAACATAGACTGTATCGAATATACGACTATTCCTGAACTTTTTATCTCAAGAATTATGAGTCCTGCGATTATCTCTGCGGTAGAAATTATCAAAGATGAAAACGGTGAAGCGCAAAAAGCAATTATCACTCTTCCGTCTGACCAAAAATCAAAGGCTATCGGCAAAAGCGGTATAAATATCCGTCTTGCTTCAATGCTTAGCGGTCTAAATATAGAGCTTGTAGAGAGTGGGAGCAAAAATAGCCAAAATGGCGAAGCAATAGAACCAAAAGAGCAGAAAGATAGCGTTGACGCATTAGCGGCTCTCTTTTCATAATTTACTTACTGATGTTACGCATTAAAACGGGCACTCTACGCTCTTTTTTTACAAAAGTGCGTAAGGCCAACTACCTATAAGCACTTAAGTTGATTCACAAAATAAAAAGAGTGATGTAATTGCTAGGATTGGGCAAGGAAGCATACTTATAGTATGTGACGAATGAGATAACGAAGCAAGTACGCTGCTATTTTTATTTTATTCTCTTGCCATGTACGGATTTAGTTTTAAAAGGACTAAATCCGCCAACATATTTCCAATCAGCGTTAAAAACGCCGTAATCATCAAAGTTCCCATAATTATCGGATAGTCACGGCTCAGTGCGCTCATATAAAAAAGCTGCCCCATCCCCTCGATTCCAAAAATAGACTCCAATATCACGCTTCCGCCTATAAGCCCCGGTAAAGATAGCCCTAAAAGAGTGATAATAGGTGGTAGAAGATTTGGAAGTATGTAGTAGCGAAGAAGCTCTTTTTTATCCAAACCTCGCGAAAGTGCGAAGTAGTAGTAGTCACTCTTTAGTATCTCCAATGTAAGAGAGCGGATATATATTATCATGCTTCCAAGCCCCACAAATATCATAACACCTACCGGCAAAACAAGGTGCCATGCCATATCAAGATAGTACGCAAATCCCTCTTTTGGCTCCACAGAATGGAGACCTGAAATGGGAAATAAGTTCAATGTCAAAGAGAAAAAGATGATAAAAAGAAGTGCAAGATAAAAAGAGGGCATTGAGAACGAAACAAGAGAGACTTGACGTATGATGTAATCACTCTTTTTTTCATAGTTAAACGCCGCTTTTATCCCTAAATAGAGAGAGATTACAAATACCGCTACAAGTGCGGTAATATTCATAATAAGCGTTACGGGAAGCCGCTTTAGTATCTCGGCACTGACATCCTGACCGCTTACAAAAGAGATACCGAAATTTAGGCTAAAGATGTTTATAACCCAGTCGACATACTGTTGCAAAAGCGGTTTATCAAGCCCATATACTGCTTTTAGCGCCGCAATCGCCTCCTCGGTCATATTTGGATTTAACTCGCCCGCTCCAAAAAAGCTGTTGGGTGCAGCATGAATTGCCAAAAAAGAGATAATGGAGATTAAAATCAACATAAAGAGTATGTAAAGTATTTTTTTTAGGAGTTGTATCATGAAAGAATTATAACAAAATTTAAAAAAAAGAGGGGAAAAACTGCTCTCCCAAAAGGGAGAGAAAAACAGCTAATAAGAGTTTATTAGAAGTTTACAGTTAAGTATGCTTGAACAGTATTAACAGCACTACTACCGTCAGTGTCAACATTGATATAAGCTAAAGTAGCATCTAAAGGACCGAAAGATTTAGAAGCAGTTAAAGCAATCTCAGTTAAATCTGAATTAGCCGCTGCATGATCAACCATAGTTACATATAAACCTAAATCAACGATTCCTTGAACCGGAGATGTGATTGTTAGATTGATAGCTGAAGCGTCAGCAGCAGTTACTTGACCGCGAGACCACCATGCTTCAGTGTATAGTTTTGATTGAGCAGTACCTGTTGCAGTTGCTGTATTGAAACCAGCTGCAAAGTCTTTATCTACTGAAGAGTATGCAACTTTAGCTGTAAGCATATCTTTCATCTCATAACCAACCATTACTGCGTATACACTAGTGCCGACAAAATCTGCAAGGTCCATAGCATTGTACTGAGCACCAACCATAATACCTTCAATATTTACATCCGCTTGCAACCAATACGCTTGAGCAACTTTAGTAACATCATAGTACCAAGCTTGAAGCGTTAACGACTCAACTGAGTTGTTGATAACACCAAATGCGTATGCACCGTCTGTACCGTAAGTACCAAACTCGCCATTACCATTGACAACTGGGCCAACAGCTAAACCAAGTGTTTGTGCATCACCTTGAAGGTTAGTACCAGTTGCAACACCTACACCTAATCCTAAGAAGTTACTGTTTGTAGCACCTGTACCAAAAGTTTCCGTGCCATTTCCAGTACCAACAAAAGCAGCAACAACCGTAGTGTCAGGAATATCCTGGTTGATTAAAACAGCCGCTTCAAAAGTATTTTTCTCGATTGACCACTTTTCAGTAAATGCCAATGGAGTATCAAGTTCCATACGACCAAGTTTTACAGTTGATTTACCGGCAGCTACTGCTACCCATGCCTCATTTAACCAGTTAGCGTTTTCAACTTTAGCACCGCCAGCAAGTTTAGCATAACTTCCACCAGTTCCAAGTGTAGCATCATGTGCACCGCCCCATACATTAGAGACAAAGTTGTTCTCTAAACCTAAAGTAGAAAGAACTGTATAACCGGCACCTGCACTTACAGTTACTAAATCATTTTTTGCTAAATCAGCAGAGATGTTTAGGTTTAAGCCAACGTCTGCAGCTGAAGAATCTTTATCGAAAAGAGTTCCACTGCCGCTATTTCCTACCAATATGTTACTTACTTGACCTGGAGCATCCGTGGTGCTATAAAACACATTTAAATCACCAGACATCTTAATGTTATCAATTGCAAATGCAGTTGAACCTATTAGCATTGCTGCTACTAAACTTAATCTTGTTAATCTCATTCTAATTCTCCTAAATTTAAAAAGTCGCTTACATATTGTCAACTTGCTGTCAATATATTGTCATCATAATGTCATATTTATCTTTAAATTAAGTTTAACTTATTATAAAATATTAGTTTATTTATAATATGTTGAAATTATTTATGTATACTTTCGGTATGAAAAATTTAATGATAGCTGTATCAGTAATAATAGTTTTAACATCTTGCAGTAAAGTTGACGGTGTAAACCCGTCTCAAAACGAGGCGTTAAACAGTGTCACAGGGAAAAAAGAGAAAAAAAGTGGCTTTATGCAACAAAAACTAGACAAGTGGCTAAGCGAAGAGTGGTCACCCGTAGTTGAGGGTACTAAACCGCCTACAGGAGATACTGCGGTAAAGATTATTGAAAACGAAAACGGTAGTGCAAAACTTGTCGAAGCTAAAACAGGCACTGTTCTAAAAGAGATCTCCAAAGAAGAAGTAGAGAAACAAAAAGAGGTTAAAGAGAAGTATAGCAAGAAAGATAGAAACTTTACTTTACAGGAGTATGTAGACAAGATGTCTGTTTATAGTGCTACTCATGTAACAGACGAAGAGAATTCACATGTAAAGAGGATAGACTCTATGCCGGTTATCGGCAAAAAATAAAAACTCTTCTTTTCACCCCGAACTTTTCGGGGTGAAAATAACTACTTTTTCAAATCCCAAGAGAGAACAGTTTTACCATCCTCAGTTGTCTCAGCCGCAGCCATACCCATAATGTTGTATCCTGCATCTACATAGTGAACTTCCCCTGTAACACCTGAAGCTAAATCGCTTAGTAGATACATAGCAGAGTTACCAACCTGCTCAATCGTTACATTTTTCTTTAGCGGAGCATTAACCTCGTTCCAGTTAAGAATCTGTTTAAAGTCACCTATGCCAGCGGCCGCAAGTGTTCTAATAGGTCCGGCAGAGATTGCGTTTACACGCTGACCTTTGCTTCCAAGCTCAACTGCCATATATCTCACAGTTGACTCGAGTGCAGCTTTTGCAACACCCATAACGTTATAGTTTACTATATATTTTGGTCCGCCCAAATATGAGAGCGTAATAATAGAAGCATCATCTGCCAAAACAGACTCTAGGCGGTTTGTCAAATCTATCAAAGAGTATACAGATACATCCATAGCTATCTGAAATGCTTGCCTTGTAGTTTTCATAAACGGCTCGCTTAGCGCCTCTTTTGGAGCAAACGCAACAGAGTGTACCAAGAAATCAATCTTGCCAAAATCTTTTGCAACAAGTGATGCGATATTTGCCATGTGCTCTTCGTTTGATACATCAAGCTCATAAACCTTGTCGCTTCCAAACTCAGAGGCAATCGGCTCAACTCTTTTTTTAAGCGCATCGTTAAGATACGTAAATGCCATTTCAGCGCCCTGTTCTGCACATGCCTTTGCTATTCCATAAGCGATTGATTTATTATTCGCCAAACCAACTATTAAACCTTTTTTGCCCTTCATTATCATATAACTCTCTCCATCGTAAATTTAATTTTTATTTTTCTAATGCTTGTGCATACTCGCACATCGTACAAAAGTGCTCGGCATAAAGCGCCGCACTTCCAACCAAAATCCCATCAACACCATCAAGTGTCAAAACCTCAGCGGCATTTGTAACTTTTACACTGCCTCCATAAAGAAGCGGCGCGGTTGATCTCTTTTTTAACTCTTTATGTATCGCAACAATATCTTCGGATGTCGGAGTAAGTCCTGTTCCTATTGCCCAAACAGGCTCATATGCAATAATGAGATTTTCATATGAGGTGTCTATTCCCTCATACTGCTTTGAAATATAATCCATCATTTTCTCAAATCCGGCTTCTCTTATCTCCAAAGGTTCGCCTACACAATATACGATTTTAAAACCAAGATTTTTATAGAAGATGAATTTTTGAACTAACTCATCTTGTGTTTCGCCTATTATGTGTCTTCTCTCGCTATGACCGATGAGAATAGTTTTTATAGCAAACTCTTCTAGCTGCTCATACCCTATCTCTCCCGTAAATGCGCCGTTTATTGCCGGATATGCGTTCTGCGCTCCGACAATAACTTTTCCTACATGTAGATTTAGATTTGATATTGCAGGAAAAACCAAAACCTCTTGAGAGATACTGTTTTTATTTAAAAAGCTCTCTACTTCTTTTATATATTTTATAGTTTTCTCTCTCGTAAGATTTGTTTTAAGGTTTGCCGCAACAATCATCATAAATCCTATTTAGCCATCAAAGAGGCGACACCAGGTAAAATCTTGCCCTCTAAAAGCTCCAGTGAAGCTCCTCCTCCTGTTGAGATAAATGTCATCTCATCATCAACGCCGATGCGTTGAACCAAATCGGCAGTGTCTCCGCCGCCTACAATAGTTGTCGCATAGCTGTCTGCCACAAAATGGGCTATCTTGTTTGAGCCGCGTGCAAATTTATCCATCTCATAGACACCCATAGGTCCATTCCAAAGAACTGTCTGAACATCATTTAGAACTTCTCTATAAAGTCTTACCGTAGCAGGCCCGATATCAAGACCCATCCATCCCGCAGGAATCTCTTGAGCCGAAGCCAGTCTGCTTATAGCATCCTCGGAAAACTTATCTGCCACAACAAGGTCAACAGGAAGATAGAACTTCACACCAAGTCTCTTAGCCTCGCTCATAACACGCCCGGCTTCATCCAACAAATCATCCTCAACAAGTGAAGCGCCTATGTCATAACCGAGCTTTTTCAAAAACGTAAACGCCATTCCTCCGCCGATTAAAACCTTATCTACGCAAGGAAGAAGATTTATAAGAGCTTCAAGCTTTCCCGAAACCTTTGAGCCGCCAATTATTGCCGCAAACGGACGAACGGGATTTTGTATAATTTTGCCTAAAAACTCTATCTCTTTTTGAAGCAAAAATCCGGCAGCTTTGTGTTTGTTGTCAAAAAAATGTGTAATTCCCTCAACCGAAGAGTGAGCACGGTGACTTACGCCAAATGCATCATTTATATAAAAATCAGCCATCGAAGCCAACTTTTTAGAGAGCTCTACATCATTTTTTGTCTCACCCTCTTCATAACGGAGATTCTCCAAAATCAAAACCTCTCCTGATTTAAGTGCGGCAGCCTTTGCAAGCGCATCCTCCCCTACGACATCATTAGACAAAACAACCTCTCTCTTTAAGAGGTGCTGAAGCCTTCTTGCAACAGGAACCAAAGAGTATTTGGCAACAACCTGCCCCTCAGGACGACCAAGATGAGAAGCCAAAATAACTGCGCAATCCTGATCTAAGCAGTAGTTAATCGTAGAGAGCGCTGAGCGGATACGGCGATCATCTGAGATGTTTCCAAACTCATCCATCGGCACATTAAAATCACATCTAATAAAAACTTTCTTACCTGCTAAATCTAAATTTTTAATATTTAAAAGTTCCAAATTCTATCCTATTTGCTGATATGCAGAGCCATGTCCAGAAGTCTTGTCGAGTATGCCCACTCATTGTCATACCATGCCATGACTTTGAGCATATTGCCGTCAATTACCTGAGTCAAATCCTCTGCAACGATAGAGCTGTAATCACATCCGACAAAATCCTGAGAAACTCTCATCTCTTTATCCATAAGAATAATTCCCTTAAGATAGCCATCGGCAGCTTCATTAAGCACTGCCGTTACTTCCTCTTTTGTAGTGTTTTTCTTTACGATTACATTTAAATCTACCATAGAAACATCAGGGATAGGAACACGAACGCTCTGCCCATGAAGCTTGCCTTGAAGCTGAGGAAGAACTAGTCCGATAGCTTTTGCGGCACCGGTAGTCGTCGGAATCATGTTGATAGCGCCTGCACGTGCACGGCGTTTGTCTTTTGAGTGCTTTACATCTAAGATATTTTGGTCATTCGTGTATGAGTGGATTGTTGTCATAAGACCTTTTTCAATTTCAAAAGCATCATCAAGCACTTTTGCTATAGGACCAAGACAGTTTGTAGTACATGAAGCGTTAGAGACTATATTTTGCCCTGCGTATAGATGTTCGTTTACGCCGATAACAAATGTAGGAGTGTCATCTTTTGCGGGAGCCGAGAAAAGAACTTTTTTGATTCCGTTATTTATATGAATCTGAGCATCTTTTTGACTTAAAAATACGCCTGTACACTCCAAAACCATATCTGCACCGCACTCGGCAAATTTGAGGTTTTTTGGATCCCTATCACTAAAAACCCTAATATTTTTGCCGTCAATTGTGATGTTCTCATCATCAATCTGCACTACTTTACTCTTAAATGTTCCATGTACAGAGTCATTTTTGAGAAGATAGAGCATCATATCTATACTCGCCATATCATTTATAGCTACAATCTCTACATCATCTCTTGTTGCAGCAATTCGAGCTACACAGCGACCGATTCTACCAAATCCGTTAATTGCTATCTTTAGTGCCATTATATTTCCTAATAAAATAAAAATTGGGCAATTTTACCTAAAGTTAGTTATAATTCGCTTTAAATATGGATACAATCGCACTTTTTGGCGGTTCATTTGACCCGCCGCATATCGGTCACGAGGCAATAGTTAAGGCTTTGGTAAATTTCAAAGAAATTGAGAAAGTTATAGTAATGCCTACGTATCTAAATCCGTTCAAGTCAAATTTTTATGCTCCTGCATCCCTTAGAGTAGAGTGGTTAAAAGAGATATTTAGAGAGTATAAAAATGTCGAGATTTCAGAGTATGAAGTTTTACAAAAAAGACAAGTAACAACAATCGAGAGCGTAAAACATCTGTTAAAGAGTTATAAAAAAATATATCTTGTAATCGGTGCGGACAACCTCTCTTGCCTTGAGAAATGGGATAGATATGATGAGCTTAAAGAGTTAGTAACTTTTATAGTAGTTCCAAGAGACAATATTGAGATTCCAGAGCATTTTTTAAGACTCGATGTTGATGAGAAAATATCATCAACAAAACTTAGAGAGTGTGTTGAGATCTCAAAACTGCCAAAAAAATGCGCAAAAGAGATATATAATTTTTACAAGGAAAACTATTGCAAAACAGAATAGAAAAAATAACCGAAGTTTTAGACAAAAACAAAGCAGAAAATATAGAGGTTTTTGACCTTAGAGAGAAAAACTACTTTGTAGATTATGCGATTATCGCATCATCACTCGGTTCAAGACATACGATGGCTCTTTTGGACCATCTAAAAAATGACCTAAAACCTGCGGAAAAGTTTAACAATATCGATGAGAGCAGTGACTGGA
>NZ_JAHYJB010000057.1 GCF_019429335.1 Sulfurimonas sp. | reverse complement strand
AACTTAAGTGTCGGTTTTTACTCCAAAGTGTCCGAATCATTTCCGACACCACTGTCCGATTAGAACCGACATCACTGTCCGAACTCAACCGACATTAGTGTCCGATTTGAACCGTTTTTTGCACTCTAAGTGCTCCTCTTCGGCAGAACTCTCAGAGAGCGCATATTTTGCAAAAACTTTATAATTATTCTCAAGTATCTTATTTAGAGAAAAAATCACGCCACTGTTTTTATCTTTTGCACTCTCTTGCGAATCCCTGTTCTATTATATTCTCCCATACATCTCATTATATAGTGAAAGAGCGTGTCTATCGCTCATAGAGGCTATATAATCCGCTATTACCCTATGCCTGTTTTTCGTCTCTAACTGTTTTAAATAAAATTTAGGAAGCATCTTGGGCTCCTCGATTAAACCACTGTATAGCCCTTTAATCGCCTGCTTGCCGGCAAACATTTTAGTCATTATGTCTTTATGCTGATAGAGCTTTGTAAACAGCAGTTTTTTTAGCCTTTTTATATCAGATTCAAGCTTGGGCTCAAAACCTATCGGGAGTTCGCTTCTGCTATCAAGTGTAGCGGTGCGAATCATGCGGTTATCAACTCTCTCTTTTGAGTACTCAATAAGCGAGTAAACCAGATGGTTGATGAGATGAGAAACAAATCTGTATCTAAACATCTCATCCTCCTGCTCGGAGACTCCCTCGCTCTTTACCTTCTCTAAAATCTCTTTTATCAACTCACACTCTGCTAAATCATCAAAACTGATCAGTCCTGAATTTACGCCATCGTCAATATCGTGCGTAATGTACGCTATCTCATCGGCACGGTCGACAATCATCGCCTCAATACTTGGGTGTGTCTCAAGATTAAACTGCTCATCTATGATTGGAGGCAAGAAGCTTTTTTTATAAGGATATGAGTGTTTTAATATCCCCTCAAGTGTTGCAAAGGTAAGGTTTAAACCCTCAAATCCGTTGTATCTTTTCTCAAGAGACGAGACTACTCTGAAACTTTGAAAGTTATGGTCAAAGCCATTTAAAAAGCCCTCATACTTTAGGCACTCATCAAGCGTATCTCCGCCTATATGGCCAAAGGGCGTGTGACCTAAATCGTGAGCAAGAGCTATAGCTTCGGCAAGAGATTCGCTTAGTCCCAAGTGAGATGTGATTGAGCGCGCAATTTGTGACACCTCTATTGAATGGGTAAGGCGTGTGCGGAAAAAATCGCCCTCCTGATTTAAAAAAACCTGTGTTTTATACTCAAGTTTTCTAAAACTTCCAGAGTGGATAATTCTGTCTCTGTCTCTTGCGTAAGGATTTCTAAAGTCCCGATCTATTTCGTAAAATCTCTCATGCGCTCTCATTTTATACCGCCTTTCTTTATGCTTTTACCACTTGGTTTCTTCCGGCTTTCTTAGCCTTATATAGAGCGTTATCCGCTCTTTTCATAACGGCAAACGGGTCTTTGTCATTAGAGTTTTTTTGCACAATGCCAGAAGAGATGTTGATATATATTGTCTTGATGCTCTTCTTGTTCCTGATGCTAAATGGGCTCTTCGCGATTGTGTCTCTGAGGATATCCGTATGAGTATATGACTCATCTACTTCCTTTGAGGGAAAAAGTAGCACAAATTCCTCTCCGCCGTATCTGTAAGCTTTTCCGCCGCCGCTGACATTTGCCAGTCTTGATGCAACCATTTTTAAAACCTCATCGCCCGTATCATGCCCATATGTGTCGTTAAACTTCTTAAAATGGTCTATATCTAGCATTGCCAGCGAATATTTCATCCCAAGTTTTGCCATATCCTCGACCAACGCTCTTCTTCCTGGAAGCGATGTCAGCTCGTCATAAAAGGCCAAACGGTAAGACTCTCGTATAAGCAAAATAAAGATTATTATGCCTATGGCTAGTAGTGAGAGCTCGTTTGCATGCGCTGTTCTTATAAAATAAAATCCAGCGTAAAAAGTCACCGTAATAACTAAAAAAGAGCAGTTATATAACAGATATCTGTTAAAGAGCACTAGCGCGCCCATTATAAAAAGAACAAAAATTGCGATAGCTATCGATATATCATGCAGAGGAAAAAACGAGACTGCGAAGAGCTTCATCTTTAAAAGCAAAATCAAATCGCCATTTGGATAGAGCACAAAATAGGAGATTACTCCTATCTCAAACAGAAAAAAGAGTATCTTCAAAATGCCCCAGATAGAGAAAAGACCTCTCTCTCTTAGCGATAAAAATAGAAGAAGATGCAGCGGATAGAGCGCTGAAGCGTATAAAAATAGGTCTGTTGCCTTTTTAGCGCTTAGATACTCAAATCCTGCATGTATAAAAACGAGCGGAAGAATGACAAATATAAACCTGTTGCGGTTAAAGTGCCATGATACCCATATTATAAGCGCGCTTATCGCATAAAAAAGGTATGGAACAAAATTAAAAACCACATTGGGAATTTTGGCCTGATTGTACGCCATTAACGCAAACACCAAAGATATCAAAAGCGGTATTGATATGTTTAGGGCTATTGATTTTAATGGGTTCATATTTGCCCTTTTATATAAGCTCTCTAAAAAACGCTCTACGCTTTCTTCAAGAACTCTGTTTTTAAGTAGATTTTGGTTCCGTTAACGCGGCCCTCTATGTGACCCTCTACGTCTGAAGGTATTGTAATATTTTTAACCATAGTACCTCTCTTTGCGGTAAAACCGGCACCCTTAACCTCAAGGTCTTTAATGATAACAACGCTATCTCCCGCGTTTAAAACAACACCATTTGAGTCTCTAACAACAGCGCCCGAAGAGCTCTTTGGAGCTGCATCTGCCCAAGCCTTTAGATCATCTTCCATGTATATCATATCTACCAAATCTTCTCTGCCGAGTGCCTTTAGCACTCTGTATGACATAACCACAACAGCCGGAGTCTCGCTCCACATGCTCTCATTTAGGCAGTTAAAGTGCACCTCATCCATTTTGTCAGGGTTTTCTATCTGCTCTTTACATGTAGCACAAACATAAATAGACTGCTCCGTGCTTCCGTCAGATGGAGCAACCTCTAAAATACTAAGTCCCTCACTGCTTCCACAAAGCTCACATTGATTGCCACTTCTTGTCTTTAACTCTTTTTCTGTGTGTAGAGTAGACATTTCTACCCCTCCTTTTTATTTAAATTTATTTATAATTTGGAGTGGCACAATGCCCCTCACAGAACCGTACTTGAAGATTTCCCTCATACGGCTCTTCAATATACCTCACAAAT
>NZ_JAHYJB010000056.1 GCF_019429335.1 Sulfurimonas sp. | reverse complement strand
GAAAAAATCCAAGAGAAATAAAAAATCATTCGGACACTTATGCTAAAATATCGCCACAGAAAATATCTCTTCTTCAACTGTCCGAATGAAACCGACAGAGGTGTCCGGATAAACCGTTATATGCAACTACTGCATGCCCCGTTTGTCCGCCTAGACCGCCTGTGATAAAAACAATATCTACACCCTCTAATGTATTTATGACATTTTTATAATCATCATCTGAATTGATTGTAATAAATTCAATATTTGTGCCTTGTGCCTTTATCATGCTGTCGATAATATGGCTGCCGCTGCTGCCAAAGCCGACTACAACTATTCGATTTTTTTGAACTATTTTCGATTCGCTCAGAATAAATGGTCCCATGATGACCCTCCTTGTTTTAATATAGCAGAGTCTATCGTTATCATACGACATCTTTATGTCTGGATAGTTAAATTAATTTTAGGAATTAAGAGCCGTGATGAGCTACTAATAATTGACAAATAGCTCATATAGTGATACGATTGTGATATTAATCAGCTCAGAGGTATTAATGAAAAAGAAGCAGCAATGGATTTGGCAACATCCCGAGTATCCAAAATTTAACTATAATCTTCGTGGATTTCTTACAAAGATTACGCAAATTGCTCAAAATATCGGTCAGGTTAAAGCTCTTATCGCACTCTTAGATCAAGATGCTCAAAACAGCATCAAAATAGATCTTTTTACAAGCGACATTGTCTCTACATCTGCCATAGAGGGCGAACATCTCTCAAGAGAGAGTGTGCGCTCTTCTATAAGAAAAAAACTAGATACTCAGTTTGATAAAGCAGATGATAAATCTACCTATTATACTGATGCACTTGCAGCTATACTCATGGATGCTATGCTGAATGCAACGCCTCTAAATCTAGAACGCTTGCATAAATGGCATATTGCACTTCTCTCTCATACGCCAAGCGCTTTTAAAAATATACGACTCGGAGAATTTCGAGACTATGATGATATGCAAATCGTCTCAGGCCCGATAGGAAAAGAGAGGGTACACTTTGTAGGACTTCCTCACAAAAAAATAGATGAAGATATAAACTCTTTGTTGAAGTATATCAATGGTAGCGATGATGATATTTATATCAAAAGTGCGATTGCTCATCTATGGTTTGTGACTATTCACCCTTATGACGATGGCAATGGCAGGATAGCTAGGCTTATAAGCGACTATGTTATATCTCAAAGTTTTGGACTGGAGTATAAATATTTTTCCATCTCCTTAGCGATTGCAAATGACCGTAAAAATTATTATGACAAGCTAGAGACCACCCAAAACTTAACAGATAATCCTAACTTGGATTGTACATCGTGGATAGAATGGTACTTGGACAGATTTAACGACTCGCTTCAAGAGACGCTGGTCGCAATCAACAAAGTCATAAATAAAACAAAGTTTTGGGATAAGGTACGGCACATAAGCCTCAACCAACGACAGTTAAAAGTATTGACTAAATTACTACAATACAATGCAGGTGAGTTTCAAGGCGGTTTAACAACTAAAAAATATGTAGCCATGACAAAAACTTCACTGGCAACCGCAAAAAGAGATATACAAGAACTTCTAAAATATGGATGCTTGTATCAGATTGAAGGCACTCAAGGAAGAAATATTAGATATTACATTGCGTATTGAACGTAAAAAAAGTAAACCAGACATAAAGATGTCATTAAAAAGAGTATAAATTTAAAAGTTCTAAGATTCATAAAGTTATAATCAGTTTATTTTGAACAATATACATACAAAGAATGGTAATGGCATACAAACACGACTACGACAAGATACTTACGAGGCTCTCTTATATTCTCTCAAGACTAAATGACGGAGAGGCGCTTTCGGTTAAGGATCTCGCAAAAGAGTTTAACACTAGCGAGAGAACGGTGCAGAGAGATTTTAATGAGCGTCTGGTCTCTTTTCCCATCTTTCAAGATGGCAAAAAGTGGAAAATGCAAGAGGGGTTTAGGGTTGAGAAAACAAAGTCTTTGGAAGATGAAATAATTTTAGACATCATAGAAAAAATCACTGAAGGCATAGGCGGCAAATTTGCGTCCAAGTCACATAAGCTGCTCTCAAAGATAAAAAACCAAGATTTCAATCCAATCTATGCAAAGTTAAACATCGAAGATATCAGCGATAAGTTTGATGAGATACAGATCATTGAGGGTGCTATAAAATCAAAAAAAGAGATAGTGTGCTCTTATGATGATGAGCGGCACGATATTTTCAAGGTAGCTCTCAAGCCTCTTAAGATTGTAAACTTTGAGGGGTTCTGGTACTTGGTTGCGCTTCAAGAGGATGTGCTTAAGAAGTACTACCTAAAAAACATCTCAAATGTAAAAGCGACCGATACGGCTTTTTCCACCGACGCAAAGCTTGAAGACCTGCTTGAAAATTCCGTTTCCGTATGGTTCCAAAAGGATGTAGAACCGTTTGAAGTTAAGATTTATGCCAACAAGATTGCCGCAAAGTACCTTCAAAGAAGACCGCTTCCGACACAGTCCATTGAGTCTCTTCACAAAGACGGAACTATGGAATTTGTCATAAAAATAACGCATGAGATGGAGATACTTCCCATTATCAAGTATTGGCTGCCGCACATGAGAGTCATAGAGCCTGAGTGGATACAGGAGATGATAGATGAGGATATTAATTGGTATTTAAATAATCAGACATAATCTTGCCATTAACACTATTGGTATAGTAGATATTTAAAACAAAGGATTCAAAAATGAATTTTGCAGAGCGTAGAAAGCCTACAATTTAGTTATTAGAAAAAATTAAAAATAATCTATTGAAAACAGGACTATTAATATTCCTAATTGTAAATGCATATATGAACAACAGGGATGTACTGGAAGAGAATTTAAACTGTGTATATTACACAGTTACGGCAGAAAAATTAAATGTCAGGGATAGTGCTAATTATGATTCTAATATTGTTGGAAAAGTAGAAAAACCAAATCGTCTTTGTATTGACAATTTAGAGGGGGAATGGGCACATATCAAGAACAGTAATTGGGTTAATGTAAAATATCTTAATAAACAAGATCGTAATATTGTTGATGAATATATTGGACCAGTCCTTATTGCCCCAATTATAATATTTTTTGTTATTACTCAACTTTCGCACATAAAACCAAGCTCTTTTTTGGTGTAAGCTCCGATAAGAGCGACAAGTTGGTGTAATTCTTTACTCATCTTGATATTATTGCTGATATTGGCTATGTTTGTAAGGAT
>NZ_JAHYJB010000006.1 GCF_019429335.1 Sulfurimonas sp. | reverse complement strand
CGTCTGTTAGTCCTGCTTGCTGTAGACACAAACGCAAAATGGCTTGATAGAAAATATGTATCTTGGGAAGATTTGGAACAGTTAAATGAAGTTGATGATGAATTTACAGAAAATTTTTGACGCTATCAAAATGGCAGATTGGCTCATAGAATATAACACTGAAATACCACACCATAGTTTACAAATGAAAACTCCTATACAATATCTAATCGAAACTAATCCTCAGTGCCAAATGTTATGGACTAATACAAATCCTTGACAAAAAAATATTTTTCCAGTATTATTTCACCAATCAAGTAGGTGTTAAATGAAAGTATCTAAAAAAACAGATTATGCGTTAAGAGCATTGTTTGCAATTGCACAGTTAAAAGGTGAGTCAATCTCTACAAAAAATCTTTCTGAATGCACAGATGTTCCAAGAAGATTTTTAGAAAACATTATGCTTGAGATGAATAATGCAGGTTGGGTTAAAAGCACTTCTGGCAGATATGGTGGATATACATTAGCAAAAGATGCAAATGATATTACTTTAGGTGAAGTTATAAGACATTTTGAGAGTATGCTTGCCATGATTTCTTGTGTAAGTGTATCAAACTATGAGCCATGTAGCCAAGAGAGTAAATGTTATTTTAGAAGAGTGTTTTTAAATATTAGAAATTTAACTGCTCAGATTTTAGATAAGATGAGTATTGCAGCTTGTTTAAACCAAGTTCCAATTAAAAAAGATGATATTTATAGTGAAAAATTTATTGGTGGTTTAGGAATATAAACCACCAATTTTTTTTACTATTTTAATATTCACCTAGTTAGTGTAGTTTATATAAAAAGGATACAAATTGATGTACTACATGTGTAAAAAATTAGCAAAATCAAAGTAGTTGGTGAGATTTTTTTAAATCTTTAATATTCACACATTTAGTGTATTTTAAATTAAAAGAGAAGAAATGAAAAATATAATTAAAAAAACAAAATTGGTTTTATTGGGTGGTTTAGTTGCAACAACTTTAAATCTTTATGCAAAAGATAAAGTTGAAATTTTAAATGTATCTTATGATCCTACAAGAGAGCTATACTCTGATTACAATAAAGAGTTCGCAAAATATTGGGAAGAAAAAACAGGACAAAAAGTTGTTATAAAACAGTCCCATGGAGGGGCTGGAAAACAGGCGCGTGCCGTAATTGATGGACTGAAAGCAGATGTTGTTACTTTAGCACTTGCTTATGATATTGATGTAATAAGTCAAAAAAGAAAACTTTTCCCAAGTGACTGGCAAAAAAGATTAGAGAATAACTCATCTCCTTATACTTCTACTATTGTATTTTTAGTGCGAAAAGGAAATCCAAAAGGTGTTAAAGACTGGAATGATTTAGTAAAAGAGGGAATTGAAGTTATTACTCCAAACCCTAAAACTTCAGGAGGTGCAAGATGGAACTATTTAGCGGCTTATGCTTATGCAATTAAACAAGAATTAGGTAATTTAACAAACATAGATAGAAATTCAGAGGTATTTAAGATAGCAGATGCAAAAGCACTTGATTTTGTAAAAAAAGTATATAAAAATGTTCCCGTTCTTGACTCAGGTGCAAGAGGTTCAACAAATACTTTTGTACAAAGAAAAATTGGTGATGTTTTGCTTGCTTGGGAAAATGAAGCATTTTTAGCAATAAATGAGTTGGGTGTAGGTGAGTTTGAAATTGTTGTTCCAACAGTATCAATTTTAGCAGAACCACCTGTAACTGTTGTAGATAAAAATGCAAAAAAACATGGAACTTACGAAGTTTCTAAAGCATATTTAGATTATTTATATTCACCAGTTGGTCAAAAATTAGCAGCTAAACATTACTATAGACCATATAAACCAGAGTTAGCTGATAAAGAAGATTTAGAAAGATTCCCAAAGCTTGATTTAGTAAAAATTAATGATCTGTTTGTTGACTGGAAAACAGCTCAAAAAACACACTTTGATGATGCTGGAACATTTGACGCAATTTACAAATAGTAGATTAAATTAAAAGGAAAATTTATGAAAATTAACACAAAATTCAGCACTGCGGCAGTTGTTGTATTGCTCGCTGCATCTGCACTGAACGCGGATGAGAGTCTCTCAAAGCATACTCTAAAATCGAACTATCAAGTGAACTACAATATAAAACCAAAATCCGTAGATAATTTAGCGGATATGTTTCAAGAAGGGATATTGTACGGCAGACTTCGTTCAAACACTTTTCTTTACGACTGGGAAAAAGAGACAGCTTCTCAAAATTCTCATATTATAACGGCTATAGGTGGCTCTCTTATCTACAGAACAGCGACTCTGGGCGGCGTGGATTTTACTGCAGGTCTTTACTACTCAAAAGCCTTTTTTGATGAGGATGATGATCCAGTAGCTAGATTAAAACCGGGCAGAGATCTGCTTAGCCGATACGATTTTGCTACAAGCGGCGATAAGTCCATGACACTCTTAGGTCAAGCTTTCATAAGTTATAAAGGTCTAAGTAAAACAGATATCCGCTTAGGTCGTCAGCTTGTAGAGACTTTTTATACTAAATCTAGTGATACCAAGATGATTCCGAACACTTTTGAGGGTATAGTAATTGACAATAAAACTCTTTCTCAGACAAGCTTAAAGATTGCCTACTTGACAAAGCAGAAGCAAAGAGACCACACCTCTTCACACTCCGTTTTGATGTATGATGACTCAGATACGGCTAACCAATCTATATGGAACGCTAACGATGATTCGGCTATGCACAAAGGGTTGTTATATACGGCTCTAAAGGCTGCAGGTAAAGATACCGACGCACCTCTAATAACAGGAGATATTCAAAACAAATCCGTAGAGAACCTCACTATAAATGCCTCTTTTTATAATGTACCGGAACTTTTAAGCCAAGCAATGGGAGAGCTTAACTACAAAATGAAATTTGACGGCTTTACGCTTACGCCAGGCGTGCGCTACATTCAGCAGTTTGACGACAAAGCAGGTGAAATCGGAGGGGCTTCTCTTAGGGGGAAGGTTGCTTCAAACACAGGCTACAAAGAGATTGATTCACTTGACTCAAAGATGATTGCTGCGCGTTTGGTCGGGAATTATGAGAATTTTAAACTTAATCTGGGCTATTCGCAAGTCTTTGACGAAGCTGACCTTGTCACCCCTTGGCAAGGTTTCCCAACGGCAGGCTATACACGTTCCATGGCAAGACTTAACTGGATAGCAAACACAAAAAGCTACCGCGCAGAGCTGATGATTAACGGCAATCAAGCGGGAGCCTATAAAGATATAGTTACTCAGCTTTCCATTCTTCATGCGGATGCGGATGAATCAAAAGGAGAGTTTGATGAAAACTTCTATTACGTGGGATTTATTCAAAACATTCCCTCTTTTATTGATCTGCAATGGCGTATAAGACTAGGATATACGGATACAAAAAAAGTCGATAGCGACAGTGTTGATGGTCGTTTTGAAGTAAACTATCTATTTTAAAAAAAAATGTTATTTTACCTAAAGTCATAAACTGTGACAGTTATAGGATTTGAAGTTAGTACTTCAATTTTAAAAGAGTAATACTTCTTTGATTTAAAGTCAAAAAAAACTTTAAAAAAGAGGTGTTACTCATAAAAGAAATTATATGAGGAAATAATGTGAGTAATAATTCAGTTTTAGATTTAGTCGGAAATACGCCTTTAATTAAATGTAGATTATATGGAGAATTTCTAAAATGAGATTAAATTTCGGAATATTAAAAAGACAAAAATCCCCAATACCAGGATTTGGTCTTACGATGGGATATACTATTTTTTATCTTAGTATCATAGTTATGATTCCTTTGATTGCCCTTTTTACTGAAGCTTTTAGCATGGGATGGCAAGCTTTCGTTGATGCTTCAACAAATGATAGAGTAATCGCAAGTTATAAACTAACATTTTTAACTTCTTTGATTGCTGCACTTGTGAATACTTTTTTTGGGCTAATAGTTGCTTGGTGTTTGGTTAGATATGAGTTTTTTGGAAAAAGAGTTTTTGATGCAATCGTTGATTTGCCTTTTGCTTTGCCAACGGCAGTTTCTGGAATTGCACTTACTACACTTTATTCATCGCAAGGTTGGTTTGGACAATACTTAGAACCACTTGGAATAAAAGTTGTGTTTACTCCTATTGGAATTACTATCGCTTTGATTTTTATAGGACTTCCGTTTGTAGTGCGAACAATTCAGCCAGCACTTGAAGAGATACAAATAGAACAAGAAGAAGCTAGTACCTCTTTGGGAGCTTCAAGATGGCAAACATTTTATAAAGTGATACTTCCTACAATTTTTCCAGCACTTTTAACTGGATTTGCACTTTCATTTGCAAGAGCTTTGGGTGAATATGGTTCGGTTGTTTTTATTGCTGGAAATATGCCTTTTAAAACTGAGATTAGTACACTTTTGATTATTACAAAGCTTGAACAGTATGATTTTGCAGGTGCAACTGCAATTGCTGTTGTAATGCTTGTAATCTCATTTGTAATGTTGTTATTAATCAATATACTTCAAAGATGGAGTTCAAGAAGAAGAGGAATGGAGGCTATATGAAAACACGAAGTAATTCACAAACATCGCTAGATGAATCAAAAGCGGTTCAATATCTATTAATTACAACAGCGGTTTTATTTTTAGGAATAATGTTGGTTGTGCCTTTAATTACGATTTTTGTTGAGGCTTTTAGAAAAGGCGCAGAAGCATATTTTACAAGTTTTAATGATGAATATGTTTTACAAGCTATAAAACTTACATTTATAACAGCTGCAATAGCAGTTCCTTTAAATCTAGTTTTCGGGGTATGTGCATCTTGGGCAATAGCAAAATACTCTTTTTTTGGAAAAAGTTTTTTAATAACTTTGATTGATTTACCTTTTGCTGTAAGTCCAGTCATTTCAGGGTTTGTTTATATTTTATTATTTGGGGCACAAGGTTGGTTTGGTTCTTGGTTAATTGAAAATGATGTTCAGATTATCTTTGCAGTTCCCGGAATCGTGTTAGCAACTATATTTGTAACATTTCCATTTGTGGCAAGGGAGTTAATTCCTTTAATGCAAGAACAAGGAAACGATGAAGAACAAGCTGCGCTTTTACTTGGAGCTAATGGTTTTCAAACATTTTGGAAAGTAACCTTACCTAATATAAAATGGGGTTTACTTTATGGAGTAATTTTATGTAATGCAAGAGCAATGGGAGAGTTTGGAGCAGTTTCAGTGGTTTCGGGTCATATTCAAGGAGTTACAAATACTATGCCTTTACAAGTTGAGATTTTATATAACGAATATAACTTTGTAGCAGCATTTGCAGTTTCTACGCTTTTGGCAATACTTGCGCTTTTAACTTTGGTTCTAAAATATATTTTAGAGTGGAAAGTAGCAAGAGAATTAAAAAAATTAAAAAATGAAGAATAGACGAGGAATAATAAAATGAAAATTGAAGTAAAAAATCTAACAAAATATTTTGGAAAATTTGTAGCCCTAGATAATATAAATTTAGAAATAATCGAGGGTGAACTTTTAGCACTTTTAGGACCATCAGGAAGTGGAAAAACTACACTTTTAAGAATGATTGCAGGACTTGAAACAGTAGATGATACGGACAAAGGTGAGATTTTATTTAATAATATTGATGTTTCAAAAAAAGATATAGGTGATAGAGATATTGGATTTGTATTTCAACATTATGCGCTTTTTAAACATATGACTGTTTTTGAAAATATTGCTTTTGGATTAAGAGTAAAACCTAAAAAAGAGAGATTATCAAATGAGCAGATAAATAAAAAAGTTACAAAACTTTTAGAACTTATCCAACTTGATGGATTTGCAAACAGATTCCCTTGGCAATTATCAGGGGGTCAAAGACAAAGGGTTGCATTAGCTAGAGCATTAGCAGTTCAACCAAAAGTATTATTACTTGATGAGCCTTTTGGAGCATTAGATGCAAAGGTTAGAGCAGATTTGAGAAGATGGTTAAAAGAGCTTCAAGAAGAGTTGGGAATTACAACTGTTTTAGTAACCCATGACCAAGAAGAAGCACTTGAAGTTGCTGATAGAATTGTAGTTATTAGTAAAGGAAAAATTGAACAGATAGGAACTCCTGAAGAGGTATTTCATAATCCTGCAAATGAGTTTGTAATTAATTTTTTAGGAAATGTAAATCTATTTCACGGACGAGAAGAAGATGGAAGATTAGACATTGATTCATCTTTAGAAAATGAAGATAATAATTCAAAATTCTTAATCAGGCCGCATGAACTAGAGATAGTTTCAGTAAATAATAAAGATGCAATTTTACAAGCAAAAATCAGATATATCCAACTTGCAGGTTCGCAAGTAAAAATAGAATTAACCCATTTAGAAAATGAAACAAGAACCGTTTTAGTTGAGATTTCTCACTATGAATTTAGAGAGAAAAATATTCAAAAAGGTGATATAGTTGGAATTCGTCCGAGGGCTTTAAGAACCTTTGAAAATGGTGCGGGGATTTAAAGAAAAATGCTTTATTTAAAATTCAACAAGCCTATTTAGCATACTTTAAAAGCTTACAATAGTTTTTAAGTGCTAAATTTTAACTAAAATCTTTCAATTTGTAAAAAAGATAACATCACTTTATATTTAAATACAATTACAGTAGAATGATAACCAATATTATCAAATTGAGACAAGATGAAAAAAATAGATGCGATGTTTGATGAAAAAAAAGTCGGCGAGCTTTTTTAAGAGCAGGATAAAAATAGCTATGGATTTAACTATACCGCAAACTATAAACCGATTTCTCTTATCATGCCATATCGGGTGTTCAGCCAAAATCTTTATGAAGGCGCTTTATAAAACAATAGTGATGAACTATTTACTAAAAAATGGAGATGCGCATTTAAAGAACTTTGGTATTTTGTACGACAAAGAGTTGAAAAATAACTACTTTGCACCTGCTTATGATATTGTCAATACCATAGTCTATTTTAACAAAGATAGACCGGCTCTTAGTATGTTTGGAAAAAAAGCTCTGGTTTGGGAAAAAAGAGCTTGTAAAGTTTGGTATCGAGTGCTGTTACCTTTCACAAAACGAAGCGACAAGGCTTTATGTTGTTTGTCAAAATGCACTTAAAAAGAGTATCGAAGAGCTTGAGAGTTATGTTGGAACCCATGGCTCCTTTGAAGAGATTGGTTCAAAAATGATTGCTATGTGGAAATTATCACAAGACGAAAAAACATACAAGGAAATGGCACCTGAAACTAAGTGAAGTAGGTAAAAAGCTAAAAGAGCTTAGAAAAGATAAAAAAATGACACAAGAGCAACTTGCCGCTCAAGCTGGTATAAGCCGCATTACACTTGGAAAAATTGAACGAGGAGAGTTTGGCACAGTATCTGTAAAAACTCTTGATACACTGCTTTTTAATCTCGGGTTTGAGATAGAGTTTGAAAATTTCAATGGATTTGGACTGCCTGTTTTGGGTGAAATATAATGAAATTTACAAATATTAATAGGAGAAAAATATGAAATACTTAATGGCAATAGACGCAGGCACGGGGAGTGTTAGAGCAGTTATCTTTGACATGTTGGGCAATCAGATAAGTGTTGCTCAAGAGGAGTGGACGCACCTAGAAGAAGATGGCGTGCCAAACTCCATGAGCTTTGATTTTGATGCAAACTGGCTCCTTGCATGTAGATGTATAAAAGAGTCGCTCAAAACGGCAAATCTAAGCGGCGAGGATATAGCCGCTCTTAGTGCAACGAGTATGCGTGAGGGGATAGTGCTTTACGATAAAGAGGGCAGAGAGCTTTGGGCTGTGGCAAATGTCGATGCGAGGGCTGGCGAGGAAGTACGCTTTTTAAAAGAGAACTTTAAAGGCATAGAAGAGGAGTTTTACAAAGAGTCGGGACAGACTTTCGCACTTGGGGCAATTCCGCGAATTTTATGGTTAAAAAACAATAGAGCGGAAATTTATGAGAGAGTTGCAAAAATCTCTATGATTGGGGATTGGATATTGGCTCGTCTTAGCGGAGTTATCGCTACTGACCCGAGTAACGGCGGGACAACAGGGATATTTTCTCTAAAAAACCGTGACTGGGCAAGCGAGATGGCTGCAAAAGTAGGACTGAGGGATGATATTTTTCCCGAAGTTTTGGAAGTCGGAACTCTTATGGGGTGTGTCAGCAAGAACGCCTCTGTTGTCACGGGGTTGTCAACAAAGACAAAAGTAGTCATGGGTGGAGGCGATGTTCAGCTAGGTTCGGCAGGTTTGGGTATTGTTGAGGTTGGACAGGTGGCAATTCTTGGCGGCTCTTTTTGGCAGCAGGTTGTAAACATAGACAAACACACGCCTCCGCCGCTTGATATGAATATAAGGGTAAATCCGCATGTCATCCCAAACCAATCTCAAGCAGAAGGTATAACCTTTTTCAGCGGACTTGTTATGCGCTGGTTTAGAGACGCTTTTTGCGATATGGAGAAGCTTGAAGCAAAAGAGCAGGGAGTGGATGTGTATGCGCTTATGGAAGCAAAAGCCTCAAAAGTTCCAGTCGGTTCTTACGGTATTTTACCGATATTTTCAGACAGCATGAAGTACGGTAAATGGTACCATGCGGCTCCTAGTTTTTTAAATCTTAGTATAAATCCTGATATTTGCAACCGTGCTTCGATGTTTAGAAGTCTGCAGGAAAATGCTGCGATAGTCTCAGGTATAAACCTTGATAAAATAAGAGATTTTACGGGCGTAAAAATTGAGACAATAGTTTTTGCGGGAGGTGCGAGCAAAGGCAGACTATGGCCTCAAATTGTTGCAGACGTGACTGGATGCGTAATTAAAATCCCCAAAGTTACAGAAGCAACAGCACTCGGCGCTGCAATGGCGGCAGGTGTAGGCGCGGGAGTTTATGAAAGTATATCTGAAGCGGCAAAAAAACTGGTGGTTTGGGAGAGAGTTTATGAGCCGAATTTTGAGAACAAAAAAGTATATAATGAGATAAAAATCAGGTTTCAAAAGGCTTACGAAGTACAATTAAAGTTAGTAGATGATAATATTACGACTTCGATGTGGAAAGCGCCCGGTTTAGTGCTCTAAAAAGAGTAAAAGCCAAAATCAAAGGGTACTTTTCAAACTAGTTTGCGAGGCGAGAGTCTTGCGGGCTGATAATAACTCAAGGAAAAAAAATAGATGTATCTTTTTACAAGTGAAGTAGTTAGTCCGGGACATCCGGATAAGTGCGCTGATATTATAGCGGACAGTATAGTTGATAAACTAATAATAGGGGATCCAAAATCAAGAGTTGCATCAGAGGTTTTTGTTGCAGGAAAACATATAGTAATCGGCGGTGAAGTTACATCAAAAACCAGAGTTACTACTGAAGATTACAGAAAAATCGTTCACGACACTCTTGTAAATATAGGCTACGACGGAAATCCTTACTTTACAAATGAGGAGTGTCTCCACCCTGAAGAGGTAGAGCTTCAAGTTCTTTTAAATTCACAGTCTCCGGATATAAACCAAGGTGTTGACCAAGAAGACGGCGAGACGGGTGCCGGTGATCAGGGAATTATGTTTGGTTACGCAGATATCGAGACAAAAAACTATATGCCGAGTGCCATCACTTACGCAAGAGTTTTGATGGAGAAAGTTTATAACTTTGCTAAAGCAAACCCGTCTAAACTAGGAGTTGATATCAAGACTCAGGTTACTATGGATTACGGCAAAAAAGAGAATTTTGAGAAGTGCCAACCGCAAAAAATCCACACTATTGTCGTCTCTGCTCCATGTGTAAACACAATGGATATCAATACGGTCAGAGAACTTATCGGTGAGTTGATAGACGATGCTGGACTTCCTGCGGAGCTATATAACAAAAATGAGTGTATCATTCATATAAACCCGACAGGCAAATATGTATCTCACTCATCACTTCATGATTCAGGCTTAACGGGCAGAAAACTTATAGTTGACAGCTTTGGCGGTTATGCACCAATCGGGGGCGGAGCGCAGAGTTCAAAAGATTATACGAAAGTTGACAGAAGTGGACTTTATGCGGCACGTTACATTGCAAAACATATCGTAGCGGCTGGACTTGCAAAAAAAGCGCTTGTTCAGATATCTTACGCAATCGGCGTTGCTAAGCCTACTTCGGTTACGGTCGATACCTACGGAACAGTTATTGACGGCTTGGATGATGACAAACTCTCAGAGTTTGTACTAAGCAACTTCCCTCTGACTCCAAACTGGATTACACGAAAATTCAATCTGGATTTTCCATCAAAAGAGACATTTTTGTATGCAGATGTTGCAGCTCGCGGGCAGGTTGGTCAGAGCGACTACCCTTGGGAGCAGTTGGATGAGCTTGAGAAGTTTGAGGCTTTAAAATAAGTGATGAATTTAAAAGAGAAGATTTTAGCAGGTCATAGAGTGAGCTTCGATGAGGCACTCTCTCTCTATGATATGGACTTTTTTGAGCTTGGCGAATTAGCAGATGCAATTCGCAAAAAGAAGCATGGCAAAAAAACATACTACAATATAAACCGCCATATAAATCCCACCAATGTCTGCGCCGATGTCTGCAAGTTTTGTGCATACTCCGCAACTAGAAAAAACCCCAACCAGTACACTATGACGCATGACGAGATTTTAAATATCGTAAAAGATATAGATTCTCGCGGGGCAAAAGAGGTTCATATCGTCTCGGCGCACAATCCAAACACAGGGCTTGAGTGGTATTTGGATATTTTTAAAAAGATAAAAACAACCTACCCCCGCCTGCATGTAAAGGCTTTGACTGCCGCAGAGGTTGATTTTCTCTCTCGTCATTATGGGAAAACTTATGATGAGATTCTTGATTTGATGGTTGCGTACGGGGTAGATTCTATGCCCGGAGGCGGTGCTGAGATATTTGACGAGAAAATTAGAGACTATATCTGCAAAGGTAAAGTCACGTCGTCACAATGGTTGGAAATACATGAGAAATGGCACTCTAGGGGTAAAAAGAGCAACGTTACCATGCTTTTTGGACATGTCGAAAGCCGTGCAAACCGCATAGACCACATGATAAGAATAAGAGAGCTTCAAGACAAGACGGGCGGTTTTAACTGCTTTATACCGCTTGTGTATCAGACTCAAAATAACTACTTAAATATAAAAGAGCCTATAACGGCAAATGAGATTTTAAAAACTATGGCGGTTAGTCGCATAGTTTTGGATAATGTGCCGCATCTAAAAGCTTACTGGGTGACTTCAACTGTAAATTTGGCTCTTGTCGCACAGGAGTTTGGCGCAAACGACCTAGACGGAACTATAGAAAAAGAGTCTATAAACTCAGCAGCCGGTGCAAAGAGTGCAAACGGAGTAAAGCTTGAAGATTTTACTGCACTCATAAAAAACAGCGGATTTATTCCAGTTGAGAGAGACAGCCTCTATAACGAGATATAACTAAGGAAAAGGCATGGGTACATTAACAAGAGAGACAAAAGTTACACTGCTCTACATTGCGATAGCATTTCTTTTCTCGGTTGCTGTTCGTATGATTTGGTTTTATCAGTTTGCTGATTATGAGCTCTTTAAGTTTAACTCTCAGTTTATGATAAACACGAATGACGGCTACTACTGGGCGGAGGGGGCAAGGGATATACTTAGCGGTTTAAGTCAAGAGAATGACCTATCTCCGATAACTACCGCAGCCTCGCAGCTAACGGCTTTTTTTGCATTTATCCTGCCTCTTTCTTTTGAGAGCATCATCCTTTTTATGCCGGTTGTTTTGGGCTCGCTTGTGGTTGTGCCAATAATGCTTATTGCTAAAAGTCTGGACAATCTGGAACTAGGTCTGGTTGCAGCGCTTTTGGCAAGTATCGGTTGGAGTTACTATAACCGCACAATGATCGGTTACTATGACACCGACATGTTAAATATTGTACTTCCCATGTTTCTTCTCTGGTCTATTATCTGGGCGATTAAAACAAACGAGGATAAGTATCTTCTTATTACGGCACTGGATATTTTGATATACAGATGGTGGTATCCTCAAAGTTATTCGCTAGAGTTCTCATTTTTTGGACTAATTTTGCTTTATGTTTTGATATGGGATAGAAAAAATATCTACAACTATAAACTTTTGGCAATTATGATGTTTGCGATGATTGGTCTTGAGGGATACATAAGAGCCGTTTTGGTTTTGGGTGTTTTTTATATCTACAAGCAAAAACAGTTTGATAAATATGTCTACTATGTTTTAGCTCTATCGATAGCTCTCTTCTTTGCATCAGGCGGGTTTAATCCCATCTGGAGCCAGCTAAAGGGTTATGTTTTTAAAGATGCGGTAACAGTGGGCAAAGAGGGGTTAAATCTTCACTTCTACTCAGTTATGCAGACAATAAGAGAGGCAGGTCATATTCCTTTTGAGATGTTTGCAAATAGAATCAGCGGGCATGTTGTTACATTTGTTGTCTCAGTCGGAGGATTTATCTATTTGGCGTACAGACACAAAATCATGCTTTTTGGACTTCCTCTTATCGGTCTTGGATTTTTGGCATATGTCGGAGGGCTTCGCTTTACCATTTATGCAGTTCCGGTTTTAGCCTTTGGAGTTGCTTTTTTAATTACAGAGATAGCTAGATATATGCCGACCATTAGGCTTAAATTTCTTACAATAACTGCTTTGACTCTTGCAATTTTATATCCAAACATAGCACATGTTCAGGATTACAAAGTGCCTACCGTATTTAATGCAGACGAGGTTAAAGTTTTAGACAAACTAAAAGATATAGCACAGAGAGAGGATTATGTAGCAGCGTGGTGGGATTATGGCTATCCCATTAGGTACTACAGCGATGTTAAAACACTGATTGACGGCGGAAAACATAGCGGAGCCGTAAATTTCCCCGTAAGCTTTATTCTGACGCATCCTCAAGAAGCAGCGGCAAAGATGGCAAGACTTGATGTGGAGTATACGGAGAAGACCTTTAAATTTATAGAAGAGAACAGAGAGTTAATCAGAGATAAAAACTTGACTATATTCTCAAACATAGAGCAGATGACAAAAGATAACGGCTTTAATGACACAAACGATTTTCTGCTCTCACTTGAGAGTGATATGGAGCTTCCCAAAAAGACAAGAGATATCTACTTTTATCTGCCATACAGAATGATAGAAATCTATCCGACCGTTGAGATGTTCTCAAATATAAATCTAATGAACGCAGAGATGAAAAAACGTTCACTCTTTTATGTGACTAAGATGTTTAAGCAGGAGCAAAATATTGTAAATCTCGGACAGGGAATTTTGTTTGATATACAAAGTGCAACAATAACAATAAACAATCAAAAAGTGCCCATAAAGAGATTTGTCCAGACATCATACGACAAGAGTATGAAGTTTTCAAAAAATATACAGATAGCAAACGCTTCCGCCAGCGTAAATATTATATACATGTCAAGTTATAATACTTTTTTAGTCGTTGATGAAAAAACATATCACTCGCTCTATATTCAGCTTATGGTTTTAGAAGAGTATGACAGAGCTCTTTTTGAAGAGGTTATCATGACTCCTCAGGCAAAAGTGTACAGGTTGAGAGTTTAACTTTTTTTATGATGTGATTAGATAGAATTTAAAAAAATTATAATTTATTAGGATTCGAAGATGCAAAGAGATATTACAAAAATTAGAAAGTGCCTTTTTCCGGCTGCTGGATATGGAACCAGGTTTCTTCCCGCTACAAAAGCAATACCAAAAGAGATGCTTCCCGTACTTACAAAACCGCTGTTGCAGTATGGCGTAGAAGAGGCACTAGGTGCAGGTGTGGAGAATATGGCGATTGTTACAGGTCGTGGTAAACGCGCTATTGAAGACCACTTTGATATCTCATACGAGCTTGAACATCAGATAAAAGGCACATCCAAAGAGCACTATCTTACAGAGATACGCAATGTTATTACAAAATGCAGTTTCTCCTATACAAGGCAGATAGAGATGAAAGGTTTGGGTCATGCTATTCTTTGTGGAGAACCTTTAATCGGAAATGAGCCTTTTGCCGTAATACTGGCGGATGATTTATGCGATAATGACGGCGATTCTGTTTTGTTGCAGATGGTAAAACTGTATGAGAAGTATCGCTGTTCAATCGTAGCAGTTGAAGAGATACCGCCTCACGACAGCAACAAGTATGGCGTAATAGCGGGCAATGTGGAAGAAGAGGGCGTAATCAGAGTTACAGACATGGTAGAAAAACCGGATCCAAAAGATGCACCCTCAAATCTTGCAATCATCGGAAGATATATACTTACAACCGATATTTTTGACATCTTAAGAGAGACAAAACCTGGAAAAGGCGGAGAAATTCAGATAACAGATGCGCTTTTGGCACAGGCAAAAGAGGGAAGAGTTATTGCCTATAAGTTCAAGGGAAGAAGATTTGACTGCGGAAGCGTAGACGGTTTTGTAGAGGCTACAAACTATTTTTACAACAAAAGGAGAGCATAAAATGAACTATCAGCATAATTTTAATACGACCATATCGGATAAGGATGTTTTTAGCGAAATAGTCAGAGAGAAGGAGGATGTAGGCTACTACAATCTTGTTCATCAAGATAGTTCCGTCTTTAAAGAGTATGCTTCTGGTGTTAAGCAAAAAAACATTGTTGTCATAGGCATAGGCGGCAGCACATTGGGAACATACGCCATATATAAATTTTTAAAATATTCAAAAAATCTAACTAAAAAACTCCATTTTTTAGAAACCACCGACCCGGTAGATATAAAATCAAAAATAAAGAACATCGATTTGGGTGACACGCTTTTTATAGTTATATCAAAATCAGGTACAACTATTGAGACAGTCTCTATTTTTAAATATATCAACTCTCTTATAAAGTGCGACAGCTCCAATACTCTGGTCGTTACCGAGAGCGACTCAAAACTAAATGAGTACGCAAAAGCAAACGGGATAAGAAATTTTGAGATACCAAAAAACGTAGGCGGAAGATTTTCCGTCTTTAGTGCAGTAGGACTCTTGCCGCTGGCAATTGTAGGAATAGATATAGACGAACTTCTGGACGGTGCAAAAGAGGTTTATGACTCGTTTTTTCAAAAAGGTCAAACCTATAAGAGAGTGCTTAAAAAGGCTAGATTTTTCGTAGAATACAAAAACAGTTTTAATATAAACGTAGTTTTTTCATACTCTTCAAGATTAGAGGGATTTAACAAGTGGTATATACAGCTGTGGGGAGAGAGTCTGGGCAAAGTTGATATAAACAGCACAAGGCAGGGGCTCACTCCCATAGGAATTATCGGACCGATTGATCAGCACTCCTTTTTACAGCTTATCGTAGAGGGAAGAAGAGACAAAACTGTAACTGTTATAAAGGTTGATGACTTTGACAACGATTTGAAAATCCCGCATGTTAAACTAAAGGGGCTTGAGGAGTTGGACTACATTGATGGAATAGAGTTCTCTTCTCTCATAAACCAGCAAGCTGATGCCACGATAGAGTCTATCAATAATCTTAACGATATTCCATGCGACGTTATTACGATTGACACTATAGATGAGAGAAGCTGTGCGAGTCTGATGTATGAGTATGAACTCTTAACTTCGACTTGTGCCAAGTTTATGTATATTAATGCTTATGATCAGCCCGGTGTAGAGGCTGGAAAAGTTATTTTAAAACAGAAGCTAAAAACGTTAGAGAAGTAAAAATTATAAAAAATAGAGAGAGATAATGGGTATAGATAAAAGAGTATTGAATTTCTTGGTGATTATAGTTATCTCTTTTGCCACATTTTGGTGGACGTTTTTTATTTTTCACATGCCGTTTGACTTAATGCTGGTTCTTAGCGTAATTCTAATTCGTATGATTTCATCTTTTGTGATTTTTAGCGACTACTCTTTGTCATGGTCTAAAGCATCCCAAAAAACATTTCTAATAAAAAGCTTTGTTTACATCGCTGCATTTCTTTTCTATTTGCCTATATTTTACGGCAAAGTAAGATTTGCATTTTTGGTCTCAGAGCTCTTTTTGTACCTCTTTGCAATAAATTTTTTAATGTACATGTACTATTATATTATGAATAGAAGCTGCGTTGCAAAAACAAAATCGGTAGTAATATATGGAGCAGGCAGAGCGGGGATAAAATTGGAGTCGGAGTTTGCAGACAGCCAATACAGGGTCAAATATTTTATAGATGACGACAAAGTAATACAGAACCGCTCGATTGATTCCATACAGGTAATTTCAAAGCATAAACTAAAAGAGAAAATCGGCGAGGGAAATAAATTTGATTTGCTTGTTATTGCTATGCCCTCAGCCCACAAAGAGAGAGTAAAAGAGATATACTACAACCTCTCAATATATTTCAAACATATTCAGATACTTCCATCTATAGATGAGATTTTAGAGAGCAGAGATTTTGCCGCACAGTTAAAAAATATATCTGTAGAAGACCTTCTTGCTCGCCATCCAAAAGATTTGGACAAAAAGAGAATATCATCCTTTGTAAAAGAGAAAATTATCTTAATTACCGGTGCAGGCGGAAGCATAGGAAGCGAGATAAGCAGGCAGTGCGAGAGATACGGCGCCAAAAAACTTATACTTTTAGACCATAGCGAATATAACCTTTACGCCATCGCCTCGGAGATACAAAACACAGAGACCGCACTTGTTATGCAAAGCGTAGTCAACAGAGAGTTTTTGGATGAGACATTTAAAAAGTACAGACCGCAAATTGTCATACATGCGGCAGCCTATAAACATGTTCCGCTTGTTGAGTCAAATATAGACGAAGCTATTTTAAATAATGTAGTGGGTACTAAGAATGTTATAGATATCTCAATCAAATACGGTGTTAAGAAGTTTGTGATGATATCCACAGATAAGGCTGTAAGACCTACTAATGTCATGGGAACAACTAAACGCATCTGCGAGCTTTATGCGCAGAATTCAAACGGAAACGGTACGGAAATAGTTGCGGTGAGATTTGGAAATGTACTTGGGAGTAGCGGAAGCGTAATACCTAAGTTTAGATCTCAGATAGAAAACGGGCAAAATATTACTGTAACGCATCCTGACATTACGAGATATTTTATGCTTATTCCAGAAGCTTGCGAGCTTGTTCTTCAGGCCGGTGCCATAGGAGAGGGCGGAGAGCTCTTTATACTTGATATGGGCGAGCCAATAAAAATAGTAGATTTGGCTCATAAGATGATAGAGCTAAGCGGAAGAAAAGATATAAGTATAGAATTTACAGGACTTCGCCCAGGTGAGAAACTCTACGAAGAGCTACTTATAGATGAGAGTGACGCAAAGACGCCTTATGACTCGATTACAGTTGCAAATTCTACAAAATATGACATAGAGAAGTTAAATCAGGATATAGAAGAGCTTTTAACATGTAAAGATAAACTGGCAAAACTAAAGGAGATAGTTCCTGAGTTTAATCACCAGAAAAATTTATAGCCAAAGCATTGGCTAGGAGATATGGTGCCCCACGAACTTGCTCATATTGTTCATAATCTCTTTGCCTTTTCTAAAGCCGACTCCGCAAGCCTCATAGGCGAAGAAAACACCTGCCTGATATTTAAAGCCGTCCTCGTCCATATTTAGTTCTACGTACTCCTGATAAACTTTTTTATGGTTGCCGTATGGACCATCCTGCTCGCTCAGCACTGCTCCATTTGCGTCAACTATTTTTATGTTTGCTCCCTCTCTTCCGAAGAGACTTTTTTCTACATGTTTGATTCCAGCAAGAGGCTCAAAAGATGTTTTTAAAAGATAAGGCGAATCAGGGAAGAGGTCATAGAGTATCTTTAGCATCCCTTTTGATTGAAAAAGAAGAGTGTATGCCGGATTTAAGATAATCGCATTTTGATTTTGCATAATGCTTGTAAGTATGGTGGCAAGTTCCGGCTCATCCGTTGCTATATCTTCCCAAGGGTAGAGTTTAAACCAGTATTCGTACCTGTTGTCATCTCTGTCATATATACCGCTCTCATCAAACCTTACATCTCCAAGATACTCAAAGCCTGTGTTAAAACCCGCATCCGTAGCAATCTGCTGGAGCAGCCTTGTAGTCGCTTCCTCTTCGTCGTTTCCTTGAGCAGAGGAGAAGAGTATTTTCCATCCGTCATATCTCTCATCAAAGAGTTCAGTATCATCAAAGAGGGTAATCAGACGTCTGAAATTCTGTTTTATAGATTCGTAAACATTGTTAAACTGCTTCTCTTCATCCATATTGTTGCTCTTTAGAAGCGCCCATTGAAGCAGTGCTGTTTCAAACAAAGATGTAGGTGTATCGGCATTAAACTCCAATAGTTTGATTGGTTTGCCATCCATCCCGCCTGCAAAATCAAATCTGCCGTAGATATGCCAGTGGACATCATTTTCCCAGCTCTTTTTTATTGCATCGATAAGATTAAAAGGAATTCCAAGTTCAAAAAAAAGATTGTTCTCAATTACATACTCGGCAGCTTCTGTGTACATGTCGTAGATTTTGTTTGCAGCCTCATAGTATTCCTCTGCTTCACTCTCGCCTATCTTTACGATACTATCGTTGATATATTTGCTGCTGTCGCTGTCTGTGTGCCAAGTAAATCCCAGCTCTTCAAGCCGCTCATCTTTTAGAGGGTTTATTTTAGTTAGTTTCATTAATGTCAACTTCCGTATGTGGATTTGGTTGAAGATGATGCAGTGCTTGTGCCGCCAAAGAAGCTTTTTTTAGTAGAGGTGCCGCTTCTTGCCGCTTGTCCTGCCGCTGAACGGCTGTAGGCACTTTTGTTTACGGCAGATGATTTTGAAGCAAAATTTTTATTGTTCATCAAAGCATTACCTATCATATTTCCCAAAAGAGAGCCTGCAGCGACAGCTAAAATAGTGCCAGCCAGCCCCATTCCAGCACTTGAATCGCCGCTTGAGAGTGTCTCTGAGGTGCCATCTTGAGTTTTTAGATACTCCTGTTGGGCCACCGCCCTCATCTCATCTTCGCTCATAAATCGTTCTATTCTGTTTCCGTTTTCATCAATTTCACGAATTATAGCCCTGCTTGGTCCCTCTGTAGGCATCTCTTCAACTACAATATATTTTCCGTTTGCCTGCTGCTCAATTACTAAAAATTTGTTTTGCTGCTCTTGCTGCCGTGAAGATTCGCATCCGCTAAGAACACTCATCATAACGATGCCTGCACTACCGAGTGCTATGCCGTTTGTAATTGAGTAGATATGCTTCATTTAATTAAATCCTTTTTCTCTAGTACTACTGTTTTTTTGAAATTATAGTCATAAAAGGTAATCGTTTGTCTGCCGTCGTAAATAATATCACCTACATAGAGATATCTTTGAGTTTTAATGGTCGTATTTTTTGTCATAAACATACTCTCGCCAACACTTCGCCCGATACCCTCCGTAAGTGTTGATAGTGCAGCCACAGAGAGTATTGCAACGGTGACTAGGCTTATTTTGTAATTTTTTAGATATACGACTAAAAATCCTAAAACTATTGAGAGCCCAAAGAAAAGATATCCATTTTGATTGTCCGCAAATAGTATGTTGTAGTATAGGTCAACCTTGTAAAAATCTATATAGTTTAGCAAAATTCCTAAAAAAAGAAAAAAATCCAGTATAAAAGTAATAAACATACCAGTCAATAGCGCTTGTATAGCCTTGTTCATCTTAGCCTTCTTTGTTTTTTAGAGTTTATTTTTATAATAACCGACGAGCTACTTTCAAACAAGCCGTCTTTGTCTTCTATTATTATATCTGCTTTTGATTCACAAAAATCTCTGCTGAATTTTTCTCCGCTTTGGTTTGCCGATGTTGAGTAAAACCAAGAAAAGTCTCTTAATATTTGCGAGTTTAGGTCTGATTCTGCAACCCTGAATGAAAAGTCGTTGATTATAAATGTTGTTTTTTTAGAGCGGCGAACCATATTTTTTCTGTTTTTTTCTACTCTTTTTCCGTCACTTAAAAAGCTTCTGAAATCTTTGTAAACTTTTATAAAAGGCTTTGTCTTGGGACGGGATTTTACGGAGTAGAGTTTTTGCGAGTCGTGTGACAAGAAACCGACAGTAGTGTCGGTCTGAGCGACTATTACGCTCATCTCTAAGCTAGAAAATCTTGCAGAGCTTTTACGTTTGACCATGAATCATCTTTCATTTCATCAAGGGCAAGAATAAGCGCTCTTGCTGCACTAAGCGTAGTAAAGTAAGGGATATTTTTCTTAAGAACTTCATGACGAATAACTACCGCATCCTTTTTTGATGTGTTGTTGTCAGAGGTGTTAATCGCCATATGGATAGCATCATTTTTCATACTGTCTTCAATATTTGGACGACCCTCGGAAATTTTTAAAACCACCTCACATGGAACTCCCGCTGCTTCTATGACAGACTGAGTGCCTTTTGTCGCAACAAGTTTAAAGCCGTGTCTATGAAGGCCACTTGCAATCTCAGGAGCATATTTTTTGTCCGTATCTACAAAAGAGAGAAAACATGTTCCGCTAGTTACTATTTTGTTTCCTGCAGCAATTTGGGCTTTTGCAAAACTGATGCCGAAGTTTGAGCTAATCCCCATAACCTCACCGGTCGACTTCATCTCAGGCCCTAGAACCAAATCTGCACCGTATAGTTTATGAAACGGGAAGACAGCCTCTTTAACAGAGATATGTCCTTTTAGACGAGGTTTTAATAGACCATTCTCTTCCATGACAATGTTGTACTTGTCGTAGTACTCAAGCGCGCTTCTAAGAGTCTCTCCTACCATTACGCGTGTTGCAACTTTAGCAAGCGGCATGCCTGTAGCTTTGCTTACAAAAGGAACAGTTCTAGAAGCTCTAGGATTTACTTCGATAAGGTAAATCTCATCCTGATAAATTGCATACTGAACGTTCATAAGTCCTTGTACTCCAAGGCCAAGCGCAATTGTTTTTGTCTGCTGCTCAACTTTGTCAATCATCTCTTTTGATAAGTTAACTGCAGGAAGCGAACATGCACTGTCTCCTGAGTGGATTCCAGCCTCTTCAATGTGCTGCATTACTGAGCCGATATAGACATCTTTACCGTCACAAATTGCATCGACATCAAGCTCGATAGCCTGATCTAAGAACTTGTCTACCAGAACAGGCGCATCGTTGCTCACAAGCACTGCTAAATCCATATAGTGACGAAGTTCATCTTGCGAGTAAACGATTCTCATGCCTCGTCCGCCAAGAACAAAAGATGGGCGAACTAAAACAGGAAAGCCTAATCTCTGGGCAATATCATGTGCCTCTTCTTTGGTTCTTGCCAATCCGTTTGCAGGCTGCTTCAGTCCATGACTGTTTACAAAGTTTGAAAACAGCTCTCTATCCTCCGCCAAGTCAATCACATGCGAAGGCGTTCCTGCAATATTTGCTCCTATGTTTGTAAGAGCATTTGCAAGTTTTAGAGGAGTTTGTCCGCCGAAGTGAACTATAACGCCGTCTGGTTTTTCGTTCTCTATAACTTCTCTTACATGTTCAAAATCTATCGGCTCGAAATATAGTACATCAGAGGTGTCGTAGTCTGTTGAAACGGTCTCTGGGTTACAGTTGTACATAATCGTCTCAATACCCATCTCTTTAAGTGCAAATGCAGCGTGAACACAGCAGTAGTCAAACTCGATGCCCTGACCGATTCTGTTTGGTCCGCCACCAAGAATAAGAACTTTTTTACCCCTAGGGCACGCACTCTTGTCACTGACTCTGTTTTTTACATTCGGAAGTCTTGTTATATTTGTTGTAGAGTATAGGTATGGAGTAAGTGCTTCAAACTCTGCAGCACATGTATCTACTTCGTTGTACTCAAGATTTACATGTAGGGATTTTTTAGCTCTGTAAACATCATCTTCGCTTACTTTTTTATTTGAGTTTTTAGTTATCAGCTGCGCAATTCTCTTGTCTGAAAAACCGTCAACTTTTACACTTCTCATAAACTCTTTATCAGATAAAATTTTATCCGTTATAATGCTCTCTGTTTTTATCATCTCTTCTAATTGGTATAAAAACCATGGATCTATCTGACATGTATCAAACATCTCCTCCACGCTCATGCCGCGACGAAACCCTTCTGCAACATAAAGAACCCTATCTGCATTTGGACGGCGAATCTCATGTTTTACAAAATCAAAATCCGCATCAATTGGGTCAAATCCACATAAGCCGGTTTCAAGCGAGCATAACGCCTTTTGCATGGACTCTTTAAAAGTGCGCCCAATAGCCATTGCTTCGCCGACACTTTTCATACTTGTACCGAGGGTGTTTTGAGCTTCAGGAAATTTTTCAAATGTAAAACGAGGAATTTTAGTAACAACATAGTCGATTACCGGTTCAAAAGATGCAGGCGTTCCTGTGATGTCGTTTGTAATCTCGTCAAGCGTAAAGCCAACAGCCAAAAGAGTAGCTACTTTGGCGATAGGGTAACCGGTCGCCTTGCTTGCAAGAGCAGATGAACGAGAAACACGGGGATTCATCTCGATAACTATCATGCGTCCTGTTTTTGGGTCAATTGAGAACTGAACGTTGCTTCCGCCTGTGTCAACGCCTATCTCTCTTAGGATATCAAAAGATGCGTTACGCATTCTTTGATACTCTTTGTCTGTAAGAGTTAGTGCCGGAGCGACTGTAATGGAGTCTCCCGTATGAACTCCCATCGGGTCGAAATTTTCGATAGAACAGACAATGATACAGTTGTCTGATTTGTCACGGATAACTTCCATCTCGTACTCTTTCCAGCCGAGCATAGATTCCATAATTTCAATTTCATTTACAGGAGAAGCCGAGAGCCCCTCCTTAGCTAATTCTTTAAACTCTTCCATATTGTAAGCTACACCCGAGCCACCGCCTGCAAGCGTAAAAGAAGCTCTGCTGATTACGGGAAAACCAATCTCAAGAGCCACTTCAATTGCTTCTTCAACAGTGTGAGCATTGCGGCTTTTTGGTAAATCCATACCAATTTTTACCATAGCCTCTGTAAAGGCTGAACGGTCTTCACCTTTGTGAATTGCCTCAGGAGTTGCTCCTAAAAATTGAATGCCCTCAAGCATCCCTTTTTCATGCATTTTAGTGGCTACGTTTAATGCGGTCTGTCCGCCCATGGTCGGAAGAATAGCATCAACTTTCTCTTCCTTGATAATTCTAGCAATTACATCCTCTTTTATCGGTTCAATATATGTTCTGTCGGCAAATTCAGGGTCTGTCATAATGGTTGCAGGGTTAGAATTTATAAGAACTACACGGTATCCAAGCTCTTTTAGCGTTTTAACAGCCTGAGTTCCTGAGTAGTCAAACTCGCAGGCTTGCCCAATGATTATCGGACCTGAGCCGATAAGTAAAATAGTGTGAATGTCAGTGCGTTTTGGCATAGTTTACCTTTAATAGTTGTACATAAAAAAATTTGTTTATTATAGGTAAAAAGCACTTAAGATTTGATGAGTTATCTGACTTTTTTTATCATATAAAAATAGTTTGGATTATTGGCTTTATAGAAAGGTTCTACTACTGCGGTTTGGTAGCCTTGCGATTTTGTAACAGATATTACGGTTCCGACTTTAAGCCCTTTAAAAAATATCTCATCCAAGCCTGAAGTCACTACTTCATCTCCATCTTCAATTGAAAACCAAGCTGGGATGAATTTTACAATTAGATGGTTGGAGTTGTTTCCGTGAACTATCCCAGGTGCACTCTCTTTACCGACATAAACAGCGTACGAACTCTTTGTATCGCTGTTTAATAGTCCCAGCGGTCTGCCGTTTTGCGAAATAACAATGCCTGCGACAAGCTCGTTGTGTGTTAGTCCGTAAACGCGTGAAGAGTTATAGTCGTTAATCTCAAGCCAAACTCTGTTTAAATCTCCGAATTTTTGGTATGAGATTGTTCTTACCAGCTCAACATTTGGGTCTGTTTTGAGAGTTGAATGGCTTAGTGCAAAGAGGTCGTTTATCTCAGATGAGAGCTGCCTCATAACCAAATGATTGTTCTCATACTGCTGAAGCCTATCCTCAAGCTGC
Organism: Sulfurimonas sp.; assembly: GCF_019429335.1. Taxonomy (GTDB): domain Bacteria; phylum Campylobacterota; class Campylobacteria; order Campylobacterales; family Sulfurimonadaceae; genus Sulfurimonas. Next base: position 74,789 of record NZ_JAHYJB010000006.1, on the reverse strand, counting down.
GCAATATGCCTAGCTTGGAAAAGGTGTCTATCAATCTTGCTTTGAATAAATTCCGTAGCTGTGCGATAGTTGGATTTTATGCTGTTTAAAACAGAGATAAAAGGGGACTGAATGATATCAGTATAGTATAGTGCACCCATAAGGAGCGCAATAAATATCGAAAAAAAGCTAAGTAGCCCTTTACTCATTTTCGAATAGTTCTTGTAGTAAATCTATCTCTTCAAGTGCCCGGCCTGTTCCGCGAGCAACTGCAAGAAGCGGCTCATCTGCAACATATACAGGGATTTTTACAATATCTGCAAGATATTTGTCAAGCTGACGGATAAGGGCTCCTCCGCCTGTTAGGATAATACCGTGATTTACAATGTCACCTGCCAAATCGGGAGGCATCTGCTCTAGCACATCGCGGAGAGCCTCTCCAATCTCTTTGAGAGGATCTCTCATTGCTTCTCTAGCATCTTCACTTGTCAGCTCAACAGAACTTAAAAGACCCTCTACCTGATCTCTTCCTGTTATAACCATTCTCAACTCTTCATCAAGCGTTACAGCTGTTCCGATATTTATCTTAATCTCTTCGGCAACTCTCTCGCCGATAAGAAGGTTGTATTTTTTTCTAATATAGTTGACGATTGCCTGATCTATCTTATCTCCCGCAGTACGGATTGATTTTGAAAGAACAAGACCTCCAAGTGAGACAACGCCTATCTCTGTTGTTCCGCCGCCGATGTCCACAACTAGGTTTCCTTGCGGTTCACGGATATCTATTCCTGCTCCTATTGCTGCTGCCATAGGCTCTTCAATAAGGAAAACTTCTCTAGCACCTGCACTTAGTGCTGATTCGCGAACCGCTTTTCTCTCAACTTGCGTCAGACCGTAAGGAACACAGATGATAATTCTAGGGCTTATAAGAGAGCTTCTTCCGTGAGCCTTTTCGATGAATTTTCTAATCATCTTCTCAGTCATGTCAAAATCTGCAATAACGCCGTCGCGCATTGGACGGATTGCCTTTATGTTGCCGGGAGTTTTACCTACCATCTCTTTTGCTTCATGTCCGACCGCGAGAACTCTCTGATGACCAAATTTGCCTGTTTTAACTGCAACAACAGAGGGCTCATTTATAATAATACCTCTGCCTTTGGCAATAACAATAGTGTTTGCTGTTCCTAAATCTATAGATAAATCATTTGAAAAAAGACCGATTAGTTTGTTAAATATCATTCTGCTACCTTAGGCTGTCTGTTTTGTGTGTTTTTTGATATAGACCGGAGCTTCTCCGTCATCTATTACTGCTTTTGTTACTAAGACTTCATATCCGCTGTATTCCGGAAGTTCATACATGATATCTATCATATTCTCTTCCAAAATTGCGCGAAGTCCGCGAGCGCCCGTTTTTCTTTTGATAGATTTTGCCGCAATTGCTCTTAGCGCATCCTCTTCAAAGTTAAGCGCAACATTATCGATTGAAAATAGTTTTTTATACTGCTTGATTATCGAGTTTTTCGGCTCTGTTAAAATGCGAACCATATCATCTTCTGTAATCTCATTTAGTGAAGCGATAATAGGAAGACGACCTACAAGCTCAGGAATAAGCCCATAGTTGACCAAATCGTCAGGCTCGACCATGCCATAGCTCATCTTTTGCTCTTTTTTGCTCTTTTTTTCATGTCCAAAGCCTAAAACATTCTCGCCCTGTTTTCTCTTTAGTATCTCATCTAGACCGTCAAAAGCTCCGCCGCAGATAAATAGAATTCCTGTGGTATCGATTGCAATAAACTCTTGATTTGGATGTTTACGTCCGCCTTTTGGCGGTATATTTACTACAGCACCCTCGATAATCTTAAGAAGTGCCTGCTGAACACCCTCTCCTGATACGTCGCGAGTGATAGAGCGGTTTTCGCTCATGCGTGAAATTTTATCTATCTCGTCTATAAAGACTATTCCTCTTTGTGCTTTTTGCACATCTCCCTCTGCGGCTTGAAGAAGCTTTGTTAAAATATTTTCAACATCCTCTCCGACGTAGCCCGCTTCGGTGAGGCTAGTAGCATCAGCGATGGCGATAGGAACGTTTAGAACTCTTGCTATTGTTTGAGCCATAAGCGTTTTTCCGCTTCCAGTCGGACCTATGAGCAATACGTTTGATTTTGCAATCTCAGTGTCGTCATCTTCTACGTTTTGAGTTTTGAAAATTCTTTTGTAGTGGTTATAAACAGCAACACTGAGAAGTCTTCTTGCACGCTCTTGTCCGATGATGTAATCGGCTAAAAAAGTGTTCAGCTCTTTTGGTGTCATCAGTTTTGCTACAGCATCAACAAGTTCACCGTTTTGTGAAGAGTCGGAAGCTTTGTCATCACCAAACATAATCTTATATGCAGAGATAACACAGTTTTTACAGATATATACACCGTTTCCGGCAATTAGCGGATTTGCGTCACTCTCATTCGCATCGCAAAAACTACATGTTCTAAAAATCATACATTTTTCCTCTTACTAATTATTACGGCACCGGAAGTAATTCCGTTACCTACGTTAACACTCGGTTCACTTGTGCAGAGAGCCCAAAGCACTTGTGCTTTTTTAGTCATCAGTTTTCTTTCTTTCATAAGGAATTCCTCGTTTTGTTTTTAGAACAAAATTGCAAAGAGATTGAACTCTCAAGCTCGAAGTTTTTTCTAAAAGTTCGTTTGCAACATCTTTGAGCGATTTGCCCGCTTCAAAAAGTTCTTTGTAAGCAGACTTTATCTCGTCTATCTCTTCGCGTTTTATGTTTCTTCTAAGACCTGTTAGATTTAGGCCTCTAAGCGTTGCGCGATTTCCCTCTGCCATACAAAATGGAGGAACATCCTGAGCCAGCGCAGATGCGCCTGCAATCATCGCATACTCGCCGATATGGACAAATTGGTGTATTGGTGTCATTCCGCCGATTACCGCATAGTCGCCCATTTCAACATGCCCCGCAAGCGTTGCGGCATTTGCCAAAATACAGTGATTTCCGATTATTACGTCATGCCCGATATGGACATATCCCATAAAAAGGTTGTGCGAACCGACAATCGTTTTTCCGCCGCCGCCCTTTGTTCCAGGGTTAAAAAGCGTAAACTCTCTTATTTTATTATTGTCACCGATTATCAGCTCAACATCCTCACCCGCAAATTTCAAATCCTGCGGAGGAGAGCCGATTACGGCATGAGAAAAAATATGATTGTTTTTGCCTATCGTCGTTTTTCCATAAATACAGCTGTTTTGGTCTATTTTTGTTCCGTCTCCGATGGTAGCATCTGCGGAGATAAAACAGTATGCGCCAATCTCGACATTTTTGCCTATAACTGCGCCATCTTCAATGATTGCTAATGGAGAAATTTTATTTAATGATTTATCTTTTTTCACGTGTTTTTTCACTTGTCAACTATCATAGCTTTTAGTTCAGCTTCAGAGACTAAAACATCATCGACATACGCTTTGCCGTCAAGTACCCATATTTGACCCTTGTTTTTGATAACGCTGATGCGGTACTCAAGTCTGTCACCGGGTTTTACGGGAGCGCGGAATTTTGCTCTATCGATACTCATAAAATATACAACTTTGTTTGCTGCTTCTTCCTTTGTCATACTGCCCATGCTTTTAAATGCCAATATTCCGCCGGCTTGAGCCATTCCCTCTAAAATCATAACGCCGGGATAGATTGGATGGCCGGGAAAGTGGCCTTGGAAAACGTTATCGCCTATAGTTACATTTTTAAACCCGATAAGAGAGCTGTTCTCCTTGATTTCGGTAACTCTGTCTAAAAGTAAAAAGGGGTAACGGTGAGGTATAATTTTTTGAATTTCCATGACATCCATAATCATCAGCAAAACCTTTGTAATTTAATAAATTTGGCTATTCTACCAAAAAAAATATTATAGAATGATTAGTTTTTCTCTGACATCTTCATAAATTTTTGCATCAAGTTCTACGGTGAGCTTAGTTTGGGGGATTTCATCAATGATAATAATCGGACTCAAATCATAGTTTGAAGATGTTAAGAAAGTTCTAAACTTCAGCTCCTCACCAAAACTCGGAGGGTTGAATATAAGCTCTTTTAGAGTTTCGTAATTAAAGTTACATGTAGAATTAAAAAAATCAAGAGTCACAAACTTTATCTCTTCGCGATTGAAATAGCCTATGTTTTTGTTTATAAACTCTACTTTGCCTTGAGTTTTTTTTCTGGGAAGTGTAGAGTAGAAGAGTGCATAAGATGGGATAACCTCTTCTTTGCCTGAAGTTACTTTGAGGTTGAATTGGCGGTAGTTTAAAAACTTCTCTCTCGTGATTTTATATGCAATATTTTTCTCTTCGAGCTCGTTGCGATAACTGTACATCTCGATTCTCTCTTCGATGGAAGCGGGGAGAATTTTATTTGAGATAGGAGAGAACATCTCATCCATCAGACGCTCCTGCTGCTCGCGCTGCATGGTAAGTCCGTAGATGCAGCCGCAGTAGTCTTGACGGTATAGCTGCTCCTCTTTTGTCACGCGGCTCTGCTCCTGCGTTCCGCCGTTTGTTCGGTAATCATATGCAATAAACTCAACGCCATGTTTTTGGAAAAACATATCGCCGCTGCGTTTAAGTTGTTCCTGTGATTTGAGCGGACTGACAAGCAGAGTGGTAGTCATACTTTTTTCTCCAAGCTCAAGAGCTTTTTTTGCACTTACTTCAAAACGCTTGTCAAAGCAAACTTCGCATCTTTTGCCCTTTTCAGGCTCATTTTCCAACCCTTTTACCGCCTCAATCCAAGCAAGAAAATCATACTCTCCCTCAAGCAGTTCAATGCCGAGTTTTTTGCATGAGCGTTTTACATCAAGAAGGCGAAGCCGGTATTCGGAGTAGGGGTGGATGTTTGGGTCGTAGAAGAAGCCTGTGAGCTTCTCCTGTGGGTAATCATGCTGCAATTTTTCTAAGAAAAAGTGTGAATCAACACTACAGCAGATATGTACTAACATTTATTTAATTCTCGAAAAACAAGTTTTTTCTAAAGAAACTTTGTTTTGCAGCTTTAGGGTGTAGCAAGAGACATTTGTCCCTGCCGCTAAAATGGGCTTTACTCACTTTAGTCTCTACCATTAGTGGTTCTCAAAAATCTCAATAGAGTTAATCGCGTCTTGACCTTTGATAGCATCAAGAACAGCAAAACTCTCAGCGTCATCTTTTTGGATAGTTCCAAAAACAGTGTGTACGCCGTCTAAGTGAGGAGTAGCAACAAAAGTGATGAAAAATTGGCTTCCGCCTGTGTTTGGTCCGGCGTGAGCCATTGAGAGAGCTCCCCTTGCGTGTTTTGTGACATTTGTTTTTGTCTCGCATGGAATAGCCCAGTCAGGTCCGCCTGTTCCAGTTCCGTGCGGACAGCCACCTTGAGCCATAAAACCTGGGATTACGCGGTGAAAGCTAAGGTTGTTGTAGAAGCCTGACTCTGCAAGGTGTGCAAAGTTCGCAACTGTGTTTGGAGCCTCCTCAGGAAGCAGTTTTACCCAGATATCGCCTTTGCTTGTTGAAATTTTTGCCCACTGAAGTTTGTTCAGTTCATCGGTGCTTAACTCGTACTTTTTTAATTTTTTTCCAAACATTTTCTACCCTTGTATTTTAAAAATTTTCGTTATTGTAGTGAAATATTTTAAACAGATGTTTTTATAAAAAAATAAATCCGTGTATAATCTCAGGTATGAAAATTAAATCACTATTTCAAAACATGACAATAAAGCAGGCAGATATTTTTACCATTATGGTTATATTTCTGCTTACCATGATTTTCGTCGGTCTTCTTGTTGAAGAGACGCACAAAGATTATGAAAAAGAGCTCAAGCAGAGCTTTCTTCTTAAAGGAGATAGCGTCTTAGATAACGATTTGCTTGAGCAAAATCGCAAAAAACTAAAAACGCTTCTTATTAAAACTGTCCTTGCAATCGTAACGCTCTCTTTTATCCTCTTTGCCATATTTTTGGGGATAAATAACCTTTTCAATAGATTTTTGCAAAGAGATACAGAGACCTTTTTGGATTTTTTTAAAAAAGCAGTCAATCGGGATGAGACAATAGATCCCAAGAGCATCTTTTTTCAAGATTTTAAAGAGATGGTGGGCTATGCAAACGATATGGTTGCAAAGATTAATGAGCAGAAAAAGAGCCTCAAAGAGCTAAATCTTGGGCTTGAAGAGAGAGTAAAGGATAAAACTGCCGCACTGTTAGAGATAAATGAGAACCTACAGAAGCAGAAGAGTTTTTCTCAGGATTTACTAAAGGCGCAAAAGGAGTTCTTGCGTTATACGGTTCATGAGACAAATACCCCTCTTAGCGTAATACTTACGAGCATCGAGCTATATCTGATGAAGCATCCAAAAGACAGAGACCTCTCTAAGATAGAGGCTGCCGCAAAAAATATCTTTAGCATATATGATGACTTGAGCTATCTGGTTAAAAAAGATCATATAGTGTATAAAAAAACGGTAGTAAATCTAAATAATTTTCTAAACAGCAGGATAGATTTTTTCAGAGAAGTTGCCGAATTTTCGCTTATAAGGTTTGAGTACACTCCGCCAAAAGAGGAGATACATGTACATTTTAACGAGACAAAACTCCAGCGCATTATAGACAATACTCTCACAAATGCTATCAAATATACGCTGCCAAATGAAAATGTGCATGTTGGTTTGTCAAAAGCAGGTTCTCATGCAAAGTTTTGCGTCAGCAGCAAATCAAAAATCATACAAGATACGGACAGAGTTTTTGAAGCTTACTACAGAGAAGAGCAGAGCAGGGACGGCTTTGGACTTGGGCTTAGACTAGTTAAGAGTATATGCGAAGAGGAGGGTGTTGAAGTAGATGTCGTCTCTGATGATTCGCTCACGACATTCAGCTATAAGTTCAAATCGATGGGGGATTGATGAAGATACTGCTTTTAGAAGATGAGGTGATGTTAAATGAGTCAATCTGCGAATATTTAGAGTCGGAGGGACATCAGATTGAGAGTTTTTTTAACGGGCTTGACGCGCTCAGTGCCATAAAAGAGAACTCTTACGATTTACTTATTTTAGATATTACTGTTCCCGGACTTGACGGACTCTCATTTTTAGAAAAAATACATGACTTAAAGATACATGTGCCTGTTGTATATATAAGCGCATTGGTGGATATTGAGGATATCTCAAGGGCGTATGACTTGGGATGTTATGACTACCTAAAGAAGCCTTTTCACCTAAAAGAGCTCTCTCTCAGGGTGGATAGAATTAAACTCTCCAGCAGTATGCCAAGAGTTCATCTCAGACTTTCCAAAAACTACAGCTACGACCAAGAACACAGCACTCTGCTATTTAGCAACGAGCCTCAGGTTTTGACAAAAAGACAGTCTCAAATCATAGACCTGCTCTCAAGAAACAGAGGAATGGTCGTTGATTTTGAGCAGTTTCAGACATACGTGTGGAGTGAGCAGATGGTGGACAATGCCACTATCAGAGCGGAGATAAACAGACTCAAAAAGAGCCTAAAAGAGGACTTTGTTATCAATGTGCGCGGTATGGGGTATATGGTAGATAAGCCATAAAACTTTTTTCGTATTTTACTCCTCGTTCCCACGCTCTCCGCGGGAACGCATATAGGGCTAAAGAGACAAAAGCATACACTCTCATGCTGAAACATTGGAGTGAGAAAGATGAATTTCTCTTGCTCTCTTTCTAGTTATATATTAATAAGCTCAGAAGTTATGATAGAACCTGCAATAACAAGTAAAGAAAGTTTTAACACAGCTAGACCTATAAGTATTTGTGATGTTGTTTTATTCATCTTGCATCCTTTTATTTTTTGATACTAGAAGTATATAGGGAGTTTGTCAAGATGACATTTGCAACTGCTTTACACTTTCTTTACATATAGGCTCTTTATTGTTCCTGCACAGAAGCATTGGAGCTAGATTTGACATGTCCGCATTTTCACGCTGGAGTATGGTAATGAGAGAGACTCCGGCGTAAGAACAAGATTGTGGATAGTCGGTTTGTCGCAAAGCTTAATTATCCTCTTTTGGAGTCGATTCCTGAATCGTTTTGTAAAAATACCCAAGTCCGACAAACATGGCTGTCGCACCCACGAGAAGATAAAATGCCCAGAGCATATTTGAGACATCTTTAAGCGCAATTTTAAATATCTTATAGCCGACCTCTTTTCTATAATTTTTATCTTACATGTTAAAAATATTATAGTACAAACCGATTGGTGACATTGGTTAAAAAATATGGCGCACTATTTTCTTAAGTAAAACTTAATAATAGGATTCATGATGTACGGCATGTTACATTTATACCCAAATCTATAAATTCATATAAACCAATTGCCATCTTTTTTATCAATGCTACGTTCATGCTATTTTCCTATTTTAGGATTGCGGTGTCTAATATATAAAAAAGGTAAAATGATGAAAAAATATATCGTGCTTAGCGCAGTGGCAGTGAGTTTTCTTGCAACAGCTTCTTTGAATGCAGCAGATGATTTAAATAGTATGTTTTCTGAGGGAAAAGCAAACGGACAACTCCGTATGTTTTATATAGATAGAGAATATCAGGGTAGTGCCGGAACTAAAACGCACAGAGGTGCAACTGCAATAGGCGGACACTTAAGGTATGAAACTGCAGAGCTTGGCGGAGTTAGTTTAGGCGCCGCATTTTACACTACAAATAAACTAGATTCTCGCAATACCATGGATGCTACGCTTTTTGGAAAAGATAACGACAACTACTCAATTCTAGGTGAAGCTTACCTGCAATATAAAAGCGGAAACACAACATTTAAAGGCGGTCGTCAAAAACTTGCTACTCCAATGCTTGCAGATGATGATGCCAGAATGATTCCAAACCTTTTTGAGGCGTATCTGCTTACTAACAAAGATATCGCAAACACAACTATAACGCTTGGACATGTAACAAAATTTGCACAAGGAACTTTCGGCAGAGCTTATAGTGCAACATCAACAGCAACGAATGCAAATAAGTTATTATCTGCAACAGCAGGTTACTCATATGTTGATAGTCTCAATCAAGTGGGAAGTTTTGAAAATGTCGGAACATACGCTTTTGGTGAAAAAACAGATGGTATTACAATGGCTTCGGCTACATATACGGGGATTGAAAATCTTAAGCTTCAGCTTTGGGACTACTATGCGCATGATATTATGAATATCATCTACGGTGAAGCAAACTACTCATGGAAATGTCTCCTAACTGATGCGCTTAAGCCATACGCCGGTGTGCAAATCATCAAAGAGGACTCTGTTGGAGATGAGTTCGGCGGCAAGATAGACAGCACATATGCTGCGGCAAAAATTGGTGTGAAAGTGCAAAATTTTGACCTCTCGTTTGCATACTCTAAAATTGGCGAAAACAGTGCAGCAGAGGCAGTTGATGGCGGTGTTGCAAATGCAATTATTTCTCCATGGGGTGGAATGCCTGCATATACGCAGGGGATGGTAACGCGCCACATGTTTATGGCAGGAACAGAGGCGGCAAAAGCAGCTGCGTCATACAACTTTAAAGAGATGGGTGCCAATCTTACAACAGTTGCATATTATACAGAGTTTGACATGGACGCAAGCAGCGGATACGGCGTAGAGAGAACGGCAAGTGAAGCTGGGTTTGATGCTATTTACAATCCAGAGGTTGTTAAAAACCTGCAACTTCGTCTTCGTGGAAATTTTCCAAGAGGCTTTGCCGAGAGTGCAGCGGGTAAAACAGGCTGGAATGAGTACAGATTTATCGCAAACTATAATTTTTAAGGAGAATTAGATGCAAAAAGATATCGTAGAAGTGGTCAAAAATGACCCAAATTATAAAGAGTTAGTGGCAAAGAGAAGCTCTTTTGCCATTACTCTATCCATCATCATACTAGTAGTCTATTTTGGATTTATTATGATGATAGCTTATTTTCCAGAGGTTTTAGGAGCTCCGTTATCGGATGGTTCCGTAACAACAGTAGGAATTCCCGTCGGTATGGGAGTTATCTTTTTTGCTTTTATCATAACTGGAATTTATACCAAAAGAGCAAACGGCGAATTTGATGATTTGAACAATAAAATCAAAGATAAAGTGAAGGGAATGTAGATGATAAATAGAATATTTTTATTTTTAATACTAGGAACAATAGCGGTATTTGCGTCAAATGCGGCTACAAGTGAGGCGGCAAAAGAGCTTAATCTCTCTGCGATAGTTATGTTTCTTATCTTTGTCGGTGCTACTTTAGGTATAACATACTGGGCGGCAAAACGTACAAAGAGCGCGAAAGATTTCTACACGGCAGGTGGAGGAATTACAGGCTTTCAAAACGGTATGGCGATTGCGGGCGACTACATGTCGGCAGCATCTTTTCTTGGTATATCAGGACTTGTTTATGCAAGCGGATATGACGGTCTTATCTACTCAATCGGATTTCTAGTCGGTTGGCCAGTAATTTTGTTTATGATTGCTGAGCCGCTTAGAAACTTAGGAAAATATACATTCGCAGATGTTGCATCGTATAGACTTCGCCAAACTCCTGTGCGAATACTCGCCGCATTTGGTTCTATTATAACGGTTGTTCTTTATCTTATTGCGCAAATGGTCGGCTCTGGAAAACTTATCCAGCTTCTTTTTGGTCTTAACTATGAAATTGCTGTTTTTATCGTCGGTATTTTGATGATTCTTTATGTTACATTCGGCGGTATGCTTGCAACAACTTGGGTGCAGATCATCAAGGCGTTCTTGCTTCTCTCGGGCGCGACATTTATGTCTATCGCGGTTATGGCACATTATGATTTCAACTTCGGCAAACTTTTTGCACATGCGGTTGAGCTTAAAGATGTCTCCATTATGGCTCCGGGAAATCTTGTAAGCGACCCTGTTTCGGCTATTTCACTAGCAGTTGCACTCATCTTTGGTGTTGCGGGATTGCCTCATATTCTTATGAGATTTTTTACGGTAAGCGATGCAAAAGAGGCGAGAAAATCTGTATTTTACGCGACAGGATTTATCGGTTATTTCTACATCTTGACATTTATCATCGGTTTTGGTGCTATAGTTATGGTGCTTGGCAAACCTGAATATTTAGACCTTGCAAAACAGGCAATCAGCGGCGGACAGCCGATACTTGGCGGAAACAACATGGCGGCAATTCACCTAAGCCACGCGGTAGGCGGCGACTTCTTCTTGGGCTTTATCTCGGCAGTTGCGTTTGCTACGATTTTGGCGGTTGTTTCAGGTCTTACACTTGCGGGTGCTTCGGCGATTAGCCATGACCTCTACTCTTCTGTTATCAAAAAAGGGCAGGTTGACTCAATTACTGAGATGAAGGTCTCAAAAATGGCAACAGTTGCTCTTGGTATCATCGCTATCCTTTTAGGTATCGCATTTGAGAGCCAAAATATCGCCTTTGTTGTGGGTCTTGCGTTTGCTATCGCAGCATCCGCAAACTTCCCAATCCTTTTCCTTTCAATGTACTGGAGAGGCTTGACAACTCGCGGTGCGGTTATCGGCGGAAGCATGGGACTTGCAACTGCGGTTGTTCTGCTTATTCTTGGACCTGCGGTTTGGGTTGATGTACTTGGAAATGCAAAAGCAATTTTCCCATACAAATATCCGGCACTCTTCTCTATGACGGTGGCTTTTTTGGCGACCTACTTCTTCTCTGTTACTGATAAGTCAGACAGCGCAAAAGAGGAGAAAGAGAAGTTTGAAGCGCAGTTTATCAGAGCGCAAACGGGTATTGGCGCAGAGGGCGCATCTAGCCATTAGCATCTTAAATCTCGAAAAACCTGTTTTTCATAGCTTTTAGGTATGCTAACCAATGGCATACTCCATTATAAGGGGGTTGCAAGGGACAATTTGTCCCTGCCACTAAAACGGACACGTTCGTTTTAGTGATTAACATCAAATGAAACGAACGATTTTGCAGTGGAAGTGCCAAATCTTGCTACTCAAGATTTGGGGCACCCACCGTGAAGCCTAAGAGAGTTAGCATTAGCTTAGTAGAGAGTGTTGTAAAGGATATTTTGTGAGCATACAAGATCAAAGAAAACTTATCGAAGCCATTCACCCGTTTGGGCTTTTGAGCAAGCAGAGAATGGATGCTCTTATGCAAAAAATAGATATTGCTTACTATCCAAGCAAAACGCTTCTCATCTCTGGCTCAATCTCCTCAATCGCATTTTATATCATCATAAAAGGCTCAGTTACGGAGTACATAGATGATGAAGTTCACAATGTTTATGGTGCGGGCGACAGTTTTGACGCGGATGCGCTTATCTATGGAAACACAAAAGCTAAGTTCATAGTCGAAGAGGATTTAATCTGCTATGAGATAAAAAAAGATGATTTTCTTGACTTAATGCAGGACAAACATGTTCAAAGCTACTTTTTGCAGGACTTTATAACACGACATAAACAGTTAAAAGATTACGATGCACAGAGCGAACTCTCCCCTTTTCTTATCTCAAAAGTCTCAGATATTTTTTTACATGTAGCTTGTGTAGTAGAAGCGAACGAGAGCATACATAGCGCACTTGAGAGGCAAGAGGAGCTTGGAGCAAAGGTCATAATCGTAAAAGAGGAAAACGGCTACTCTATAGTTACGGACACTGATTTGAGAAAAAAAGTTCTTCTTGGAGATAATAACCTCGGCAAAGATATATCAACAATCGCCACAAAGGGAGTTATAGCGGTAGAGATAAACGACTTCTTGTTTAATGCGCTTTTACTGATGACGCACAACTCTATCAAGAGGGTGGTTGTAAAGGACGGTACAGAAATTGTAGGTGTTTTGGAACAGCTCGACCTGCTTAGCTACTTTGCAAGCCACTCTCATCTAGTGGCCGTTCAGATTGACAAAGCTCAGAAAATGGATGATTTAAAGGCTATTGGACATGATTTTAAAAACCTTATAATCACACTCAGAGCAAAGGGCGTCAAGGTCAGATATATCACAAAGCTTATAGCCGCTCTTAATGAGAAGGTGTATAAAAAACTCTTTGAGATGAGTGTTCCTTTAGAGCTTAGAGACAAGTGCGCACTTATCGTTATGGGAAGCGAAGGCAGAGAAGAGCAGATGATAAGAAGCGATCAGGATAATGCGCTTATCATAAAAGATGGTGTCGAGGTAGAGCTTTTTCGTGAGCCGATGATGAGGCTTAATGGTTATCTTCTTGAGCTTGGATTTCCAAAATGCGCAGGCAATGTTATGGTAAGCAATGAGTTTTGGCGCAGAAACACAAGTTCATATAAGACGCTTATAGGCAAGTGGACATACAACATGAGCGATGAGAGTGTGAGAAATCTTAGTATATTTTTAGACGCAAAGTGTATTGCAGGGGATTGTGCTCTTCTTTATGAGCTAAAAAACTATCTTCATACCGTTTTTCACGCAAGGGACGATGTTTTGGCACATGTTGCAAAAGCGGTTTTAAACTTTGAAACGCCGCTCTCTTTGTTCTCGGGCTTTGTTATAGAAAAAGAGCGTAACGATAAACTTGATTTGAAAAAAGGGGGTATCTTTGCACTTGTTCACGGCATTAGAACACTTAGTCTGCAGTATGAGATAAAAGCGACAAACACGATTGAGAGAATAAAAGAGCTAAACAACATCGGAGTAATAGACAAAACATTTGCAACTGAGCTTATAGAGAGTTTTGACACCCTAAACGCAATCAGACTAAAAGCTACGCTTGAGGCAAAAAGTGTAGATGAAGGCAACTCTATAAATCCGAGAAATTTGGAAAAAAACCAGAGAGATTTGCTAAAAGACAGTTTCAAGGTCATAAACAAGTTTAAAAAATTTATGAGTTTTCATTTTCATCTGAATATGGTGGTTTGAACATGTTTGATTTTTTCTCTAAGTTAAAGGTCAATGCTAACCGCAAAAATCTCAAAAACAGAAATTTTGAGTTTCTCTTTGAAGAGGATTTAAGCGGGGAGTATGTTGTTTTTGATACGGAGACAACGGGCTTAAACCCTAAAGAGGATGAGATACTATCTATCGGAGCCGTAAAAATAAAAGATAACAAAATTTTAACATCGCAGACATTTGAGGTTTTTTTGAAAAACTCAAAAGAGATAAATTCTAAAAGCATCAAAATCCACGGGATTCGCCCGTTTGATTTAAGAGATGCAAAAACAACAAAGGAGGGAATTGTAGAGTTTTTAAATTTTGTGGGTTCAAGACCACTTGTAGGTTATTATCTGGAGTTTGACGTGAGTATGATAAACAAATACATGAAGCCGCTTCTTGGAATAACGCTTCCAAACAGGATGATTGAAGTATCTGAAATTTACTTTGATAAAACGATTTCACTGATTCCGCAAGGAAATATTGATTTACGATTTGATACAATCTTGAAAAACTGCTCTATCCCTAATATGGGAGTGCACAATGCTGTCAATGATGCAATCATGACGGCTATGATATACTTAAAATTAACAAAAGGAAAGTAGATGATAAAAGAGATTTTTAAGCCAAACCCAGAGTTTGCAAAAGACGCAAGAATAAAAAATATGTGTGAGTATCAGGAGTTGCAAGATTTTGCGATGAGAGATTATGAGGGGTTTTGGGGAAGTTACGCAAAAGAGAAGCTTGAGTGGATAGAGCCTTTTACAAAGGTATTGGATGAGAGTGATTTTCCGTTTGTGAAGTGGTTTGAGGGCGGAAAACTGAATGTTTCTACGCAGTGTATAGACCGCCATCTGGATAGTCGTAAAAACAAAGCGGCTATTTTATTTGAGGGCGACAGAGGCGACAAGCAGACTATCACCTATCTTGATTTGTATAACAATGTAAACCGCTTTGCAAACCTGCTTAAAAATGAGTTTGGTGTAAAAAAAGGCGACAGAGTTGTAATCTATATGCCGATGATTCCAGAGGCTGCTTATGCGATGCTTGCATGTGCCCGTATTGGAGCAATCCACTCTATCGTGTTTGGCGGCTTTTCGGCAGAGGCTCTAAGAGACAGAATCCATGATGCTAATGCAAAAGTGGTTATTACGGCTGATGGAGCATACAGAAAAGACAAGCCTTACATATTAAAACCTGTAGTAGATGAGGCCGTAAAAGGCGAGACGCCGGTAGAGAGAGTTTTGGTAGTTGAGAGAAACAACGAGAAGATAGAGTGGCATGAGGGAAGAGATTTTTCTTATAACGCGCTAATAAAAAATCAGTCAAATCAGTGTGATGCGGAGCCTATGGATGCAGAAGACCCTCTTTTCCTGCTCTACACTTCAGGAAGTACAGGCAAGCCAAAAGGCGTTCAGCACAATCAGGCTGGATATATTCTTTGGGCTCAGATGACGATGGAGTGGGTGTTTGACGTAAAAGAGAATGACACTTACTGGTGTACGGCAGACATCGGCTGGATTACGGGGCATACTTACATAGTTTACGGACCGCTGGCAATGGGTGCGACAACAGTTATGTTTGAGGGCGTTCCCACTTATCCTGATGCGGGACGTGCATGGAAAATGGTTCAAGATTACAAGATAAACCAGTTCTACACGGCTCCGACTGCTATACGTGTGCTTCATAAAATGGGAGAACATGAGCCTCTAAAATATGACCTCTCAAGCCTGAAAGTTTTAGGAACGGTTGGGGAGCCAATTGATCCTGCTGCATGGAAATGGTACTATGAAGAGGTAGGCGGGGGCAGATGTCCTATCGTGGATACTTACTGGCAGACGGAGACGGGAGGTCATGTTATCTCTCCTCTTCCTGGAGCTACACCTATCAAACCGGGATGCGCGACTCTGCCTCTTCCGGGAATTATTGCGGAGATAGTAGATAAAGACGGCAATAAAAAAGAGCTTCATGAGACGGGCTTTATGTGTATTACACGTCCTTGGCCTTCTATGATAAGAGGAATTTGGGGAGATAAAGAGAGATTTGTAAAATCTTACTTCGGAGATGTTAAACAAAACGGCAGAGGAGTTTACTTTACGGGTGACGGTGCCAATTATGATGAGGACGGATACATAACGATTACGGGACGTACTGATGACGTTATTAACGTCTCAGGACACAGAATGGGTACGGCTGAGGTTGAAGCCGCACTTGCTAAAGAGGATGAAGTAGCAGAAGTAGCGGTTGTAGGAAAACCCCATCCGCTAAAAGGTGAGGGGATTTTCGCGTATGTTGTCATGAAACATTCACTTAAAGATAGCCGTTTTGATAGCTATGAAGCGATAGAAAAAGAGCTAAACGAGATGATAAAAAAAGAGATTGGAAATATTGCTCTTTGTGATGATATTGTTTTTGTCCCGGGACTTCCTAAAACACGCTCAGGCAAGATTATGAGAAGAATCCTTCGCTCAATCGCAAAAGGCGAGGAGATTACGCAGGATATCTCAACCCTTGAAGACCCAAGCATTGTTGCGACTATTAAGAATTTGGTAAAATAGTTTTAAAATTGACATGTATAATTTAAAAGTCAGGTTATGCATGTCAAAAATGTTATAATTGCATCAATTAAAAATAAAGAGCAGTTATGGAACTTTGTGTAGCCCTCGATTTACCCACAAAAGAAGAAAATTTAGAACTTATTCATAAGATAAAAGAGTACGACGTCTGGCTTAAGGTCGGACTTCGCAGTTATATCCGCGACGGTGAAGAGTTTTTAAAAGATATTAAAAAGATAAATCCAGATTTCAAGATATTTTTAGACCTTAAGCTTTATGACATTCCAAACACTATGGCTGATGCCGCAGAGTCTATTATGGGGCTTGGCGTTGATATGTTCAATGTTCACGCAAGTGCAGGAAAACGAGCTATGCAAGAGGTTATGGATAGGCTGAAAAAGTATGAAAACCGTCCTATAGTTTTGGCTGTTACCGCGCTTACCTCTTTTAATGAAGATGAGTTTGCCACGGTGTATGAGGGCTCAATAGCTCAAAAAGCAGACCAGTTTGCAAAGGATGCGTATGAGAGCGGACTTGACGGGGTTGTCTGCTCTGCTTATGAGAGCGAATCAATCAAGAAGATTGCGAACGAAAATTTTATGACACTAACTCCGGGAATCCGCCCGTTTGGAGAAGATGCGGGAGACCAGCAGAGAGTTGCCGATGTCGCCTACGCAAAGAGTGCACATGTAGATTTTATAGTAGTAGGTCGCCCTATTTATAAGGCGCAAAACCCAGCTTTAGTTGTTAAAAAGATTTTAGAGGAGATTTGACTCTCCCTCTTTGTTTATAAATATTTTATAATTGCATAATCTTCACAATTCTCATAGCCGGACGCTAAAAACTCTTTTGAGTTTCACGGTTGCTGATTTGGGTAGAAATTAACTCCGAGCAGTTGTTCATCTTGTGAAAGTTTTTTAGTCTCCTCAAGTCTCCGAGAGTAATCAGCAAATTAGAGTTTTAAGCTACATATTATTTATATATGACTATAATTGCAATCTTCAAAGGATAGATGGGTGAGCGGCTGAAACCACATCCCTGCTAAGGATGCGTACGGGTAACTGTACCGAGGGTTCAAATCCCTCTCTGTCCACCACGAAATTTTACTTTTCCTGCGCCAATAATACAATCATACAATAGAACCTCAAATATTATTTAATTGATTTAGCTATATTTTTGGTTACAATTTAAAAATTGAATAAAATAAAAAATATTAGGGAGCCGTAATGTTTGTCAAAGAGATGAAAATGTTAATAAAATACGGTGTTGAATTGGACATATCAGGGCTTGAGTGTAAAATAGGCTACAAGGGTGATGCAATTTTACGATTTAGTTCGAGTGACGACGATACTGTACATAAGATAGAAGAGTTTTGCAAAAAAGCTGACATTGAGCATAAAACTAGTTATAACATGGGAAGAGCGACAACAGATGTGTTCTGCGTTTTTAGCTCCGATATCTACAGCTTCAAATAGATAAAATCTTTCAATAATCTCTTTTTTCTACATACGCAAAAATCAATAAATTTTTAACAAATCTTCAGTAGCTGTACTTAGGTACAATATATTTTTTTTTAAACTTGTCGTATTATTGCCAAAATAGACTATATTTTGGAGTTACAGATGGCAGCAGTTGTTGGAAAAATCGCAAGCGTGGATGGTGTTTTTCATATAAAAGGGGTTGATGGTTCACTTCGTAAAGTTTCTGATGGTGAGACGATTTACGTGGGTGAGGTGGTTATTGGTGATAGAGGTAATAACTCTGCAAACAATCTGGTAGTCTCTGTTATGGATGGTTCAGACATTATAGTTATTGGGCAGGATAAACAGCTTTTTGACTCTTCTATTTTAGAGGAAGAGTTTACAAAAGAGGAGAGCGTTACACAAAAAGATACTATCATAACTCTGCTAGAAGAGAGCGGTGATATTGAAAATATAGAAGATTTAGAGACCGCTGCAGGAGAGGGCGCATCTGCTGAGTCCACAGAGGGTGCAGATGCTGTTTTTTCACAAATAAGCGATGATGCAGCAGATGTTAACGCCGAGCTTCGCGATAGAAGTTTTGTTGATGAGCCGTTTAATAATAGCATTGATGGCGAACTAATTGTTGAAACAGAACCTGAAGTACCTGCAACTGAAACAGAACCTGAAGTACCTGCAACTGAAACAGACAAAGAAGATAAATCTGACAAAGAAGATAAATCTGATAAATCTGACAAAGAAGATAAAAAAGACAAATCTGACAAAGAAGACAAATCTGACAAAGAAGATAAATCTGACAAAGAAGATAAATCTGACAAAGAAGACAAATCTGACAAATCTGACAAAGAAGATAAATCTGACAAAGAAGACAAATCTGACAAATCTGACAAAGAAGACAAATCTGACAAATCTGACAAAGAAGATAAAGAAGATAAAGAAGATAAATCTGATGCAAACGACAAGGGCGGTAATAAGCACGATAGAGACGATAAAGAGAGTGACGCTCAAGAAAAAGCAGAAGATAAAAAAGATCAAGAAGATAATGGAGATGAACATCAGTACCAAAATGGCGAAAATAATAATGAAAATGCGCTTTTAATCTCTGAAGAGATAGAGATAGATTTTGGCAAATTAACAAAAGAGAGTTCAGATGTTAACTCTATAAATCTTGGTGAAGGAAGTCAAACTTTAACAAATATTACCATTGAAGATGTTTTAGATATAACAGGCAATGAGAATATATTGAGAATTGACGGTGACAATGGTGACACTATAGAGTTGAGTGCTAAAGGAAATAGCGGCGAGTGGAGTTTAGGCGAGAGTGTAGTTATCGATTCTGAGACAAACCAGTCATACAATGTATACAATGGACACGACAGTGACGGCTCTGATGTTGCTTTAGAAGTAAACACAAACATTCAGGTTGACGAGAGTTAATAAGAATGTCGGCTATT
The DNA here is from genome assembly GCF_019429335.1 of Sulfurimonas sp. Taxonomy (GTDB): domain Bacteria; phylum Campylobacterota; class Campylobacteria; order Campylobacterales; family Sulfurimonadaceae; genus Sulfurimonas. The sequence goes on along the minus strand of NZ_JAHYJB010000006.1, from coordinate 55,440 downwards.
TACATGTAGATATATTTTCTACATGTAAATCTATCTAAGAAGCAGTATTAAAGATACTCTGTCATTCACATGCAGTTTGTTAAAAATCGAACTTACATGCGCTTTTACTGTTCTTGTAGTAATATTTAGCGAGGATGCTATAGCATCGTTTGTCAGTCCCTCAAGCATAAGATAAACCACATCCTGCTCTTTATCTGACAATCTGTCCTCAATAAGCTTTTTTGACTCATCATCAATAGATGGTTTTTTGCTTTTTTTAACAAGCTGAGCGGTTAATTCCGGATATGTCCAGATATCTCCATCAGTAACCGTATTTAGCATCTGTGTGAAGTGATTATTAAGCATTCTCGAGTTTCCATAAGCCTTTGCCCCAAGCAAAATTAATCTCCTACCGGTTACTACCGATGGCTCTTTTTCAAGAACTACCAGCCTCTTTGGAATAAAGCCCGAAGATATCATGCCGTTTATATCAGAGGCAATACTGTCATAATCTGCTATTACTATTGACTGCGGGCTTTTTTTTAGTTCACTCTTTAGCCCCTCGGCGTCATAACAGATTGTGTTTTCTTTGATAGCATCTCTCGTTTTGAATTCATCTATAATATTTATGCTTGAGCTAAAAAAAATAATTTTCATCTATTTTTCCGAAAATACGTACTGTTTGGATTTGAGGATAGGCTTTAATATATATCCCATAACACTCTTTTTACCAGTAATTATATCTACGTTGGCGGTCATGCCGGGTATTATTTTTAGAGGGCTTGTTTTTGGCCCTAAGTAATTTTTATCAGTTACTACATGTATAATATAAAATGTGTTGTCTTTGCTGTCCGTTATCGTATCAGGCGATATATTTACAACTTTGCCTATAAGTCCGCCATGGATTGTAAAATCATATGCAGAAACCTTTACTTTTGCCTCTGCTCCCGGGTGAATAAAAGCGATATCGCTCGGTTTTATTTTAACTTCTAGATAGAGCTTTTGATTTGTCGGAACAATCTCTATCAAGTCGGCCCCTGGTTTAATTACACCGCCTATAGTATTTACAAATAGTTTTTGAACAATTCCCTCAACCGGAGACTTTACCATAGTCCTATCAACCTGATCGCTGTATGCAATTTGTTGGGTTTTTAGTCTGGAGATTTCTGCAATTACTTCGTTTAACTCTTTTTTAGCAGTATTTATAAAAAGCTGTTTGGATTCCTCCCTTTTATTTCTAAACTCTTCTATTACAGAGGTTAGTCTAGGCAGAGATAGTTTTGCCGCTTCTATATCGTTTTCAATAGCACTTGCTTCTCTTTTTAGCTTTAGAAAATCAACCCTTGATTTTACACCCTCTTTAACCATTGGCTCAGTCATCTCTATCTCTTGAGTTACAAATTCTAAAGATTTTTGCAAAGAAGAAACTCTTGCTCTTGCCTCTTTGTATGCCTGTTTTTTTTGCTCAATTTGATTAATAAAAGAGCTATCTTTTGCGTAAAACTCCGTCCTGTTAGAGTTGTATAGATTTTGTGCCAGTTTTATCTGGCTTCTAAACTCTTCGTCATCAACTTCGGGCACTGTAAAAGGAGCTAGATTCGCCTCTGCGTAAAGTCTAAGCCTTTTTGCTTCAAGCTCATAATATGTCATCTCATTTGTTCGAGAGGTAGAGACGGATTTTGCATTATTTATTTTTAAAATAACCTCTCCCTCTTTAACAATCTGTCCCTCTTCAACTAGGATAGATTCTACAATCCCGCCTTCTAGATTTTGAATGATTTTATTTTGACCGTATGGGATGATATCGCCATCACCTCTTGTTATCTCATCAACTTCCGCTAAAGAAGCCCAGATTAAAAATGCCGCTATCGTAAAGAGCCATATTTTTATGACTCTGCTCATCTTGAATGGTGTTTGTTCTAAAACTGCAGCACTGAGGCTGTTCATAAAGTTGTAGTCGTTTTTTGTATACTCAAAGGGTTTGTTATTTTTTTTCAATACCATCTCCTTCACTATCTTGCTTGTTTTGAAGTTTTTTAAGCGCTTCTTCTTTAGGAGCATCTATGAAAATCCTCCCCTCGTTCATAACTATTACCCTCTCTACTATTTTTAAAAGGTTTATCTTTTGTGTAACTATAAGAGAGCTTTTCCCTTTTAGAGCTGTTTGCATATTGCCCAAAAGTTTTGCTTCTGTCATCTGGTCCATTGCATTACTAGGCTCATCAAGGAGCATAATCTTTGATTCAAGCAAAAAGGCGCGGGCAATGCCTATGCTTTGTCGCTGACCCCCAGATAAACCTTGCCCCCGCTCTCCTATTGGCATCTCATACCCTTTTGGGTGTTTTTTTATAAAGTCTGAAGTTGTGCTGATTTGTGCGGCTCGAATCATGGAAGAGTCACTTGCATGCGATGCACAGAATGTTATGTTCTCTTTTACCGTTCCTCGAAATAGCATTATATCCTGAGAAACATAGCCTATATTTTTTCTCAAATCAGAAGGGTCTATTTGCTTAATATCTATGCCATCAATTAGTATTTGCCCAGAATTAGGCTCATAAAGACCTAAAATAAGTTTTTGTATCGTACTTTTTCCGGAACCTATTCGACCGATAATTGCTACATGTTCCCCCGGTTTTATTGTAAAAGAGACATTTTTAAGTGCAGGAATATCGCTGTTAGGGTAAGAAAATGTAACATCGACAAACTCTATATTTCCGCTAAAATCAGGTTTTTGCAGGAACTTTTTGCCAACAGGACGCTCGCTTGGCTGAGAGATTATCTCATTTAATGTTTCGTATGAGGTTTTTGTATCCTCGTAGTTTGTTAAAAGTGCTGCAACTTGACCCATCGGAGCAAGTGTTCTTGATGTCAAAATTACAATAGCTATTAGCCCGCCCATAGAGAGCTCAAACTCCTGAATCAGGTAGACACCTGCGACAATTATCATAACCGTATTTAGCTGGATAAGAAACTGTGTTACTGTCGGAATGGAAGCGGATAAAAGTCTTGATTTTAAACTTCTTGAAGCTATCTCTCCAGTCGACTCTTCCCAGTTCCATTGAGCCTGATTTACCGCACCTAACGTCTTTAATGTTTCGATATTATTAAGAGATTCAATAAGTATTGAGCTTTTTTTAGCACTTGCCTCGTGAGTGCTCTCTATGCTCTCTTGCAGCGGTTTTTTTATCAAAAATGCGTAAGTTACTATAAAAAGCATTGTAATTATCGGAATTAAAACAATAACTCCGCCGATATACGATATCACAAGCAGAAAGATTATAGTAAAAGGAAGGTCAATCACGGCCGCCATAGTGGCATTTGTTAAAAAACTTCTGATACTGTCAAAATCTCTTATATTGCTTGCGAATGAGCCAACAGAAGCGGGATGATGAGCCATTTTAAGGTCTAGTACCTTTTCAAAAATGATTGACGACATAATTACATCGCTTTTTTTTGCAGCACTCTCAAGCAGGTAAGTTCTTGTAAATTTTAAAAATGTGTCTATAAGATAAACAATTGTTACACCTATTGCAAATACCCAAAGTGTTTCAATCGCGTTATTCGGAACGACTCTGTCATAAACGTTCATAGTAAAGAGAGGAGAGGCAAGAACAAAAAGATTTATAAGCAAAGAGGCGTATAAAACATCTTTATACATAGGTAATGATAATTTTATGGTGCTCCAAAACCAGTGTTTTTGGTTAAGATGAAGCGTTCTTGAGTTTTTGTCGTTGTACTCAAAAGCTTTTTTATCATAAAGCCAAAACCGATATACTCATCTCTTAAAACATCAACTTCAACCCACTGTTCAATCGCTTCTTCTGCAGGCATAATGATTTTTGCCATTGTGCCCTCTTTGTTGAAGCTGTCTAAGATACAAGCTCCCTGATTTGAGAGCAAAAGAATCATAGGCAGCTGTAGAGGCGAAATTTGAGAGAGAGGTCTTTTGATAAGCGAAGATTTAAGTCCGGCCTTCTCCGCAGCACGGGAGAAGAGACCTTTTGCGTTGTTTATAGAGAAGAGTTCAGGTGCATCAGACCCTGGTTCAATAGGCAATCCAGCAGTTAGAGCCTCTGCAGAGAAAGGTTTGTGATATAGTTTTGTAAACAGCACCAAGCACTCAAGCAAGGCATCCATTTTTAAATTTTCTGTGCTTGTTAAAAGCATTTAACACCTTTAGAGTACTATTTTATCTATTCATCATAAGAAGTTGGTAGTTTATCATTATTTTGCGGAGCTTTTCCATTCAAACCGACATTTGAGTATAAAATATCAGTCTCACCCAGAACTGTTGAAACAAGTGTCCCCATTGCATCTAAAATTCTGTATTTTGCAAAAAGCATGCTGTATTCTGTATTTATAATCTGCGCTTTTGCCGCTATAAAATCATTTTGAGCAGAGAGAAGGTCAAGAAGCGAGCGGCGACCTAAATCATACTCTTTAGAGTAGAGCGTTAGAGTTTGAAGAGAGAATCTTTTGTATTCGTTTAGGTGCTCAAGCTGATTTGCAAGCTTTTCATGTGCGGACCAAGCTAGATTTAATCCCTCCATAACCTCGCGTCTTAATTGGTTTTTTGTCTCAATCTCTTGATGAATTGCGCTTACGCTTTTTTGGAGTTCAGCTTTGTCTGCGAATCCGTTAAAGAAGTTGTATCTAAGATATGCCATAGCTCTTAGATTGTCATACTTGCCCTCGATGCCGCTTAGGTTTTTGTTCATACTTTGAGATATTTCGATATCAAGTGAGGGGTAAAAAGGCGCTTCTTTCTCTTTATGTGTCTCTTGTGCCAGCTTAACGTTATATTTTCCAACCAAAAGAGATGGATTGTTTTGTATCGCAAACTGCGTCGCTTCATCAATATTTGCAGGAAGAGCAACGTTGAGTTCAGGTCTTAGCATCTTCTCTGGTTCAATAAAGCGCCCAAGAACTTTTTGCATGTTATAAGTTGAGTTTAGAAGCGTGTTTTCTTGAACTACATAGTTGGCTTTTGCAAGAGAGAGAGCCGATTCAATTTTATTTACTTCAGAGAGAGTAGTAAGCCCTGCATCATATAGCTTTTGTACTTTTTTAAATATTTCAGAGTTTATCTCTACATTCTCATTTTCTATATTAAGTAGCTCTCTGTTTTTCATAACTTGCAGGTAAAAGTTTAATGTCTCAAAAGAGGTGTCGTTTACTTTTTCAATATAGCTGTATGCTGCGGCAATTGTTCTGTTCTCTTGCTGTCCTACTCTGTGGGTTGTTTTAAAACCATTAAATAGATTATGAGTGTAGGTAAGAGAATTTTGGTATACGCTATAGTCAAACTTTTGATTTAGGGCTCTTTCGCCATCTTCTTTGCCGACACCGATTGATAAGTCAAGTTTTGGATAATAACCTGCCTGCGCGGTTGTAATGTCCTCTTTTGTAACATTGTAGTTTTTGAGTCTCTCCAAAACAACAGGATTTGTCGATAAAACTTCGCTTATTGTTGTCTTGATATCTTGAGAGAAAAGGGCAGTGGTAACTGAGAGTGCTAACGCAATTTTGAATTTCATAAAGTAAACTCCCAAGTATTAGATTTTGTTATTTTGTGATTATAGTGGGAGATTTATCTGTTGTCAATATAATGTCACATTGTTTTATTATTTTATATTGAAACTGTAACATTTTGTTAGATATTCTTTGTGATATAATCTTAGGCTTTAAAAAAATAAGAAAAAAGTAATTCATGTTTGCATCTGATATAGACTCAATTTTAAATAACGAAGATAGATTGTGACTTAATGAATATTAAAAAATGTGAAAATTAATAACAATAGAGATGTGATTAAAAAATAGTATAATTCACTTTCAAGTAAGCATAGAAAATTGATTTAGGTATTGAATGAAAATAATTGAACTTTTTAAATTTATGATAGAGGCTAAAAGCGAAACGCCCGATGACGGCGGACTTCTTGATTTTATAGAGAGCTACTTGGACGGCTATAAAGTAGTGCGTGTTGATGTAGAGGGTGTAAAAAATATCTTTATCTATAAAAAATTCGGTGATGGAGAACACCTATGTTTTGCAGGACATGTCGATGTTGTTCCTGCCGGAAAAAATTGGGAGAGCGACCCTTATAAGGCCGTAGAGAAAGACGGTTTTATCTACGGACGCGGAGCGCAGGATATGAAGAGCGGAGTGGCTGCGTTTGTGCAGGCTGTAAAAGAGACGGACTTATTTGATGGAACACTCTCAATTTTACTTACCTCTGATGAGGAGGGCGAGGCAACGTATGGAACTGTTGAGGTTTTAAAATATCTGCAAAATAACTCGCTTCTTCCTGATGCGGTAGTTGTTGCAGAGCCAACATGCGAAGAGATTTTTGGAGATGCCATAAAGGTCGGCAGACGCGGCTCAATTAACGGCTACATAACTCTTAAAGGAAAGCAGGGACATGCTGCTTATCCCGAAAAATCTATAAATCCTATAAGCCTTATTGCGCCAAGGCTCTTAAATATGGTGGGCGTAGATTTGGATAACGGAGATGAATTTTTCTCTCCGAGCAAGTTTGTCATAACCGACATCAGAGCAGGAATGCAGGTGACAAATGTAACTCCAGATGAGTTAAGTATGATGTTTAACGTAAGAAATACGACTCTTACAACACAAAAAGAGGTTAGAGAGTTTGTTGAAAAAAATTTAGAGGGGTTAGAGTATGAACTTCGTCTGACTCAGGGTTCATACCCTTTTAGAACAGATACGGATACAAAACTTGTAAAAAATATTGATGCTTCCATAGAAAAAGTGACCGGAGTAAGACCAAAACACTCAACTGCAGGCGGCACTTCCGATGCTAGGTTTATAGCTCCTCTTGGGATACCTGTTATTGAATTTGGAGTGAAAAACGATACAATTCACTCAACAAATGAGAGAACGTCAATAAAAGAGGTTGAAGAACTCTATGAAGTGTTTAAAAATTTAATTAAGATGTGGAAATAGGAGAGGGTTATGAGATTTTTTATATTGATAACGGCTTTAATATCGCTGCTCAGTGCCGGTCCTGATTGGCCAAATGACTATGAAAAAGCATTGGTAGAGGCTAAACAAGAGAAAAAAGATATCTATCTTTTTATAGGTTCGGAGTATTGCAAATATTGCGACAAGCTTGAAGCTGAAGTTTTTTCAAAAGAAGATGTTATAAAAAGATTGAAAAAGGATTATGTGCTTATCTATCTCTCAAGAGATATAGATGATATCCCAGAGAAATTTGAGACAAAGCCCGTTCCAAGACACTACTTTTTAACTACCGATGGCGAGATAATTTATACTACAATCGGCTACAGAAGCGTTGAAGCTTTTTACGAGCTTTTGGATGAAGTAAAAGAGGCAAAAAAAGATTAAAGGAAATTGATATGAAATTCGTACAAACAAACAGAGCGCCATCGGCAATAGGTCCATATTCACAAGCAGTAGTTGCAAACGGAATGGTTTTTACATCTGGGCAGATTGCTCTTACACCTGAGGGCGTTATGCTTGATAGTGATGTGGTTGTGCAGACAAAACAGGTGCTAAAAAATCTTCAAGCGGTTTTAGAAGAGGCTGGAAGCTCAATGGGCAGCGTGGTAAAAACTACTATCTTTTTGGCTTCAATGGATGATTTTGTGACAGTCAACGAGATATATGCGACAGCTTTCGGCTCTCATAAACCAGCGCGCTCAACAGTGGCGGTAAAGACGTTGCCAAAAAATGCGTTAGTAGAGATTGATGCAATCGCACTAGTAAAATGAGAACATTTTTCCTCTTATTGCTGCCCGTACTCATATTTGCGGATGATTTAAGGTCAATTTTGGATGCAGCGCACCAAAATAACGACCTGCTGCTCTCATCAAAATTTAAAAAAGAGGCAAAAGAGAGAGAAGTCGAATCAAAGAAGAGCGACTTCTTTCCAACGGTTGATATCGGCGCATCCTACCAAAACACAAGCGATACTACACTTTTTCAAATCAGAGACATCTACGCTGGATACGGCAAAATTGAGATGGATATTTATGATGGCGGAATCAAGTCATCACTTCTTAGTAAGACCAAAGATGAGTTCAGAGGAGCTGTCCACGACGAAGAGCAGATGAAAAAAAGCCTCTCATTGCAGATAGTCCAAGATTTTTATAACATCAAGAGTTTGGAATCAAGCCTAAGAGCAAAAGAGGATGCAGGAAAATCTCTCCAAGAGCAGCTAGGGAGAATTAAACAGTTTTATGATGCGAAACTTGCCACACAGGATGATATAGAAAGACTTCAAGCCTCATATGATAACAATCTTTATGAGATTGAGGCGCTAAGCTTTGAGATGCTGAGCGTTAAAAAATCTTTGGAGCTAAAAGTCGGCAAAGAGATAGAGAGTTTCGATGCTTCAGGCTTTAAAGAGGCGGAGCTTTTTGACTTAGAGCCAAGTGATGAGATAAAATCACTTACCTATAAAGTGAGTGCTATGAAAAACAGTGCCGAAGCGCTTGAGGGCGCATACTATCCAAATGTGAAACTCGAAGACAAATATACAATCTACGGCTATGATGACATCGCGCCAAATCATCCTGCAAAAATAGATAGACAAAACGTCTTGATGCTAAGTCTCAATATGAGGATTTTTGATTACTCAAGCACAAGCGAATCAAAGCAGGCTCTTATGTTAAACTCAAAAGCTCTGAGCCAAGAGATAAGCTACATGTCAAAAGAGCAGAAGATGCGTCATGAGATTTCTGTTGCAAGAGTAAAGAGTTCAAAACTAAAAATCAGAAGTGCAAAAAGTGCCTTGAATGCAGCTTTTAGTGCCTTTGCTATTATAAACGAGAAGTACAACGCGGGCATAGTTGATTATGTAATTTATCTCGATGCACTAAGTGCAAAAACAGACGCGTCCGCACTTTATGAGAAGTCGCTGAATGATTTGGAAGTTGCCTATGCAATGTTCTACTACTACGGCGGAAAAAAATTAAAGGATTTTATAAAATGAGAAAAATATTTTTAGGATTGATTTTTTCAATCATTACTCTAAATGCAGAAGATGTTTATGCCAATTTTTTCGTAGAGGCTTCAAAAAGCGCAAGTTTGGCATTTGACGCAGGCGGCATTGTAAAAAAAGTACATGTAGATATTTCCAGCAGTGTAAAAAAGGGTGAAAAGCTCTGTGAGCTTGCAAATGAGGATATAAAAGCATCTTTGGATATCACAAAGGCTGAGTTGGCAAATGCCGAGGTTGCGCTTAAATATGCAAAAAAAGATTATGAGAGACAAGAAAAAGTTAAGCATCTCGTAGACGAGGCACGTTTTGACGTTTATGCACTTGCTTACGAGAGGGCAAAAACAGCTGTTGCTTTGTCATCCGCAGCTCTTTCACATCAGCAAACACTTTATGACAAAACAGTGCTTTATGCTCCCTTTGATGGAGTGATATTTGAAAAAAATATAGAGATTGGAGACGTAGTGACAGAGATGTCGCCAAAAACAATCTTGAAGCTTCAAAGCGTAAACGAGAGAAAACTTGTTTTAGAGTTTGACCAAAAGTATTGGAAAAAAGTAAAAGCAGGGCAGAGCTTTAAGTATAAGATTGACGGTGACGAGGATGAGCATGTAGGCGTTATAGCAAAAGTGTATCCGCATGTAGATTTAAAGAGCAGAAAGCTAAACGCAGAGGTGTTTGCAAAAGATTTTGTAGTCGGGCTTTTTGGTGATGGCTATATAGATACAAACAGAAAAAAGTAACTACATGTACAAAATTTCAATCAAGAGACCTATTGCCACTCTGATGTACGTAGCAACGCTCGTAATATTCGGCTATATGAGCTACAAATCTATGCCATCGGCTCTTTTTCCAAATGTTGATTTTCCCATAGTTACCATTCAGACAAACTATCCGGGTGCAGAAGCGGGCACGATTGAGTCTCAGATTACCGACAAGGTAGAAGAGGCGATATCGAGAATCGGCGGAATAGACAGCATAACCTCAAGCAGCAGCGAGGGTGTGAGCGTAGTAACAGTTAAGTTTTTTTTAGAGCGGGATATTGATGAGGCAACTAATGATGTGCGAGATAAAGTCTCTGCAATTAAGCTTCCAAATGATGCTGAAGTTCCGCTTGTAAGCAAGCTGGACATCGGCGCTGCACCCATTGTAAATATATTTTTGACCGCAAAAGGGGATAGTCTTAAAAATCTTATGCTTTTTGCAGACGAGAAGGTAAAGCCGACAATCCAAAAGATAAACGATGTCGGGGCTATTAACATCGTGGGCTATAAAGATAGAGAGATAAAAATATTTCCAGATGCTCATTCACTTGGCAAATATGCAATTACTATTGCGGAGCTAAATGCGGCTGTTGCAAAAGAGAATGTAAAAATCGGTGGCGGAAAACTAATAACCAAAACCAAAGAGCTTACTCTTAAGACAAAAGCTGATGCACTAAGTGTCGAAGAGCTAAAAAATATAAAGATAAGAGATAATATAAGGCTAAGAGATATAGCAACTGTTGAAGACTCTCTGAGTGATGCTAAAAGCTATGCTTCTTACAACGGCGTAGAAGGTGTTATGCTTGAGGTTCAGAAGATTTCAGGAACTAACACCATAGACATTATAGAGCGCGTTAAAAAAGTAGTTCCAAAGCTTGAAGTTATGGCGGGAGAGAGATTTGAGGTAAAGGTTTTAAACGACACCTCTCCTTTTATAATCAACTCTTTAAAAGATGTGGAGTTTGATCTTATTTACGGCGCCATTCTTGCCACGATTATAGTTTTTGTTTTTTTAAGAAACCTGACTATCACTTTTGTTTCGGCTCTCTCTATTCCGGCTTCTATTATGGGTACGTTTGCGCTGATGGACTATATGGGGTTTGAGTTAAACAAGATGACGCTTATCGGGCTTACTTTGGCTATCGGTATTATCATCGATGATGCCATCGTAGTAATTGAGAATATCTATAAGAAAATGGAAGAGGGGATGGATAAGTATGAGGCGGCGTATGAGGGCACAAAAGAGATGGCTTTTACAATTTTGGCTATCTCTGCAATGCTTCTGGCCGTTTTTATCCCAGTTTCGTTTATGAGCGGAATTGTTGGCAAGTTTTTTGAGAGTTTTGCCATGACGGTAGGCTTTGCCATTATTATCTCCTACACGATAGCTCTGAGTTTTATTCCAAGTTTGAGTGCTAGGGTACTGCATAAAGGCGAGAGCAGATTTTATAATTTAACAGAGCCGATCTTTAAGTTTTTAGAGCGCATGTATGAGGTGATGTTAAGAGGTGTGCTGAGGTTTAAGATAACTACTATTGTTTTGGTGTTTGCAATATTTTTTGCTTCGCTTAGTCTCTTTCCAAAAATCGGCATGGATTTTATACCAAAAGAGGACAAAGCAGAGTTTGAGATAAAAATCAAAGCCGATGCCGGAATATCGCTTGAAGAGATGGTGAGAAAGTCAAAAATAGTCGAAGATCTTGTAAGAAAAAATCAACATGTAGAGTATACAACTCTCAGCGTCGGATATAACGCTACGCAAGAGAAACATAAAGCGCTTATCTATGTGAAGCTTGTCGATAAAAACAAAAGAGAGCTAAATCAAGAGGAGATTATCCAAGGCTTTAGAGAGGCTTTTGAACCGTATAAAAAAGATATGTTCATCACCGCTTCTGCTATTCCAAACATAAAAGGTGCAGGTGTATCGGTTCCTTATCAGATAGTTTTAAAATCGGACTCGTTTGATGACTTAGAGAGTGCAAAGAAAAATCTGGTTGAGTATCTCTCAAAAAAAGAGGGATTTGTTGACATAGACACAGATCTAGATGAGCAAAAACCACAGATAGATATAAACATACTAAGAGAAAATGCCTCACTCTTTGGCGTATCAGCTTCAGATATCGCCTTTGCAATATCTATCGCCTTTTCAAGCGATTTAGAGATATCATACTTTGAAGAGAGCGGAAAACAGTACAACATAACGCTTAGATTTGGCGACGAAAATAGAGTTAGTTTAGAAGACATCAAGAAGTTACAGGTAAGAACAAAAGATGGCAGGCTTGTTTATCTTGACGGTTTAGTGAAATTTAGCGATTCAAAAACACTCGGAGCAATAAATCACTTTGACAGACAGCGCGAGGTTACAATATTTGCCGACCTTTTCGGGCTTGATTTGGGCGGAGCGGTAAACTACACAAGAGCGGAGATTGAGAATCTTTTGCCAAAGGGTGTTGAGTATAGATTTACAGGTTTTGCCGAAGAGATGGTAAAAACAGGAGAGGCGTTTGGAGTGGCAATCGGGCTTAGCGTTATTTTGATGTTTATTATCTTGGCTGTTCTTTATGAATCGCTAATTCAGCCCATTATCATCATGGTAGCCCTTCCTCTGAGCATAATCGGGGTGATGCTATCCCTTTACATGTCAGGATTGCAATTTAGCCTTTTTGTTATGATTGGATTTATGCTCTTAATGGGAATGGTCGGTAAAAATGCGGTTTTGCTTGTAGATTTTGCAAACCACGCGGTTAATAATGGAAAGAGAGCTGAAGATGCGCTTATTGAGGCTGGAGAAAAGAGGCTTCGCCCGATACTAATGACCACTGTCGCAATGGTCTTTGCAATGCTTCCTCTTGCCCTTGGTGGCGGGCTTGGAAGTGAGACAAAAGCTCCAATGGCGATATCAATAATAGGCGGGCTTTTAAGCTCTATGGTACTGACACTTTTAGTGGTTCCTGTTATCTACAGATTGATAAGTCCACTTGATTTGTGGCTAAAAAAGTTCTATGAAAGTAAAAACATTAAAATATAATCATATGATTAAACAATACTTAAAGCTTGTGAGAGTATAATTCCGAACTTTTTGTAGAAATGAAAGACTTCTGGAGACATAAAATATATGTTCCAAAGGCTAGTAAGTATTTAAAGATTTAAGGAATTGTATTATGTACGCAATTATCAAAAACGGTGGCAAGCAGTATAAAGTTCAAGAGGGCGATATCCTATTATTGGATAAAATGTCTCTAGAGCCTAAAGCTTCAATCGAGATTAAAGAAGTTTTAGCTGTTAACGCAGGGGAACTTAAAATGGGAGCGCCTTTTGTTGAGGGTGCTGTTGTAACTGCTGAAGTTATTAATGAAGGTCGTGATAAAAAAGTTGTGACTTTTAAAAAGCGTCGTCGTAAAGACTCTAAAGTTAAAAGAGGCTTTAGAAGAGATTATACACGCGTTCGTATTATAAAAATCGCAGCATAATATCAAGCTGTAAAATTAACAAAGGAGATTTAAGATGGCACATAAGAAAGGTCAAGGTAGTACACAGAATAATCGTGACTCGGCTGGTAGAAGACTTGGTGTGAAGAAATATGGCGGAGAGGCAGTAATAGCTGGCAACATCATTGTTCGTCAACGTGGAACAAAAGTTCACCCTGGTAAAAATGTTGGTATGGGAAAAGACCATACAATTTTTGCTCTTGTTGAAGGTACTGTTTTATTTCATAGAAAAGATAAAAAACGTCAACAAGTTTCAATCATTCCTGCTGCGTAATTCTACTATATTTGGGCACTGCCCAAATATTTCTACTTCAACCGTTGGGTTTTGTATCTACAACAGTTAAAATATTCAACAGTTTACTTTTTTATTATAGTTGATTTTTGAGTATTTAAATGTCGAATTTACTGTCGATAATAGCTAAATTTTAGCTAAAGAGTAATTAAAAGGAAAGCACTTGTTTACAGATAGCGTAGAACTAACGGTTTCTTCAGGAAAAGGCGGTCAAGGGTGTGTTTCATTTCGTCGTGAAAAATTTGTTGTTAACGGTGGTCCAAACGGCGGTGACGGTGGAAAAGGCGGAGATATCTGGTTTAAATGCGACAATAACACGCACACGCTCTCACACTTTCAAAAGAAAATGCACATAAAAGCTGATAACGGTGCACAGGGCGAAAGCTCGAATATGACCGGAAAATCAGGTGAAAAAAAGGTTATTATTGTTCCTCCCGGGACACAGATTGTCGACATGGAGAGCGGTGAAGTTATTTTTGACATGTTAAAAGATGGACAAGAAGAGCTGTTTATAACAGGAGGAAGAGGCGGACTTGGCAACACGCACTTTAAATCTTCTACAAAACAGAGACCTACTTATGCGCAACCGGGAGAGAAGGGCGAGACTAGAGTCATCAAGCTTGAGATGAAACTTATTGCAGATGTTGGTTTGGTTGGGTTTCCAAATGTAGGAAAATCAACACTGATTTCAACTGTTTCAAATGCACGTCCAGAAATTGCAAACTATGAGTTTACAACGCTTACTCCTAAGCTCGGACAGGTTAATATAGGCGATTTTGAATCGTTTATTATGGCTGATATCCCCGGAATTATCGGTGGAGCACATGAAGGAAAAGGTCTTGGTATTCAGTTTTTAAAACATATCGAGAGAACAAAAATTCTTCTGTTTATGGTTGACTTGGCATCGTACAGAGATTTAAAAGAGCAGATAGAGACTCTTAAAGCAGAAGTTGCTGCATTCTCAGATACGTTGGCTCAGAGTGGTTATGCTATTGCTCTGACGAGAGCAGACATAGTTCCTCCAGAGCAGGTTAATAAGCTTGTAAATGGCTTTTTGGAGACTATCGGAGTAAAAGCGACTAAAAACGATGAAGCAGGTTTTGATGATTCAATGCCGTACTATATTCAAAAAAGCCCAGATGAGACGCTCGGATATGACAAAACTCTTCCATATTTTGTCGCACCCATATCATCAGCGATAAACAAAAACATAGAGCCGCTCAAATATGCGCTCTTTAATCTTGTGCAAGTAAATAGATATAGCAAATAGAGAAATAAAAATGAGAAGAGTAGTTGTAAAAGTTGGAAGTGCAGTACTTACACAAAACGACGCAATAGCACTTCAAAGAGTAAGAAATTTAGTTGATTTTTTATGTGAGCTTAGAAAAACAAATGAAGTTGTTTTAGTCTCATCTGGCGCAGTTGCGGCTGGATATACTGAGCTTAAACTTGATAGATGCGTGCTGCAAAACAAGCAGGCACTTGCTTCCATAGGTCAGCCGATTTTGATGAATAAGTATGCAAAAAAATTTGCTGAATACAATATTTTGACGGCTCAGATATTGGTAACGGCTGCAAATTTCAAGATAGAAGATGAGAGTAGAAAGATAAAAGATACTATCAATACGCTTCTCTCAAACGGAGTTGTTCCGATTATCAATGAAAATGATGCGACTACCACAAAAGAGCTTGTTGTTGGAGATAACGACCAGCTCTCAGCTTATGTCGCAAAACATACCGACTCAGATTTGCTTATCATCTTATCAGACATAGATGCTTACTATGACAAAGACCCGAGAAAATTCAGCGATGCAAAAATATTAAAAATTGTAAATTCTATAGATGCGGATGAGCTTGAGAAAGAGGCGACTCCTCACGGTGCTTTCGCAACAGGCGGAATTTTGACAAAACTAAAAGCGGCGAGCTATCTTTTGTCGCACAAAATTGACATGGTGCTGACAAGCGGATATGATTTAAGCGATATAAAAAGTTTAATGCTTGAGGGCAAACATGTCGGCGGAACTCTTTTTACAAGAGGTGCTTAATGAAGGTTATTTTTATGGGAACGCCTGATTATGCAGGACACATTTTAGAAAAAATTATTAATAAAAAAAATATTGAAGTTGCAGCGGTTTATACGCAGCCAGACAAGCCTGTAGGGCGAAAAAAAGTTTTGACTCCTCCAATCGTAAAAACAATCGCGCTTAAAAATAACATTGCCATTTATCAGCCAAGCAGACTTAGAGAAGCGGACGTTGTTACAGAGCTTAAAAAAATCGAGTACGACTATATCGTTGTAGCAGCGTATGGTCAGATATTGCCAAAAGAGATATTAAACCACGCTCCATGTATAAATCTTCACGCTTCAATATTGCCACACTACAGAGGGGCTAGCCCGATTCAGCAGACTCTCTTAAGCGGAGACACTAAAACAGGCGTAACTGCTATGCTTATGGATGAGGGACTTGACACCGGAGATATTATAAAAATCAAAGAGATTGATGTGGATGCTAGCGAGATGGCTGAATCTCTCTTTGAGAGGCTGACTGAAGCGGCGTGCGAACTGACTATAGATGTGCTTGAGAATTTCAACACATATACTCCCATCAAGCAGGATGACTCTGCATCTTCGCACTGCACAAAGATAACCAAACAAGATGGCGAAGTTGTATTTGAAGATGCGCAGAGTCTCTTTAATAAATACCGTGCATTTACACCTTGGCCTGGAATTTATCTAAGTTCAGGACTGAAGCTAAAAAAGATAGAACTGCTGGAAAATGAGAGCCAAAACGATGGCGGAAAAATTCTACATGTAGAAAAAGATTTTATTGTAGTGGGATGCAACAAAGGAAGCATAAAAGTTTACAGAGTTCAGCCTGAATCAAAAAACGAGATGGATGTTCTATCTTATATAAACGGAAAAAGATTAGCCAATGCAGATTATCTATCTTGATAGCGTTGACTCTACTCAAAAATATCTAAAAGAGCTGATACGGGAGGAGAAGGTATCTCTGCCATGTGCCGTTGTTGCAGATTTTCAAACGGATGGTGTTGGAAGCAGAGGAAAATTATGGAGCGGAGTAAGGGGAAATCTTTTTTTATCTTTTGCAATTCCTTTAAATGAACTTCCAAAAGACCTTAAACTTGAATCAGCCTCTATATATTTTTCTTATATTTTAAAAGAGATGCTCTGCGAATTTGGTTCTGTACTCTGGCTAAAGTGGCCGAATGATTTTTACATAGGCGATAAGAAAATAGGCGGCATGATTACCAACTTGGTCAAAGATAGCCTTGTATGCGGAGTCGGATTAAATATAGCAGAGGCGCCTCCCGGTTTTGGCAAGCTTGATGTCGTCGTAGACAGAGACGAGTTGACAGAGAGATATTTTAATAATATAAAGAAAATGAATTTATGGAAGCAAGTTTTTAGTAAATATAAGATAGAATTTTACAAGAATCAAAACTTTTATACACACAATAAAAATTTAATAATTTCTTTAGGGGACGCTTCACTTCATAGTGACGGCTCTATTGTAATAAACGGCGAGAGGATATATAGTCTGAGATGAGCGAAGTTATTGTAATTGCAAATCAAAAGGGTGGGGTCGGTAAAACAACTACTGCCGTAAACCTAGCTGCTTCACTTGCAGTTGCAGAAAAAAAAGTGCTTCTTATAGACTCAGACCCACAGGCAAATGCCACTACGTCGCTCGGCTTTCATAGAAATGATTATGAGTTTAATATCTATCATGTTTTAATTGGAACCAAAAAATTAAAAGACATTATTTTAAAATCAGAACTGCCTACTCTTCATCTTGCACCGTCAAACATCGGGCTTGTAGGTATAGAAAAAGAGTATTACGATGCTGAGAATTCAAAGGGGCGCGAGCTTGTTTTGAAAAAAGCAATTGCTAATGTTTTAAAAGATTATGACTATATCATTATCGACTCTCCTCCGGCACTTGGGCCAATGACGATAAACGCGCTCTCGGCTTCTAACTCGGTAATTATTCCAATCCAGTGCGAATTTTTTGCGCTTGAGGGTCTTGCACAGCTTTTAAATACTGTTAAGCTTGTTAGAAAATCAATCAATCAGAAATTGATAATAAAAGGGTTTTTACCTACAATGTTTAGCGCTCAAAACAACCTATCTAAGCAAGTTTTTGCAGATTTGAAACAACATTTCAGCAGCAAACTTTTTAAAGATATGGAGGGCGAGATTATTGTTGTTCCTAGAAATGTAAAGCTTGCCGAGTCTCCTTCATTTGGTAAGCCTGCGATATTATATGATGTAAAATCAATAGGTTCAATAGCGTATCAAAATTTAGCACAAGCGATTATGCAAGCATGAAGTCACAGAAGTTAGGCAGAGGATTAGGCGCACTTTTAGGCGAGATTGAAGAGGCTTACGACAATGAAGTTTCTCAAAAAGATTCAATTATAGAGATTGCATTAAAAGATATAAGACCGAATCCTTTTCAGCCAAGAAAACATTTTGAAGAGAGTTCTCTTTACGAACTAGGCGAATCAATTAAAAATGATGGTCTTATTCAGCCCATTATTGTGACTGAAGATGTTGACGGGTATATTTTAATTGCAGGAGAGAGAAGACTTCGCGCCTCAAAACTGGCAAAGCTAAAAACAATCCGTGCAATCGTCTTAAATAGCGACGAGCAGAAGATGAGACAGTTCGCGCTGATTGAAAATATTCAAAGAGACGAACTTAACTCAATTGAGCTTGCGCATGCTTACGGTGAACTTATCAAGCTTCACAGTATTACTCAGGATGAGCTCTCAACTAGAATCCATAAAAGCAGAACTCATATTACAAATACTATAAGACTTCTTCAGCTATCGCAAAAAACACAAAGAGCATTGATAGAGAAAAAGATCAGCACGGGACATGCAAAAGTTTTAGTAGGGCTTGATGAGAAGCAGCAACAGCTTATTGTTAACTCAATTATCGGCCAAAAATTAAGCGTAAGAGAAGTCGAAGCTACTATAAAGAGCATAAAAAATAGTACTGTTGAATCACAAAGCAAACATGAGAGCATCTCGTTTGATTTCAAACTAATAAAAGAAAAACTATCTTTACTTGGATTTAAAACAAAGAGTTCAAATAAAGGTTTAACAATTGAATTTGATAATGAAAATCAGACAAACTACTTTTTAACACTTCTTCAAAAATAAAGCGTTATAGGCTTCTTCCGTTTGAATATTATTCATAAAAAATATAAAAAATATTTAAAATTTTTATCAGTTTAACAATTCTTTTAATTTTAAAGTAGTATAATCACGCAACTTTTAGGAGGTGCTATGTTAGATATAAATCCGATACTACTTGTAGCTACATTAATCGTGTTTCTTACTCTTATTGCCGTTCTAAACAGTTGGCTTTACAATCCATTATTCGCTTATATGAGTAAAAGAGATGAAGACATCAAAAAAGACCTAGAAAAAGTAGGCTCTAATGATGAGGAAATCAATGAACTTAAGTTAAAAGCGCAGTCAATAATTGCAAATGCTAAATTGGAAGCTTCGGCCCTGAGAGATAAAGTTATTACGGATGCTAGAGAGTTAGCAGAGAGTAAATTAGAAGCAAAACGTGCTGAATTAGCTAGTCAGTATTTAGAGTTTGAGCAATTACTTGCTCGTTCTCGTGAGCAGTTAAGCGGTGATTTAAGATCACAAATGCCGCTGTTTAAAGAAGCTGTAAAAGCTAAATTTAGTCAAATATAAGGATGTGATGTGAGTAGAATTTTAGTATTTATGCTAATGATATCAACATATGCATTGGCATCTAGTGGCAATACAGAGACGGATATAGTCCAAAGAACAGTCAATTTTTTACTGTTTGCAGGACTAATCTGGTATCTTGTTGCTGAACCGGTAAAGAGCTACTTTGCGTCAAGAAGTCATGGAATCGCTGATGAAATGAAAAAAGTGCAAGATAAGCTAAAAGAGTCTGTCTCTTTAAAAAAAGAAGCACTTGCTAAGGTTGCTGCGGCTGAGAAGTTCGCAACAGATTTAGTAACTAATTCTAAAAAAGAGAATAAGGTCATTAATGACGCTATTATGACTCAATGTGAATCAGATATAGAGATATTAGTAAAGCAGCAAGCGGTACTTATGGATTTTGAACAGAGAAAAATGGTTCGTAATGTTGTTGAAAATATATTCTCTGAAGTATTGAGTCAAAGTGATGACTCTTTTGACAAAGAGGCTATGGCTAATGTTATCTTAAAGAAGGTGGCATAAATGGAAGAGTTGATTGCAAAGAGATACCTCAAAGCTATTAAACAGGGTTCTACTACAGAGTCTATGCAAGATATATTTCTGATATTTTCTGCTTTAGCTGGGGCGTTTGAGAACGAGAAATTTAAAAGAATTATCAGTAATCCAGATGTTAGTAAAAATCAAAAGTCTGATATCTTGCTGGCTGCAGTAAAATCTGCCGGCAATAAGGATGTTGAAAATTTAATTAAATTACTTGCTGAACATAATCGTATCAATATTATTCCTCTAATAGCGGAAGTAATGAGAAAAGATATCGCTAAAACTAATAAGATCTATAATGGAATTGTATATAGTGACAGCGATATTGATGCAAAGGTTATAGAAGGTTTAAGTAACGGATTAGGCAGGAAATTTGATTCTAAAATATCATTAAAGTTTGTTAAAGAGAACTTTAAAGGTATAAAAGTAGATGTTGAAGATCTTGGAGTAGAGATAAGTTTCTCTAAAACAAGAATCAACAGTCAAATGATAGAACATATTATAAAAGCAATTTAACTTCATGAGAGGAGATGTGTAGTGGTAGCAAAAATTCAAGCTGATGAAATCAGCTCAATAATTAAAGAGCGTATCGATAACTTTGAACTAAGTGTTGATATCAATGAGACAGGTAAAATTGTTTCATATGCTGACGGTGTTGCGAGAGTTTATGGACTTAGCAATGTTATGGCTGGTGAGATGGTAGAGTTCGAAGAGGGAACGAGAGGTCTGGTTATGAACCTTGAGGAGAGCACGGTAGGCGTTGTTATTCTTGGAGCAGGAGCCATGTTAAAAGAGGGCAAGTCTGTAAAAAGATTAGGTCGTCTACTTCGTGTTCCAGTTGGTGACGCACTTCTTGGTCGTGTCGTAAATGCACTAGGTGAGCCGATAGACGGAAAGGGTCCTATTGAGACAACTGAAACTCGTTTCGTTGAGGAAAAAGCACCTGGCATTATGGCTCGTAAATCTGTTCATGAGCCGCTTGCTACAGGTATCAAAGCTATTGATGCTCTTGTTCCAATCGGTAGAGGTCAAAGAGAGCTTATTATCGGTGACCGTCAAACAGGTAAAACGACAATCGCATTAGATGCTATTATCAATCAAAAAGGCAACGGTGTTGTTTGTATTTATGTTGCTGTTGGTCAAAAAGAGTCGACTGTTGCACAAATCATCCGTCGTTTAGAAGATCATGGTGCACTTGAGTACACTATTATTGTTTCTTCTACAGCTGCTGAAGCTGCTGCACTACAATTCTTGGCTCCGTATACCGGTGTTACTATGGGTGAGTATTTCCGTGATAATGCTAGACATGGTTTAATTGTATATGATGATTTAAGTAAACATGCAGTTGCTTATCGTGAAATGTCGCTTATTCTTCGCCGTCCTCCGGGTCGTGAAGCATATCCTGGTGACGTTTTTTATATCCACTCTCGTCTTTTAGAAAGAGCTGCAAAGCTTTCTGATGAAAAAGGTGCAGGTTCCCTGACTGCTCTTCCAATCATTGAAACACAGGCTGGTGACGTTTCTGCATATATTCCAACAAACGTTATCTCTATTACCGATGGTCAGATTTTCCTTGAGACTGAACTATTCAATTCGGGCGTTCGTCCTGCAATTAATGTTGGTCTTTCTGTTTCTCGTGTTGGTGGTGCTGCTCAGATTAAGGCTACTAAACAAGTTGCAGGTACGCTAAGACTTGACCTTGCACAATATCGTGAGCTACAGGCATTCGCACAGTTTGCTTCAGACCTTGATGAGACATCTCGCAAGCAGTTAGAGCGCGGACAGAGAATGGTTGAAGTTCTTAAGCAGCCTCCTTTCTCTCCACTATCCGTTGAGAAGCAAGTTTTAATTATATTTGCAGGAAATGAAGGCTTTTTTGATGATATGAATCCATCAAATGTGGTTCGTTTTGAAGCTGAGTTATATCCATTTATTGAAGCATCTTACCCTCAAATTTTTGAGAGCATTAGAAGTACTTCTAAGGTAGATGATACTACTAGCGCATTGATAAAAAAAGCACTTGAAGAGTTTAAATCTAGCTTTATAGTGGCGTAAGGATAATTTATGGCAAACTTGAAAGATATTCAAAGACAGATAAAGAGTGTTTCTAACACTCAAAAGACAACACGTGCTATGAAGCTTGTATCAACTGCTAAGCTCCGCCGTGCAGAAGAGCTTGCTAAGCGTTCTCGTCTTTATGCTGCAAAAATGAATCAGGTAATTGCCGAAATTGCTGGACGTATTAAATGTAACAAAGTTGGCGGAATCGACAATCGCTGTTTTATAGAGATTGAAGATCCAAAAACGGTTGACATCATTTTTGTAACTGCCGACAAGGGTTTATGCGGCGGATTTAATATTCAAACTATTAAAGCCGTTAAAAAATTATTGGCGGAATATAAAGCAAGAAATGTAAAAGTACGTTTACGTGGAATCGGTAAAAAAGGTATTGAATTTTTCAAATATAATGAAGTTGAGCTTTTTGATTCAGCTACAAATCTTAGTTCAAAACCTGATAAAGAAAAATCTGACGAGTTCATTTTGTCTTCGATAGAAGATTTTAAAGATGGGAAAGTTGATGCTCTTTATCTTGTTTACAATGGTTATAAAAACATGATAACTCAAGAGTTGCATGTGAATAAAGTATTGCCTGTTGATACAACTCAGTTTGAGTGTGGTGAAGCAAAGCAATCAATGCTTGAGGTAGAGTCTCAAGATGAAGAGAAGATGTTAGATTCTTTAGTAGATAGATATGTTCAGTATGCAATGTACTATTCGCTTATCGATTCTGTTGCCGCAGAACATAGTGCAAGAATGCAGGCTATGGATACGGCAACAAATAATGCTAAAGAGATGGTTAAATCACTAAATGTTGAGTTTAATAAAGCTAGACAAGCAGCTATTACTACAGAGCTGATAGAGATAATAAGTGGTGTGGAGTCTATGAAATAATGGAGAAAAATATGATTGGTAAAATAAGCCAGGTTATGGGTCCGGTTGTTGATGTTGATTTTGATGGATATCTTCCTATTATCAACGAAGCAATCGAAGTTAATATACATTTAGAAGGTACGGTAACCCGTTTGGTTCTTGAAGTTGCGGCTCACCTAGGTGATGGTCGCGTAAGAACGATTGCAATGGATATGAGTGAAGGTTTGGTTCGTGGAATGGAAGCAAAAGCTACGGGTGCTCCGATTAAAGTTCCAGTTGGCGACAAAGTTCTTGGACGTATCTTTAACGTTATCGGTGAAACAATTGATGATGGAGAACAAGTTACAGATGCTCCATTGTGGTCAATCCACCGTCAGCCTCCAGCTCTTGTTGATCAGTCAACTACTACAGAGATGTTTGAAACAGGTATTAAAGTTGTTGATTTACTTGCTCCATACTCAAAAGGCGGTAAGGTTGGACTATTCGGTGGTGCCGGTGTTGGTAAGACGGTTATTATCATGGAACTTATTCATAATGTTGCTCATGGTCATGATGGTCTATCAGTTTTTGCCGGTGTCGGTGAGAGAACTCGTGAGGGGAATGACCTTTATCATGAGATGAAAGACTCGAACGTACTTGACAAAGTTGCACTGTGCTATGGTCAAATGAGCGAGCCCCCAGGAGCAAGAAATCGTATTGCTCTAACAGGTCTTACTATGGCTGAGTACTTTAGAGATGAGATGAAGCTAGACGTATTGATGTTTATTGACAATATCTTCCGTTTTGCACAGTCAGGTTCTGAGATGTCAGCTCTGCTTGGACGTATTCCTTCGGCTGTTGGTTACCAACCGACACTAGCTCGTGAGATGGGTGCATTACAAGACCGTATTACATCTACTAAGAATGGTTCAATTACATCTGTTCAGGCTGTTTATGTTCCCGCAGATGACTTAACTGACCCTGCTCCGGCTTCTGTTTTTGCTCACTTAGATGCAACAACTGTTCTTAACCGTAAAATTGCTGAAAAGGGTATCTATCCTGCAGTTGATCCACTGGATTCATCTTCAAGACTGCTTGATCCGCAAATCTTAGGCGAAGAGCACTATAGTGTTGCTCGCGGTGTTCAGCAAACACTTCAGAAATACAAAGATTTACAAGATATTATTGCAATCCTTGGTATGGACGAACTTAGTGAAGATGACAAAAATGTTGTTGAGCGTGCTCGTAAAATTGAGAAATTCTTATCACAACCATTTTTTGTTGCAGAGGTATTTACGGGTTCACCTGGTAAGTATGTTTCTCTGGCTGATACCATTAAGGGTTTTAAAATGATTCTTGATGGTGAATGTGACCATATGCCAGAGGGTTCTTTCTACATGGTTGGTGGTATTGATGAGGCGATTGAAAAAGCTCAAAAAATGAAGTAATTCATAAAGGACTGACATGGATAAGTTAAAACTTGAAATCCTGACTCCTAACGGTGTAATCTATGATGGTGAAGCCGTTAGTGTAACTCTTCCTGGTGAAGAGGGTGAGTTTGGGGTTCTAGCAGAACACTCTTGTTTGACTACGCTTCTTGAAACTGGCGTAATCGACATAGAGAAAGAGGATAAATCAGTCGAATCAATTCTAATCAACTGGGGCGTTGTTCAAGTTGATGAGAAAAAGGTAATTGTATTAGTTGAGGGTGCTGTGGCAATCCGCGGTGCAACAGAAGGTGAAGTGGCTAAAGCACTCGAGAGCGCAAAAGAACTTATTGAATCTATTAAAGACAATAACCCTGCAATCGCTACTGTTACTGCAAGACTTGAATCAGCAGCTCAGAATTTACTATAGATTATGATTAACGATATAATTGATTTTTATATAAAAAGTCATCCAGTTACGCTGGGTGTTTTGGCTCTTTTAGCGGTATATTTTATAGTGCTAAATTGGGTTTTTTTCTACAGATACCTCTCAATAACAAATTGGCTTGAAATTGAGAGCAGATCGCTTGAGACTCTTTTGATGGGGGCTTCAAGCGTTCATCCTCAATCTTTTTTAAGCAATTTTTTAAAATCAAGTTCAAATATTACTAAAGATATATTATCTCTATGCCTCTTAGCGGCTACAAAAGATGCCACAAAGGGTCTCTCGATATTATCTGTATTTGCTTCAACGACACCGTTTATAGGTCTATTTGGAACAGTTGTTTCAATTTTAGACACATTTACGCATATTGGACAAAGCAGCGGCGGCATGTCTGTTATTGCTGCTGGAGTTTCTGATGCTTTGGTCGCAACTGCTGCGGGTATTTTTGTTGCGATATTTGCATATACGTATCATCAGATACTAAAGAGAAAATCATTTGAGCTTATTAGCTTTATTGAGATGCAAAGCGATGCAATAATAGCTAGAAAAGTGTAGCTAATGGCTTATAACTGGGATGAAAAACCTGAACTAAACATTACTCCACTAGTGGATGTAATGCTGGTTCTATTGGCTATAATGATGGTTATAGCACCTAATATGATATATGAAGAGAAGATAAATCTTCCTCAAAGCTCAAAAACAAAATCATTATCAAAAATACCTCCTGTACATATAACTATTGATAAAGATAAAAATTTAAAAGTCAACAAAGACAATTTTCAGCTTAATTCGTTTTTAGATAATTTTTTTCTCTATTCAAAACAGTTGGATTTAAAGGCGACCGTATTGATTAGTGCAGATAAAAGTTTAGACTATGGTGTAGTTATGTCTGTTCTTGCTGCCGTAAAGCAGGCAGGCTTTATAGAGGTTTCGTTAGCTACTAATGGATAAGAAAGACTACTATTTTTATTTCAGCGGTTTTATATCGCTGTCTCTCTTCGTATTTTTCACAGCACTTTTTTTTATTGCTATAGTGGCATCAAAGGATGTTAAAATATATGCATTGCAAAAAGATGATTTTATTTCTATATCTGTAGATATGGCAAATGTCCAATCAACTAATGTTCAAAAACCAGTTGAGAGACCCATAGAAAAAGAAGAGAAAGAACCTGTTGTAAAACAAGAGCCCGAAGAGGAAAAAGTTGCGCAAACAGAGAAAAAAGAGGTTAATATAGATAACCTATTTAGTCAAGTTTGGACAAAAGATATAAAAAAAGAAGATAAAAAAATCCAAAAAGAGCTAGATAAAAGAGTCGCTCAAGAGCTTTCCAAGAAAAGTGCAAAATCTGAAGTAAGCAAGGTTGAATCAGCTAGCAGTAAAATTCAAAAAGTCAACTCAGAAAGTAAATCCGAAAAGGATTCTAAAAGCTCTACGGGAACGGAAGTAAATGAATATTTGGCTAAAATTCAAGGCATAGTGTATCAATATTTCATGCCGCCTGACAATACTGAGGGCAAGGTTGTAAAAGCAGTTATAGAGCTTGACTCTTTTGGAAAGGTTATTGATTTTAGAATTCTCACCTATTCAGACAGCGATGCTCTTAATAGTGAGTGTGATAAAATAAAGGGGAGATTGACAAATGTCCTCTTTCCCAAAAATCCTGATAACAAATCAGGTAAATATTTAATAAATTTAATATCGCAGGAGTAGACTTTGAAAATTTTTGTTTCAATTTTATTGGTTATGGCGTCTTTGTTTGCCAGTGACGCAACCATAGATGTTGTAAAAAAAGCAGATAGCCTTCCGACCATCGCAGTTGAGGATTCGTCAGTTAGCTATGACCAAACTTTTAAAAGCAAATTTTTTAAGTCAGTAATAGCCGACTTGAATGTTCTGTCTATATTTAATGTAGATAGAAATCATAGAAATGTTAATTTTGATGCAACCAGCGTACTTGTTGAAAATAAAAATATGAACTATGTCCTCAGATATAAATTATTTGAGGGTGATGGACG
This sequence comes from Sulfurimonas sp., assembly GCF_019429335.1. GTDB lineage: Bacteria > Campylobacterota > Campylobacteria > Campylobacterales > Sulfurimonadaceae > Sulfurimonas. Next base: position 28,862 of record NZ_JAHYJB010000006.1, on the reverse strand, counting down.
TTCTTTGAATGTGGAGCTTAAGCTTATAAGCAACAATGGTGTTGTTTATAATAAAAACTATAAAGTTAATAACACAAATACGTACATGTTTGTTTCTCATACAATAGCATACGACATAAATAAATTTATGGGAGAGCCTCCTGTTGAGTGGATGAAAAGAAAAGTAATATTTGCCAGAATGGTTTCTCCTCAAAAAAGTGAATTGGTAATTTCTGATTACACTTTAACTTATCAACATATTGTTGTCAAGGGAGGTTTTAATGTTTTTCCAAAGTGGGCCAACAAGGAACAAAGCGCTTTTTACTACAGCTCTTTGGATGAAAATAAACCTACACTTAAACATGTGGATATTAAAACCGGGAAAAGTAAAGTTATAAAATCATCCGATGGAATGATGATATGTTCAGATGTCAATAATGACGGAAGTAAGCTTTTGCTGACTATGGCCCCAAAAGGACAACCAGACATCTATCTGTATGATGTAAATACAAAGGCTACTAAAGCATTGACAAACTATGGCGGCATAGATGTAAGCGGACAGTTTTTGGAGAGCGATAAAGTCGTATTTGTATCTGACCGTTTGGGCTATCCAAATATATTCTCTTTAAATATGAATACGGGCGCTGTTGAGCAGGTAGTTTATTATGGAAAAAGTAATGCAGCATGCAGCGTTTTTGGTAAATATATAGTCTATAAAGCAAGGGAGAGTTCTGATGCGTTTGGCAGCAATACGTTCAATTTGCATCTAGTATCAACGGAGACAGATTTTATAAGAAGACTTACCGCAGTTGGTGTAAATGAGTTTCCAAGGTTTTCTGTAGATGGCGATGCAATAATTTTCATAAAAAATTATGAGGGTCAAAGTTCAATAGGCGTAATCAGATTAAACCATAACAAAAACTATCTTTTCCCACTTCAGTATGGGAAAGTTCAATCAATGGATTGGTAATATTTAATTTATTTTATAAATAAATTTTAATATAATTCTGATACAATTCCTGTAAACTAAAATATAAGGTAGAAGAAGATGAAAAAAGTAGTGATTTCAAGCGTGTTAATGGCGCTCTTGGTGTTAAGTGGATGTGGTGATAAAGAGCCTCAGGTTGAAGCAACAGACAGTGCTACTCAAGAAGTTCAACAAGTAGAAACGGAGAGTGTCTCCTCCGTAGAGGCTCCTGTTGTTACTGAGAGCGCTACAGAGTCTACAAGTCAAGTTATCACTAGATTAGAAAGTGAGCTTAAGACAATTTACTTTGATTTTGATAAGTTCAATATAAGAGCTGATATGCAAGCTAACCTATCTGCCGGTGCTTCTGTTGTGAACACTCAAGCAAAAAACTTTTTCGTAAAACTTGAAGGAAATTGTGATGAGTGGGGAAGTGATGAGTATAACTTCGCACTCGGTCTTAAGAGAGCTGAAACTGTTAAAAAAGCTCTAGCTGCTGAAGGTGTTGACGCTAGCCGTATCTCAATGGTAAGCTTTGGCGAGAGCAACCCGGTATGTACAGATAAAACTAAAGAGTGCTGGTCTAAAAATCGTAGAGTTGAGTTCAAGCTTCTACCATAATTAATGAATATCAGTAAAATAGTTGTCATATCGGCAATACTTATACCTTCATATTTAATCTGCGCCGAACCTTCTGCATTCGGTGCAGGTGATTTAAATAATCCAAATCCTTATGGTTTAACTTCCACTGAGGCCACTCTGCTTGAAACTAAAAAAAATCTTCAAAAAGTTGTTGTAAAAAGCAACAACCAAGCGAACGAAGTTGACTCTTTAAGAGAGAGAGTTGATGGGCTTCAAACAATAATAGAGTCAATTAGTTCATCTTCTCGCGAAAACAAGATGAAAATAAAATCTTTGGAAGATGAAAAAACAGATAGTTCCGAGTATAATAAAAGAGTTGCCGAGTCAATTCAGATAAACAGCAAAGATATTGAAACAATAAAACTAAGCCTTGCCGAAATCTCTAAGCTTATTGATGCAATAAATAGCTCATATATTACAAAAGATGAGTTCAATTCATTGGTTAATGATGTAAATAAGTTTAAAGATCTTGTAGCAAAAGAGCTTAAAGCAGGACTGGGTCCAAAAAAATCCAAAACCACAGCTATGTCCGGTGCAGATATAGAGAAAAAAGCCAAAGATTTTTATAATAAAAAGTCTTACGGCGAATCTATTGAGCATTACAAGCAACTTATTGCAATGAATTATAAGCCGGCTCAATCTCACTATATGGTTGGAGAGATAGAGTACTATAGAAATAATTACGCAGAGGCGATTGCTTACTTTAAAAAGAGCGCTACGCTCTATAATAAAGCTAGCTATATGCCTACACTGTTGCTTCATACTGCTGTATCTATGGAAAAAACTGGAGATAAAAAAAATGCAGAAGTTTTTTACGATGCAGTTGTCTCTCAATTTCCTGATAGCAAACAGGCTCAGAGCGCAAAAAAGAAATTAAGTTCAATAAAACAATAATATAGCAACTTATTTGTAGTTACTACTGTTATTATGATAAAATCACAAAAAAATAAAGGCACCCATTATGGCAATAGAAAAAAATCAAATTGTATCGATAGAGTACGAAGTAAGTGACGGAGAAAAAGTAGTAGATAGTAATGTTGGCGGAATGCCTTTAGTGTTTATGTTTGGAAAAGGCCAGATTATTCCTGGACTTGAGAATGCAATCTCTAACATGTCAATAGGTGAAAAAGCAGAAGTTCTAGTAAAAGCAGAAGATGCGTATGGCGAGTATAATGCAGAAGCTAAGCAAGAGGTTCCAAAGGATCAGTTTTCAGGAATTGATTTGGAAGTTGGAATGGCTCTTTATGGTCAAGGCGAAGATGGCGGCACTGTTCAAGTAGTAGTTAAGGAAATTGGTGAGGAGAACGTAATTATAGATTTTAACCACCCATTGGCTGGAAAAGATTTATCTTTTGTGGTATCTATAAACAATATTAGAGAGGCTTCTGCAGAAGAAGCAATGAGCGGTATACCGGTAGAGAACCAGCATGATGATTGTTGTGGAACTGGCGGCGGCACGGGTTGTGGATGCTAATTCCATAGCTGCCTCTGCCTCTTCGGCGCAGGCATTTAAAACAGCAGCTCTTTTAAAGACACTAAGCGTAAATGCCCTTATAAGAGGGGATATTGGTGTCGGAAAAAGAACTCTAGCTCGTTATATTCTCCCAGATGCCCCACTGCTTGACGCATCAAATTATGATGAATTGTTGTCGGCTCTTGAGAGTGTTAATGAGATTGTAATCAGTAATTTGGAAAATTCACCAAATATCAATAAAATTTTAGACATTATAAACAGAGCCAACATAAGAGTAGTGGCAACAGCGAAGAGTTCATACTACAATGAATTTGCAGAGAGACTTTTTAGTATAAAACTTGATATCCCGTCTTTGCAGGAGAGGCCTGAAGATGTAGAGCATCTGGTACAAAAATTTAGTAAAGAGGCCTCTTTGCTTTTTGACTCAAAAGAGGAGTTTAGTCTAAAAAAATTTAAGCCCGACTTGAGTCAAAATGCTCTCTCTTTGAGAAAACAGGTAATGATTAATTATCTGGTGCAAAACATCAATGAAAATGAGTTAATGGGTATTATGCAAAATTATCTTGTTGATAAATTGGGTTCAAATAGTGATTATAAAAACTTTTTACATCTATACGAGATACCGATAATTAAAGCAGGACTTCAAAGATTTAGGTCGCAATTGAAGCTGGCGGATAAACTTGGATTAAATAGGAACACACTTAGAAAAAAGATAGCTGACAACAGCAGATATTTATAGAAGGATGAAGATGAAAAAAATAGCGATGATTTTTGCAGGACAGGGCTCTCAAGCAACAGGCATGGGTAAGGATTTTTATGACAACTCGGAGTTGGCAAAAGAGATGTTCGAAGAGGCTGGCAAAAGAGTCGGATTAAAATTTGATGAGTTGATTTTTGGTGAGCACGACCTGTTAAATCAAACAGCATATACTCAGCCTGCAATATTGTTGGTTCAAATGGTCGCTTATCGCCTCTTTAAAGAGAAGTGCCCAGATTTAAAAGCAGAACTTTTTCTAGGACACTCTTTGGGTGAATTTTCTGCTCTTTGCGCAAGCGGTGCTATTGATTATGTTGACGCAGTTGAGCTTGTTCATAGACGTGGACAGTTGATGCAAGATGCGTGCAGCGATATTGAAGCAGGAATGATGGTTGTTATGGGTCTTGAAGATGAGAGTGTTGAGAAGATTTGTGCAGATGCGCAAAAAGACGGAAAAAAAGTTTGGCCTGCAAATTATAATCAAGATGGACAGCTTGTTGTTGCGGGAATGAGAGCTGATTTGGCATCGTTAGAGCAGACATTTAAAGATGCGGGTGCTAAAAGAGCACTTCTTCTTAATATGTCGGTTGCAAGTCATTGTGAACTACTCTCTCCCGCACAGATTCCGCTTAAGAGTTTAATGGAGGGGATGATTGAGGATAATTTTGAGGCTCCTGTTATCTCTAACGTAACAACCACTCCATATGCGACTAAAAAAGAGGCTGTTGAGCTTTTAACTGAGCAGTTGGTAAAACCTGTTAAATATAAGCACTCTATACTTGCGATAGCTAATCGCGTTGATATTGCAATAGAGTTTGGAAACGGAGCTACTCTTAAGGGCTTAAATAAGAGAATTGCGCCAAATTTAGAGACATACACTGTTTCAGATATGAAATCTCTGCTCGAAGTTGTAGAACAACTCTGCAAATAAGATGAGAATTACGCTAGCTCAGACATCACCGAAATTAAATCGCTCAAATTTAGAGGATTTAGTCTCAATAATTGCTACATGCAGGAATGAAACTGATTTAATAGTTTTTTCTGAGCTCTCTCTAAACGGCTACATGCTTCAGGATAAACTCTACGAGGATGCTTGGGATATAGCCGAGTTAGATATTTTAAAAGATTTAAGTAGAGATGTTGATATCGTCGTAGGTGCGGCTATTAAAGAGGGAACTGATTTTACAAACTCTGCACTCTACTTTTCTAATGGCACGCTTTTATCAAAACACGATAAGGTCTATCTTCCTAATTACGGTATGTTTGAAGAGGCTAGATACTTTAAGGCAGGTAATGTTTTTGAGAGTTTTTCTAGCAGCCATGGAAAAGTATCAATGGTTGTATGTGAAGATTTGTGGCATGTCAGCGTTCATAAAAGCTTAATATCTGAGAATCCAGATTATATAATTGCGCTGGCCGCTTCTCCTGCGCGCGGTTTTAGCGATGCCGGACTTGAGATAGAAGATAAATGGTATGAGATTATAAAAACGCTAGCACTAGAGTGCAACGCAAAGCTTATATTTGTAAACAGGGTCGGTTTTGAAGACGGGCTTGGCTTTTGGGGCGGAAGCTGCATAGTCAATGAAGAAGCAAGTATAGTTTATAAGCTGCCGCGTTATGAAAAAGTAATAAAAACATTTGAGATATAAGGAAAATAGATGAAAATAGCAATAATGGGAGCTATGCCAGAAGAGATCTCTCCGATACTTGAAAAAATTGGTTCATATAAAACCACAGATTATGCAGGAAACAGATATTATGAAGCATCATATAAGGGTGTTGAACTTGTTATAGCTTATTCAAAAATCGGAAAAGTATTTTCAACTCTTAGCGCGGCTACTATGATTGAACACTTCGGAGCTGAAAAACTGCTCTTCTCGGGTGTTGCAGGAGCTATATCGCCGACCTTAAAGGTGGGAGATTTGATAGTTGCTACAAAGTTGGCTCAACACGATTTGGATATTACCGCATTTGGACATCCGTTTGGCTACGTTCCGGAGGGAGCTGTATTTATTGAAGCTGACAAGCAGATGATTGAGATGAGCAAGGAAGTGGCTAAGAGTATGGGTAAAAGCATACAAGAGGGGATAATTGCCACAGGAGATCAGTTTGTGGCTAACGAAGAGAGAAAAAACTGGATAGGAACTACCTTTGGTGCAGATGCGCTGGAGATGGAAGGCGGAAGCGTTGCTGTTGTATGTAGCGCGCTAAATGTGCCATTTTTTATTCTTCGTGCAATAAGCGATGCGGCCGATATGGATGCAAGTTTTAGTTTTGATGAGTTTTTACACACAAGCGCCAAAGAGAGTGCAGAGTTTGTTATGAAAATGGTTGACAAGCTTGCAGATTAAACTTTCAAAAAAAATCATGAGCAAGCTTGGTAAAACAAACGCTGAGTTTAACTTAATAGAAGAGGGCGATAAAATCCTAGTGGGTTTAAGCGGTGGTAAAGACTCACTTACAATGGTTCATGCGCTTAAAGAGCAGCAGCGTCGTGCTCCTTTTAAATTTGAGTTTATTGCAGTAACGGTTTCATACGGCATGGGTGAAAATTTTGATAAACTTATTGCACACTGCAAAGAGCATGAGATTCCTCATGCTATTCATAATACGCAAATTTATGATTTGGCAGGTGAAAAAATAAGAAAAAACTCATCGTTTTGTAGCTTTTTTTCTCGCATGAGAAGAGGTTCTCTCTACGGCGCTGCTGAAAAACATGGTTGCAACAAGCTTGCACTTGGTCATCATATGGATGATGCTGCGGAGAGTTTTTTTATGAACTTTATCTACAATGGACAGCTTCGCTCACTTGCGCCAAAGTATAGAGCCGAGAATGGTTTGATTGTAATTCGCCCGCTTATTCAGATGAGAGAGAGACAACTGGCTGCTTGTGCGTTTGACAATGAGATGCCAACAATCGGCGATGAGGCATGTCCATCAATGAGATTTGATGTAAAAATGCCTCATGCTAGAGCCAATGCAAAAAAGATGTTAAGAAATATGGAAAAAGAGTTTCCGACTCTTTTTACAAGCCTAAATGCAGCTTTTAAAAATATATCCGTAGAGAGCTTTTTTGATAAGGATAAGTTTAATACTTAGACTCTATCCTCTCTTCATCTTTGGCAATTTGTGATTTTTTATCATGAAGAGTCTCATCTTTTATAGCTTTTAAAAACTCTAGAATATTTTCTTGATATGAGATTGTATCGCTATCATGCGAGAGATTAATCAACTCTTTAAGCTGTTTGATTTCTATTTTTTTAGCGTATCTTGGCACCTGTTTTAACTCTTTTTGAATTCCGGCAATTAGAGCATCTATACTAAACCCATTGTTCTCTTTTACCTTTTTAACAAGCTCTTTTGTCGATAACATCAGCAAGCTTGCTCTATCCTCATCATTTTTATAAATTTCCATACCAATTTTTCTAACAATATCATAGTTTTCTGCTTTAATCTCATCATTCGCAGAGATAACAAGTGCAAAAATTTTTGCACGAAACTCTAGCGAACCGTGATGATGAACAAATAGCTCGCGAAAAGCGCTAAAAAAATGACTTTTAATTTTAAAATTTGACACCATTTAAATTCCTACTGTATTCTAATATGCTATTATACATTTTTGATTTTAAAATGAGTGTAAATAGAGATTAGTATATAAAATAGGTGAGGTAAAGTTTATGGGAAGAGCTTTTGAATACAGAAAAGCATCAAAGTTAAAAAGATGGGGGGCCATGTCAAAATTGTTTCCAAAATTGGGAAAAATTATTACTATGGCTGCTAAAGAGGGTGGAGCTGATCCCGATATGAATGCAAGGCTTCGCACGGCAATAATAAATGCTAAAGCTGAGAATATGCCAAAAGACAATATAGAAGCAGCCATTAAAAGAGCAACTTTAAAAGATACGGCAAACATGCTAGAAGTTACTTTTGAGGGTAAAGCACCACATGGTGTACAACTTTTTATAGAGTGTATGACTGATAACAATACGAGAAGCGTTGCAAATGTTAAAAATATACTTACCAAGCATGGAGGAGAGATGCTCATCAAGGGCTCTTTGGAGTTTATGTTTGACAGAAAAGCTATGTTTGAATTTTCACAAAAAGATAGTATGGATTTAGAAGAGTTGGAATTAGAGTTAATAGATGCCGGACTAGAAGAGATAGAGGCTGATGAGGGCATCGTTATAGTTACGGCCGATTATAAGAGTTTTGGTGCTATAAACAGTGCGTTGGAGGGTATGGGTATCGAGATTACAAAAGCAAATTTAGAGAGAATGGCAACATCTCCTATAACTCTTACACCTGAGGAGCAAGCCGATATAGATAAAATTATAGACAAGCTTGAAGATGACGAGGATGTGCAAAAAATATTTACAAATATTGCATAAGGAGTGTCACAAAAAAGAGTAAATAGAATTTATTCTATTTACCACCTGTAACTGCGTTACCCATATCCCACATAGGTAAGAATATGCCAAGAGCAAGAAGAAGAACCATGCTTGCCAGTATTAGCAACATAATTGGCTCAATTGCTTCCGAAAGACCATCAATGATAGCATCAAACCTCATTTTGTAGTACTCTGCAACTTTTCCAATCATGGTGTCTAAGGTACCGCTGTCTTCGCCGGCACTAACCATTTGAATAATCATATTTTCAAATAGTTTTGTATCATCTAATCCTTCATGCAAAGATGAGCCTTTTTCAACAGCAAATCTAACAGATGAGAGTTTGGCTTTTAATGGAAGGTTGTCAATCATTGATATTGAAGTGTCAAGCGCTTCTGCTATAGGTATACCGGCCCGAATAAGCTCTGAAAACACGAGAGTAAAACGGCTAAGTGTTGCAAACATAATGATATTTTTTATCAAATATGTTCTTAATAAAACCTCATGCCAGCCATATCTGATTTCTTTGTTGTTATTTATCAGATATTTAAAAATTGCAAATGATATAACTAAGGAGGCTAATACATAGAGTCCGTAATTGTTAAAAAGATACTCAAGTTTTAATAATATAAGAGTAGGAAGTGGCAGTTCGGCATTTAATTTCTCAAACATGGTCTTAAAGTTTGGAACAACATAAGAGATTAGAACAGTAAATGCAACCGCCATCGCAATCATAACATTTCTAGGATATGCCATGGCTTTTTTAAATTTAACAACATTTGAGCGAATCTCTTCAAGCATGTTAGCAAGAGAGTAGAGTGCATCATCTAGGTTACCTGTTTTTTCACCTAGTTGAACCATGGCTATAGCCAAGTTGCCAAGTTCAAAGCGGAAGTTATTCATAGATTTTGAGAGTGAATGTCCAGAGTTTATATCTTCTGCGAGTTTGCCAAAAACAAGTTTTAGATTTTCGTCAGTTGTAGATTTTGAAATTTCGCTAAGTGAGTCATAAATAGAAATACCGGCATTAGTCATAACCGCTAACTGCCTAATTGATGCAATTAATGCATCCGGCTTTATTTTTCTTTTTTTAACATTACTTAATAGAGTTGTCTTAAATCTTTTAAGCTGAGCCTCTAACGGCTCCTGCTCTTCCGTAATTTTAAGAATAATCCCAACATGTTTTAGTTTTGTAAGCTCGTTCGCCTGTTTCCTATCTTTTGCATACATGCCAATCTGTTCTTTTTTGCCTTTTGTAAGTATAGTTGCTACAAAGTATTTCATTATTTTGCCACCCTTAAAATTTCTTCTAAACTTGTAACACCAGCAAGAGCCTTGTTGATGCCGTTTTCAAATAATCCAATAAATCCATCTTCTAACGCTTGAGCATGTATTAATTCTACTGGCGCATTCTTCGCAATAAGAGATGATATTTTTTCGTTTACAACTAAAACTTCACAAATCATTTCCCTGCCAAAATAACCACTCTCATTACACTCTTTACATCCTTTGCCAATATAAAATTTACTCTCCGGCGGAATCAAATTTTTTAAATCATCAAGTGCTGAAAGAGGCACTTTCTCCTCAGTTTTACAGTTTTGGCAAATTTTTCTAACAAGTCTTTGCGCCTGAATTGCAACCAAGGAGCCACTTATAAGATACGGAGCAATGCCCATGTCAACCATGCGAGTTACAGCGCTTATTGAGTCATTTGTGTGCAGCGTAGAGATTACTAAGTGGCCTGTTAGTGCAGCTTTAACTGCTATTTCTAGCGTTTCAGAGTCGCGAATCTCACCAATCATGATTTTATCGGGGTCTTGTCTTAAGATTGAGCGAAGAGCATCTGCAAAACTAAGACCGACTTTTGGATTGACCTGTACCTGCTGAATAAGATTCATTCTGTACTCAACCGGATCTTCAACGGTAATAACTTTGTCTTCAACATTTCTGAGTTCATTCAGAGCACCATAAAGGGTTGTTGTTTTACCGCTTCCTGTCGGACCCGTAACCAATATAATGCCATATGGTGTTTTTAGCGCTTTTAAAAATTTTTGGTAGCTGATAGAATCCATTCCGGCATCTTCAAGTCTCACGAGTGCTTTTTGTTTATCAAGAACCCTCATAACAATAGATTCGCCGTATAAAATCGGGAGTGTAGATATACGGAAATCATACTCCTTGGAGCTAACCATAGTTGAAAAACGGCCATCCTGCGGTTTTCTTTTTTCTGCTATATCAAGGTTGGCTAGCAGCTTAAGTCTAGAGGCAAGAGGAGGGTAGATATCTTTTTCAAATAAAAATATCTCAATAAGTTTTCCGTCAATTCTTGTTCTGACAACACAATTTTTTTCTGTCGGCTCAATATGAACGTCACTTGCGCGGTTTTTAATACATGCATTTAAAATAACATCAATCAAAAGAAGAATAGAGGATGCTTCTTGTTGCTCCTCTATGGAGTTTATAGAATTTAACTCATCCCTGATTTTTTTTACTAGACCCTTTATGCTGTCTTTAAGCTCTATTTTAAAAAGGTATGATTCAATCTGTTTTTTCGTAGCTACTGCTATTTTAAGTGGTTTTTTTGGAAAAAGTCTCTGAATCGATTCGTGTGCTTCCATATCAAGTGGATCGCAAAAGGCAACAGTAATACTTAAATCATCTTCTGAGACAGGAAAAGCATTATATTTTTTTAACTGTGCAAGGGAGACTTTTTCTGTTAGTCTATAATCCATATCTATAGAATCTAAATCAAGAAATTGAGCATTTTGTTTTTGGGCTAGTTTGATTAGAACATCTTTTTCTTGGATATAATCGTAGTCATCAATGATTGAGAGGTCATACTCGCCGCTTTGAATCTTATCAACAATGAAGCGTACAAGCCTATCCATAGTCATAAATCCAGATATAGTAATGTCTCTAAGAATAAGGTTGCTGTCAAGACCTTTGGCAATAAGTCTGTCAACCTGGCTCTTCATTATGGAGCCGTTAGCTAGTAAATCAGATGTAATCCTATCCATAATGCCCTCTACCAGTAGATATGTTTTTTAGTGCTTATTGAATTGTAGAACTCTTCAATAACCATTTTATCTATTTTACCATCTTTTAAAATATAAAGTTTATATTTTAACTCTTTATCGTTTTCATCTTCAAGAATATAAAACTCTCTTTGCCCATCTTTTTTTATTTTTGTAAATAAGTCAAAAACTTTTGATAGAACATAATCTGTAGTTGGTAAATTCAATGAAGATATATCATGGTTATCAAGAAGTGCATGATATAGAAGCTTTTTTTGCATAAGAATAGTCGAAAAATATGCAGCATTTGCACGTGCCTCTTTTGAAAATTTAAGCGTTGCAATAGGTACTGCCAAACGGTCAACATAGTCAATTTTTAAGCAGGAAAATGAGTACAAAGAGACATACTCCTCATCTCTTGAGTGGTCTCCAAAGTTTTTAAAACCAAGATTACAAACGTCCGCATATTTTTTATCTTGATAAAGCGCAAACATATCCTGTTTTACGTCAGCGTACATAGTTATTGAAATTAGTATTGATAGTAATATTTTCATTTGAATTTTCCTGTTTGTATCTCCTCTAAAAGCTGTCTTGCCTGTGAAGAGTGCGAGTGTGAAATATATTTTTTAAGAGTCTCCAAGGCCAGCTCTTTTTTATTTAGTTTAACTAGAGACTTTGAAAATATAAGCCAACTATCCTCTATGTTGTTATTAATATCATTTGTAATAAGTGCATAGTTATATGCTTGCTCATAATCACCTAGTTGATAATATTTTTTTGCCACAAACAGGCTTAGTGCAGGATTGTGGTTTACATTAAATCTTTTGAGTACGTGCGCGATATCTTCTATCTCGTCTTTTCTTGCTATATTGATAGAGCTCTTTTTATCTGTATTTATTGTAATCTCTTCGATTTCCTCTTTTTTAGGTGCTATTTGTTTATTTTCTATTTTTGGCGATACTGTTTCTGCTCGTTTTTGTTCTGGCGTCTCTTTTGGTTTTGGAGTGCTGTTTAACTCCTTGGCTGGCTCTTTATAGATTTGGCTCTTTGATTCTAATTTGCTCATAAATCCTAAGGATGGTGAGAGCACAAGTTTCTCTTGCTTTTCTTCGGCTGTTTCTTCTCTTACAGCGTTTTCAGATATTACATGTAGTTTTTCTTTAGTTGCCAATTCTAGCGTTGATTCATTTTTTTCTTCAACAACAGGTTCAGTTTCAATTTTTTGTGCAACAATAGGCTCTTTAACGATTTTGTTTTCAACTATAAATGTATTTTTTTGGTTGTATACAAAAAACCAAGTAATAGATGCTGCGATTATTGCCGTAGAAACAATCATGGTAAATAGCGGTGCATAGTACTTTCGTTTATATTTTTTGTGTCTAAGTTCTAAATCATTAATATTAAGCATCTATTAACCCTGTGTGAATTGCAGCCATCTCTATAAACTTGGTTGAAATTTCGCTCGTATTTATTTTGTTTGGATTGTTATTTGCATAGTATACATATATATCAAATAGCGTGTATACAAGTTTGTTTACGTCTCTGTAATTTCCATCAGTCAATTTATGGACTAAATCAATAGATTTTTGTGTAAACATACTAGCAGTGTCTATTGAATTTGCTTTCATAAGTTTCTTTTGAATATAGATTTTCAACTCTGAAGTTGAGGCATTTTCAAGTTTTATGCTCTCCCAAATTCTTGTTTGAAAGTGCTCCTTCGCAATAATGTCCTCTTTTTCGGTTTTGTGAAGCGCTATAACAAATTTAACTTTTCTAGTATCAGAGAGAAGTCTTATTTTTTCCATCATCGGCGTTGAGTATAGTTGAGCTTCGTCTAATAGTATCAGCGGAACAGTTGCTCCGACTAACTCTCTTTTTTCAACAACTTTTACAAATTGTGTAAAATTCAATTCACCATCATAAGTCATTGCATAGAGATCCTGAGCTAACGTTTTAAAAAATTCGCTCTCGTCCAAAATCGGTGTTTTATAGAGGCAAACTTTTTGAGATGATGAGAGATTCTGGTGAAGTTTTGATAGGAGCATGCTCTTGCCTGTTCCCGGCTTACCGTATAAAAGAACCATCTTTAGCGGCTTTTCTATGGAATCCCTAAGAGATTGGTAAAAGATGGAGACTCTCTCTAGCTGGATGTAATCTTCAGCATTGACCGTATCTAAAAAAACATCCCTAGAGTTTTCATAGATACTTGGTTTCAATTTTCCTCTTTTGATAAATCTACAGTAGCATCAATTGCATCTTTAGAGCCTAGTAAAACTTTTTCAGAGAGACCCTGATAGCCTAAATCCGAAAGAGAGAGATCGCTTTTGCCTTTTCTGACAATGCGCGGCTCAATAACAATAACAAGTTCCTGTGTTATTTTTAATTTATCTTCATACTTAAATAGATAGTTTAGTATAGGAATGTCACCTAGTATAGGAACTTTATTTACATTAATAGAGTTGCTTGTATTAATTAAACCGCCTAGTATGATACGATTGCCATCTTTTACTGTTACAACTGATGAGAGTTGGCGACGGCGAAGGTCCGGCGGCATCGTTCTGTCTCCTGGTTCAACAAGAGACATATCAGTTGCAGTCTCAGAAAGAGATGGATTTATTTTTAGCGTTATCATATCGTCATCTGAAATCTCAGGAGTAATGTCCAATAGAACCCCTGCAAATACTGACTGAAGGTCTTCACTAGTGCTCTGTGTGCCACTTGTTGTGCCAGACAGAGTCTCTGTACTTATAATTTTATAAAAATACTCAGTACCAGCCGTTATAAGAGCAGCTTGATTATTGAGTGTTAAAACTTTAGGGTTGGAGATTGAAGTAACATCACCTTGGGTTTTAAGAAATTTTATTACCTCATTTAGGCTTCCCTTTGCAGACAACTGGAACGCATGAGCATTATTAACGGCCTGTGGTCCCATTGTGTCAAATGACGTGGTTCCTAAAATACCGCCCTCATTAGTTAGTTTAATTACATTGTTTTTACTTATATAGTCAAATGCTAAATCAATATCCTGAAGTTTATAGAGCTGAGCCCAGTCAACTCCGGTAGTTTTACCTTTGCTTAGTGTGACGGACAACAACTGAACATCGATTAGAACTTGGAGTTGAACTTTGTCTTGTAATTTTTTAAGATACTCTTCTAGTCTCTCCATCTGCTTGACTGTTGAAGTAACTGTAATAATTCCTGCATTTTTATTTATTATAGGAGCTTGAGCTACGTAAACATCTTGCGGTCTATTTAGAATTTCTTGCAGCTCTAAATCCAGCTGATGCCAAAACTGCACTTCGTCAGAGCTATTTACATTCATGCCTGATTTGCCTGCAGAACCGCCACCAACTTCTTCATTTGTGGCAACAGTTGCTCCTGTTTGAGAGGATGTGCCAGCACCTTCTGATGATAGCGTAATGTTTGTTTTGGATTCGCTCTTTCTTTGAGAAAGAATGTAGTCAATATTAAACATCTTTGTCTGAAGGTATGCAATTTTTAATATATTGTTTTCAAGAGTATATGTAAGATTGTTCTCTTTTAATATAATATTAAAAACCTCATCTATCGTCAGGTTGTTTAGATTGGTCTTGTTTAAGTTGCTCTCCAAAAATTTCTGCGCATTTGGATCGGTAACTATAATACTAAATTCACACTCATCACTAAGTTGCTCTATGAAATCTATTATTTTGGTCTCTTTAGTAGAACTAATACTAAAAAGTTCATAAGAACAGTCAGCCAAAGCACTGCTTGATAAAAGAAGTGTTAAAAGCGTTGTACACATTGTTGTTTTTATAAGTTTCATAAATCTGCCCTACTTATTTTTGAATTTTAGAGTTTGTTTTTTGGTAACAGTTGATAAGATAAGTAACTTATCACCTTTTTTCAGGGTTACGCTATTTTTGCTAATATCAGAGATAGTGTAGCTGTTTATAACGTCACTCTTTTTGTACCAGCTTCCGTTAATTAAAGCCGATGAGTTGATAATCGTACTTAACTCAAAGCTGCCGCTTTTTTTCACACCTTCATCTTTTTTCACGCCAGAAGCAGACTTTGCTGTTGCAACTTTTGCGCGAGGCGCTGAAGAAGAAGCGCCTTTGTCTTTGGATTTAGGTTTATTTTTCTCTAAGAAAACAAAGGGATCATTGATTCCTGAAATAGAATATCCTTTCCTTGGCGGTTTTATCGCCTCTATCTGCTCATCTACCCACTCAAGCTCACCAGCGAAAAGAGAAGTACTTAAAATAACTGCGAACAGTCCTATTGATATTGTTTTCATTTGTAAGTAATCCCCCAAACTGAAATAGCAAGTTTTGTATTTAAAGTATCTTGCGCTTTGATATCTATGTTGTTGACATCAACAACAAGATCGCTTTGCTCTAAAGAGTTGATAAATTTGATTGTGCCCAAATAACTACCCTTGACATCAAGTGCGATATCCAAGACATGACCAAATGATGAGTCATTATTTAGCGAATATGTATTTGTAAAGTTAATAATCTTTATATTATGCTCTTTAGCACGTATAGATATTGAGTTAAGATATTTACCCCATGCAATTTCATCATATATTAAAGACGATATCGTCTCAATCTTCTCTTTAATATATTTATTGGTCTCTTCCTGAGCAACCAACTCACCCTCTAAAGCTTTTATAGCTTGCTCAAGTTTGGCTATAGTAGCTTCGGTATTTATTTTTAGGTAGATTTTATCAGCATCAATTTTAGCCGTAATTTGAGTTACTTTCTCTTTTACCGTATTAAACTCGTTTTCAGATGGTTCATAAAATGGATAAGCTAATGCGCCTAACACGGCAACAATCATTATGTAAATTATATAGACATCTTTTTGAGATTTTTCCTTAAAAAAATTGTCAATTTTTTGTAAGGTATCTTCAATCATTAATTTGAAATTCATAATAGATTCACCCTCAATTCACCAAAGTATAATTTCTCTTCAACTTTATATGATATCTCATTAATAGAGAAGTGAAACTTTCCTTCATAGGTTTTAGTTAGATATTTGACTAAATCAGTAATCTTTTTATCATTAGATGCAACAAGACCAAGCTTGAACCCTTTAGAAGCCTCAACTTTATCGCTTTTTTCAGTTTCAGCGTAAATAGCGACCTCTAATCTCACATCATGTCTGTTTAAATCCTTAGTCAGCACCTGTATCAGATTTGCTTTCATCGGATAATTGACTTTAACCTCATGAATTTTTACAAGCGTGTTTTTCTTCTCAACATACTCTTGCTGTTCATGGGCTAGCAGTTTTGAGACTTTGTCTTTTTCTGCTTCTTTATTTTTTATAGTTGCTTCTCTTGTAACTTTAATATTGTGAACAGTTTTGTATTCATCTACTAGAAGCTCATATTGCAGTGATTGAGCATATGTCAGTGTCCAATATGTTGCTGGATACAAGAAAGCAAGCAGCAATGCGGCAACAGCCAATAAGATAGCACGTCCGCTATCTCTTTGTGTGAATTTTGGAGGGCGGTGATATGTGGTGAAGTTACACTCATATCTCTCTTTTTCAGGAAGAGTAGTGTAGATATACATAAGAGAGTGAAGATGGTCAATATGACTCTCTTCACTGAGAAGTCCATAGTTAAAGTTATAACTGCTACTTCTTATGCCAAGCTCTACCTCTGCCATCTCATCTATTTTAGTGAGAGTGGAGAGCTCTGTATCTATGTATACTGAGTCAATCTTGTCAATGTCCAATGCTCTTTTTACGTAAGTTAATATATCGTTTATATTTGAAAATATCTCTTTATAAAGCTTGATAACAGAGGTTTTGTAGCTATTGTTAGTATTTTTAAGATTTTCACGTGACAAGAAATTGATAAAATCGTCATACTCAACCATCTCTCCATGTATCTCACAAAATCTCTCATGCATCTGCAAGAAAGAATAGTTTATTGACTTTGTATATAGGAACTCTTTTTCACTATATATAGTAATAGCCGTATCGTTCTCCTGAAAATATATGAAACAGTGCACACCGCTGTCTTGTATAATCTCTCTGGAGTAGAGTGACTTTAGCAGAAGAGGCGCAGGAATAATATAGTCTATATATTTAACTTTTTCAACGGCATTTCTAAATATGTCGTTGACTGCCAATGGATCAATAATAAATACATGAAAGCTTCTGTTGCCTTCTTCTAGGTTGCCAAAAGTTTCTATATACTCAATCTGGTACATAATCGCTTGGTCGAGTCCAAGCTCATCATACGCTTTATTGTAAATTGCATCGTATAAATCATCTTGGGGAATATTTTTACTAACAGAAATATTGCTATTAATAAAACTTTTTGTATTAAGGTAAGAGATTACATACTGCTCTTTGCTATAAATAGGAGTCGCAACAATCTTTAGGGAGCTGGCAACTGCGCTGAAATATCCGCCTTTGTATGGATTGATAGAAAGTACACTAGAGAAAGAGTGCTGTTCTTTTTTACTCATTTTGCATTATCCTGTCTAAAATGAACTTTGGACATAGAACAAAATTCATTATTTTTATAAAACTCTACCCTGTAAACCTTTTCGTTTACGTCAATAGAGAATTTTTTGTCAAAATCTTGAAGTTTAACGTTGATATCACTTTCATCAAGACGACCCACCGCTCTGTAACCAATAATATTTACACGATAACTATCTTTTTTGACGATACTGAAATCGTCATTTACAAAAAAATCTGAAGCTCTATTCAATGAAACTTTTTTTCCATCAACAACTGCTTCAAACTCTTCCGAGCAAGACTCACCCATTTTGAAATATTGCGGATTAAGAGTTGCGACTTTTTGATTGCCTATGTAAACAACAAAACTTCTACCC
The DNA here is from genome assembly GCF_019429335.1 of Sulfurimonas sp. GTDB lineage: Bacteria > Campylobacterota > Campylobacteria > Campylobacterales > Sulfurimonadaceae > Sulfurimonas. The sequence continues at coordinate 10,804 of NZ_JAHYJB010000006.1, read as the reverse complement.
TCCCTAGCAACACTACCTAGCGGGCTGGAGAACTTAAACACGTTACTCTCTGATTTTATCGGAATAAAGCTTAAAGATTTTTTTATATCATTTAAATTAATAGAAATATTGTTGTTTATAGTTAAATTTCCGTAATTTTTTAAAATTTTATCTATTTCAAGCTCGTTTAGCTCAAACTCTCTTTTAAAGGAGATACCCATGATATTCATAAACTCTTCTATTGAAAGAAGATGATAAAAAACTTTTTGTGACAATGAAGGGAGGTTCTTGCTGCTCTCTATTGCAAAAGCAGGTTTATTGTGTGTGACGGCAAAGTATGTAAGAGATAGCTGCATAGCTTCATCATAAAACTTTGTGTTTGTATTTTTTACGTCAAAAGTATGATGCTCTTCGATAAGCCTTCTGTTTATTCTATCTTTAATCTCAAGAGCGATTGTATTTAAATTCCCAAATGGCTGATTTATGTTTAGCTCGCATTGATCAATTACGCATGTCTGTCCCCAGGCATTTGGATTAAAAATATTTCCCTTGTCTGTCTTTCTGTAAAACCCGTTGCCGTCATGCAGATTTAAAACTAATGAGACGTTTTCTTGAGTAATAATATTTTTTATCTCATCAACGGTTTTTTTGTCTCTATCACCATTCTTTACAATGGCAAATTTTCTATTCATATCTCCGTTGATACCTCTGCTATCTTTTTGAATGCTTTCTTGATTTAGGTTTGGGACTATCCAGAGGTTTTTTGAGTCTATTTTATAGTGAGTTGCTAAAATTGATGCTGAAAAATATCCACCAGGCTCATCGCCGTGTATGCCCCCTATTACAAGCAGGGTAACATTCGAATCATTGTTCTCTTTTTTAATAAGCTGAACATCTGCATGTAAAAAAAGAGGCGCTAGAAATAATATAAAAAGGAGTTTTGCAAAAACATATTTCATCTAGTGCTTCTTTTTACTTTTCAGTAAGTATGCGAATTTTTCTGTTTTTATCAAACTCTACAAGTAATGTTTTTTCGCCACTGAATTGAAAACTGTCTGATTTATAATACTCTTTAAATGTTATTTGGTAAATGTTAGCGCTGTTTGGATAAGGCAGTATATTTATGTCATTAAAGATAATGCTCTTTTTCTCTGCTTTTTTAAAAATCCTACTTTTGTAGCTTGTGAACTTTTTAATATCCATTCCGTCAAATCTAACAAAATTAGGCGAGTAGAAGCCTAAATAACTATCTATGTCATCATAGATCCAAGCGTATCTCCAAGCGTACAACTGGGCAAGTACGGATGTTAGAATCTCTTTAGATATGTCCGTCTTGATACTTGAATCATTAATTATAAGAAGAGTTTTAGAGATATCGATATCGTTGTCTAAACATTCAATACTTGAGTTGCTAATTGCAATGCAGCCTCTGGTAAACTCATCTCTGTCCTCTGCAGGGAGACCATGAATCCATATTCCTGAGCCATTTTTTCCTCTGTAGGTATCATATACGTTAGGGTATGAAGTAACAAAAGCCAAAGGACCGTAAAATGGATCCAGCTTTGTCTCTTTCGAGAGTTTTTTAACAATTTGATATATTCCAATCGGAGTTCTTAAATCACCCTCTTTTATTTTATCGCCTTTTAACTTACCTGTAAAAGCGCTATATGTTTTTTTGAATTTAAAACTTTTATTTTGATCAACTGAGTAGAAATCCAGAGCAGACTTCGATTTGTCACATGTCAAAACATTGCTGTAAGATTCTATATAACCAAATTTTGTATCTTTGTCAGCCAAATACTTTTTCCAATACTCCTCTTTGGAGAGTTCCATATCGAGCTGTTTCTCAATATCTACAGTACCATTAACTCTATAGCTGGTCAATATATCGCCGGCAAACAAATTTAAGCTTATAAAAATAAGTAGTAGTAATCTCATGACGTGTAACCTATCTCTTGTAAATATGATTTATCTTTTGTCCATCCCTTTTTTACAACGACTTGTAAATCAAGATAAACTTTTTTCCCGCTAAGCATCTCTATCTTCTCTCTTGAATATTTTCCGATTCTCTTTATGCCTTCTCCGCCTTTGCCGATAATAATCCCTTTTTGGGACTCTTTTTCAACAATAATGGTGGCAATAATTCTGTCTATATTCTTCTCTTCATCTATTTTGTCTATTAAAACATCAGATTCGTACGGAATTTCATCACTTACATTTTGAAATATACCCTCTCTGATAAATCCTGCATATATGTCGCGAACAAGCTCGCTTGTCAAATCCTCTGGGTCAAAAAGAAACGGTGACTCAGGCAGTAGTTTTGAAATAGTCTCAAGCAAGTCTTTATGGCCGACTTTCTTAGGTACAGCCATAGGAATAAGTGCTTCGAAATAATCTGCAAATTGACTATATTGAGCTATCTTTTTGAAGAGCTTTTCTTGAGTAATCTGATCTATTTTGCTTAATACTATTATATGTTTAATTTTAGAGTTGTTTAGTTTTAAAAATTTTTCATAATACTCAACACTGTCTGTTACGGGAGCCAGATAAACAATCAAATCGCAGTCACCCATAGCCTTTAGGGCTTCATCAAGCATAAACTGATTTAAAACTTTTTCTCTCTCATGTAATCCTGGAGTGTCAACAAAGATAATTTGTGTGTTTTCATGCATAACAATCGCATTTGATCTTTTTCTAGTTGCATTGGCTTTTTGGCTAACCATCGCGATGTTTTCGCCTAAAAGAGAGTTCATAAGAGTACTCTTTCCAGCGTTTGGACGACCTATTAGAGAGACAAAACCCGCATGGGTTTTTTTAGTAACATCGGCTTTAGTCATATTTTTTCCTATAAGATATATCTAGATAAGTCATCGTTTTCTACGACATCATCCAATTTTTCATGTACAAGTTTTGCAGTTACTATAAATTCTTTCTCTTTGTACTCATCTGCATCAAAACTTACATCTTCCAAAACTCTCTCTAGCACGGTGTGGAGCCTTCTGGCTCCAATATCTTCTGCTACTTCATTTGCTCTGTGAGCCAGTTTTGCAATGGCTCTAATCGCCTCATCTTCAAAAATAAGCTTCATTCCTTCAGCACCCAGCAGGGCTTCGTATTGTCTAAGGAGAGAGTTTTTTGTCTGGGTGAGTATCTTATATAGAGTATCTTCTGTAAGAGATTCAAGTTCAACTCTTAGCGGAAATCTGCCTTGAAGTTCTGGAATCAAATCACTCGGTTTGCAGAGATGAAATGCGCCTGCGGCAATAAAAAGTATATGATCTGTATTTATCGTTCCATATTTTGTGCTCACGCTGCTTCCCTCGACTATAGGGAGCAAATCTCTTTGAACTCCCTCTTTACTTGGGTCATTTCTTCCCTGTGACTTTTCGCTTATAGCGATTTTGTCAATTTCATCCAAAAAGATTATTCCGCCGCTCTCGGCGCGCCTCAGCGCTTCGGATTGTATATGTGTAGAATCAAGAAGTTTCGAGCTAGCCTCATTTTTTAAAATAGTTTTTGCGTCCTTTACAGTTACCTCTTTTTTATTATCCTCTTTATTCATTTGAGAGAACACCCTAGAGAAAGACTCTTGAACTTTTGCCATTTCAGGAGGAAGATTTGTATCGTTAAATTCTACATGTATCTTTTCAATCTCAAGCAGTATGATTTTATCATCCATCTCGCCTGAGAGAACTCTCTCTTCCATAACGCTTAAAAGTCTCTGGTAGTCATCTTTTTTGCTCTCGCTCGCACCAAGCGGAAGAGGGGGAAGAAGCTTCTCTACTATCTTGTTTAAGACGTAGTTCTCTATCTTCTCTTTACTCTGCTCCTCTTTTTCTGCTTTTACAATAGCAATAGACGCAACAACCAAATCTCTAATCATAGACTCGACATCTCGTCCGACAAATCCGACTTCGGTATATTTGCTGGTTTCAACTTTGATAAAAGGGACTTTCATCATCTTTGCCAAGCGTCTTGAGATTTCTGTTTTTCCTACACCTGTTGAGCCTATCATCAATATATTTTTTGGCATTATTTCGTCTTGAATCTCGGGAGCGAGCTGCATTCTTCTGTATCTAGTTCTAAGGGCAAGTGCGATAGTTTTTTTAGCGTTGTTTTGTGAAATGACATACTTGTCTAAATATTCAACAATCTCTTTTGGTGTTAAATTCACTTATCTTCTCCGATGAGCGTGAGAGTTTTAATGTTGTGGTTTGTGTAGATGCACAAATCTGCTGCAATTTTAAGGCTCTCGCGTACAAGCTCCTCTTCATCAAGATTGGCATGTTGCTTTAGAGCGCGTGCAGCAGATATAGCGAAGTTTCCGCCGCTTCCAATTGAAGCAATCTCTCCATCCTCTGGCTCGACTACATCCCCGTTGCCGGTAAGGATAAAAATATGTTCATTATTGAGTACTATCATCATAGCCTCAAGACGGCGAAGTACTTTGTCTTTGCGCCAAGCTTTTGAAAACTCGACGACAGATTTTAAAATATCGCCTTTTTTAGTTTCTAGAAAATCTTCGAACATGTCAAAAAGATTAAAAGCGTCAGCCGTGCTACCTGCAAAGCCGGCTAAAATTTTGCCGTTATGAAGAGTTCTGATTTTAGTAGCATTGCCTTTTAGAACACTGTTTCCAAAAGTAACCTGACCGTCTCCACCGATTACTGCTTTGTTCTTGCCCTTATATGCAAGTATTGTAGTTGCATCAAACAAGTTTGTCTCCTTTTGCAAAGAAGTGAATTCTTTGCAAAATTCCCCTCTCTAAAGCTTCGCCTAATGGCGAGACGAAATAACACATGGCTTATTTACTCACCCTGAACATCCACATGCAGAGTTGCGTGGATTCCATGACCTAGTTTAAGGTCAAGGTCATGCTCGCCGACTGTTTTGATTGAAACTTTATCTGTTATATGTTTTTTGTCAATTTCGATATTGTGCTGCTCTTGAAGAGCAAGGGCAACTTCATCTTTTGTAATCGAGCCGAAAAGGTGACCGTTTTTGCCAATTTTTTTTGTAATTATTACTTCAGCTTTATCCAGTTTTGTAGCCAGCTCTTTTAGAGATGCTATCTCTTTTTCAAGCTCTTCTGCTGCCAATCTCTCATCCTCTTTATGCTTAGCCAAAATTTCGGTAGTTGCATGTTTTGCAAAACCTTTTGCTATTAAAAAGTTTTGGCCGTAGCCATCTTTTACCTCTTTGACTTCGCCTGCTTTGCCGAGAGTTTTTACATCTTTAATCAGTAGTATTTTCATCGTTTTTCCTTATCTCTCTATTTCGCCGCCATATGAAACTATTCCATATGATAAATTTCCTATTTTCGTATATCCCATGTCTGAGAGAATTCTAGCACAGTGTGCGCTTCTGCTTCCGACGTGACAATATACAATTATGTTTTCGTCTTTATTTAGTTTTGCGTCATCAAGTGCAGCAAAAAAACTGCTTGTCGGAACAAGTTTGTCAGCACCTTTTATGTGACCCATCTGCCACTCCATGTGCTCTCTTACGTCAACTAATTTAAACTCTACCATACCTAGATTTCTTGCTTCAAGCAGAGATGTGAGCTCATCACCGTCTAGTTCACTCTGATTTAGCAAAATCGCCGCTTCATCTTTTGTTAAGCCGCGAGAATGAGTATGAACAACATCTTCAATGCCCATCTCCGCTTTTTTGTTTGCAGCAAACTCAGGTGTGCAGTAGATTCCGCAGTGGCATGTTCCATCTTCTGGAATCTCTTTTTCGATTGCCGGCTTGCATGGGCAAATACGATTTTCTACACTTCTTGGTTTTTCATCAACAACTTCAACCATAAAACAAGGGCAGAAGCGTTTGCCGTACATAATCTTATTTCTCGCAAGACCCATCTGCACGCCTTCGTTAACCTCTGCTTGTGGATTGTAAACCCAGCCAAACTGCTTATTTACTTTATCTGTAAACTCTATAGTTTTTTTCATCTCCGCCTGAAACTCAGGTGAATTCATATCTATTTTGATTATACTCATGCTATTTTCCCTAAGCGTTTATTTTTTTCTAGCTTTGCCCGCAATTATAAATCTAAGAGCGTTTAGTTTGATAAAACCTTGAGCATCTTTTTGGTCATATACTTCATCTTTTTCAAATGTGCAGTATTCAGGATTGAAGAGTGATTTTATAGATTCTCTTCCGACTACGCTTACATTTCCCTTGTAGAGTTTGAGTCTTACGCTCCCCTCTACATGCTCTTGTGTTTTATCGATAGCTGCTTGAAGCATCTCTCTCTCAGGGCTAAACCAGTATCCTTGATAGATGAGTTTTGCATATTTTGGCATAAGCTCGTCTTTTGCATGTGCCGCTTCTCTGTCAAGCGTGATAGACTCGATTGCACGGTGAGCTTTAAGCATAATAGTTCCACCCGGTGTTTCATAACATCCACGGCTTTTCATACCGACATATCTGTTTTCAACGATGTCAGCTCTTCCAATACCATGCTTGTTGCCATATCTGTTGAGTGTTTCAAGAAGTGTTGCGGGACTCATCTCTTTGCCATTAACTGCAATCGGGTCGCCGTTTTTGTACTGAATTGTAATGTACTCCGGAACATCAGGTGCATTCTCAGGTGAAGTTGTCCAAAGCCACATAGACTCTTCCGGCTCAGCGTTTGGATTTTCCAGGTGCAGACCTTCGTAAGAGATATGAAGAAGATTTGCATCCATAGAGTATGGAGAAACTTTTGGGTTGCCGTTTTCATCAATATGTTTTTGAGAGATTTCTATGCCGTGCTCTTTTGCATATGCAAGAAGTGATTCCCTTGAGTTTAAATCCCACTCTCTCCAAGGAGCGATAACGGTGATATCAGGGCTAAGCGCCAAATATCCAAGTTCAAAACGCACCTGATCGTTTCCCTTTCCAGTCGCTCCGTGACTTACAGAATCAGCACCGACTTTTTTTGCTATTTCTATCTGCTTTTTTGCGATAAGCGGTCTAGCTATCGAAGTTCCAAGCAGGTATTCGCCCTCATAAATAGCGTTTGCTCTAAACATGGGAAATACGTAATCTCTAACAAACTCTTCTTTTATGTCTAAGATGAAAATATTTTCAGGTTTAATTCCCATAGCCAAAGCTTTTACACGTGCCGGTTCTACCTCTTCGCCTTGACCGAGATCGGCTGTAAAAGTCACAACTTCTGCGTTATAAACATCTTGTAGCCATCTTAATATAATACTTGTGTCAAGTCCGCCAGAGTACGCAAGAACTACTTTTTTAACTTCTTTTTTCATGATAAAACCTTTATGAGCAAAATAATTGTCGCGATTTTACTACAAAAAGTATTAAATAATGGTTAGCATAAAAGGAATTAGATATAAAAGCTATTAGGAGAATAAAAATTGTAGAAAGAGATTCAAAGGGGTGTTTTATTACCCTTTTGAATCAAATAAGATACCAGACACTTCTCTCATTTTTGGAAGAAAACCAAATGCTTCTTCAGCCGGAAATCTTCTTATCATTTTGCTTGTTTCAGATTCTATAACTGATACATAAAAGATATCTTGTGAGTCAACGCCAAACTTTATATTTGTCGTCATGGGAGCGAGAGCTCTGTTTAGCTGCTCTACTAAATCCTCTACTTGCTCTTTTGAATTAATCTTCTCAGATGTGCTTGAATTATCTTTTTGAATCTCCCTTACTACATCAGCCTGTTTAGGCTGTTGAATCTGCTGTGCCTCAGGCGCTCTTTCTTGAGACTCTTTTGTGCTCATTTGTGACTGCTGTTGCCTTGCAACATTTGCTATGCCATCCATGACCTTCTCCTCTTTTAAACAATATTATTAGAGACCAAATCGACACAAAAAAAAATAACTTTAGTAAATTTAGAAAAAAAATAACTTTTTTTATTTTATATTTATGATAATCTTGCATTTATGAATGAGTATATAAAATTATTGAAGTCAGAGCCTGTGTTAAGACGGCTCTCTGCCGTGCAATTGATTGCATATTTTGGCGCTTGGTTTAGCAACGTCGCTATTTATACACTTCTTTTAGATATGAAAGTAGGCGCCGAGATTGTGGCTTTTACCGCAATGCTTCATTTTTTATCAGGCATTATCCAAGCTCCTTTTTCAGGCTCTATAATTGATAAAATGAAGCCAAAAAAACTTATGCTGATTTTGATTTTATTTGAAATATTTGCAACACTCTTCTTAGTCTTTGTGAATGAGATTTCAGATTTGTGGCTTTTGTACATGTTGATTTTTATAAAAATGGCGGCGGCAAATTTTTACTTTACTGCAGAGATGTCGCTTCTGCCCAAACTGCTAAAGGGAGAGAAACTTCAGCGTGCCAATGAGCTTCACTCTATTATCTGGTCATTTTCATACACTTTGGGAATGGCGCTTAGCGGATTTATAGTCTTTTGGTTTGGCATAAAGGTTGCGTTTGTTCTCGATGCGTTTATGTTTGTCATCGGTTTTTGGCTACTAAACAGCTTGGAGATAAAGGTTGATTTTCTTAAAAGCAAAGAGAGTTTGCTTGAGATGATGGGTGATACTTTCAGGTATCTGAAGAAGTTTCCACATGCGCTTCATCTAATGCTTATCCACGCATTTGTAGGACTTACGGCTTTTGATGCCCTGGTTGCTCTAATGGTTGATAAATATTATGCTTCCATAATTGCTACTTCTTTGGCACTCGGACTTCTGCATGCCTCAAGAGCTGTCGGTTTGGTAATCGGACCGATGATTTTAAGCAGATGGATAAGTAACGAAAGAGTAAGTTATATCTTCGTGTTTCAGGCTATGGCGATTTGGCTCTGGGCAGTGCTTATGAAAGATTTCTACATGTCACTAATTGCAAGCGTTATTGTGGGGCTTTTTACTACTACATTATGGTCATACACATATACGCTTCTTCAAAAAAACATTGAACAGAAATATTACGGCAGGATAGTCGCATATAATGACATGTTGTTTTTGAGTTCGGCAGCGTTTACCTCATTTATGATTGGTTTTTTGGCAACAAACGACTACTCGCCGGAGTTTATAACTTCTTTAATAGGAGCGGGATTTTTTATAGGCGCGTTTTACTTTGCATGGATAGTTAAAACACAAAATTTAAAAGATGTAAAAATTTAAATAAAGAAAAAATATATGACATCAGGAATTTTTTTACTGCTTGACGATATAGCAATGCTCTCAGATGATGTAGCAGTTGCAAGCAAAGTTGCCACGCAAAAAAACAGCCTTTTTTCACCACAATTTTATAGAGGGAGTTCCTGCAATAATCAATGATTTAGTCATAGGTTTGGTTATAGGCGCTGTTGTGTTGCTTGTTATAAAGATATTTAAGAGATAACTGACCTTACTCACTTTTCATAAAAGTGCGTAAAATGCCTTGTAGTTCTCGAAAAACAAAGTTTTTCGTAGCTTTAGCGGGTTGCAGGGGACATCTGTCCCTGCCATTAAAACGGACGAGTTCGTTTTAATGCGTAACACTAGGAGATAACTAGTAGATTTTAGAGCGGAGGTTGAATCTATCGTAATAGACATTAATCATCTCTCTTAATGTTTCATCATCTAGCGTAGTTTTTTCTTTTGTGCCGAATCTGTTTATATACTCATACGGAAGAACTGACTTTTCAGAAGTGGGCTCTTTGAGGTAATTAAAAATAGCCTCTTTTATTCTTTTTTCGCTGCTATATTTTTGAGTATATTTCTTCATCATCATATTAAACTTAAAATCGTTTCCATGGCAGTTTAAACAGTTCTCCTCAAACGAAGAGGCATTTAAAAAAGTTAAAGAGATTACCGCTAAGAGTATGATTTTTACCATGTTAATGTTACCTTTGTTCCTTTGCTAGGTTCTGATTCTATGTTGATTTTTATGTTGTACTCATTAATGATTGACTTTATGATGCTGTATCCGATTCCAAAGCCGCCCTGTGTTTTATCAAAACGGCGATATCTTTGAAAAATAGTGCTTATCTCATCTTGGCTCATACCTTTGCCTTCATCTGAAACGCTAAAAGCGTGCTGTGTCAAAACAACTTTTATAGTCGTTGATATGTTTGTATATTTTATGGCATTTGAGAGAATGTTGTCTATTAAACGCTCTATTTTTTGCCTATCTGCATTAAAGCAGACACCCTCTTTGATATCTACATGCAGATTTAATTTTTTAACATTTGCCGCCTGTGAGAAGTAGTGCAGTCTCTGGTTTAATATTTCAGATATATTCAGCTCTTCGTTTTGCGATGAGATTTGGTGGTTTAATAGCAGATATACCAAATCCTGATAGAGATTGGAGATGGTGGTAGAAGCCGTTTTGATTCTTTGGAGTTTTCTCATAGATTTTTCATCACAGCTTTTTGAGTCAAGCGTCTCAATATTTGCAAGAATGGTTGTAATTGGAGTGTTTAGCTCATGCGTTGTCTCTTTTATAAAGTTGTCAAGAAGGCGCAGGTTGTCCCTTAGTGGTCTTAGAACAAGTTTTACCAGAAAAAATGAGGTTATGATTGTAATGGTAATGATAATTAAGGCCGTAATAATTAGATCGTTTAAAATGTCTATGGGTTTTCTCTTCTTTTCAATAACGCTGTAAGCAGCTCCGAGATGGTGCGGTTTCACCGACGAGATATAGTAGGAGTTTGAACCTTTAAAAAAGAAATCTTTATCAAGAGAGCCACTTGCAAATTCAATCAAGCAACCAAGCCAACACCTTCTAACCTCAATTTTCTAACTTTTTAAAAAACTGATTTTAGCCATTGCCTGTAATTTTACAGTTTTTTGGCTGATTTACTTTAATTTGCCATTTATAACTGCGTGCTTTATGGTTTAGGCTTGATTTTGTAACG
>NZ_JAHYJB010000028.1 GCF_019429335.1 Sulfurimonas sp. | reverse complement strand
GGAGATCCTGCGCAGGCGATGATGCTTGAGTTCAAAGTTATTGATGATATAACCGAAGAAGAGCTAATAGGGTCTATTAACTCAATAGCACTTGAGTACAACATGATGGTTGTCGGCGAGAAAAACATGTTTAACCTTCCGGATGCAAAAGCTGAAGAGGTAAAGCACGCAAGAGTTATTGAGCTTTGCTCACTGAGTATTGCTAAAAAGATGTTAAACCATTCTCGTTACTATGGCGGTTTTATGCCTTGTAGAATCATGCTTGTAGAGTATGGAAACGGCGAGAGATACCTTATCACTATGGATATGACTCTGGCACTTTACGGCGGAACAGATAAAAAGCCTATCAATGAAGAACTTTTTGAGGATATGCTAAGAGTTAAAGAGGCTATGGAGATGATTCCATCAAGAGCTGCACAGGGCGATTTTTAAGCCTAAGCTCTACAGAATTAAAACAGTGAAAAAAAATTCTTCACTGTTTTTTAAACTAAAATTGCTTCTCTTTTTCCCTCTTTAATCTCGCCGATAAGATAAGAACCTTCAGCTTTTGCTAAAACAGTTTCAACATCTTTATCTTTTACTACTAGAATCATACCAACGCCCATATTGAACGCTCTGTACATTTCTTCTATCTCTACATGTTGAGAGATAAGTTCAAAGATTGGCAGAACTCTTATAGCATCTTCTTTTATCTCAGCTCTTAGGTTCTCAGGAAGAACACGAGGAAGGTTTTCTACAATACCGCCACCTGTAATATGAGCAAGAGCGACTATGTGATTTTTCAACTCTTTAAAAGTTTTTACATAGATGCGTGTAGGAGTGAGAAGAGTTTCAATCAGCGCTCTGCCATTAAAGTCATCTTCAAATTTCATACCCATTTTTTCAAATAGCACTTTTCTAGCAAGAGAGAAGCCGTTTGAGTGAAGTCCTGAGCTTGGAAGAGCTATAAGTTTGTCGCCTGCTCTCACCATTGAGACTCTATCCATCTCGCTCTTTTCAGCAACACCTACGGCAAAGCCTGCAAGGTCGTAATCGTCATGAGAGTACATTCCAGGCATCTCAGCCGTTTCTCCGCCGATTAGAGCACACTCAGCTTGTATGCACCCCTCAGCGATGCCCGCGACTACATTTGTAGCTGCTTTAACATCAAGTTTGCCAGTAGCGTAGTAATCAAGAAAGAAAGAGGGTGTACCGAAGTTGCATAGAAGGTCGTTTACGCACATTGCAACAAGGTCTATTCCGACTGTATTGTGTATGCCGGAATCAATAGCAAGTTTTAGTTTTGTTCCAACGCCGTCCGTTGCAGCAAGCATAACCGGTTCTTTGAAGCCTTTTGGCAGTTCAAATGCTCCTGCAAAAGAGCCAATACCACCAAGAACGCCTGGGATTTTTGTCGATTTTACTAAAGGTTTGATGTTCTCAACGAAACTATTACCGGCATCTATGTCGACACCGGCGTCTTTGTAGCTTATTTGGCTCATTTAGGGCTCCGATATTAAAAAGTATCGAATTATACCTAATGAGAGTTAAAGCGAGAGTTAATTTGGACTTTTATAATCATACTAACTCACTAAGGCTTCACGGTGGGTGCCCCAAATCTAGAAGGGACTAGATTTGACCCTTCCGTTGCAGAATCGTTCGTTACCTATGATGATGCAAGTTTATTTAAGAGTAGAAGTTATTATTTTGTAGAGCACTTTTTAGAAAAAATGCATAGAGGGCAGAAGTTTGCGATTCCTGCAACTAAAGGAAGAACGCCCAGATAAAACCATACATTGCCCGTGATAAAACCTGTTGCTATAAGGGCTAAGCCCAAAACTATTCTAATAACTCTACAGTTCTTTCTAATTTTGTCGTAATTCATTTTTTCTCCGTTTTAGTTAAACATGTCTGCATAGAGCGCATCTGCCCAGTCATATATTGATTGAGCGTTTTGCACGCCATCTTTTTTCCAATCTTCGCTACTTGTGGTGTTAGAGAAGCTGAATACTATATCTTTGTCGTACGAGTACTCTGAGTAGATATAGATAGCTTTCTCCGGCTCTGTTGAGACTGCAGAAAAACAGGTTGTGACAGGAGACTGCCATTTGATTTTGGCTGTTTTGTTTATCTTTTGCGCTATAAGAGAGGCTATGTATTTTCCTTCCGAGTTAGAGGTATTTCCTGATTTTGAAAAGCCCATAGGACGGGAGTCACCGGAAATAAAAACATTTTTCGCGCCTATCGCTTCATATGTCAACTCGTTTATATGCGCTTCTAGTTTGTTTTTTGCATCTTTTGCCAACCCAACTCTCTCTAATATCTTCGCACCTCTTATCTGAGGATAGAATGCCGCATCTTCAAATTCATACTCATCAAACTCTGTGTATACTATTTTGTTGTCCAAATCAATCTTTGTTATTACACCGTTTGGAACATATTCGATATAGTCGGCGTAAAGTTCCTCAAATGCACTCTGAAACCCTTTTTCTTTAATCGTAATAGCATTGTTGGCGTCTAAAATAATAACTTTAGCGTTTAGCTTTTTTTGCTTGAAGTAATCCGCCATGATACATGCTCTCTCATACGGAGCCGGAAGACATCTGTAGTTTCCTGCAGGTACGGTAAGTATAAAATTTCCGCCCTTGAAGTTTAAAATTTTATTTTTTAGAGTCATATGTTCAGAACCAGGGATAAATCCTGCCGGATACTCTTGGCGGAGTCTGTTTTCAAAAGCTATATCGTTTGTCCAGCGCGAGTAGTCGTAGTCAATCCCAGGAGCAAAAACCAGATAGTCATACGCGATATCGCCGTTGCTTGTCTTTAATATCTGATTTTCTTTGTCAAGTCCGATTGCCGTTGCATGAAAATAGGTATAGTTGTTTTTTCGAGCAGCCTTAAGGTAGTCATGTGTTAAATATTCCAGTTTTACCTTGTCTACAAGCCATAGATTACTCACTGGACATGAGATAAACTGATGTCTCTGCTCAACCAATACCACATCAGCATTCGGAGCAAACGCTTTTGTGTACTTTGCGACTGATAGTCCTGACCAGCCGCCGCCCACAACAACAACTCTAGGATTTTTTGTTTCAGCCAAAGGAGCTTTATAGTCCATGAGTGACATTGTTGTATCAGCTCTTTTTTTTGAGTTTGCGGAGTCGCTCTCTGCACTTAGGGCAGAAGAAGCGATAGCAAGTCCCGAGATTGCAAACGCCTCTCTTCTTGAAATTGACATTGTAGAATCCTCATAAAAAAATATTGTGATAATATTATCTTGTTTTGACTTACCGATAACTTACGGGCACCTCCAAATTTATCTAAAATTTCTCCCTCAAAGATCTATTAAGGGTCTTTAGAAGTGCCCTTAATTCTAGCATAAGAAACAAAAGAGCTCGGAGTTAATATTTATATTTAACTCAAATATGCTAAAATCGCAACAAAAGAAATTAGGAATTATAAAAATGAGAGATTTTATTTATGCAGAAATGATGGTGCATGTACCTATGTGTACCTCTAAAGAAGCAAAAGATGTTTTAATTATCAGCGATAAAGCAGAACTGCTGATGGCAGAAGTTGCAAGACACAAAGGGACAAATCTAAAAGTAGTCGGTTGCTCTTTAAACGAGATAAGTTCTTTGGGGGACGCTGCGTATGATGTTATAATCTCTGAGATGGGCGATGACGCTGCATTTTTTTCGCAGATAAACCGCATACTGAAAAAAGATGGACAGTTTGTCACGACTCACCCATCCTTGGATAACGTAGAGGCGAACAAAAACATAATGAAAACACTGGGGAAATATTTTAAAATCATTATGCCTTACCGTATCACAAACGGCGCGACGGCTCTTTTGGCTTCAAAAGAGTATCACCCAACGGCAGATATAAATCTTCAGCGTGCCGATATGATTGATGGGCTTAGTTACTACAACTGTGATATTCACCCTGCCGCATTTGCAATGGGTAACTATATACGCAAAGAGTATTTGGGGATTATCAAAAACTAATGGCTTTTTCTTATGCTATCGCGCTAACCGGAGGAATCGCTACAGGCAAGAGTACTGTAGCCTCTCTCTTGGCACTTAACGGCATGAGAGTTATAGATGCCGACACAATATCTCATGAGATTTTGGACGCTTCATGCGAGTGGGTAAGAGAGAATTTCGGTGATGAGTTTGTAGAGGGTACTAAAGTAAACCGCGCAAAACTCGGTCAGCTTATCTTTTCAAACAGCGAGGCTAAAAAAAAGCTTGAGGTATTTTTACATCCTAAAATAAGAGCGGAAATAGAGCAAAGAAGCATAAAACAAGAGAGTTTTAAATTTCCCTATCTAATAGACATACCTCTCTTTTTTGAAAACAGGGCTTATGATATTAAAGAGAGTGTTGTAGTCTATGTGCCAAAGGATATACAGCTTGAGAGATTTATGAAGCGAAACGGCTACTCAAAAGAGGAGTCGCTAAGACGCATAGAGTCTCAGATGGATATTGAAGAGAAGAGAAAAAGAGCTACGTGGGTTATAGATAACTCAAAAGATTTGAGACATCTGCAGCGCGAGTGTGAAGAGTTTGTTGAAAAAATTAAAGCCAAATATCTGGAGGCAAAATGAGAGTTTCAAAATATAGCGCAAACGGAAATGATTTCGTAATTTTTCATACATTTATTAAAAAAGAGAGAAGTTCTCTTGCAAAAAAACTTTGCCACAGACAAGATGGAGTCGGAGCCGATGGTTTAATAGTTTTGGTGCCGTATGAGAAAAATGACGCTCAGAAAAACAAATCAAAGATTGATTTTGAGTGGCAGTTTTACAACTCAGACGGAAGTGAAGCCGAGATGTGCGGAAACGGAAGCCGTGCATGTGCGCACTACGCATTTACAAATGAGTTGGCTCCATCAAAGATGAGTTTCTTAACTCTTGCGGGGGTTATAAATGCTGAAGTTGATGGTGACATGGTGCAAAGTGAACTTACGCCACCGAAGATTTTGGACACAGAGATAGAACATAACGGCAAAAAATGGTGGAAGATAGATACCGGTGTTCCTCATCTGGTATATTTAACTGACAATATTGAAGAGTTTGATATAGATGAGGCGAGAGAGCTCAGACATAAATATAACGCCAATGTAAATATCGCCTATGTTGATGGTGAGGCTTTAAGAGTAAGAACATATGAGCGCGGCGTAGAGAATGAGACACTTGCCTGCGGAACCGGTATGGCGGCATCTTTTTACAGAGCTTTGCAGGAAAATTTGGTAGGAAAAAATATAAAAGTCCATCCAAGAAGCGGTGACACGCTATATCTGGGTGTAAATGAGAGAACTATTACGTTTAAGGGTGAAGTTAAAAGAGTTTTTGTAACGGAGTTTTAAAGCTAAATTCGGGTTTACCCCGAAGAGTAGTCAAAGACCTGCGGCCTCAACTATTCTGGATTGATGATTAGCAATAAGCGGCTCTACGATTTCATCCATAAGACCGCCTTGCATAATTTCAGCCAATCTGTAAAGTGTTAAACCGATTCTATGGTCAGAGATACGATTCTGCGGATAATTATAAGTTCTAATTCTTCCGCTTCGATCGCCTGTTCCAACCTGTGCAGAGCGGTTTGCGCTGTCTTTTGCAAGCGCTTCTTGCATCTCTAAATCATAAAGTCTGGCTTTTAGAACTTTCATGGCTTTTTCTTTATTTTTGTGCTGAGATTTTTGGTCTTGGTTTGTTACCACTAAGCCGGTAGGCAGGTGGGTAATTCTAACGGCAGAGTCTGTTGTATTAACACTCTGTCCGCCACAGCCCGAAGAGCGCATAACATCTATTTTCAAGTCGTTTTCATTGATTTGAACCTCGACATCTTCAACCTCAGGCATAACGGCAACAGTAATTGCCGAAGTGTGTACACGTCCTTGAGACTCTGTTGCGGGAACACGCTGAACACGGTGCGTTCCGCCTTCATACTTCAATCTGCTATAAACCTGATCGCCTCTGATAAGTGCGATAACCTCTTTATAACCGCCTGCATCTGATGGAGATGTGCTAAGCAGCTCAACTTTCCATCCTTTAAGGTCTGCGTAACGGGTATAGGCTTCAAAAAGATTGCCGACAAAAATAGCCGCTTCATCTCCGCCAGCTCCGGCACG
Organism: Sulfurimonas sp.; assembly: GCF_019429335.1. Lineage (GTDB taxonomy): Bacteria > Campylobacterota > Campylobacteria > Campylobacterales > Sulfurimonadaceae > Sulfurimonas. The sequence goes on along the minus strand of NZ_JAHYJB010000028.1, from coordinate 19,290 downwards.
AAGCTCAACAATGATATTTCTATCATCATTTGGGTCTTTTGGGAGAAGCAGAAGCTTTATACCCTCTTCGATAATGTGAAGTCTTGCCTCAAGTTCTTTTAGCTCTTCTTTTGCCATTTCAGCCATTTCTGAATCATAAAGTATCTCTTTTGTGTCGCTGATTTGGGCAATTACAGATTTGTACTCTTTTGCTTTGTCAACAATATCTTCTAGGGATGATCTTTCTTTTGAGAGGGCTGTCATTCTTTTGATGTCAGAGGTTATGTCAGGTGAACTTAGCATATCGCCAAGTTCATTATATCGATTGATAAACGGGGTAAGTTTATCGGATAGCATTTATACTGTTAGCCTTATAGTGCGTTTACAGCTCTGTGTAGACGGCTTATTTTTCTAGCTGCAGTCTCTTTTTTTAAGATACCTTTGCTTACAAATTTTTGAATTTGTTTGTCTGCTACGCCAATTGCCGATGTAGCTTCTTCTTTGTTACCTGCAGCAACTGCAGAACGGACATCTTTTACGATGTTTTTAAGACGAGTTCTGTAAAAACGATTACGCTCTGCACGAACGATAGTTTGGCGAATTCTCTTAATTGATGACTTGTGATTTGCCATGTATGAGTCCTTCTCATAAAAATTTAGTGCAATTCTAGCTTAAAGATAATTAAAATTAAGTTAAAGACAAGGTAAATAATAATAATTTCAACATTATTGATTAAATATGTTAAAATACAGCACTTTAAATTTTGGAAATTATCATGAAATTATTTGGAACTGATGGCGTAAGGGGTGAGGCAGGTACTTTTTTAAGTGCACAGCTTGCAATGAGAGTAGCCATGGCTGCTGGAATCTACTTTAAAGCACACTCTAAAACAAACAGGATTTTAATCGGAAAAGATACGCGCAGAAGCGGTTATATGATAGAAAACGCTATAGTAAGCGGACTGACGGCTATCGGTTACGACGTCGTGCAAATCGGGCCAATGCCCACCCCTGCTATCGCATATATAACGGAAAACATGCGCTGTGATGCAGGTATTATGATAAGCGCTTCGCATAATTCATATGAGGATAACGGGATTAAATTTTTTGACGGATGTGGCGATAAACTCCCGCACAGCGTAGAAGAGGAGATAGAGAAAATCTATTTCAACGACGATATGATTTTAGAGGCTCAGGCAAGCGGTAAAAACATAGGCAAAGCAAAAAGAATTGACGACGTTATCGGGCGTTATATAGTTCAGCTAAAAAACTCGTTTCCAAGAGATATCTCTCTTAAAGATATGCGAATAGTGCTAGATACGGCAAACGGAGCTGGGTACATGGTAGGGCCGACAGTTTTGGAAGAGCTTGGTGCCGAAGTTATAGTTTTGCACAATAAGCCGGACGGTTTTAATATAAATGACGGATGCGGCGCGCTTCACACAAAAGATGTATGCGAGAATGTTGTCAAATATAGAGCTGATTTGGGAATAGCACTTGATGGTGATGCTGATAGGGTAGTGATAGTTGACGAAAAGGGTGTCATGGTTGATGGAGACCAGTTGCTCGGCGCTCTTGGAGCGTATATGAACAGTGCAGGCACTTTAAAGGGCGGAGGTATCGTCTCAACCGTTATGAGCAACAAGGGGCTGGATGATTTTATGAAGGAGAATGGGCTCAAACTGTTTCGTTCAGACGTTGGTGATAAAAATGTTTTAGAGCTGATGAAAAGAGAGAAGATAAATTTTGGCGGCGAGCAGAGCGGACATGTGATAATAAGCGACTTCGCAAAAACAGGCGATGGCCTTGTATCTGCGCTTCAGGTTTTGGCACTTTTAATAAAAACCGGGCAAAAAGCCTCAAAAGCTCTTCGTCCGTTTGTGCTCTACCCTCAAAAACTGGTAAATATCAAGATAAAAAACAAAAAACCGCTCGACGAGATAGAGGGGCTTGATAACAAACTAAAAGAGCTTGAAAAAAACGGCATCCACCATCTGGTACGCTACTCTGGAACAGAGAATAAACTTAGAGTTTTGCTTGAGTGCAAAGATGCAAAAAAAATGAACTCGCGCATGGATGATATGGTAGAGTTTTTTCAAAAAGCCCTAAATGCATAATAAAACCCTTCGTCTTTTAACGATACTCATATTTACGATGAGCGGTATTTTTATAATAGACCAAAACATAAAATCACTTTTTGTAGACGGCTGGAGGTACTACACCGACTGTATAGACTTGATTTTGGTCTACAACAAAGGCGTTGCATTTTCAATGTTTGCTTTTTTGGATGAGTCGCTAAAATATATACAGCTTGTGCTTATTCTGGGAATATTCGGCTATATAATTTATCTCAAACAGGTGTGCTACGCTTTTCCGGCAGGCTTAATGCTCGGCGGCGCATTTTCAAATATATATGACAGGTTTATTCACGGCGGAGTTGTGGACATGGTCTATTGGCACTGCGGATTTGATTTTGCCGTATTTAATTTTGCGGATGTGATAATAGATGTTGCGGTCGTATGGATTTTAGTGCTCAATTTTAAGCCTAAATTTTGTAAAAATTAAGCATAAAGATAGATAAAAGCAGATTTAAGGTAATATTACCAAAATCATAAAATAATAATGAAAAGGAAGTTGATGAAAATCAAAACAAATAAAATTAATAGCGCAAACGCTCAGATAGAAGCTACAATCCCAAAAGAGACAATAGACGCAAATATTGAAAAAATTGCTAAAAAGTTAACAAAAACTGCTTCTGTTCAAGGGTTTCGCAAAGGTAAAGTGCCCGTAAACGTAGTTAAAAAGCAGTATGGCGAGCGTCTTGTTCAAGATGCTGAGGCAGAAGCACTGCGCGAAGTTTTAAACAAGGGGTTGGATGAGTTAAAAATCGCTATGAACTCACTAATAGGCGAACCGAATATCTCTAATTTTGTAAAAAATGCAGACAACATAGAGGTTACTGTTAAGATTGCAATGAAACCAGAGATTAATCTCGAAGATTACAAAAAAATGGTTGCACCGTTTGAAAAACCTCTGATAAGTGATGAGGATGTCAATGCGAGATTAGAAAAAATAGCTGACGGACAGGGCAAATTTGTTGAGCTTAAAAGAAAAAGAGCTGCAAAAGATGGCGACAGTGCAATAATTGATTTTGAAGGCTCTGTCGGTGGAGAGCTTTTCGATGGCGGCGCTGCAAAAGAGTTTGCACTTGTTCTTGGTTCTGGTCAGTTTATTCCTGGCTTTGAAGAGCAGGTAGTGGGTATGAAAATCGGCGAAGAGAAAGTTATAAAAGTTACATTCCCTGAGAGCTACGGTTCGGATAAGTTAGCAGGAAAAGATGCAGAGTTTAAAGTAACTTTGCACAACATTCAGGAAAAAGCAAAAGTTGAAATTGATGATGCTTTGGCAGAAAAACTGCTTGCAGGACAGGATGACATGAGTTTAGAAAACCTAAAAGCTCAGGTAAAAATTCAGTTGGAAAATGAAGCGCTTGCTAAACTTTACAATGAAGAGTTAAAACCTACACTTTTAGAAACTCTTGTTGCCAAGATTGATTTTGACCTGCCTGAGTTTATTGTTGACCAAGAGATAGACGTTTCACTAAACAAAAAAGCTAGCACGATGAGTGAAGATGAGATTAAAGAGCTTCGCGAAAATGCCGATAAACTTGAAGCGCTTCGTGAGACTTTCCGTGAAGATGCACAGAGAAGCGTAAGAGCTACTTTTATCATAGATGCGCTTGCAACTGCTGAAAACGTCAAAGTTGACGAGAATGAAGTGATGCAGACAATTTATTACGAAGCGATGCAGATGGGACAAGACCCAAGAGCAGCTTATGATAAGTATAAAAATTCGGGCTATTTGCCGGCAATCCAGATGTCAATGGTTGAGGATAAGGTGCTTACGCAGATTCTTAACTCAATGATAAAAGAGGCTTAATTAGATGAGTTATATTCCTTATGTAGTTGAAAAAACAGCGCGCGGAGAGCGCTCTTATGATATCTATTCACGTCTTTTAAAAGACAGAATCATCATGATAAGTGGAGAAGTTAATGACGCTGTTGCATCATCAATAGTGGCTCAAATGCTTTTTTTGGAAGCCGAAGATCCTGAAAAAGATATCTACTTCTACATAAATTCTCCAGGCGGTGTAGTAACTGCAGGAATGGCGATATATGACACTATGAACTATATTCGCCCAGACATTGCAACTATATGTGTCGGTCAAGCTGCTTCAATGGGAGCATTTTTGCTTTCAAGCGGAGCAAAGGGAAAGAGATATGCGCTTCCACATGCAAGAATTATGATTCATCAACCGCTAGGCGGGGCTCAGGGTCAAGCTACTGATATAGCTATCCAGGCAAAAGAGATTCTTAGAATGAAAGAAGAGCTAAATGAGATTTTGGCAAAAAATACAGGTCAGAGCATCAAAAAAGTAGAAAAAGATACAGATAGGGACAACTTCATGAGTGCAAAAGAGTCAAAAGAGTACGGTATGATTGATGAAGTTCTGCTCAAAAAAAGTAAAGAATAGGTAACAAAAGGAGTTGTCATGTCGGGAGCTTTAAGAAGTAGGGTACGTCGCGATCCATCGGCCGCAAAACCCTCCGCAGCAATAACAGAGAAAGCCTCGGAGGTTGAACCTGAGGGCGATTTGGAAGCATATTCAAAAGAAGTATTAAACGCATTGATGAAAGATGGTCTGCCGCCGACACCAAATAACTTCTCTCTATACTTTGACAGACTTTTAGAAGATAAAAGCCAAAATACCCGCAATCATATTGTTTCGGTTTTGGAGCTTGAAGAGAATAACGAGGATGAGAACTCTATTATGCTTGAGCAGAGCCTAAAGCAGGGATTTTCATCTATTAAAAATATTTTAGGCGTTACAGCGAATCTCTATAAAAATATGGCTTTGATGACAAAAATATTGGAGAAGAGAAAGCAGGAGCTTGAAGCAAGTTCTGAGACAAATGAGACAAGAGGCGTTGCTGCATCTTTGGGTTCTGATATTGTAAAATTAAACGAGATACTGAAAAAGCAGAGCGGCAGCATAAAAACTATGTATGACGACACTGCAAAAATTATCAAAAATGTTGAAAATGAGACTATATTTGATAATCAGTTCGGTGTTTACAACAAGCGCTATCTAATGACAAAAGTTGAGCAGGAGATAGAGCTGATTCGCAAATTCAAGCATAAAAGTTCTCTTATCATGATTGAGCTCTCTCGTGAGCTCAAAAAGAGCGTAAACAATGAAAAAGCCATTATGCTGATGACAAAAACTGTAGCAAGACTTCTGCTTAAGACATCAAGAAGAAGCGATACGGTTGCCCACTACGGCAATGGTGTATTTGTGATGTTGCTAAAACACACTGATATAGAGAGTGCGAAAAAGGCGAGCGAGAGACTTTGTGATTTAGTTTCAAACAGCAACTTTTTCCTTGGAGACCGCGAAATCCAGCTTAAAATTTCTATCGGTATTACAGATGTAACGGAAAACAATTCCGTAGAAGAGATTATTGTCAGTTCTATGGATGGAGTAGAAAAGGCGTATGAAAATCCAAGTCTGGACTATGCCGTTTTACTTAGAAATGTTTAAGGGTTTGTATAGAAAATATGAAGTTGACCATAGTAGAATATCCTGATAAACGATTAAAAGAGAAGTCCAAAGAGGTTGAGAAGTTTGATAAAGAGCTTCATGTGCTTCTTGATGCGATGTATAAGACCATGATAGAATCAAACGGTATAGGTTTGGCGGCAATTCAGGTTGGACACGCAAAGCAGATACTCCTTCTAAGCATACCAGACGAAGAGGATCAGCAGTCTATCGATACGCTAATAGAGATGATTAATCCAGTTATTATCCAAACAAGCGGAGAGACAACCTATCAAGAGGGGTGCCTGAGTGTTCCTGGTTTCTATGAGGATATAAACAGATATGAATGCATAACGGTCAACTATCAAGATAGAGACGGCAATACAAAAATAGTAGAAGCAGATGGTCTTCTAAGCATTGCTTTGCAGCATGAAATAGACCATCTAAAGGGCATTTTGTTTATTGATAAGCTCTCATACTCGCGTAGAAAAAAGTTTGAAAAAGAGTATAAAAGAGTTCAAAAAGAGAAAAAACTCTCCAAAATCTAACTAGAATATGGCAAACTGCCATATTTTTTCATAATTAAAAATTTAAATAGTACAATGATATCAGCTTAATAAAGGTTGATAGTATGAAAATGGTTGCATTTATTACTTTAAATATGTCAATGAGTTTAAAACTATGAAAATGGTCTCCTGTGCTACATACGAAGGGATAGAAGCAAAGGTTGTGCATGTGGAATCTACTCTTACAAAAGGATTGCCCTCTTTTAGCGTAGTTGGTATGGCGAGTGCATCCATCAACGAGTCAAAAGAGCGCGTAAAATCCGCACTTCTTAGTAATGAGTTCACATTTCCTCCAAAACGCATAACTATAAATCTGGCTCCTAGTGATGTTAAAAAAGAGGGGAGCCAATTTGATTTGAGCATTGCTCTTTTAATTGCACTTGACTATCTAGCGGATGATTTGAGCGATTGGTTTGTATTTGGAGAGCTTGGGCTTGATGGCGCAATAAAGGAGAATATCCAGCTCTATCCGCTTCTGCTATCGCTTGCAAACCAGCAGACAATAAAAAAAGCAATAGTGCCTTATGAGAGCCTAGAGAAGCTATCCAACATCCCAAACATTGATTTTTACGGCGTAAAAACACTGCGTGATGCGATAGAGCTTTTAAAAAATTTCCAAAACGCAGCGCCAAACAGCGTCTGTAAGAAGATTGAGTACCCAAAATATGAGATAGATGGTATCGAATACTATTTTGATGATAACTACGCAGAGGATTTTTTAGATGTAAAGGGCCAAGAGTTGGCAAAAAGAGCTGCACTCATAAGTGCCGCAGGTTTTCACAATCTCCTCTTGGAGGGAAGCCCCGGCTGCGGGAAAAGTATGATTGCACAGAGGTTGAGGTATATATTGCCTCCTCTATCTAACCAAGAGATTTTAGAGATGGCAAAGCTTGATGCACTTGAGGCAAAGGAGCCGCAGTTTAAGCCGCTTAGAAGTTACAGAGCCCCGCACCACTCCTCCACGACGGCAAGCGTGTTTGGCGGCGGAAGCCACAGAGCAAAAATAGGAGAGGTCGGTTTGGCGCATAGGGGAATACTTTTTTTCGATGAGTTGCCGCACTTCTCAAAAGGGGTTTTAGAGGCGCTTAGAGAGCCTCTGCAAGATAACAAGATAAGAATATCAAGAGTAAATTCTAAGGTGGAGTACCCAAGCGATTTTCTATTTGTAAGCGCTATGAACCCATGCCCTTGCGGAAATCTCTTAAGTTCGCAAAAAGAGTGTAGATGCAATGAGCTTGATATTCAGAGATATAAAAATAGGCTCTCCGACCCGTTTTTAGAGAGGATAGATATCTGCGTAGTAATGCAACATGTGAACCCTCAGGACAAAGCAAGTGTCAGTTCAAGTGAGATGCACAAGCAGGTTATAGAGGTCCATAAAAGAGTCAAGCTAAGAGGTCAAAACAGTTTTACGGCAAAATTAAGCGATGCGGAGATAGAGAAGTTTTGTGTTTTGGACAGTGAGGCAAAAAATGTTTTAGATATCGCGATAGAGCGCTTTGCTCTCTCTTTTAGAGCAATTAAAAAGATTCAAAAGGTTGCCAGAACCATAGCTGATTTGGACTCAAGCGATACTATTTTAAAATCTCATCTGCTTGAAGCGCTGAGCTACAGAAGGCGATAAAATATTTCTACATGTAGAAATATTTTATGCTTTAGCTATACGTTATAATAAGTAGCGTTTGGATGATATACCACAAGAGCAGATGTTGACTGCTCAGGATGAATCTGAAACGTCTCGCTAAGCTCAATGCCGAACTCTTCAGGGCGAAGAAGGTTGAAAAGAGGACGGTTAAGTTCAAGGTTTGGACATGCTGCATAACCAAAAGAGTATCTCGAGCCCTGATATCTATTCATACGTACGTCGCTTAGTTTGTTTCCCTCGCTCTCTGATATACTTAAATCAAGTCTTATCTGCTTATGCGCAACCTCTGCCAAAGCCTCCGCAAGCTCTACTCCAAGACCATGAAACTGGTAATACTCGGTATAGTCGCCTCTATCGTAAATCTCTCTCTCTGCATCGCTGAGTTTTGCTCCGGCACTCACACATGTAAAGGCTACAACATCGTGCCTATCTCTGTGAAAAAAGTCGCTAAGAGCACGGTGCGGCTCTTTAGACTGTCTTGGAAATGTAAACTGCTCTATCGCCCTTGCCATAACTTTATCAAGAGGTTCGCGGTTTATTTCGCTTTGTGAGTTATACCCCTCACTCTCATCAAATATAAGAAGAGTGTTATCATCACTTCTGCAAGGCCAATAGCCGTAAATAATCGTCGGTTCAAAGAGTTTCTCTTTGATAAAACGTGCTTTTAGCTTCTCGTATGCAGGCCATACAACATCATTGAGCTGTTTTTCGTAGGCCTCTTTGGTCATCCCTTTTGAGCTGTAACCCCAGCGAGATTTGAAAAGAAGTTTATGATTTATCCACTCAAAAACCATCTCAATCTGTTGAGGCGTGAGTTTAAGCTCGCGTCTGCCCCAAAACGGCGGGGTAGGAACGACAACATCGCGAGAAGGCATTTTAAGCTCACTAAATGGCGGGATAACGACCTCTTTTTTTTGCGTATGTTCTGTTTCCTGTGCCTCTTTTGGGTGGAGGTTTGTATCAAGATTTCCTGCTTCTATTCGGCTCATTGCAGTTACTCCGTCAAACGCATCCTTGCAGTAGAATATCGCTCCGTCATAAAAAGGACGGCAGAAATCATCTATAAAAGAGCGAGTAAGAGCTGCGCCGCCAAGAAGGAGCGGTATTTTTATCCCCTCTTTTTGTAGGATTTCAATATTTTCTTTCATAACTTGAGTGGATTTAACCAAAAGTCCGCTCATGCCCAGAGCAGTTACGTTTGACTCTTTTATGGTTTTTATAAAATCCGCAATGTCGACTTTTATCCCTAGATTTATAACCTTAAAGCCGTTATTTGATAGGATGATGTCTACAAGATTTTTGCCGACATCGTGCACGTCACCCTTTACTGTTCCAAGTGCAAGGGTGGTGTCTACCGCCTTATCTACTTTTGGCAGGTATGGATTTAGATAATCAACTGTTTTTTTCATCGTTTCCGCACTTTGAAGGACAAAGGGTAACTGCATCTGTCCTGAGCCAAAAAGCTCTCCGACAACCTTCATAGCGTCTATAAGTATCTCGTTTACAATTCTCTCAGGCGCTATTTTTTTACGAGCCTCTTCAACAAGAGGAATCATTCTCTCCTTGTCACCGTCCATCAGAAGCTTTGCTATCTTCTCTTCATCGTTCATTGCAAGGTATGCTTCATCTACGGCGTTGTTGTCAACCGTCTCTTTTGTGCTGAAGTGCTCGATAAACTCAAATAGTGATGCGGCTTTTGGCTTGCGGTTAAAGATGAGATTGTCACAGATTTCTTGATCCTCTTTGCTGATTTTGTTTAGAGGTATGATGTGTGCGACATTGATAATAACACTTGTCAGACCAGCCTCGATACAGTGGTGCAAAAACATTGAGTTTAGGTAAGGTCTTGCATCTTTATCCAGACCAAAAGAGATATTTGAAAGTCCAAGAGTAGCACCAACTTCAGGGTGTCTTTTTCGTAGCTCGCGAATAGCCTCTATGGTGTTTATGCCCGCATCAAGATACTCCTCGTCACCGCTTCCAAGCGTAAATGTAAGGAGGTCAAAAACCAAATCTTCAGGCTTTATGCCATGCTTTTTTGTAGCAAGCTCATGGATCCGCTCTGCAACATCAATCTTTCGCTCTAGCGTCTTTGCCATGCCTATCTCATCGATTGTCAGACAGACAAGAGCGGCTCCGAATTTTTTGGCAAGAGCACATACTGCATCAAACTTCTCTATCCCGTCCTCAAGGTTTACAGAGTTTATAATCGGTTTGCCGCCGATGCATTTGAGGGCTTTTTCAAGCGCTACAGTCTGCGTTGAGTCTGGCATAAGCGGAAGTGCTATTTTTTGTGCATAGAGACTCATAACATGGTCCATATCTTTTGTCTCGTCACGCCCTGCAAAGCCGACACTTACGTCGATAACGTGCGCACCGGCACGTACCTGCTGCTGTGCAACACTGAGCGTTCCCTCGTAATCTTCGGCAAGCAGAAGTTCGCGAAATGCTTTTGAACCAGTTGCGTTTGAGCGCTCTCCGATAAGAAGAGGAGCGGGCTGTTGCATAAGAGATACGGTGTTGAAAAGCGAAGCTAGAGAGTTCTCATGCTTTCCGCTTGGCACTTTTGGAGTTATTTTTGTTACTTTGTTAACTAAAGCGCGGATGTGCTGAGGCGTTGTTCCGCAACATCCTCCTAAAAAGCTCACGCCGTCATATTTTAAGAACTCCTCTTGTTTAGCAACAAACTCATCGGGTCCCATCGGATAGTAGGTATAGCCGCCGCGGTTTTGAGGAAGTCCTGCATTTGCATGGATGCTGATTGGTTTATGCCAAAGTTCGCTTAGTGTTTTTACATGTTTTAAAACCTGCTCAGGGCCAGTTCCGCAGTTAAATCCTAAAGAGAGAATGTCAAAAGGCTCCAAAATCGTAGCAATCGTAGAGGCATCTGTACCTATAAGCATGGTTCCGCTTAGCTCAATTGTTACCGAGACCATAATTGGAATCTCTACAGCTCTTTGTTTAGAAGCCTCTTGGCATGCGTGAAGCGCGGCTTTTATCTGAAGCGGGTCTTGGCAGGTTTCGAGCAAAAAGATATCAACTCCGCCATCAATCAGCGCTAGACAAAACTCCGTATAACCCTTATACATCTCATCGTATGTTATGTGTCCGAGTGATGGAAGTTTTGTTCCCGGACCGATTGAGCCTAGAACAAATCTCGGCTGCTCGGGAGTGCTAAACTTCATACACTCTTTTTTAACAAGCTCTGTACCCGCTTTTGTCAGCTCGTACGCTCGATGTCCAATGTCATACTCGTCCAAAACCCATGAAAATGAGCCAAATGTGTTTGTTGTAATCAGGTCTGCACCCGCAGTCAGATAAGCGTGAAAAATCTCGCTCAGTATTTCAGGGCAGGTTACGTTTAAGAGTTCATTGCACCCTTCGTTGCCCTCCCATGCCTCTTTTGGAATCTTCTCATCACGCTGCTGAAGCTGCGTTCCCATAGCACCGTCTATTATCAACGGTCTTGTTTTTATAGTTTTTAAAATATACTCTTTTGTTATCATAAAAAATCTTTTATTGAATTTATCAAGCTAAATGAGCAGAGCCCATTTAGCTACGCTAGCACTTGACCAAAGAGGATAAACCATATTTGGTACTAAGATAAATAGTGATTTTATTCTAGCAAAATAGAGCATAAAAGAGACTTTTAATAATAGGATAGTGGATTATCTTTATTATTGTGCTGTGCTATTAAAAATAATATTTTGATATAATGCTGTTAAAATATAGGCAGGAGTAGGTATGAGTGAGAAAGATGTCGGTTTAAAACTACCGTCCGCATGGAGATATAAGAGATATTATCTGTTCATTTTTTTAACGGTGGTGGCTTCGGTATTACCATGGATACAGGTAAATGAAGGACACTTTTTTTTACTAAACTTCGACAAATTGGAGCTTCATCTTGCATTTGTCAAATTTGACATGCAGGAGCTCTATCTTCTGCCGTTTCTGCTAATGATAATTTTCTTAGGGGTATTTGGCATGACCGTTATGGGCGGTCGTGTTTTTTGCGGATGGATCTGCCCGCAGACAATTTTCAGGGTAATTTATCGCGACCTTATTGAAACAAAAATTTTAAAACTTAGAAAACGCATAAAAAACAAGCAGCTAGAACCCGATATGAGCATATTTCAAAACAAGGTTAAAAAGGGTGTTGCAGTTCTTATATGGGTTGTTCTTTCATTTGTAGCGAGTGCGAACCTGCTCTGGTTTTTTGTTCCGCCTGAAGATTTTTTCAGCTATCTCATGGATCCGTTTGAGCATATAATTCTCTTTGGAACGCTTATGGCATTGGCACTCTTTCTTATATACGACATTATTTTTTTGAAAGAGGATTACTGTATCTATGTATGTCCATACTCAAGAATTCAATCTGTTTTATATGATGAAAGTACTGTAATGGCGCTATATGACACAAACAGAGGCGGGCATATATATGATGAGCATAAAGTAAAACAGTTTACAAAGCAAAAAGATATTCAGGTAAACGAGCCTCATGCTGAGTGTACGGCATGTGAGAGCTGTGTAACGGTTTGCCCGACACACATTGATATACGCAAGGGTCTTCAGCTTGAGTGTATCAACTGTCTGGAGTGCGTTGACGCATGTACGGTAGTTATGGGAAAACTAGGCAAACCATCTTTGGTCAACTGGTCAAGCGAATATGAGATAATTGACAAAAAAGGAAAAACAAAATATTTCCGTCCCAAGATTATTGCATACTCTATTTTGCTTGTCGGTCTTGTAATCGCAATTATTTTGATGGGAAGCAATAAAGAGCACATGCTTCTTAATATTAACAAAGAGAACCGCCTCTACTCTGTTGAAAAGACAAGCGATGGAAGAGTTGCGGTAGATAACGCATATGAGTTTTTGCTTCAAAATACACAAGGCGAAAAGATGGAGTTTTATTTTAAAATAATAGCTCCAAATAATTTAAAGGGCAAGATTGAGATTGTAAAACCTACAGAACCTTTTGGTGTTACGCCCGGTGTTAAAAAGAAAAAAATTGTCGTTTTAAGAACTTATGACAAACTCTCGGGCGATGCAAGACACGATACGATTATACCCATAACAATCCATGCTTATGCAATCGGGCATGAGGATAAGATAACGGTTTTTAGAGAATCGACTTTTACATATCCACGAGCCGATATTATCAAAGAGAGCAAATAATCTCTGTTTAAAAAATAATTCGATAGACTTTAAGAGCTATGTTTAAAGGTCTGTCGATGTATAAAAAAATATTACTTTCTCTTATAACACTCTACACTGTTATAGGTTTTACAATAGTGCCGATGGTGCTAAAATCACAAATCATCAATATTGTCTCAGCCAAAACAAACGCAAACCTCTCCATAGAGACTATTCACTTTAATCCCTTTGCCTTTAAGGTAGAGATTATCGAAGCAAAACTTACTGATTTAAACAACAGCACACTCGCATCTTTTGGCTCTCTACAGATAGATTTGGAGCCGCACTCTCTTATAAAATCAGCCCTGCATGTAAAAAAATTAGCTCTTGAGAGACCGAAGGTTTTTCTTACCTATAACGAGGATAGAACATTTAATTTCGGCAAACTTTTAAAAGAGAGCCAAGAGGAGAGTGTTAGCAAAGCAGACAAGGCACAAGAGGGCGGAGAGTTGCCAAGGATAGTCGTTGACACTCTTAGGGTTGAGAATGGAAGACTCTACTATGAAGAGTTCACAAACAAGACAAAATTTGAGTTTGAGATAAACGACATAGCCTTTAAACTTACCGATATCGATACAAACGACTTTAACTCAAGCAGTGCTTCTTTGAGGTTCAACTCTGCTTTGGGGGATGGCGGTTTTGTTGATTTTAGAAGTAAAATCAGAGGTTTTAATCCGCTTGTCGTGGAGGGAAGTGTTAAGTTTGAGGCAAGCAAGCTCTACTCGCAGTGGAAGTATATGCAGGATAAACTAAAACTTGAAGTCGCGGATGGCAAGCTCTCCTTTGGAGCCGACTACTCTCTAAATTTTGATGATTTAAACTCCACTTTAATAGAAAATATGTACGTTACTGTTGATAAACTACGAGTAAAACCAAAAAACAAAAACAGCGATATATTAAATCTAGAGTCATTTAGTGCAACGGGAATAAGCGTAAAACCGATGATGCAAAATGTACATGTAGAAAATATTTCACTCTCCTCTTTGAGGGCAAAAGTAAAAAGAGATGCCGATGGAGAGATAGACTGGATAGGGTATCTAAGCGGCGAGCAGGCTTTAAGCGATAAGAAAGAGCAAGAAGAGATTGAAGTCAAAGAGAGCACTCCTTGGAGTGTGAAAGTAGAGAAAGTAGCTCTTAAAAAGATAGGCGTTGAGGTGGAAGACAGAAGTGTACAACCTCTTGTAAAAACTGACTTAAATGAGCTGAACATTGAGCTGAAAAATCTGACACTTCTAGGCGAAGAGCCGCTTGCCTACAGCATGAATCTGCTCTTAAACAACAAAGCAACATGTAGCTCTAGCGGAAGTGTTAAACATAAAAATCTGCAGATAGATTCGTATATAAGATGCAGTGATTTTGACATTGTTCACTACCAGCCCTACATTGAGCAGATAGCAACTAGTGAGCTTAAAAAATATAACCTCGCACTTAAGAGCGCAACTGCCGGATTTGATGCAAGAGTGAGCGTCAAAGATATAAACTCTACGACAAATGCCATCATAGATGATGCCTCTTTCGCGCTTGAAAACCTTAGCCTGCACAAAAAAGATAACGGCGAAAAGCTGGCAAATTTTAAAATCTTTAGCCTCGGCGGTATAACTCTAAACACGGCTACAAAAGAGGTGAGCATAGAAAAAGCAGCTCTAGATAATTTGGATATAGACGTAAAAGTAAATAAGGACAAGAGCATAAATCTTGTAGGTTTAGTAGAGCCAAAAGAGGAGAAAATATCTGCAAAACGGAGCAGCGCCAATAGTGTAAAAATCGCTAAAAGCCAAGAGAAGCCATATAGAGCAAAGATAGACGCTTTTTATATAAATTCGGCAAAGGTTGTTTTGGATGATAAAAGCGTAGCAAATGGCGTAAAAACAACGATAGAGGGGATAAATCTCTCGGCAAAAAACATAGACTCCAAAGAGAAGAGTTGGTTTAGTTACGCACTCTCACTTAGAGTCAACAATAAAGGAGCAGTCAAATCAAAAGGGGAGATAAAGCACACTCCGCTTGAGCAAAGGGGCTCATTTGAGCTGAGCAAACTCTCTCTAAAAGAGTTTACGCCTTATATCGGGGAGGCGACGTATCTGAAAATAAGCGACGGAGTTCTAAATCTAAAGAGCAAAACCGCCTACAAGCTAAAAGGGCAGAAGCACGATGCGACGGCAAGCGGAAATCTCTCTGTAGAGAATTTTTTCCTGCATGACGGCAGGGATGGGAGTACGCTAGTCTCGTTTGTAAAAGCAAACCTAAAATCATTTAGTTTTAGCACTATTCCAAGCGCGCTCTATATTGATGAGATTCTGCTGGACTCTTTTTACCTAGATGCGCAGATAGACGAAAATAAAAGAATGAATCTTGCAAAACTCGCCAAAGAGAAGAGTGTATCTGATACGCCATCGCCAAAAGAGCAGAGTAAAGAGCCTAAAGAGGATGAGCAATTTAGTTTTAAACTGCTAAATTTTAAGGTCATAAACGGAAGCGCAAATTTTGCAGATTACTCCCTGCCTATTGATTTTAAAACGCACATACACGACTTAGAGGGTAACGTGTATGCCATATCAAACAACAAGGGTGAGGTTAGTTATGCAGACATCGACGGCGCGGTTGACGAGTATGGCTCCGCAAAGCTAAAAGGGAGTGTTGAGAGCTCCGATTTTAAAGCCTTTACCGACCTCAGTCTTAATTTTAGAAATCTAAGTCTTGACTCATTTAGCGGTTACAGCGCGCAGTTTGCAGGCTATAAGATAAATAAAGGGAAATTCTTTCTTGATTTGGAGTATAAAATCAACAACTCGCAACTGCTTGGCAAAAACAGTCTTGTTATAAGAGATATTGAACTTGGCGATGAGATAGAGGATGATAACATCACAAAACTTCCGCTTGGTTTTGCCATAGCTCTTCTTGAGGATACGGAGGGAGTGATAGATATCAATATGCCCGTAGAGGGAGATTTGGGCAAACCGGACTTTAAATATGGCGCAATGATTTTAAAAACATTTGCAAATATTATCGTAAAGGCTGTAACGGCTCCGTTTAGGTTTTTGGGCGAAATGATGGGAATCGATGGTGATGATTTAAAGTCTGTCGACTTTGAGGCGTCGGAGTTTGCACTTCTGCCTCCCGAGAGAGAGAAGCTTGACCATGTCGCACAGATGCTGCTTAAAAAGCCTAAGCTCTCGCTCGTGGTTACAGGCAGTTATGATGGCATAAAAGACAAAAAAGCTATCCAGAGCAAGAAACTAACGCAAGAAATTCTCAAAAAGAGCGACAATAAAAATATTGTAACAGTAGGAATACTTGAGTCGATATGCGGCGAAAAGCTTGGGAGAGATAGGCAAAAAGCGATAAAGATGGAGCTTGAAAAAAAGTACAAAAAAGAGCTCTTCAAATCAGAGTATCAAAAAGAGCTTCTTTTGGTCTGCAGTGATGCGCAGAGTGTCTCGCCTGAGGAGCTAAAAGAGTTGGCGGATAAAAGAGCCAAGACAATTCGAGAGTATCTGGTTTTGACAAAAAATATAGAGAGCTCAAGGGTTGTTTTGCATGAGCCAAAAGAGATAAGCGGTGCAGAGGAGAAGTGGGTAGAGAACGAGCTTAAGATAGAGGTAAGATAGAAATTGTGATACTTTTTTGATATAATTCGCTTTTTAGTTAAAGGAATAGAATGGCATTTTCACCATCAAATAGAAAAGGCACCATTAACGGCGTTATTTTTGTAGCTATTTTTGCCGCGGCTGCGACTATGATATCAGAGCTTGAGTTTGTTAAGGTTCTTGGGATATCGCCTCTTGTTATCGGCATAGTCATCGGTATTTTTTATGCAAATACACTCCACAACAACACCCCAAAAGAGTGGAACGGCGGCATAACATTCTCCGCAAAAAAAATTTTACGTTTTGCTATAGTTTTTTACGGTTTTCGTATAACATTTCAGCAGATTGCAGAGGTTGGAATGGAGGGCTTTATGGTCTCTCTTATTATGCTCTCAACTACGTTTATCCTAGGAACATGGGCTGGACAAAAACTCTTTAAAATGGACAGAGACACCTCAATGCTAAGTGCTTCTGGAGCTTCAGTTTGCGGAGCCGCAGCGGTTCTTGCGACGGAACCTGTTCTAAAGGCAGAAGAGCACAAAACTGCCATCGCGGTCTCAATGGTCGTTCTTTTTGGAACGATAGCTATGTTTTTATATCCACTGCTTTACAATATGGGTATTTTTGACATGAGCGCAAAAGAGTTCGGTATCTATGTCGGCGGAACAATCCATGAGGTTGCTCAGGTGGTTGCGGTGCCGGCCTCAGTTCCAAATGCAAGCGAAGAGATGGCAAACTCGGCAGTAATTGTAAAGATGACGAGAGTTATTATGATTGCGCCTATGCTTATTATTTTGGGCATCTATCTCTCATATACGACAAAGGGAAGTGGAGGAGAAGTGGGCGGGGTGAAGCTTGTCATCCCTTGGTTCGCGGTCTATTTTATAGGCATGGCAGGGTTTAACTCTCTTGGTATAGTACCTCAAAATATCGTAGAAATCATTAATCAGATAGATACTTTTTTACTAACCATGGCTATGACGGCGCTTGGAATGGGTACCATATTTGCAAAATTTAGAGGTCTTGGTTTAGCACCTGTTTATACATCCGCTTTGATGTTCGCATGGCTTATGGTCGGAGGATATTTCATAACAAAATGGGCAGTGGCAACATTCTGAATATTGTAACATTTCATTTATGTTACGCAATTAAACGAACTCGTCCGTTTTAGCGGCAGGGACTAAAGTCCCTACGATTCCCTAAGGCTACGAAAAAAAGTTTATTTTTTCGAGAAGTGGGTAATCATTTTTTAGCAAAAAAAGTATATAATAGAGTCAAATCTAAATCAGGAGAGTCAGCAAGATGTCATATTTGCCAAATACGCTTAACTCTTACTGGCTCTGGAGGGAAATCTCTTCAAAACTCGGTATCTCAAATCCTACTTATAGGTATTGGAAGAGCACCCCGAGCCTAAAACTAAACAACAAATACCTCTTTTTACAAAAAAATACGCTTCCTTCAAAATATGAACATATAGAGGATATTCTAACCGATTTATCCGGTCACTTGCCCATAAAATACGCTTCCGACAAGCTACATGTAAATGATCATATATTCTCGTGCGACAAGATGAGGCTTCATAAGGAGTTTGAGTATAAGTTTGTAGAGGATATCAAGTTTGTAAATATTAAAAAGTTCTTTACCGAGTATGGGGTAAAGGTGGGCAAAAATTCTATTATTCAACTCGGAAAGATAAAAGATTTGGAGATAAGTCCAGACTGCACATTTTATAATCTTAAGAATGATTATGGTGTAGTGGTATACGAATAATGAACACAATTTTTTTAGAGTTTGACGACCCGCTTTTCGGGATTATAATATTTTTTGTACTAGTCTTTGTGATAGCCTTTTTTTCATACTGGTTTAGCAGATTTAAAAAAAGAGAGGACTATAAGCATCTTGATAAATTTTTGCAACAGTTTCACTCCCTTCCTTCACAAAATGAGCTTAAGGTACTTATCACAAAGGGTGAGTTGTCTGAAAAATCATGGCTTCTGCTGGCAAATGCATACACAAAAGGCGGTAATTACGAAAAGGGCATAGAAATATACAGCGAGCTTTTAAAAGTCGGGGATAAGGCGAACTACAGAGACACTCTGTTTTTGCTTGGCAAGACCTACTTTAAGGCCGGTTTTCTTGAGCGTTCAAGACAGATTTTTCTGCAGATACTGAGTGATAATCCAAGAACGCCGCAAGCGTTAAGCTATCTGCTTTTGGTATATGAGCAGATGAAGAACTACAAAGAGGCGATAGCGATTCTAGAGCCTCTGGGCGAGCTCAAAAAAGATATAACGACACAGAGCGCATATTTAGGTGCTCTGTTTATTTTAAACTCTACGGAGATTTCGCCGGAGGCAAAGGTTTATGAGCTGTTAGAGATATATAAAAAGAGTAATCAGCTTACATATCTAATCTTTGAGTATATATTCAGAGTAAATCCAAAGGTTGCGTGGGAAAATTTTGATGTCTCAAAGTCAGAACTTCTGATTGATATACTGTGGAACGCAAATAAAAAAGATTTGAATTTTGATATAATTATGCAAAACGGCTATTTAAGGGAGCTCTACACTGCAAAAGGGTATATAAAAGAGGCAACGAAGAGCTCTATTTTTGAGCTTGACGTGCTTATAAACCTTGATTCAAAGGCTAATGCAACGCTGGGTTTTGAGTATATCTGCAACAGCTGCAAAGTTGTGTTTCCCTTTGCATTTCATCGCTG